>CAUTMM010000001.1:0-236080 GCA_963539835.1 uncultured Acholeplasmataceae bacterium
CTTTTACGCCGACGATAGCACAATAGTGTGAAAATAGGGAGCTGCCAGTTTCTTTCTTTATTTTAAAATAAACCCACGCCTACTTAGCTCAGTTGGTTAGAGCGTCTGACTGTTAATCAGAAGGTCCCAGGTTCGAGACCTGGAGTGGGCGCCATTTTTGAAACTGAGTTTGCATCTGCTTAAAAAGTAGGTGCTTTTTTTATAAAGAAAGGAAATAAAAAAGATGAAAATCCTGGCAATAATAGATGCACAAACTGATTTTATTAACGGCTCTCTGGCAGTAGGTCTTGCGCCTTGGCAAAAAGCCAAAGCAGAAATTCTTAAACTTGTTCACGAAAACAATTACGACTGGGTAATTTTTACCCGTGATTGGCATCCTTTAAATCATTGTTCTTTTAAAGAACAAAGCGGACCTTGGCCAGCGCATTGCGTGCAAAAATCAAAAGGTGCCGAAATTGACCATGAACTACTTAAACTAAGCACTCAAATCCCAAATAGTTTAATTGTTTCAAAAGGACAAGACCCAAACCAAGAAGAGTACGGCATTGATCTGTTTTTAAATTTTAAAGAAATCAACGCAAACACATCTGTTGATGTGCTTGGACTTTGCTTTGACTATTGTGTAGCAGAGTGCGCGCGAATTACTAAAGAAAAACACCCTGAAGCCACGGTAAAAATCTACAAATCAGCAACAGTTGCGATTGACGAAACGGCTGAGCCGAATGTTGGCATGTCTTTAGTTGTTGAATAGTAAACACTAAAAAATCCCTCTATTAGAGGGATTTTTTAGTGAATTGTTAGTAGTTTAAAGGATGTAAATTACACAATTTAGCAACTGTTTGTTTAACTTCTAAAATAGTTTTTTTATCTTGCTTTGTCAAAACTAAGTCAATTAGTTTAGCAATTTCCTTAAACTCAGCGCTACTAAAACCACGAGAAGTCAAAGCAGCTGAACCTAATCTAATGCCAGATGTATATTTAGGAGGTTCTGTATCAAATGGGATTGAGTTTTTATTGACAGTAATATTTGCCTGCTCTAGTATTTCTTGTGCAGCAAGCCCAGTTAGCCCAGTTTTATTTTTTACTTCAAGCAATACTATATGATTATCAGTTCCGCCAGAAATCACACGGTAGCCAAGGCGGCTAAACTCACTAGCCATGGCTTTTGCATTTTCTAAGTATCTTTGCACGTATTGCTTAAACTCAGGTTCAAGTGCTTCTTTAAAACACACTGCTTTACCTGCAATTACGTGCATCAAAGGTCCGCCTTGAACCCCTGGGAAAACTGCCTTGTTAACCTTTTTTGCGATGCTTTCGTTGTTTGTTAAAATCAAACCACCGCGTGGTCCTCTAAGAGTTTTATGGGTAGTTGTTGTGACTACATCTGCGTATTTGACTGCATCTGAGTGCAGACCAACTGCAACTTGCGCAGAAATATGGGCGATATCTGCCATTAAGTATGCGCCGACTTTATCGGCAATTTCTTTAAAGTGTTTAAAGTCAATTTCACGGCTATAGGCAGAAGCCCCGCATACTATTAGTCTAGGTTTAATTTCTTTAGCTAATTTTTTAATTTCTGTGTAGTTTAATTGCTCAGTTTTTTTATCTAAGTCATAGGCAAAACATTTGTAAAACTGACCAGAAAAAGAAAGTGAGTAGCCGTGTGTTAAGTGTCCACCCGCGTTTAAACCCATGCCAAGGATAGTATCGCCAGGCTTTAAAAGTGCTAAGTAAACCGCGGCGTTTGCTTGACTTCCAGAATGCGGCTGCACGTTTGCAAACTCACAGTTAAAGAGTTTTTTTGCTCGTTCAATTGCTAAAGCCTCAATTTCGTCAACAAACTCACATCCACCATAGTAGCGAGCAGTTGGGTATCCTTCTGCGTATTTATTGGTTAAAATAGAACCAACTGCGCTAAGTATATCTTTAGAAACATAGTTTTCAGAAGCAATTAGTTCAAGTCCGTCTTTTTGACGCGACATTTCTTTTTCAATAATTTCTTTAATTTTTGTGTCTAGCATAAGCACCTGCTTTCTATTTATAAATGCACCCCGCATTAAGCGGGGTGATTAGTAAACTATTTAGATTAAAAGAAAATTACTACTCAGTTTCAATAACTGCTAAATTGCCTTCATTTCTGCGGTAAATTACGCAAACTTTGTCATTTTCTACATTTTTAAAAATGTAGAAAGAATGATCTAAGGTTTCCATTTTAAAAATTGCTTCATCTACAGTAATTGGTTCAAGTGCAATTGATTTAACTCTGACAATGTCTTCACCGTAAATATTGGTTTTTGCCATAGCATCCGCTAATTTGGCATTTTCTTCTTTAATACCGCGGTTTTTGTTTTTAGAAAAACGCAGAGCAAACTTATCTTTTTGTTTAGTTAGTTGACGAAGTAGTTTATCAACCGCTAGGTCAATTGCTGCGTAAATATCTTTTTGTTCAACTTCAGCACGCATAGTAATTTTTGGTAGAGTTAAAGTAATTTCTACTTTTTGCATATCGTTGTAAACTTTGCAAACAACTCTTACTTTTACATCGTCTTCTGGGATTAGTTTTAAAACTTTTTCAAGTTTTTTCTCAGAGTATTTTTCAATACTTTCGCTCGGAATAAATCCGTTTTTACCTTGTACTTTAATGTTCATCATTTGTCCCTACCTTTCTTAAACTGAGAATAATGACGTTGGTTTTAAAAACTTTTTTCAAAACCTTATCTACACTTATATTATACTCTAACAAGAAGAAAATAGGTGTTGCTGCTTTAATTTTTTCACTAAAAATTGGCACAAAAAATTGCAGGTATACCTCTTCTGGTATTTCTGGATTGAAGTTCTCAAAATAATATAAATTACACACAGCGTTTTGTGCTGTTGGAAAAGTTTCGTGTACTAAAGAAAAGTCGTTTGACTGTATACAAGTTTTGCAAAAAATATTTCTATTTAACTTAAAAAAAGTAAAAAAGCTTACTTCGTTTTCAATTTCTTCTAAACATAAAAAGCACTTCATATTAACACAAATATAGTTAATTTGAAGTGCTTAAAATACTTAAAAAATCTATAAATTATTTAAAGCCCAAAGGATACCAATTGCTGCACTTTCTGTAGTTAAAATGTTTTGGCCAAGCGAAACTATTCGGCAATTTGAAAGGCCATCGAAATACTTACGTTCACTTCCATCAATTCCGCCTTCAGGACCAATTATCAACAAAATATTTTTATCTTTAAAGTTTTTAAAGTCAAATTTTTTGTCAAATTCAGCCTCTTCATCTGCTAACAGCACCAAGTCGTATTTAGCAAAATCAATATCTGTTAAAGCACTAAGTACTTTAATTTTAGGAACTTCAAAACGTTTCGCGATTTCAGCAGCCTCTTTTGCAATAGTTTCTGCTCTATTTAAGTTAAGTGGTTTGAGTTTTCTTTCGCTTCTCAAAAAAGGTGCAAACATAAGTTTTCTTACGCCATATAAGGTCAAATGTTTAATTGAAAACTCACATTTTTTAGGAATTGTTAAACCTTGTACAACATCTACTTTAAAGACTTTGGTTTGAGTTAACTGTTTTTGTTTGATAAAAACAGGTTCTTTTGCGTTGTAAGAAAGCACACCTAAAAAACACAAGTTATTTGCACAAACCTCAATTTGCGTACCTTCGCGTAGCCTCAACACATTTTTAATTTGGTGCTTAATTTCAGGGCTAAATTCCCAGTTTTTGGTAAAAAAACGGTGCATTTTTAAAATAAAAAAAGGTTTACTTAGAAACCTTTTGTAATTAGTACACGACTAACGATGATAAATATTACAAATAAAGTAGAAAGCACAGCCATTGTAATGTTTAAAACAGCCTCAAGTCCTCGTGCTTTTTTATTTTTAAATAATTCTGATTTATCACCAGAAAAAGCATCTTGCAAATCATCTTTAGATTGTTGCAGTAATACATTTGCAACCATTAAAATAGATAATATAAAAACTAGCCAATCACTCCAAAGCATTTGTTTACCTCGTTTAACTCTTAAATTATACCACGACGCCGTAATTTTTCGCCGATATTTAAGTTATTTAAAAATTATTCAAAGAGTTTCTAAATTTGCATAAAAACACCTTAAAAATAGGCGATTATGCTTCTAAAATTTGCAGAAAACGATAGAAAAAACTCTTTATTTATATTATAATTAAAAAGATAATTAAGGAGCAAGAAATGATTAAAAAAAATAAAATTATCTTAGTTGGAGACGGCCAAGTAGGTTCGTCTTTCGCATTTGCCTCAACAATTTTAGGAGTAGGCACAGAAATTGGGATTGTTGATATCAACAAAGCCAGAACCGAAGGAGACGCACTTGACTTACAAGACGTGTTAGTACATGGTCCAAACGTCAAAGTTTATGCAGCTGACTATAAAGACTGCCATGACGCCGAAATCGTGGTAATTACAGCAGGCGCTGCTCAAAAACCAGGTCAAACTCGCCTTGAGTTAATTGACATTAACCTAAAAATTATGGAAAGTATTGTCAAAGAAATCATGAAAAGCGGTTTCAACGGTATTTTTCTAGTAGTTTCAAACCCTGTAGACATCATGACCTACGCTGTTAAGAAATTCTCAGGTTTTCCAAAAGAACGAGTAATCGGTTCAGGTACAGTCCTAGACTCAGCACGTCTACGCTACGCTTTGTCTGAATATTTAGAAGTTGACCCAAGAAACGTACACGCATATGTAATGGGCGAACACGGCGACTCTGAGTTTGCAGCATTTTCCGCTGCTTCAGTTGCCGGACTTAAACTAAACAAATACCTTGGAAAAAGATGTGGAGTTAACTGCGATAAACTAATGGAAATTGAAGACTGCGTGCGCCACAAAGCCTACGAAATTATTAACCGCAAAGGCGCAACTTACTACGGAATTGGCACTGCGATGACCAGAATTTGTAAAGCTATTCTTTCAAATGAAAACGCTGTTCTTTCAGTTTCTGCATACTTAGACGGAGAATACGGGCTAAAAGATGTATATCTTGGAACTCCTTGTGTGATAAATGCATCTGGAATTCGCGAAGTTCTACAACTAGAACTTGATGAACGTGAAACTAAAGCCATTCAAAAATCACACAAAGTACTTAAAGACATCATTGACCGTCAGGTTAATAAATAACAAATCAATTTAAACTAAAAATAAGTCTTGATTTAAGGAGTATTTAATATAAATATGTTAGTAAACGCACACGATATGGTACACAAAGCACGCCAAGGTGGCTACGCTGTTGCTCATATCAATATTAATAATTTAGAATGGACTCGTTTAGTTTTAGAAGTTGCAGAAGAGCAAAAAAGCCCAGTAATTATTGGAGTTTCAGAAGGAGCTATTCGCTATATGGGCGGCTTTAAAACAGTTGCACAAATGGTCTTTGCTTTGCACGATGACCTTCAAATTACCGTACCGGTTGCTTTGCACCTTGACCACGGAACATACGAAGGCACTAAAAAAGCGATTGCCGCTGGCTTTACTTCTGTCATGTTTGACGGTTCTCATTTTGCCTTTCAAGAAAATTACGCAAAAACTAAAGAACTGCTACAATTGGCTAAAGCTAAAAACATTTCTTTTGAAGCAGAAGTTGGAACTATTGGCGGCGAAGAAGACGGAGTAGTTGGCAACGGAGAACTAGCTGACCCTAAAGAAGCCAAAGCAATGCAAGAACTTGGAATTGACTTTTTGGCAGCAGGCGTTGGCAACATCCACGGGCCATATCCGCTTAACTGGAAAGGACTATCTTTTGCGCAAATTGAACTACTTTCTAAAGAAACCGGAAACTTTCCTTTAGTCTTACACGGTGGAACCGGAATTCCTGAAGAGCAAGTTAAAAAAGCCATTAAACTAGGAATTGCTAAAATCAACGTCAACACTGAACTGCAACAAGCCTTTAGAGATGGGCTGCATGAATACTTTCAAGCAGGACTTGATCAAGTTGGAAAGGGCTACGACCCTCGTAAAATTCTGAAACCAGGAGTTGAACGCGCCAAAGATATAGTTCGCCAAAAAATGCAGTTTTTTGGTTCAGTTGGCAAATGCTAAACGAACGTACCAAACTTAGTCAAATCAGAGAGTTTACGCAGTCTGATGACTTTGCTGTTTTAACTCGTTTTATTGAAAAAAATTACTTAGTCGCAGGACTTTTTGAAAACACAGTTTCTTGCTTAAAATTATATTTAGCCCCAGTTGACTTTACCGATAAAGAAATTGAAGACGCTTTTGGTTTAATGAATTATTTAGAGCAACTAGTTGAGGCTTTTAAAGAAGTGTTAGTTAAACATCCTGAGTCTTATTTTGCAGAAAAAGAAAAAGAAGTCTATATTTTGGGTTCTTTAGTGGAGTGTGTGTTCCTGTTAACACTTTTAGAACACAGTACACTTGCACAATTTGAATCTTATTTAGACGAAGTTCTTTATTTCTTAACTTTCAACAATATTGCGGAGCCTGATTTTAATAAAATTGTAAAAGACATTGCTAAAGCACAGGCCATAACTTTTCAAGAAATCTCTAGACTAGAAGATTTTGCTTTTGGTTTAGAACAAGCAGTTCGCGAAAGCCACGGAGTTAAAATCACTAAAGATTAAATTTTAGCAAATTTAGATGAAAAAAAGCCAAAACAACAAATTTTATTTTTTAAAACTAATTGTTCGTTTTAGTCCTTATTTGTTTTTTGGAGCGGCTGTACTGGTTGTCATCAACTGGTATCAGTTAAAAATTCCTGAACTTTTTAGAGAAATTATAAGGATTTTTAAAACAAATAAAGCGGAACTAACTAGCAAAAAAATAGAGGTGTATAGCCATATCACCTCCATTTTAATGTTGCTTGGACTTTTAATTTTAGGCAGATTTATGTGGCGCTTCGCTCTATTTGGTACATCTAGATTAGTTGAAAGTAAAATGCGAGTAGATTTGTTTGAAAAACAAACTAAACAAAGTCAAACTCACTTTAAAACCACTAAAACTGGCGCACTAATGGCGTATTTTACGCAAGACATTAACCAAATTAGAATGACTGTGGCCCTGAGTTTCTTAATGCTTTCAGATATTATTTTTTTAGGTGGCTTTACTTTATATAAAATGTTTACGCTGTCTTGGGCAGCATCTACTGCTTTTTTGGTGCCCTTGACTTTTGTATTTTTAGTGTCACTTTACTTTGGCCGCCAAATGAGGGCGCACTTCAAGACTTCTCGCGTAAACTACACAATAATGCAGGACTTTGTTCAAGAGATTTTTCAAGGACACGCGGTAATTAAGGCTTTTTTAAGAGAAACTTGGGCGTATGCACATTTTGGCGTGCTTGCCAAAAACTACAGCACAGCCTACTCAAAAAGTGCGAAAGCTGGTTTTAAAAATCACTTTTTTAACCAATTGATTACTGGTCTTAACTTAACTGTGTTAATTTTCACGCTTTCTTTAATCATAATTTTTCCAAGTAAAGTGTTCGGCAAACTTGAGTCTGAAGACATGATTTTATTTATCACCTATGTGTTTACCCTTTCTTGGCCTTTGATTGCAATCGGTCATTTTGTATCAATGCTTTCTAAAACCTTGGTTTCTCGTCGTGTATTTTTAAATGCCTTAAACAAGAAAAGCGAAAATGAAGTTAACCCAACCGTAGATGTTGTGTTTGCCAGATACTTAAAAACAAACAATAACGTTTTGGCTGCTGATTTAACTTCTGAAATTGAGTTTAAAAACTTTAACTTTGCATATCCAGATGACCCTAAAAACTTGGTACTTAAAAACTTAAACTTAAAAATTAAACCTGGCCAAACAATTGGCATACTTGGTCGCACCGGTTCTGGGAAAACCACAATTGGTGAAATATTGCTAAAAGTCTACGGCTCTCAAAATGGTAAATGTTTTGTAGGAGGAGTAGATATCAATAGTCTTTCTCAAAATACCCTTGCTGAGCAAATTGGCTATGTTTCGCAGAACGGATTTTTATTTTCAGATACTATTGCTGCCAACGTTTACTTTAAAAATAAATATCTAGACCAAGCGGTGCTTGATAAACTATACGCTAATTTTGATTTAAAAAACACTTTGTCTAACTTAGAATACGGACAGAACACCAAGATTTTGGAAAACGGAAAAAACTTATCGGGTGGCGAAAAACAGCGTATATCTTTGGCTCGTGCATTTTTAAACAATCCAAAAATCTTAATTTTAGACGACGCACTTTCTGCACTTGATATGAAAACTGAGCAAAAAATTCTAGATTCTGTCAACAAACTAAAAACCCCTGAAATGGTAGTTATACTAATTTCACACCGCATATCTTCAATAATGGCAAGCGACAACATTTTTATTTTAAAAAATGGCACAGTTGTAGATTCAGGTACACACGCAGAACTAATTTCCAAAAACCAAGAATACCGTAAACTAATGCAAACACAGAGCATGAAAGGGCTAGAGTAATGCCTAGACTAAGAGATGCTTTTACTAAAAACAACACCAAACTAATTCGCAAGCACCGAAAAACTTTGCTTACTAGTTTTCTTTTGTCTATTTTGTTTTCGTTTTCGGCAGCACTTCCTCAGTCTATTTTTGGCAAAATCATGAAAGTAGTTGACGGCAAAGGCGCTTTTCTTGGAGCCACTGGCATTTGGGCTGTTTTAATTGCTTTAATTCTCTTGACTTTCTTTTCTGTTTTCACAGCCTTGGCTAAGTTATTTAATTCAGTGCAACTTGACAAAATAGGTCAAGACTATGTTTTTCAAATTAGACTAGAAACTTTTAAAAAAATACTTTCGTTCTCAAGTGGCAACATGCAAAAAAACCAAACAGGGTCTTTAACTTCCCGAGTTTGCTCGTCTGCTGAAGAACTTTACTATTTTCTTTCAGCGCTTTTGCCAGGAATTCTTGAAAACGTCTTTTTATTTGTTTCTATCTTTATCTACATGTTAATAATTTCGCCAATTTTAACGCTTTACATGTTGATAAACATACCAGTATTGATAATATTAGTAGTTTTAACCACTTTTTTTACCAAAAAATCTTTTGATTTTTCAGACAACCAAAAGGCTAAAATCAACGGTTATCTAGCCGAAAATTTCCGTGGCATGAAGATCACTCAAGTTTTTGGCAAACAAGCCAAGAAGAACGCTGAGTTTCGCGCGCAAGAAAGAAAACTACTGAAGGCTAACTTAAAAATTATGCTAATGCACAACTTTTTAAGGCCAATAATTTTCGGCGTTTCTACAGTTGCCCAAGTTTATTTGTTTTACGTGGCTTTTAACTTAATTTTAAGAGGAACAATTAAAGACATTTACATAGTTCCGCCTTTCTTTATTTTAATTGAAACTTTCTTTCACCCTATTTTGTGGTTTTCAGAGCAGTTTGTCGAAGTTCAGTCTACCATGGTCGCGTCTAGCAAGATTAACAAAATTCTTGAAACTGAACCCGAAATTAAAGAAAGTAAGGGCGAACTAATTCAAGAAGTTAAGAAGTTTGACATTGAGTTTAAAGAAGTTCACTTTGAGTATGCCTTAAATGAATCTGTGCTTAAAGGCGTTAACTTTAAGTTAGAAAGCGGCAAAACTTACTCGTTTGTTGGCAAAACCGGCTCTGGTAAAACCACGATTTTAAATCTACTTACCCGTCAATTTGACATTCAAAAAGGCCAGATTTTAATAGACAACGCAGAAATTTCTCGATATTCTCTCAATGCTCTTCGCGAAAAAATTGGTGTGATGCAACAAGATGTCTATTTATTTAACGACACAATTTTGGCAAACATTACTCTGAATAACCCAAAAATTTCAAAGGAAAAAGTGATGGAAACACTTGAATTTCTAGGCTGCGCAGATCTCGTTTTGAAATACGAAAAAGGACTTGACCATGTTTTGGAAGAAAATGGCAAGAACTTGTCGGCAGGTGAACGCCAACTAATTTCTTTTGCTCGCACTATTTGCAAAGACCCACTGCTGATTTTACTAGACGAAGCCACTGCCAACATTGACACTAAAACCGAAAGTATTATTCAAGCGTCGCTTGACAAAATTAAAGGTAAATACACGCTAATTGTGGTTGCCCACAGGCTTTCTACAATTCAAAACAGCCACTGCATATTTGTCCTTAAAGATGGTAAAATTATAGAAAGTGGAACTCACAGCGAGTTACTTTTAAAAAAAGGTGAGTATTTTAACTACTTTCCGAAAAGTTAACTTATTTTAACTAAATTTTAAAGATACCGAGGTACCCATTTATGTTTTTAAAAAAATTATTTGACCCTTCTCGCAAACTTTTAAAGAAAGCAAAAAAAATTGCAAGCAAGGTTTTAGCCCTGGAAAATGAATACAAAGCCCTAAAAGACGAAGATTTTCCGCGAATTACAAACGAATATAAGGCTGCTTTAAAAGCCGGCAAAACTACACTTGAGGAACTAGTTGTTCCTGCTTTTGCTTTAGTTAGAGAAGCCTCTACTAGAGTTACTGGTCTTACTCCTTTCTTTGTGCAAATCGCTGGTGCCTACATTATTCACGGTGGCAATATCGCTGAGATGAAAACTGGTGAAGGAAAGACTTTGACAGCCGTGATGCCTGCTTATCTAAATGCTTTAACTGAGCAGGGTGTGCATATTGTGACTGTCAACGAATACTTAGCGACCCGTGAAGTAAAAGGCGAAATTGGTAAATTATTTGAGTTTTTAGGACTTTCAGTTGGACTTAATTTATCGCAAATGGAGTCTAAGGAAAAACAAACAGCATATGAATGCGATATTCTGTATTCAACTAACTCAGAGTTAGGTTTTGACTATTTGCGAGACAACATTTCTTTATATAAAGAAGATTTAGTTGGAAAAAGAGGTCTGAACTTTGCAATTATTGACGAAGTTGACTCAATTTTAATAGACGAAGCAAGAACACCGTTAATTATTTCTGGTGGTGCGAAAGACGACACCGCACTTTATCGCCGTGCCGATGGTTTTGCAAAGTCTTTAAACGACGAAGACTATATTATTGACATTGAAGATAAAGCCGTTGAACTTTCGGAAAGCGGAATGTCTAAAGCCGAGCGTTATTTTGGTGTGCAAAACTTATACGACATCTCTCAAGTTGCACTCCTTCACCGCATCAACAACGCAATGCGCGCAAACTACATCATGGCCAGAGACAAAGACTACGTCGTTGCTGATAACAAAGTACTAATAGTTGATCAGTTCACCGGACGTATTTTAGATGGCCGTCAGTTTTCAGAAGGTCTACACCAAGCACTTGAGGCAAAAGAAAACGTTAAAATAAAGCAAGAAACTGTAACTGTTGCAACTATAACTTATCAAAACTTCTTTAGAATGTATAAAAAACTAGCCGGAATGACTGGTACTGCTAAAACTGAAGAAGAAGAGTTTAAAGAAATTTATAATATGTTAGTTGTGGAAGTTCCAACTAACGTAAAGGTTGAGCGAATTGACGCAACCGACTTGCTGTTTGCATCTGCTTCAGATAAGTTTAAAGCCTTACTTGACGAAGTTCAAGAGCGGCACGAAAAAGGTCAACCTATTTTGATTGGTACAATTGCGGTTGAAACCTCTGAGTATTTATCTCAACTTTTAACTAGACGTGGAATTAAACACGAAGTTTTGAACGCCAAGCAACATGAGCGCGAGGCTGAAATTATTAAAAACGCTGGGCTAGTTGGCGCAGTTACTATTGCAACCAACATGGCTGGTCGTGGTACCGACATTAAGTTAGGACCTGGTGTCAAAGAACTGGGTGGACTTGCGGTAATTGGCAGCGAAAGACATGAGTCTCGTCGTATTGACAACCAGTTGCGTGGTAGATCTGGCCGACAAGGCGATCCTGGCTACTCTCGTTTCTATATTTCTGCAGACGATGAACTGCTGCAAAGATTCTCATCTGAAACTTTTAAAAACCGAGTTGCCTACATGCAAGGTCTGCAACAAGTTAAAAACTCAGATTCTGAATACATGCCGCCAATTGAGTCAAAGATGTTTTCATACATGGTAACCAACGCCCAGAAAAAAGTAGAAGGCATGAACTGCGATTCTCGTAAAAACGTCTTAAAATACGACGACGTCATGCGTATTCAAAGAGAGACTATCTACGCCGAACGCGAGGCTGTGATTAAAAACCAAGACGTCCAAGAACTTGCCTACAAGATTTTAATTCAATACTTAAAAGACATTACTTTTGATCGTCTATACGGCCAAAAGAAAGGTCAACTAAATACCACTCCTCTGTTTAAATATTTGGATGGAAACATCTTTAAGTTAAATGCTATCAATTTTGACACTTTAAAACAAAAACAGTCCATAGCCGAAATTGAAAAATATTTACAAGAACTAGCAGACAAAGAAATTCAAGACAAAATTGAAAAGTCTTCAGTTGAGGAGTACAACGAGTTTTTAAAAGTGATAATTTTAAGAACTATAGACACTTATTGGATGGAGCACATTGACCGTATGCAAGGGCTTAGACAGGCGGTTTCACTGCAAGGCTATGCTCAGCAAAATCCAGTGATAGTTTATCAAAACGAAGGCAAACGCATGTTTCTAGAGATGCTTGACCAAATTAACGAAATGATTTCTAGATACATTTTAAGAGCCGTTGTTGAAAGAAACACAGAACGCGAAGAGGTTGTTAAAAACGCTCAAACTAACCAGGCAACTGACTACAAAGGACCGCAAAAACAACCTAAAGCCTCTAAGAAAAAGAAACCGTGGCAATAGAAAATCGCGAACTTAAAAGTAGACTCACTCACTTAGAAAGTAAGTTAAAAGAACTTTCTAATACTGTTCAGCCAACAGAACTTAAAAAACAAATTCAGGAACTTAAAATAGTAGTTGAAGGCGTAGATTTTTGGCAAAACCAAAACAACGCCAAAGTTGTTTTAAAGCAACTTTCAGAACTAGAAAGTAAGTTAAAGACTTTTAACTCACTTAACACTAAATTAACCGACTTAGTTGAACTTACAGAATTGGCTGATTTAGAGACAGGTGAAGAAATTGAAAAAGAACTTAACATTTTAGAAAAAGAAATCACCGACTTCGAAGTTTTAACATTTTTAAACGAAGAGTACGACGACTCAAACTGTATTTTAGAAATTCACCAAGGAAGCGGTGGAACTGAGTCTAATGACTGGGTTGAAATGCTTTTTAATATGTATCTAAAATACGCCAAAATAGCCAGTTTTAAAACTACTATTCTAGACCTACAAAAGGGCGATACAACGGGATTTAAGGCGGTTTCTGTAAAAATTTCTGGAGCCTATTCCTATGGTTTTTTAAAAGGAGAAAGTGGAGTTCACCGCTTAGTTAGAATCTCTCCGTTTGACGCAAATAAACGTAGACACACTACCTTTGCTTCAGTCTTAGTAACTCCTGAAATTGAACAAAACTACGACTTAGAAATTGCAAAAACTGACCTTAAAATTGATGTTTTTCGCTCATCAGGTGCAGGCGGACAATCTGTAAACACCACAGATTCTGCTGTCAGAGTTACTTATCTGCCGTTAAACCTAGTGGTAACTTGCCAAAATGAGCGCTCACAAATTCAAAATCGAGAAACGGCGTTGTCCATTTTAAAAGGTAAACTTATTGCCGCTAAAATAGCCCAACAAGCCGAAAATATACAAAAACTGCAAGGTGAAAAACTGCAGGCTACTTGGGGTAGTCAAATTAGAAGTTATGTACTTTACCCATATAAATTAGTCAAAGACCTGCGCACTAATTTTGAAACCGCTAAGGCTGACGAAGTTTTAAACGGTGAAATTTCTGCATTTTTAAAGGAGTATTTAAAATATAGAAAAAGATGAAATTCTATCAAACCACCACGCAATTTAGAATTTTAATGCAAAGACTATTTACCCGCCAAAACTTAAAAGAACTTTTCTTTGTAGTTTTGGGGACTTTTATCACGGCTTTGCCAATTTACTTTATCTATAATCCTTTGAAGTTAGTGTCAGGTGGAGTTGGTGGAGTTGGTATTGTAATTGAGTCTTTAACAAAAGGTGTATTTAAAACCTCTTATACTTTTTGGATCGGCAACACATTTGCCTTAATTTTGGCGTTAGTTGTTTTTGGTAAGTTTTACTTCTTTAAAACAATTGTAGGCTCACTTACTCTTCCTTTATTTATTTTAATTTTTGAGTTGTCTGTCTCACCGACTTATTTTGTTGAAAAACTGTTTTTCTCAATTGACAAAAAAACTCTAACTATCGTAAACAACGAAATTAATGTCTCACAACTACCAACTTCTATAATTTTAATTTGCGTTGCGCTTGGTGCTTTTTTAACAGCCTTTGGTCTCTACATTGTCTTTAGAAACAACGGGTCAACCGGAGGTTTCGACGTTATTCAAAAAGTTGCGCACAAATACGCCAAAGTTCCGTATTCAGTGGCTATTTATACAACTGATGGAATCATTGCTCTTTCTTCTATTTTGACTGGCGTTACTAGACTATACATAGGATTCTTCGGATTCTTTACAATATTTTTAATCGGCTACTTAATTGACTTCTTTTCTTTTAGAGCCAAAAAAGCATTTACCGCCTACATAATTTCTGAAAACTCAAAAGCACTGGAAGCCGCTATCTTTAAACGTTTTTCTCGCACCTATACCTTAATTCCAGTTAAAGGTGGATATTCTGGCAAGGCTAAAAACATGGTTGTCTTTACAATTGACAAAACTCAAATTCACGCTCTGCGTGAACTGCTTTCGGTATTTGATCCACACGCTTTTAGCTATATTCAAGAAAACTGTGATATTATCGGCGCTGGTTTTAAAAATCACGACTTTTAATAAATCAAATTTTTTCTTTTAAAGCAGTAGTTTTTAAAATTAAAATTTGTATAATAAAGATAGGTTTTTAAATTATTTTAGTTATGGAAATAAAACTACAAAAAACTAAATCCAAAATTTATTTAATTACACCAAAGGCCAAAGAAGAAATTCATCTTAAAACTCTAAAGGCGTTCCCAAATTTTTTTGCGGACATTTATGCAAATCAAGGGCAACTTAAAGAAGTACTTGAGGCAAATAACTTCCACTTAGCCTACGAAAAGACCATGCATAGACTAGACCGTTCAGATTTAACTGAAGCAGAAGTCATCGCTTTTTTGAGTAAAAAAGGTTTTTCAAAAAACTGTGCACAGGCAGTTCTTACTGAACTGAAAGCCAAAAACTTTGTTTCAAACGAAAGATACACAGAGCTTTTTATTAAGTCAAAATCCAGTAAATACTCAAACCGCATAATTGAGGCTAGACTTCTTGAAAAAGGCGTGGCTAGAAAAACTATCCAAGATGCTTTTTTAAAAATTCAGTATGACGAAGAAAAAACTTTAAGTAAACAAATTGACAAAAAACTTGCGCAAATCACTGGCCCTTTTTTAACTTACAAATCCAAAACCATTGCTTACTTTATTAGAAAAGGGTTTTCTTCAGAACTAGTTGAACGACTAGTTTTAACAAAGGCCCGCGCACTTAAGTATGACGAAAAAAAATCTTTAGAACAAGACTACCGCAAAGTTTTTGCTAAGTTTGCTTTGCTTTGTTCAGATAGAAAAAACCTACAAAAGCAAACTGCACTGACTTTAATTAAAAAAGGATATTTGGCTGCCAACATCAAAATTGTTGAGCAAAACTTAGCATCTGAGTTTTAGGTAAAATAGTCGGTAGCGTAGCTCAGCGGATAGAGCACAAGTTTCCTAAACTTGGTGTCGAAGGTTCAATTCCTTTCGCTACCGCCATTTAAACTCAAAACTTAATCATCTAATTTACAAACCAAACAGACACTCACACAAAGCCAGTTTTAGATTTTTTGTAAGTGTCTGTTTTTTTATTTTGCTGTCTTTTTGTTTAGCTAAATTTCTTTGAAAAATACAGTTCACCGGATTTAAAAAAACCGAACTTTAGCGTGGTAGTCGCAGAAAGCACATAATTTTTCATAAAACACACAAATAGCCTTACTAAGCCATTTGTATATATTTCTGATATGTCTTTTTTACTTTTGTATATCTAAAAGTTATATGCTAAAATACTTATGCGTGTTTGCGTTTGCTACTCAAACACGAAAAAAGGAACTAAATGAAAAAAATTTTTGATTACTTAAATCCAGCCTTTTTTAATGTCCTGTCTTGTAAAAATAAACAAATTTATTTAGACTCACTTTTTATTATTTACGATGAATTTAAACACCTTGAAGGAACATTCCAACTTGAGCGCAGCGACATTGTCCACAGACTAATTCAGTATTTTGAAGATGAAGCGAATGCTGTGTTTGCAGTTGATGAGCTGCCAAGTGAATACACAGAAGAAGGCGAAAATTTAACCCCTAGAAAAAAAGCTAACATTACTTTGAATTACTTAGTTAAGTGTGGCTGGATTGGCGAGGAAGATATTGGCGACTATAAACGTGCAATTTCTTTTTTTCCCTACTCAATTTCAATTTTAGAAGCCATCGCTTCTTTTAAATTTCAAATTAATCCAGAAGAAGACGAAGCCGAAAAAGATGTTGAAGACTTCGTGTTTGACGAAGATATATTTGCCGAAACCGAATACACCAGCGACATCTATACTATTTATACTTTGCTTAAAAACTTTGAAGTTGAACAAGGTCTGCCAACGATAAATGAGTGTTATGAAAGAACTGTGCGTTTAGTTGATAAACTGAAAACTCTTGGTGCAAACATTTATAACTACTACTACAAGTTAGTCAATGCCAAAGACGAAATTTCGGTAGACGAAGTGCTTGACCAACTGCTTCACGATTATAAAAATAACTTCTTTGACAAGTCTTACTACTTGCTTAAAACCACTGAGTCTATTCCCAAATACAAGGTCTATATTTTGAAATATTTAAGAGATATTTTGACTTCAGATCCAATTATGGAAAAGTTAGCCGATCAATTGGTTGAACTTAAAAAAAGACCAGAGTTTACCAAAGAGTTTGCTTTTCAAGTTTTAGAACACAGAATTCAGGCAATTCGCGACTATTTTACTTCACTGGAAAACTTAATTTCTGAAATTGACATTAGAAACGAACGCTATATTGGTGCAACTACTGCTAAGTTCTTGTATTTAACTAACCGTTCTGACGACATTGAAGGTATCTTTAACCGGGCTTTTGACTTAATTTTAAATGAACCTAGCCGAGAAATAGATACCACTAAAATCTTTAACTTAATTCAAGCCCGCAACTTAGACCACGAGTCTCTGTATAAAGAACGAGTTTTAAGAATGGAGGCTAAAGCCGCTGAGATGGAACTAGACGCTGAGTTTCCATTTGATAAATACGAATTAGTTCAAGCCTCAATGTTTAAACAAACCGATTTTGGAATGACTGAAATCGATAAATACGTGCAATTTCACCTTGCTGGCCGTCTGGAAATGCAGGCTAAAACCTTGCCGCTTGCAACCGAAGTTGAATACATTAAATTAATTTTAATTTTTCTGTATTCCAACTCCAGTCAAGTTCATTTCCGTGTGGAACTAGGAGATGAAAAGGTTGATATCAACGGTATTCGTTTCAAAGACTTTAAAATTTACAAAAAGAGGTAAAAAATGGCAGAAAAACTAACCAAAGCAAAAGAATTTATGCAAGAATATGAAAAACTCAAAGAAGGCGAACGCCATGAAATTACCCGAGTTATCAATAAACTTCTACAAGTTAATTTCATAACTTGTCAAAAAGCAACAGATAAAAACGACTATCTATTTATTTTGGAAAACAAAGAAGTAATCAGTGCTCTGCTTGCATTGCTTGACTTTTCTTTAGAAATCAAAAGAGAAGCCGAAACACTTTTTATTGTCAATACTTCTGGCTACAACCGCTTAAGACTTAAGAAAAACGACACAGTAGTGCTCTTGATTTTAAGAATTCTTTTCCAAAGAGCGCTAGAAACCACAACAATTTCTCAAGACATTGAAATTGAGTTAAAACAAGTGCACGATGAACTTGCTAGAATTGGATTTTTAGACAAAAGAATTTCTAAAAAAGAACTTAGACCAGTTTTGCAAACCTTTAAATCATATAACTTAATTGACTTTAAAGACCCAGATTTGCCAGACAGTTCAACAATTCGCATCTATAAAAGCATTTTATATGTAATTAACATCCAAGAGTTAAAGAACTTAACCATGGCTTTAGATGAACACACAGGTAATGTAAATGAAGAAGTTAACTAAAATTAAAATTATTAACTGGCACACCTTTCAAAATGTCACTCTAGACATTAAAGACAACATTCTTTTAAGTGGAGAAAATGGCTCTGGTAAGTCAACGCTACTAGATGCCATGCAGTATGTTTTGGTGGGTGGTCGTCAAAACGCGCACTTTAATATTGCGGCAACTCCAGAGGCAAAGCGTACACTAGAGGGCTACATTCGCGGAAAACTGGGCGGCGAAAACAAGCAGTTTATTCGACCAGGCGACGTTATTACTCACATCGCACTTGAGTTTTTTGACACTAGAGACGAAAAATACTCAATTATCGGGGTAGTTATAGACCTACCACAAAGCTCTTCGCTCAAAGAACGTTTTTATCGCATTAAAAACACGCGAATTGACGAAGAGATGTACATTGAAAACAAACGTCCACGCAACTTTAAGTCAATGCGTGATTATCTAGACGGAGCCCAAATTAAGTTTGAAGCGTTTGACACTAATAAACAATATAAAGAAGCACTTTCAGTTTTTCTTGGAATTGATGGCTTAAAATACAGCAAACTGCTTCCCAAAGCCCTTGCTTTCAAACCAATTGACTTGCAAAGTTTTATTTTTGAGTTCTTGCTTGACAACACACAAGTCAACATTTCTTCACTTAAAAACAATGTCGCTGAACTTAAAAAGATCGAGGCCGAAATTAAAAAAGACCGCGAAAAAATCGAGTCTTTGGAAAAAATCCGTGTTTCTTCTGCCGAAATTAAGGCAGAAAAAGACGAAATCGCTGCCAACGACATTACTAAAAAAATCACTGAACTTAACTCAAAAGAAGCAATTATTAAGCAGTGCAGCTTAGAAAAACAGCAAAACACTGCTCAGCTTTCAGAAATTCTTGAGCAAATCACTGAACTTAAAACCCAGATTTTGGCAAAGGAAGAGACTATAAAGAACTTAGACCGCGCTCGCGGCTCTAACTCACTTGCTCAAACTTTAGACGGAATTTCTCGCGAAATTCAGCGCACCAATACCCAAATTGAAGCCGAAAAAATCAAGGCTAAAGACCTTGAAAACTCACTAATTCAGGAACTTGCGACCACTCAAGAACTGGCAAAACGCATCAAAACTAACGAAATTTTAAAGAATTTTGCCAAAATGCACAGCCAAACTGCCTTTAAAGACATCGCTAAAGTAAAAGAAAATCTAGAGGCAATCGCTGAGTTTAGAGAACTGCTTATAGAAGGCGCAAACGCCCGAATTTACAAACTAAACGAACAGTCTGAGGCAATTCGCAAAGAAATCGCTTTACTTAAAGAAGAACACTACAATCTTGAGCGAAACATCAAGATGTATCCACCGCAAACTACTGCCTTAGTTGAAAAAATTAATGAAAAACTAAGCCAAAAATACCACCGTGAGTTTAATTTCCGTCCGCTTTGCGACTTAATTGAAGTTAACGACGAAACTTGGCGAAATGTCGCTGAGGGTTATATTGGCAGAAACAAGTTCAACATCATTGTGGACCCTGAATATTTTGACGATGCTTTGGAAGTCTACAACGAAGTTAGAACCACTTTAAATATTTTTGGAGTAGGTTTGGTAAACACTGGCAAAATCCCACAAACCCAAACCGAAAACGATTCACTTGCTGGCAAGATTGACACCAACCACACCTATGCTCGCGCTTACATTAACATGCTTTACAACAACGTAATATGCGTTGCAACTCCACGCGAACTTAAGAACTTCAGCCGCTCAGTTGAGCCACTTGGTATGACTTACTCAAACTACACAGCCTCTCAACTTAACCCTCAATCTTGGGCCAGAAAACAAATCGGTATAACTGGCAACACCAAACAAAAAGAAATTATTTTAAGGGAAATTGAGCAAAAGACTCAAAATTTAGCCACAATTTCTAAAGAAATTGGTGAAACCACTTATACTCGTCAACTTGCCGAACGCCTAGGTGCTGCCAGAATTATTCAAGAAAACCGTTTTTCAGCCGCTGATAACATCCAGATTTTTACACATAAAGTCCAAGAACTGCAAACTCAAAAAGAAAATCTAGCAAAAGGTACTGACATTAAAGAAATTGAGGCCCAAATTGACAAGGCAGAAAGTGAACGCAGTGAAATTCTTTCGCAACACGAGGAGTTAATTACTCGCCGTGGTAGAATTGAGCAAGTTCTGCAAGACATTGAAGTTCGCCGCAATCAAACTGAAGAAACTCAAGCGGTTTACAAACAAGAACTGGAAGAACTCAAGATTAACAACCCAGAACTACTAAGTGCTGCCAACACTAAATACAGCGCACTGCTTAAACGACACGAAGATCCGACTAAAATCATTGAAGTTCTGGAAAATAGCCAGGCTAAACTCGCAAACTCAGTTTCAAGACAAAGTGTGCTGGTTTTAAAACTGATGTCTGACTACTGTTTAAGATACAGTTTTGCAAAAGAACCGTTAATTGAAAACTTAACCGCTTTTGAGGCTGAGCAAAACGAAATTAAGAACCATAACTTAATAGTTTACGAACAAAAAGCCAAAGAACTGAGAGACTCTGCAGAAACTACCTTTAAAGAAGAGTTTGTAAATAAACTAGCCTCTTCAATTGAACAGGCTAAACAACAAATTGATGACCTAAATGTTGCGCTGCAAGGCAAACGCTTTGGTAAAGATACCTATAAACTAATTTACAAAGCCGCCGAAGACCCAGATTTCGAAAGATACTACAACTTACTTACTCGCAACCAAGAGTTAAACAACACACTATTTCAAGACAACTTAAATAAAACTCAAACAACAATTTTAGATGACTTATTTAGACAAATTTCGTCAACTGATCCTGCGATGGAAAAAACTGCAGCAAAACTGCTTGACTACCGCAATTATATGAAATACGACATTGAAATTACTTCTGAGGACAACGTAGTTTCGCTTTTTTCCAAAGTTTCTCGCGAAAAATCAGGTGGAGAAACCCAAGTTCCTTTCTATATAGTAATCGCGGCTTCCTTCCAACAATTGCTTTCTCGCAATCGTGGGGCCGGATCTGGCTGTCTAGTGCTATTTGACGAGGCTTTTAACAATATGGATGAATCTAGAATTAGCGCGATGATGACCTTCTATAACTCACTGGCTATTCAATTGTTTATCGCCGTTCCACCACAACGTGTGGCTAACATCATTCAATACGTTACAACTTCACTGACAGTCGTTAAACACAAAGAACTTTCTTTTGTCAAAGAGTTTCAAAAAGAACCACTAATTAAGACTTACGCAGAAACTCCTGAGGCTGAACAAAGCGCAGAAGAAAGTCCAAAAGACTCAAATCCCAACTAAGTTTTTTAGCAGACTTAATCATTAAGTCCAGTAGAACCACTCTACTGGATTTTTGTCTATTTAGGGTAGCAAAACTCAGATTTGCAGGGTAAAATGAATTAAATTAGGGTAAAAAATGAAGCAGTTTGAGATAATTTTTGTAGTGCAAATCTGAAAACAACCCAGCTAAAAATATGGTAAAATACATTAACAACAAAAAATCACTTGTCCTTGTTTTTAAGGAAAAATACAACGGCAAGTAAATTCAAATTAAATATTTAAAAACATTTTTTTACACGAGGTGCATTATTACTAATATTAAAATTTTTGGACTTGGTGGATTTGGAGAAATTGGAAAAAATTTCTTTTGTCTACAGGTCAATCGTTCTATCTTCATTTTAGACGCAGGGCTAAAATACCCAACTCAACAGCAGTTTGGAATTGATTCAATTATTGCAGACTACTCAACCCTGTTGTCACACAAAGACCAAATTCAGGCTATATTTTTATCGTCTTTCAAAGACGAAAACATCGGAGCCCTGCCTTTTTTACTTAAACAAATTAAGGTACCAGTTTACGCAACAGAACTGACAATTCATCAAATCAAGCAGACTATAGAAGACACACCTGACTTAAATCATGCCGATGTTGAGTTTAGAGAAATTAAAAAAGGCACCAAAGCGAATTTTAAAGACTGCAGTTTTTCTTTTTATTTCACGAGTTCAGCGCTGCCAGAAAGCGTGGGTATCATTGCCCAGACTGAACTTGGTAAAATCATTTACACAGGTTCTTTTTCTTTAAATAAAACCCCACATCCACTTTACCAAACTGAGTTTTCAGCCTTAATGGAAGCCGCTTTAGCGAAAGACACCTTGGCTTTACTTCCAGACTGCTCGGGAGTTTCTCAGTTCACCACTACATTTACACAAGACAAATACCAGGCGTTTTTGACAACCGTTTTTAAAAATACCGAAGGTCGTCTGTTTTTTGCAGTAGCAGACACCGACATTAAACGTATTCAAGAAATAATTACTTGGGCTGAAGAACTAGACAGAAAAATTTGCTTCTCTAGCCGCAAGTCCTTTATGAAACTACTGCCTTTAATTAAAAAAGGCTACTTGTCTCTTGACTTAAAATCACTAGTTTCGCAAAAACACGTTTATGAAAACGGGATTCAAAATGTGGTTATGATAATCACTGGCAATCTAAATACTCCCTTAATTAAACTACAAAGCATCGCGAAGTCTAAAAACCCTCGCCAAACTCTTTCAAAGACAGATGCAGTGTGCATTTTAATGAAACCAATTCCAGGGGTTGAGACTATGTTTGCTGCAACCTTGGACGAACTTTTTAAAACAGAGTGCAAAACTTACTACAAGCCTAATTTAATTGTTCATGACCTGGCTTCCAGCACCGACATTTCTTTTATGCTCTCACTTTTAAACCCGCGCTATATTATTCCTTTGCGCGGTGAGTATAGCCAACAGGTTAAACTCAAAGAAACTTTAATAACTTTTGGGTTTAGCGAAAAAAATATCTTGATTATGGAAAACGGAGACATTGCTCACTTTAACAAAAAATCCGGATTTATCTCTAAAAAAGAGTTGCCAGCCGCAGACAAACTAATTGATGAAGTGCCGATTGACGAAAATAACGATATTATCGTTAAAGAACGCGCATACTTAGCCGAAGACGGAATTTTTATCCTAGCCTTTAGATACTCCTTTCAAGACCGCAAAGTACACGGCGACTTTAGTATTTTTTCCAAAGGCTTTTCTCGCGACAATGACTTTGTTTTAGAAATAACCGAAAGCGCTAAGACCTTTTTAGCAAATTACCACACAAAAGTAGGTGAACGTGGTCTACAACTAAATGACTTAAAAAAACAACTCCGCCAACACATTGCTAACTTTATTTACACCAAAAAACGCAAAAACCCGATAGTTAACGCAATAATTTCTGTAATTCGTTAATCTCACTTTTTAATGGCAAAAAACGCACAAATATGTTAACATTAATTGTTATTACCACATAGAAAAAGTCTTTTAAATATGCATATCTGCATTACTTTTATAGTGAGTCTTTTAAGGAGGAAAATATGTACGCTATATTTGCTAAAGGTGGCAAACAATTTAAAGCCGAAAAAGGCCAAAAATTGTTTTTAGAAAAACTAAACAACGCAGTTGACGAAACTGTTGAGTTTAAAGAAGTGCTACTAGTTTCTGGCGATAAAGTTAAAGTTGGTGCACCTTATGTTAAAGGCGCTAAAGTTGTCGCTAAAGTGCTTCGCCACGGTAAACAAAAGAAAGTCATCGTTTTTAAATACAAAGATAAAAACAATGACAAAGTTAAAAAAGGTCACAGACAACCATACACAGAAGTTTTGGTTGAAGACATTGTTGTTGCATAAGCGCAAACAAACACTTGATTAAATTTAAAGTAGATGAATTAAAGCAGAAACTATGCGTAAAAGGCCACGCCGAGGCTGGGCCTTTTGGTCAAGATATAGTTTGCGCCGGCGTTTCTGTTTTATTTCAATCTCACATCAATTTATTGGAGTTTCTAAAAGAAACTAAAAACATTGAGTATAAATTAACTGAAGCCGAATTTAGGTACAAAATCGCGAAATCTAGCAAAGCAACTGAGGCTGTGTTTAAAAACCTAGTTTATACTCTAAAGGATATGGCAAGACAATATCCTTTAAACATCAAGGAGGAATAAAAATGCTATTACTCATAAATTTACAGTTATTTGCATCTAAAAAAGGTGTTGGTTCGACTAAAAACGGACGCGATTCCATTTCTAAACGCTTAGGTGCAAAGTTATCAGATGGTCAATATTGTACAGCTGGTTCAATTATCTATCGTCAACGTGGTACCAAGGTGCATCCTGGTAACAATGTCGGAAAAGGTGGCGACGATACATTATTTGCCTTAATTTCTGGAATTGTGAAATTTGAACGCATCAGCAGAACTAAAAAGCAAGTTTCTGTCTACGCTAAATAACCAAGGTAACTAACTTAGTTACCTTTTTTAATATTAAAGGAAAAAAGTATGTTAGTAGATGAAGTAAAAGTAGTCTTCAAAGCCGGGCAAGGTGGAAACGGCAAAGTCGCCTTTAGACGAGAAAAGTATGTTGAGTTTGGGGGACCTGCTGGTGGAAACGGTGGAAATGGAGGTTCGGTTGTAATTATTGGCGACAGTTCACTTAACAACCTGCTTTGGTTTAAAAATAATAATTTAATTAAAGCGCAAAACGGGCAAAACGGCGCTGAGAAGTCTTGCAACGGCAAAAACGGCGAAAACACTCAGATCAGAGTACCGCTTGGCACTCAAGTCTGGGTAGACGGTGTGTTGCTTTTTGAAGTTTTAGCCGAAAAAGATGAGTTTATCGTGGCACACGGAGGACGTGGTGGCAGGGGCAACAAATCCTTTAAGTCTAACCGCAATCAAGCACCAGATTACGCTGAAAACGGTCTGCCTGGCGAAGAGGTTTCTGCAAAACTAATTTTAAAGTATATCGCAGACATTGGCCTGGTTGGTTTTCCAAATGTCGGAAAATCGTCAACTTTAGCACTAATTTCTAGAGCCAACCCAAAAATCGCGGATTACGAGTTTACCACACTGATTCCAAACCTAGGTGTAGTTTCAACTAAAGAAAAAGACTTCATAGTTTGTGATATTCCCGGAATTATTGAAAACGCACATCTTGGCGAAGGCCTGGGCTTTACTTTTCTCAGACACATTGAACGTTGCAAGGTACTTGCCCATGTTTTGGATTTGACCAAGGACCCAAAAACCGCTTACTTGCAAATTAAGGCAGAACTCAAGAAATATTCAAAACAACTGGTTAAGAAAAAAGAACTAATTATTTTAAACAAAGCAGACTTAGTTGAACAAGCTGCAATTGACGAAGCGCTTAAATGCTTTAAAAATAAACCAAAAGTTGTAATTTCTACCAAAAACTACTTAGATTCAAGTAAAGTAATTGCTAAAATGGACTTAGTTTTATCTAGAGTAAAACCACCAGCAGAACCTAACTGCACGCAAGTTCAAACTGAGTTAAATCCAAAAGCTGATAAAACCCAAAACAATTTATTTACAGTCAAGAGAGAAGAAAATTGTTTTGTAATTGAAGGTAAAATGATTTTTGACCTTTTTTACAAGGTTGACTTTAACAACGACTCATCAGTTAAACGCTTTGCTTATCAATTAAGGTCACTTGGCGTTGACGAGGCACTGCTTGAACACGGCGCTAAAAACGGTGACGTTGTTCGTATCAAAGATTTTTACTTTGATTTTATAGTCTAGGATAAAAAAACAATGCGGATACAGCGATGTATCCGCATTTTTATGTAAAATTGCGTAAAATTGCGGATATAAAATAAACATCATTATATTCTTAAGGATAGCATTATTTCCGTTAAAATAGTGCGTAAAATCCAAATTTTTAATTTTATATCCGTAAAAATATGCATAATTACATAAAATTGCGGATATAAATACAAAATTTGTTATAATTTATCTGCAGGTGAAATATGGAAATTAAAAGAGATTTTTACTTAAACAAATTGATTGAAAAGAAATGGAATAAAAGAATTAAAATAATCACAGGCTTACGCCGTGTTGGTAAAAGCTATTTACTTTTCAATTTGTTTAAAAATCATTTACTTAAAGAAAAAGTTGAAGAACGACAAATAATAACCTTTGCTTTTGATAACGCCGAAGACTTAAGATTGCTAGAAAGATATTTACCTGAACAAAAAACCTTGCTTGGTAAGCAAGGAAGTGCTGTTTCATCTGTCAACCATTTAAAGTTTATTGACTTTATTTTAGAAAAAACCAAAGATAAAACTCAAAAATACTACATTTTAATTGATGAAATTCAGTTACTTGAGTATTTTGTTTTTGTACTAAATGGTTTACTTAGACACGAAAACTTTGATGTGTATGTAACTGGAAGTAACTCAAAACTATTGTCTAAAGATATTGCCACCGAATTTAGAGGCAGGGGAGATGCCATACACTTGTATCCACTTTCTTTCAAAGAATACTTTGATTATTTTAACGCAGATTTTAACGCCGCTTTTTTTGAGTATTCTTATTTTGGTGGAATGCCAATTATTTTAAACGAAAAAACTCACGCCGATAAACAAAAATTATTAAAATTACTTTTTAGTGAGATCTATATTAAAGACATCGCAGAATACAATTCTTTAAAAAATATCGATTCTTTTTCTCAATTGCTAGAAACACTTGCTAGTCAAATCGGTTCTTTTACAAATCCTCATAAACTCGCTAATACCTTTAAGTCAAAAATCAAAATTAACTACAATAATGAAACTATTAAAGCTCACATTGAATACATTAAAAATGCTTTCTTATTGTCTGAAGCAAAAAGATATGACTTGAAGGGAAAAAGATACATAGGTGCTGGCTCTAAGTACTACTTTGCAGACCCAGGTCTAAGAAACGCTTTAATAAACTTTAGACAGGTTGAGTCTACCCATATTTTGGAAAATATTGTTTATAACGAACTTATTTTAAATGATTTTAATGTAGATGTTGGTACAGTTGAAGTTAGTGAAAAGAACGGGTCTGAAATTAAAAGAAAAAATTTAGAAATTGACTTTATTTGCAATAAGTTAAACGAACGCATCTATGTCCAAGTTGCTTATAGTCTTAGTGATTTAGATAAACTTAATCAAGAAAAAAAATCACTTTTTCAAGTTAAAGACAATTTTAGGAAAATAATAGTAGTAAAGCAAAATATTCATAAATTTTTCAGTGAAGAAGGAATTGAAATAATTTCCTTAAAAGATTTTTTACTAAACGGCATTTGACACAAATCACTAAAAATTTTTTAAATGGTACTAAAAATCCAAAGATTTAGGAAAGATTACCCTTTATTTCAATTATGTATTTTTTAGTATATTTAAAATTTTTTAAATATTTAAGCAATGCAGTTTGATTTTCTGAGTTAATTTCTTTTAAGTAATCTCTTTTTTGTTGTTCAAGTTGCATTAACTTAACTTTAAAAGAGTTATTTTCTTGTTTTAGTTTATTTAAATAATTTACTTTAATTGCTTCTTTTTGTGCGTTGATTTTCATGCGTGTCTGAACTTTGTTTAAAAAAACTAGTTGCTCAAGACGTTTCTTTTCACGAGGCTCTTGTTTTAGTGTTGAAATGCTAACCTTAATTTTTCGTTTCAAATTAGTTTGTTTCTTTAAAAACTCTCGGTTAATTTTCATGCGTTGACTTTTGGCTTTTTGTTTTTTTAAGTAAATCAAGTCTCGCTTTTCTGCTTTGATTTCCTCTAGAAACTCATCGTGTGCGGCACTTAGTGCCAAGGTTATTTCGGTTTTTAAGTTAGCAATTAAGGCTAAGTAACTGTGTTGTTTTTTAGCAATTTTATCGCGGTGTTCTTGGAACCATTTTTTCAAATTTTTAAACTCATCTATAAACTTAGTCTGAAAATCGCGAACTGCTTTTGCTTGCACTCCGGTTGTGTGCATAGTTTTTCTAAAATACTGGTCACTTAAGTTTTTAAAGTGGTCAGAGAAATAAAAAACATCAAAAAAATCACCACTTTTCATTTTTTTAAGTTCTGCAAGTCTACTAACTATATTTTCAGTAAAGTAGACAGCGTTTGTCTTAATTTTAAGTTCAGCGTTTGCCTGAACTTTTTTAATGACTTTGAAAAACTCTTTAGTTGACTTAAAACTAATTTCGTCAACATTGGCAGTGGCCAAGATTTGTTTTAAAGTCGATTCATATTCCTTTTGGTTAGCTTTCAGCATTGCAGCAACTTTCAGTTGGTTTTGCTTGATTTCAAGTAGCCAGTTTTCAGTTTCCTGAATTACTTTATTTAAAATTTTTTCAGCCTGCAAGTTAATTAAGTCAAGGGTTCTTTTAAACTGAAAAGACAAAACAAGCGACATGGTTTCTGCAATATAGGAATTGAATTCAAATAACTCAAAATCAGAGACTTGCTCTTTTTCAAAAAAATCTTGCTCTATTTCAGTAATTACTGATTTTAATAGCACAGCAATGTTGTAGTTATGTTTATTTAAAGAGTTTGCGTAATTTAAAACAAAGTCAAAATTCAAAACTTTGCTCATGTCGTTTTTATTAAAGATTGCAAAAAAATCTTCAACAATTTCAATTAGTTTAATAAAACTATTTTCATTAGTTAAGAAAAACAACTTAGCGTTTTCAGTTTCTTTTTTTAAGAAGGAGTTTAAGAAGTATAGGTTAAAAGAAAGGTCAATTGCATTCAATCTTTGCAAGTGTGCTTTTTCGTTTTCGCTTTTCTTTAAAATTAAGTTATTTAAAAGCGAAGAGTGATAGTAGTTTAAGTGGGTTAGTCTCAGTTCTTTTGCTACATTTATTTCTTGTTTAATTAAGTTTGCATCAGAAAAAGCAGAGAAAATTAAGTTTTCTTTTTCTTGATTTAAGTTATCTTGTTTGATATTTAAAATTTCTTTTAAGTGGTTAAAATTAGTTTCTTGGTTTTGTTGAATTGAGTTTTGAATGTAGTTAGCCTCGGCTATTTTATTTTTATTGATCAAAATACTTAAGTTAAAAAACTCACGAGAAATAAATAAATACTTGTCAAAAGTATCTAGAGTTTTTTGAAAGTAAGACTTAATTTCGTCAAGATAATTGCGCTTAGTTTCAACTAATTTTTGAATGGCAATTCTATTTTTTAAAACACTAGCGTCGCGTTTTTGTTCAATTTTTGCGTTAGTTTCTGCGTCCTGCTCTTTAATTTTGGTAATTTTTTCGTTAACAACTGCCACTTTTTGACTAAAGTTTTTTAAGTATTGCGCAATTTGTTTATTATAGTTGTCTTTTATTGTCGCGACTTTCTGATTTTGTATGCTTGCTGGATACTCTTTTAAATAGACTGAGTTAAGGTCGGCAAAGTAAAATTTTTCAAAACTTTTTAACTCATTTTTTTTAATTTCAGCTAAATTGTCTAACTCAGCAGTAGGTTTTGTAAGTTTGTCCTTGTATTCAAGTTCATTTTCTTTTAAAATATTTGCGAAATTGCTTTCTATGGTTTCAATTATTTTTTGCTGTCTAGCAATTTTTTCGTTAAAAAATGCGTCAATTGTTTTAATGCTTTGCTCTTTTTCTTGGTTAATTTTACTAACTTTTGCGTTATAAAAATTAACCAAAGTTTTAAACCAAACAGCGTCATCTTGTTGATCGTTAATTGACCCAAAGTTAATTTTTTCGCTAGTTTCCGGAAGCATCGTTTGCAGGTTTTTAGACTTTGCTGCAAAGTTTGCATGAATAAAGTTTAGACGTAATTTCAGATTTTGGTCAGTCAGCCTTATTTGGTCTTTTGTAGATTTTAAGATAATATTTTCGTCTTTCAGTTTTTTATCAGTAAAAGAAATAATTTGTTCGTCAAACTCAAAATTACTTTTTTTATTTTCTTCTCTTAAAATGTTTTTCTTATTTACTAATCTATAGTTAGCGCTGTCTACAAACTTTTCCATTTCGGTTTCTTTGTTGATTAGTTTTTGGCAAAACTCTGCTTGTTTTTCTGAAACTTCTTTAAAAATATCTTTAGTTTTTAGTTTAAATTCATGAATTTTGTTGTCAATAAACAAAAAATTAGCCTGAATTTGGCTGTTGATTTTCTCTTCAAGACTGCGCACTTCTTCGGTTGAAGTTGCAAGTTCTTTAATAATTTTGTCAAAAATACTTTCATACTTTTTAAAGTCTAGAGTTGACTTAAAAATGTTTTGAAATGTTTTTATCAGGTCTTCTTTGTTTAACATATTCCTTAAAATTATACCACAGCAAACAACACAATTTTTGGCTTTATTTCGGCTTTTTAGTTTAATTTGCAAATCATTCGCAAATTGTTTTAAGAGGGTATATAATTATCAAAGAAAGGAATTAGGCATGAAAAAAATCTTTTCTTTTACAATCACACTTTTTTTAATTTTTACACTATTTGGTTGTGCAGCGCTACAAGAATATAGTATAAATGACTTTAACAAACCAGGTCAGTTAGTTAAAGCAGTTTATGATAAACACGGCGAAGAAATTAAAGTTAAAAACGGCAGGTTTTCAGCAAAGCAAAACAGCTTTGTTTTAAAGTATGAAAAACTAAATAAAGAAAAAGTTAATTTTGATTATTTTAAGACTTACCAAAGAGATTCAACTCTTGAACTAAATATCACTAATTTTTCTTATCCTGGTGAGTTTGTTTTTAAGTATTTAGTTAAAAAAACAACGGATGAAAACTACAAATTAGTGTATTCAGGTACTTTAAAAACGCCCAAAAGCAACATAGTTTTGACTCACGAGTATGACCACGCTTTAGCAATGGCAGAAGTATATTCAATGGACGGAAAGACTTTGTTTTTCCAAACTTACCCAGAAATTATTACTTTTAGTAAAGAAAATGAAAACAACTTTTCAGTTAGAGACTTAAATGAAGCACAATATAATTATTTAAAAAACGGCTTTATTGAAAAAAACATACCAATAAGTTTACTTGACCTAAATACTGATTTAATTTATTTTTCAGAAACCCCAAAAACAGATAAATTTGAGATATCTAAACTTTTAACTAAGGTAACTTATATAAATCTAAGCGCTAGTTATTTTGATAAAAAAACTACCGCTGTTGACTATCGCTTTATTTCTGAGTTTACTAATTTAAAGAAAATTGTTGTCCCAAAAAATATAGACCGCACAGAACTTACAAAACTATTTAAAACACACCAAAGTGTTTCTGACTTAGTTCTTAAAAACAACTCAAAAATCACCGATCTTAATTTACTAAATACATTAAGTTTAGATGAACTTGAGTTGGATTACGACGATATAAAACCAGTTGTTTCTGACTTTAATGTATTTAAAAAAATCAACTTAAAATCACTTAAAATTGACGGTAATTTTGATTTATCTAATGTTGATTTTGGCAACAAATTAACTAAGTTAAAACTAAGTAAAGTTACTTTAAACTCACTTAACAATATCTCTAAACTAACCAATTTATCTAACTTAAGGCTAAGTAAAATCAAAGGAATAAAAAAAGATAATTTCGCTTTACTGGGCAATTTAACTAAACTTAAATATCTAGAAATTACTTACTCAGATACGCTTTCTGACGTTTCTTTTTTAAATAAACTCGCTCATCTTTCTGAACTAAACTTAAGCAATTCAACAAACTTTTCTTGCTTTGATTTTCAAAACAATTTAAGTAAAACTACAATTAAAAAACTTGATTTATCCAACACTAAATTCAGTAGTTTAAGTGAATACACTTACTTTAGCAGAACTCTTTTATTTACCTTAAATAACACTCCTTTTTTAAGTAAGTATCCAGAAATTAACGACGCTAAAGAAATTACTTATTTTGATGGCAAAAACTACATAATTGACCACATAGACCACATTCACGCCGAGCAGTTTAGCGACCTTTCTTCAGATGAGCAAAGCAAGTTTTTTAAAAAAACCAAAGAAACTTTTTTTGGCAAAGGCAAAGTTATTGGCTTTGACAAGAAAGGCTATTTTGTAAAGGTAAAAACTTTAAATCAAGCAAACCAAACAGTTGAGCAAATTTATTACTTTTTAGGTTTTCCTGACTTTGAATTTGACTTTCCAGATTGGCGAGTTGATGAGTTTGAACCAAGCGCTGAAATTAAGGAAAGCGTGCTTAATAGACTAGTTCAAAAGAAACTAAGCAAACAACCTGAACTAAAAGCCCAAATCGACAAAATCACAAAAAACACAAGTCTTACTATTTTTGAAAAAGTTAGTCAAATCAATTTACTTTAAAGCACTAATTAGTTGCTATAATTTTTACTATGAAAGTTGACGAATTTAATTTTAATTTAGACCCGAAAAGAATTGCCCAAACTCCTTATCAAAAAAGAGACAGCGCTAAACTTTTAGTCTGCTGCCGGGAAACTGGTGCTTTAACTGACCTTAATTTTTCAGATATTCTCAATTACTTTAAGCCAGGCGATGTTCTCGTGTTAAACAACTCCAAAGTTGTACCTTTTCGTCTACACGGTCAAAAAGAAACTGGTGGCGCGGTTGAAGTGCTTTTGCTGAAACCAACTGAAAAAAATGTATTTGAAGCCCTTGCTAAGCCTCAAAAGAAATTAAAAATTGGCAACACTATTACTTTTTCAGACAAACTAAGTGCAGAAGTTGTTGAGTTAAAGGAAGAAGGCATAACCTCACTTAAATTAAACTACACGGGTAATTTATACGAGATTTTAGACGAAATTGGTGAAATGCCACTACCTCCATACATTAAAACTAAATGCAAAAACAAAACAGACTACCAGACGGTATACGCAAAAATTGATGGGTCTGCCGCAGCTCCAACAGCTGGATTTCACTTTACACCAGAACTACTTACTGCACTTAAAAACAAAGGTGTTGAGATCGCGGAAGTTACTTTGCACGTTGGACTTGGCACCTTTCGCCCACCAACTGTGGAAAACGTGCTTGACCACAAAATGCATAAGGAAACTTACTTTATTACTAAAAAAACCGCTGATATTTTAAACAAAGCACTATTAGAGAAAAGAAGAATTGTGGCCTGTGGCACTACGTCTGTCAGAGTTCTTGAGTCTGCTTACCGTGAAAACTTAGGCTTCACAGAAACTAATTCGGAGACCGATATTTTTATCTATCCTGGATATCGCTTTAAAGTGGTATCTGCTTTAATTACAAATTTCCATTTGCCAAAATCAACTCTAATTATGCTAGTATCTGCTTTTTGGACGAAAGCAGATACTCTTCGTGCCTATCAACACGCAATTGAAAACGGCTATATGTTTTTTTCGTTTGGCGACGCAATGTTAATCTACTAAAAAGGAAAGAACTTGTTAAATGAATTTTAAAAATAAAAAAAAGCTAATTGATGCCTCTGTTTTTGCAGCATTTGCAGCACTAATTGTCTTGTTTTCCTGGATTCCGCAAATTGGCTTTATTCAAATCCCACCAGTTTCTTTAACAATAATTCCGGCGTTTGTGTTGCTTTCATTGGGAGTTTTGCCGTGGTACTACACGGTTTTACTTGCCACTATTTTTGGACTAAACTCCTGGCTTTATGCCCTGGCTTTTGCAAATTCGCCAATTGACCTGGCGTTTCAGAATTTTTTAGTCGCGGTTCCTGCCCGAGTTTTCTTTGGTTTTACTGCTGTTTTTATCTATGCTATCTTTAAAAAAATTGGTGAAGACAAGATTTGGAAAAAAGGACTATTGTTTATGTTTTATCTTGCTTTTTTTGGCTTGGTTTATTTTGCTTTAGTAAAACTTAGCAAAACCTACAGTCTAGGCATCAAAATATTTACCTTTACATTGATCTCAGTTTTATTTATAGGTTCGCTAATTTTATTTATCTTAACTTTTAAAAAACAAACTTTAGTGATTGCAAATACCGTGATTTTAAGTCAAATAATCTATTCTGCTGTGGTGCTTGGCGTTCTGTTTTTATATCTTTATATCAAAGCACTCTATCCTTTAAATGCGGGTAAGTTGTTTTTATCAATAATTTCTTTTAACACAGTTTTAGAAACCTTGCTTTCACTGCTAATTTGTCTGCCAATTTACACAGTAGTTCAATTTACTTATAGACAACACTTTTTAAATAAACCAAAAAATCTTGATGAGGAAATTAGCGTTGAGAAGTGAATTTTTTTTAATAGACATCGGCAACACTAGAGTAAAAACTGCAGTTTGTTCGGATAACAAAATAAAAGCACTAACCTCTGTTTTAACCAAAGACTTTGATAAAAACCTCGCTACTTCCTTGCTTAAAGATCTTGGAGTTAAAAAAATACCTATTTACTTTATTTCAGTAGTACCAAAAGCAACAGATGTATTAATTGCTGCTTTAAAAGAACAAGAATACGAGTTTACAGAGCTAACTTATTTGAAATTACCAGCAAACATTAAAGAAAAATTCCCAAGTGATATTGGCGCTGACCTGCTGGCTTTAGTTTTTTCAGTTTCTGAAACAGAGAGAGCTTTGATTGCCGATATTGGCACTTTTAATAAATACTTGCTGATATCTAAAAATCAAATAGAAAGTGCCGCTATTTCACCTGGCTATAATTTAAAATACAGTCTAATTTCCAAAGCCGCACTGCTTTCTGAACACATCCCAAAAATTCCTGAAACTTTAATGTCAAAAAACACCCAAGATTGCCTAGATAGTGGGATTTACTTCTCGTCTTGTTTTGAGATTTCTGAATTTTTGCGTATAATATATAAAGATAATCCAACCATAAAATCAGTTTATTTAACTGGTGGTTCTGCTCAGTTTTTTTTAAAAAAACTGAAGGGAAAACTACCTTTAAAATACGACGACACTTTAGTTTTTAAAGGCATGATTAAACTAGCTAATTTAATTTTAGGAGGAAAAAAATGGCTGATAAAAAATTAAGTTTAGAAATGGAAGTCTATACAAAGTGGTTAAACCAAGAAAAACTTCCTCAATACTTACTAGATGAATTAAAGAAATTTGGCAAAAAAGAAATAAAGGAATCTTTTTATAAAGACTTGGAATTTGGAACAGGCGGACTTCGCGGGCTAATCGGTCCTGGTACTAACCGTATGAACATCTTTACAGTTAGACGTTGCTCAAAAGGTCTGGCTGACTATATTTTGGAAACCAAAACTTACAAAGACCAAGGTGTGGTGATTTGTTATGATAACCGCCACCACTCAAAAGACTTTGCAGAAGAAGCCGCAAGTGTACTAGCACACGCCGGAATTAAAGTATATTTATTTAAAGAACTACGCCCTACCCCAATGGTTTCGTTTGCAGTTCGCTACCTAAACGCTGGCTTTGGTGTGATGGTAACTGCTTCTCACAATCCAAAAGAATACAATGGATACAAAGTTTACAATCACACAGGTGCGCAATTGGAAGTTGATGAGGCTAATGCAGTAGTTCAAAAAATCAATGCAATTAAAGACATGTTTTCAATTGAAACTGAGCACGACCCTAAACTAATTGAGTATGTTCTTGAAGATGTGGAAAAAGCATTCTTTAAGGCTTGCGACAAAATTCAGTTAAATAAACCAAAAGATCCGGTTTCTGTGCTGTTTTCGCCAGTTCACGGAACAGGCGCTACCATTATTCCGCGTTATTTAGAGCAAAAAGGTTTTAACGTTGTTAAATACCTGCCACACATGACAATTGACCCAGATTTTCCAAATGTTAAGGTTGTCAATCCTGAGTTTATCAAAGCCTGGGATGGGCTTTATCCTTACGCTCAAAAAGAAAACTGCGAACTGATTTTAATGTCAGATCCAGATGCAGACAGAATTGGCGTGGCTGTTAAACACAACAAAGACTTTGTGTTCTTAAACGGTAATCAAATGGCCCACGCTTTGCTTTACTACACACTTTCTCAACGCAAAGAAAAAGGAACTCTACCTAAAGACGGAGTTGTGATTTCAACAGTTGTTACTACTGACTTACTTCGTGTGATGACTGAAGACTTTGGCCTTAAGTTTGTCTACACTCTAACCGGTTTTAAGTTTATTGCTGGTGAAATGAATAAACTAAAAGAAGGTCAATATGTTTTTGGCTGCGAAGAGTCTATTGGCTTTATTTTAGGTGAACACACTAGAGACAAAGACGCTCTGCAAGCCGCTTACATGTTTTCAGAACTAGCGTCTTGGCTAAAAGGCCGCAACCAAACAATTGTGGATTATTTAGACGAAATTTATGAAAAATACGGTTATTATCTTGAGTACACTGAAAACATTGTCTTAAAAGGTTTTGAAGGTGCTGAGCGTATTCAGCGAATTGTTGAAAACTTCCGAGAAACTGGACTTGAGTTAAAAGGACACACTATCGTTAAAGTAGAAGACTACAAAGCACAAACCAGAACTTATCAAGAAGGTAAAGTTGAAAAAATTACTCTACCTAAACAAAACTTCTTAAAATACTACCTTGAAGACGGCTCTTGGGTAACAGTGCGACCTTCCGGCACTGAGCCAAAAATTAAAATCTATTTCTCCGTGCATACTTCTTCAAAAGCAAAATCAGTTGAAGAACTTGAGTCAATTAAGAGCCAAGTTCTGAAAAAAATTAAGAAAATTAAATAAGAAAGGTTAATTTTGTGGACTTTCAAAAAAGACGAACTAACTTATTTAACCTGCTGCCTGCAGGTTCTATTACCTTGGTGTTTTCTGGCTTTGAGTTAAAGTACTCAGCAGACCAAACTTTTCCGTTTGAAGTTAACCGCGATTTTTACTATTTAACCGGAGTTAATGAAGATAACTGTGTGCTTTGTTTAGTTAAAGGCAAAGACAGCACGCAAACTATTTTATTTAAAGCAGAAACTGACCCGACTATTGCCCTTTGGGTAGGCGAACGCTTGACTTTAAAAGCAGCCGGTGAAATTGCGAAAATTGACACAGTTTTAAATATTTCTAAATTAAAAGGATACGTTCAAGGTTTAACTGAGGCTACTCGCTCTGCTGTATTTGGCGAGATCAGCACTCTTTACTTAAACTTAGAGACTGACTTTTTGTATTCAGATAGTTATAAGTTTACAGATTTTGCTAAGCAAACTCTGCCACAATTATCCATTCAAAACGTACACCAGAAGATCGCTAGTCTCAGAATGATTAAAGACAAGGAAGAAATTAAGTGCTTGCAAAAAGCAGTTGACGTCACTGCAGACGCGCTTGCTGCAATTCGTAAAAACATTAAGTCTGGAATTTATGAATACGACATTGAAGCAGAATATAACTATGTACTTAAGAAAAATAACACTAGAACTTCGTTTGCTTCAATTATTGGAAGTGGTAAAAACTCAACTACCTTGCACTACGTTGTCAACTCAGATAAAGTAGAGCCAAATACTTTGTGTGTTTGCGATGTGGGTGTGAACTTCCAAAATTACGCTTCAGATATCACCAGAACCTACCCAGTTGATGGTAAGTTTACCGCAAGACAAAAACAAATTTACAATATTGTGCTAAAAGCCCAAACTAAAGCAATGGCAGCACTTAAACCAGGTCTAACTTGGCCTGAGTATAATAAAATTGCTCGTGATGTCTTAATTGAAGAAAGTTTAAAAATTGGCTTAATTCAAAAGCCTGAAGAAATTGGCAAATATTACTACCACTCAGTTGGGCATTTTTTAGGTCTAGATGTTCACGACACCGGTGACTACACTAAACCCATGGAACCTGGAATGTATTTAACTTGTGAACCTGGTCTCTATATAGCAGATGAGAAAATCGGAGTTAGAATAGAAGACGATATTTTAATTACTAAAGATGGACATGTTTGTTTGTCTGCAGGAATTGAAAAAGACCCAGATAAAATTGAAAAGTTACTAGCCTGTCAAAAATAAATAAGTGTTTTTTAAAAAAATGCCCGATTGGGCATTTTTTACTATTTTGATAAATTAAATAAAGAATTCCCAACTACACCTACTATATTAAATCTGACTTAAATTCTTATTTATCAGATTCACAGATTGCACAAATTTCAGGCTATAAAGCCATATTTAGCACAAGAATTTAAAAAAATTTTGAACTTAACATTAGTTATATTTTTGTGAAAATTTGGTAATTTTTTGTGTAAATGTCGGTGTAAATGTCGTATTTTTAATGAAATTTATCGCTAGATATGATATATTTGAATTCGTTAGTTTTTCTACTTTTTTTAAGTTAATTAAAATAGGAAAGCAATCTGTTTTCCTATTTTTTGTCTTATGTTAACTAAAATTTATTATTAGTTTTTTATGCTGTTTCTTATATTTTTTATAAAATCCTAAATCCCCTCTTTTTATGCTTCAACGATGTTATAACCTTTTCAACAGGGTAGTGAATAAACATTAAAAAACGCCTAGCTAGGCGTTTTTAAAATATCAGTATATTCAATTGTAGTCAAATCTATTTTTAACTGAAAGTTCACTATTTTTTGTTTTAATTAAATTATTTAAATCTTTTAAAGTAATACATGGAAAATTTCTTCATTTACTTTGTAAGAATTCACATTAATTTGTATTGTAAAAAATTTTAATTTGTTTTAAATCATATATAAATTTGTTGTGTTTCATATGTTTAAACTCAAAATGTTGTTTAGTAAAAGATTTTGCAAATTGAAAAAACATGCTAATTATAAAAAAGAAGAACACAGCAAAAACTAAAAAAGTAATTAGTTTCCAAAAACCATATTTATCATACAGAGCTTTACAAACAAGTGTAACAATCAAATAATAAAGAGAGCTAAGTATTGTGATTGCCTTGTTGAAACTAACTGAAAAATTGCTCTTTTGTTTTTCCTTGGCCTCTTCTATCAATAAATTAAGAACATCAGTTTTTTGAATATTGACACCACAACTTTCAAGAACTTCAATCACTTCGCTAATGTATTTTTCTGAGTTTTCGCATTCATTTTCAGTATCAACATTATTTGCTTTATTTTTAAAAAAAGTCAAAAAAAGCAAAAAAATTAAAAATATAGTTAATAAAATCAAAAAGGTCGTCAAATAAACTAATTTAGTATTAAAGATGTAGAACAAAAACAAAGTAGCGATTACTAACATAAACAAAATAAATAAGACCAAGGCAAATTTAGTTTTTAGTGGCATTTTTTGTTTTTTGTTTTCAAGCAAAGAACAATATCTTGAAAATAAAATATCAAAATTCATAATAAGTCCACACCTAACATTTTTACTAAGTTATTTTTAACGTTTTCTTTTAACTTACTCACACTAACTTCTTTAATTTCAGCAATAGCCCTGTAAGTCTCTTCAACCATATATGGTAAACATTTTTTTCCTCTATATTTACCTGGTGCTAAAAAAGGACTATCTGTTTCTATCAGTAAGTTGTCAAGTGGAATTTCTTTTACCACTTCTCTTAAAGCATTTGCATTTTTAAAAGCAACTATCCCAGTTATTCCAATCATAAACTGCATTTTATCAACAAATTTCAAAGCAATATCTAAATCACCGTCAAAACAATGAATAGAGCCTTTTAACCTACCGCAATACGGATAAATTAAGTCAAAAACTTCTCTGTAAGCACTTCTTCCGTGAATAACTACTGGTATGTTGTTTTTAGCAGCGAACTCAATTTGTTTTAAAAAAATCTCTTTTTGTAAATCAAAATTATCTTGACGCCAATAAAGGTCTATTCCTATTTCTCCAAACCCTACAACTATATCTTTGTTCTTTCGCCAAAGTTCAATTAACTCATCAAAACTGTCTGCGCAGTTTTGAGGGTCAATTCCAATAGTTGCATAAGTTTTGAACTTGCGTGCTAGTTCAATAGTGCGCTCGTTGTCACTTTCACCAGTTCCACAAATTATGTATTTAGTGTTGTTTACCTGACACTTTTTGGCGTTTTCTTCACACAGTCTGTCTCGGTCTTTTTCAATTGACCCTAAATGTGCGTGGTAGTCAATAAAAGGTGTGTCCACTATATTAAGAAATGTAGCCAGCAGCTCTTAAAGCACTTGCAATCCAACTTGCATCAAATAGATTTTTTGCGTGTGGTTTGGTGTCTTCAATGCTGTACTTAAAGTCTGGCTCAATTCCAAGTTCTGCTTCACTGTGCGCTGCTCTAATGTCTTTCTTTTCAGTAACGTAGACGTTGTTTGATGAGTAGTACGCAACCATACCAAGTGGGAAGTGTACAGGAGTAGTAGCCGATGCTCCACCTTTTGTTTTAAAGCCAATTACTTTACCTAAGTTATTGTCTCTAAACATACCTGTAAACATTGAACCTGATGAGAAAGTAGACCCTGAAGTTTGCACAAAATAGTTTTTAAAGCGAGGAACTTCAGCATTTGTGTATTTAGTTTGAACAGTAGTAGTTCTGCGTTGACCGGTAATTGGGTGGTATTCCGAGTAAGTAAGGGTTTTGTCAGGTCCCGCAATTAACGCAGCCAGGTCTATAGCAGCTGCTACCACACCACCACCGTTGGCAGCCATGTTGATAACAATATTTTCAACACCTGGATGTTTGCTTTTAATTTCTTTAACTGCCTTAATATACTGTTTAACTGTGCCTAAAATTGGGTCTCCGTTTTCGTCTTCATCATCAATTTCAAAGCCTTTTAAGTTAATAATGGCAGTTTTTCCGTCTTGAGAAACTGAGTATAGTCTTCTGTCGGAAAGTTTTTGTTTTGCCCCTAACAAATTCCAAAAACCGATAAAAAATTTACTTTCTTCAGGGTCTTCGTTATCTGCGTAAAGAGAAACGTTTTCATTTTCATAGGTGTGCAAGTCATCCAAGGCTTTAATCACTTCTCTCATCCCAAAATAGACATCGTCTGATTTGGTACTCAAAATTTTGTCGGCAAACTTTTCAAGCGCATCATTTGCTGCCCTACGAAAAGGAATGTTTCCGTAAATTGTGTTAAAAAAGAAAGCCATAGTTTTCCAAGTAAAGCCAGAAACTGATTTTGGCACCTGGGTTTTAAATGAGTTTACGTAGACATTTTGGTCTTTCTCAGTCTGAGCAATTGCGCCGTGGCCTGCAAGAGTATTTGTATAAATTAGTGAACCTGTGTAGTAAGTTGCGCGTTCATTTGTCTCTGAGTTTAAAACTAAAGAAAGAATAGCCAGTGGCAATAAAACTTCGTCGTCTTTAGTTTGATAAGAACCTAGTTTATAGCGGTTAAGTTCATAAGTTAAAGGTCTTGCGTTAGTTAATCTTAGTTTAGTTCGTCTGTAGTTTGCGTAAGCAGGTTCAGGTTCATTCCATGCTTCGTTGTAAGCAAACACTTCTTGTAGAAAGACTGCGTCGCCAATTACGAAACGTTGCGCTGTGTGTTCATAGATAAAAGTGTATTCTTCTTTTGCTAAATCTGGAGACTCTGGTTTGATTTTGTTAATTTCAATAACTAGTTTAACAACGGTTTTAGTCTTAGTCTCTTCAATTTCCATTTTTTTAACCATTTCATATTTGTGTCCTTGGTTGACGTATTCGTATTTGTGTTGATTAAAGTCAACAATGCCATCTAGTCCTTTAAAGAAGTTTTTAACAGAAATATAAGGTACTTCTTCTTCAAGCATAGTAATGGCCATCAAAGGTGCGTTTGAACTTGTGATGTATTTACCTTTAATTCTAGTTTTGTGTCCCCTTAAATCAGACTTAGTGCTGTGTGGTTTAAACTTAGGGTCGTTTGCAGGTAGACTTAATTTATCTTTTAAATCAACCAGCGGAGTAAGTGGTGCTTCTGGTTCTGGATCGCCTTCAGTTTCAAAAGTAGGATCTGGTTCTGGTTTTGGAGTTGGTGGATTTGGCTGTGGATCTGGTTCTGGTTTAGGTTGTGGACCAGGTTGCGGAGCAGGTGCTGAACTTTTTGGTACAACTAACTCAAATTCACGATAAAAATCTTCGTAAGTTGCTTTTAAAATAGCAGTAACTTCTCTGTCACCAGGTTCAACAACCACAGTGGTTTTTTCTAGTCTAATTACATTTTTATTTGGTGTATCAAGTTCCCATTTAACTGTTTTGCCTTTGATAAGTGAATCTAGGTTAAAAGAGGATTTCAAGGTTTTTTGGGTTTCACCTTTTGCTAGTTTTAGCCTATATTCAAACAGCGCTGCTTTGTCTGAAGTTGAGCAAGACGCTAGTGCTAAAGCAGTTAAAATTAGGGTGAAAAAATATATAATTTTTTTTGGCATATTTCCTCCACAAAATTAAATTGCGTCGCCAATATTATATAATAGTATAGATAAAAAGACACAGTTTTATATTAAAATACTGCAAAAAAGGTGTATTATTTATGGAAAATCAATATATATTACTTAGATACGGTGACTTGATGTTGAAGGGCAAAAACATCAAAGCGTTTAAAAAAGCAGCCAACCTTTTGGTTAAAGAAAAAACTGCTTTGCACTGTGTTAAAGTTGAGTTTTTATATGATCATGTTTTGCTTGAGTTTTTAGCAGAAAACCAACAAAAAGTAGTTGACTCACTTTACTTACTAACTGGTTTTTCTTCCTTTAGTTTTATTTACCTTGCAGACAGCGAAGCTAATGAAATTAAAGCAAAAGCCTTGGCTGTAGTTGAGCAAGAAACTACTCAAAACTCTACATTTAAAGTAGTAGTTAAACGCGTAGATAAGCAATTTTCACCTGATTCACAGACTTTTTGCAAAGAACTTGCTGGCTATATTTTAAAGCATCAAACCAAACACTTAAAAGTAGATGTGCACACTCCTTTAAATACCTTGCACGCTGTAATTAAACCAAATAAAACCTATATTTACTTTAAAAAATATCCGCTAATTGGTGGACTGCCTGTCGGTATTTCTGGCAAAGTTTTAACACTTTTAAGCGGTGGAATTGATTCACCAGTTGCTGCGTTTTCAGCAATTAAAAAGGGTTGTTTGGTTGAACTAATTCACTTTGAGTCAACTCCACTAACTCCAGTTGAGTCTTTAGATAAAGTCTTTCAATTAGCCAGAGTTTTGGCTAAATACATGCCAGGTAACTCAATTAAAATTCACGTTGTGGCTTTCAAAGAAATTCACGAAGAAATTTTAAAGAAAGTACCAGACGCCTATATTATTACCGTGATGCGCAGATTCATGTATAAAATCACTGAAGCAGTCGCTAAAAAAGTCAATGCACTTGGTGTTTTTACCGGAGAATCGGTTGGCCAAGTTGCTTCGCAAACCTTGCAGTCAATCTACACAATTAACGAAGGTGTATCGCTGCCAGTTTTCAGACCACTTGCCGGGATGGATAAAAATGAAATAATTGCTATTTCTAAACAAATTGGTGCCTTTTTAATTTCAATCAAACCATTTGAAGACTGTTGCACGGTTTATCTGCCAAAAAACCCGACCACTTCACCAAAATTAAGTTTAACTAAAGAATATGAAGAAAAAATAGGCAAAGTAAACTTAATTGAAAATTGCCTAAACTCAGGTGTATTCTCACTTACCATAAAAGCACATGACTCTTATTTACCATCTGAGTTTGGTCTTGACTTTAGTTCTGTGTATCCAGAAATTTTAAAGGAAAATAAATAAATGCGGGAAATTACTTCTAAAGAAAATAAAGAAATAAAACTATATTTATCACTTTTAAAAAAGAAAGCGAGAGACGAAAATAAACTGTTTTTAGCCTACGGTCCTGACTTTGTAAAAGAGGCTTATGAGGCTAATTTAGTCAAAGAAGTAATATCGTGTGAACTTGCAGATTCTCCAACTATTTTAGTCAGCAAACCTGTATTTTCTTTATTTAAAGAAACCAAAACTGAACTTAGTCCAGTAGTAGTTTGCAAGATTCCTGAAACAAAAGTTTACGCGGATAAAATTCTTTGTCTCGCCGACATTCAAGACCCAAGAAACGTCGGTGCACTAATTCGCTCAGCAGTAGCCTTTGGCTTTAAAACTGTTTTACTTTCAGATAAAACAGCCGACGCTTTTAACGAAACCGCAGTCAGAGTTTCTAAGGGCAGTATTTTTAGATGTTCCACAATTAGAGCCGACCTTACAAAGGAACTTAGTGAACTTAAAAAGCAAGGATATGAAATTATTGGAACTGAGCACACCAAACCACATAACTTTACGCAAACTAACTCCAAACTAGTTTTAGTTTTAGGAAATGAAGGCGCTGGGATACCTGCTGACTTAAAACCACTTTTAGACACTAATTTTCAAATCAACACACAAAATGTTGAGAGTCTAAATGTCGCAGTTGCGGGGTCAATTGCGATGCACGAGATTGCCAGATGAAAACTATTTTAAATTTATCTTATTTTGAATCAGATACACTATCCACCTTAGTATCTAGGCTAAGTGAGTTTAAACCAGAGACAGAAATTACTTTAAATCAAGTAGGCCCGCTTTCTTTTTTTGATTTACTGACTAACTTAAATGAAGAAAAGTTCTATAAACTAAAAGACCTAAAAATCAAAATCAACTCAGTGTATTTGCCAGTTTACGAAACTTACGCAGAACTTACAAAGCAGTCTTGCCTACTTTTTTTAAAAAGGTTAAAAGAGTTAAATGTCAAAACCATTTTGATTCGCCCGATTTTTTTAAAAACCACCAAACTTGAACTAAAAAAAGAATTACTTAAACTAAAGTGGCTACTACGTGGTTTTAAAATTATTTTTCAGTTAAAAGAAAGTAAAGACCACCTGGCCTTAAAAACTTTAATTGACAAAAAACTCAAATTCAAATTATACTTTGACCCACTTTACTTTTATTTAAATGATTTAGGCGGAATTGGTCATTTTAAGATTTTTTTAAAACACATTGCTTTACTTAGGATGACCGATATTGACGAACTCGGACAAGGTGAGTTTTTGAACTTCGGCATAGTCGGAATTAGTCAGATGGCTTTGCAACTAAAACTACACGGTCTTAAGCCAGACTTAGTTTTAGATAGTCGTGCAAACTGTTTTTTTAAAGGCAACTCGCAAAACCCTAACTTAAACAAAAAGTCCAGAAACGTCTTAGAACTTCAACTTTTAAATCAGCCAGAGGTTGATTTTAACTCAGTTTTAAACTCTGAGTACCTGGGTCTTAAAACACTAATTTCGGCAATTTTAGACTAATTAAAACTAAGCAAATTTAACCATCAAAAATGGGTATTTCCTTTGCGAAAATACCCATTTTTTTATATAATATTATATAAGAGGACAAAAAATATGAATACACTTTTAAAATTTAGCATACGCGATATCGTCTTTATTTCAATTCTATTTTTCTTACTAGTTTACTTTACAATCAGAATTGCGTCTGTTTCAAAACACAACTTTTTTGGCTTCGTTTATTTTTTTGCAGCTCTACTTTTTTTAATCCCACTTTACTTTTTTTGGTTTAGCCAAAGTGCTGTGTTTTCAAAAAAAGCCCTGCCTTTGACTTTGTCTTTTAGTTTTACTTTCTTTATTGGCTATTTAATTTACTCACTTGCTGATGTCCAAAAAGCAATTACTAAAGTCTTTAAATCCAAAGAAGAACGTGCAACCACTCACGGTTCAATTGAAACTAAAGAAGAAGTAATTTCAGCAGCAGTCGTACTTTCTTACCGTAAAATCGGCGCAATTATTTGTTTTGAGAAATACAACTCACTTAGCCACTACGCAGAGAAAGCTATTCCTTTAAACTCAACCGTCAACAAAGAACTGCTTTTAAACATTTTTACACCCAACACTCCTCTCCACGACGGGGCTGTAATTATTAAAAATGACACTTTGATTTGTGCTGGCGCTTATTTTACAATTTCTAAAACTGAACTGGCAGATAAAACCACCGGCTCTCGCCACCGCGCTGCTCTTGGTATTTCTGAAGAAACTGATGCTTTGACCATAGTTGTCTCTGAAGAAACTGGCAATATTTCAATCGCTTACAACGGAGTTTTGATGAAAATGAAAGACGTTGAGCAACTAAGAAGTTACTTAAACTTATACGTTTAAAAGAGAGCAAAAACATGAAAAAAATAATTAAAATATTTAATAAAATCTCAGTTTACTTATTTGCGCCTATTTCTTCTCTGGCTTTTTTGCTTTCGCAAACCAAGGTATATACGCTTTTTAAATCCAAAGCATTTGCATTTGGTATTGCTTTTTTGGTCGCAATCACTTGCTTTCTCTTGCTGTTCTTTTTAGCCAGATAAACTTTTTAAATGTCTAAATTACATATCTCTCTGCTTTGTTTATTTGCTGTACTGTTAGTAGTTTCTTTGGTTTTAGCACTACTTGCAGCAACTAGAAAAAAACGACACACCACTGCTGTGTTATTTTTGCTTGCCGAAATTTTTATTTTAGGAACTGTCCCACTTTTACTTTATCTAACTCCGACAATTTCTCTTAACTTCCTAATTTATCCGCAAGTTACCACGCAAGCCTTTGCTTTTTCCCTTGTTTTAACTAACTTGATTTTGATTTTCAGTGAGCACACTGTGCTTACAGGCTACGAAAATACTGATAACAACTTTTACCTATATTTGGCTCCAAACGGCTACATTAAGTCAATTTCTAAAAACCTTGCCTTAGAACTTAACTGCTCGGTTTTAAAAGCCAGAAGATACCGATTTTTGGATTTATTTCTAAAAACATCGCGCGTGGCTAAACTAAACACCAAAGACTGTACTAACCACGCTTTCTCTGCTTTTTTTCAGCCACTTTTTATCAACGAAGAGACGAAAGGTTTTAATTTAGAGTTTAAAAATCATGCAGGTGAGCGAGTTTATCTGCACGCCAATGTTTTTCACCATGGCACTGAGTTAATTTTTACTGGCAAACTTTTAAAAGGCATGTCGGCAATTGAACACGAAGATGCGGTGTTTAAACTAAAAGAAGACTTAAAAGATATGTCTGGCAAACTAATGGGCTTTTTTGAAATCTCTGAGTCTGGCTACACTATGTATGACAAGCAACTTGGCAAAATTTGGCTTTCGCCTTCTATGCTGGAACTACTTAAACTCCCTAAAAACTACGCTAACTTAAAGTTCACAGAATACGAAAAACTAATTCATCCAGATGACTACATTAAAGTACTTAAAAAATACACAGAAATTAAGGCAAACTCCAACCAAACTCAGCGTTACCGCTTAAAAAGCGGCAACAAATACATCTGGTTTAAAGAAAACGCAGGAGCGACTAAAGAAAACGAAAACTGTGTGATTTCTTGTTTTAATTTAATTGAAACTGCAGACTTCAGTAAGTCAAACATTCAACTGCTTGATGAACTTAAAAACTACTCAGACCTAGAACTTGACTTAGAGCAGTTAATTAAAAACAAAACCAAGTTTGAACTGGTTTTTATCAAAGTTGCCAATATTGACAATATCAACAAAAAATACGGCAGGGAAATTGGCAATATGGCGCTGGCTCACTATGTTTATAACTTAAAAAAAGCGTTTGTGACAGAAACTGGGGCAATTTATAGAATTGGCGGGGCTACTTTTGCATATACCGTAACTGATTTAGTACGCTTTGGCGCTTTAAAAAGTGGCACTAGCAGACAAAGCGCATACTTAAACTTAAAAATGGAGTTTGGTGGCTCAAGTTTTACGCTAAACGCCAAGGCAGGAGCTTTTTTAGTTGAAAACAACTTAAACTCCGCACAAACTATTTTAAAAGCCACTAGAACTGCGCTGGAGACTACTTTTTCTGAAAACTATGTAAGTAATTTTCTGTATGTTGGAGATGAATACCGTGTTTAGCAAACAAGAGGCGAGAGCCTATATTTTGGCTGAACGAAAAACCTATATAGACTCAGAAAAACAACAAAGAAACGAAATTGTGCTAAGCAAAATTAAAGCGCACCCCTTGTTTCAAAACAGTCAAACAGTTGCGCTTTACTTTCCGATTCAAGGAGAGCTTGACATCACTGATTTAACTAAAGAAAGTGCTAAAGTTTTTTTGTTTCCGGCGTTTGTCGGCGGCGAACTGAAATATGTTTTGCCAAAACCTAACACTCAGTTTATTAAACGCTTTAACTTTTTTGAACCGGCTGACTTTACTGTGTACTCAGAAAAAATTGACTTGTTTTTAGTGCCATGCTTAGCTGTTAACGAACACAGCCAAAGACTAGGCTACGGAAAGGGCAACATTGATAGGTATTTTGCTGCGCTTAACTACTCCGCTGACTTAATTCACGTAGCTGACCGCTTAGTTTCATTTGAAGCCGAAGCGCACGACGTAAAGGCTAAAGACATCGTCACTCCTTTTAAAAACTCAGCACTTATTTTAGCAGCAGGCGAATCTTTGCGTTTTGGTGAAAATAAAGCCCTAAAGAAACTCAGCAACTTACCAGTTTTTATGCACTCTGTTAATACTTTTTTAAAAAGTGGCTTTGAGTGTATCTTAGTTGCACAAAGCGAAGTTATAGAGGTTTTCTTTAATTCTGAGTTTAAAAATCCGGCAGTATTTACGCTAACCGGCAAAGAAACCAGATTTTTGTCAATGCAAGTTGGGCTTAACTTAGCAACCGGAACTTATGTCTACGTGCACGATGCTGCTAGACCTGTGATTTTACCAGAAGACCTTGAACAAATAAAAACAGTTTTGGAAACTAAGCAAGGTGCAGTTTTAGCAAACCCTATTTATTCATCTTTAAAAAACTACAACGGCGAAACCCTTGACAGAACCAACTATTTCACCACAATTACTCCGCAGGCTTTTTTAAAAACCAAGTTAAAAGAATGTGTATCTCTTGCTAAAAAAACAGACTATCAAGATGAGTTTGAATTGTTTTCAGAACAAAGCGAACCTTTTACCTTGCTGCTTTCTGAAAACAAACTACCTAAAATTACAACAATGTCGGATTTTTTGCTAACCAAATCATGCTTTTTAAAACCCAGTTTAGTTGGCAGTTCTTTTGATATTCACCCTTTTGAAAAAGGAGGAGAACTTTACTTAGCCGGAGTTTTAATTGAAAACGGCAAACATTTTTTAGCAGTATCAGACGGAGATGTAGTTCTGCACTCTGTCACTGAAGCGATCCTGGGTGCTTTAAATTCAGGAGATTTGGGCGATAACTTTAAAGAAACCGATAAAATCAATCAAAACAGGTCTTCTTTTGAGTTTTTAGCGTTTGCTTTAAAAAAAGCAAACGACCTAAATTACCGCGTTAAAAACGCAGATATTACTGTGATGCTTGAACAGCCTAAATTAGGACTTAAAAAAACCTTAATTTCAAAGGCCTTAATGCAAGCGCTTGACTGTCCTTTGGTTTCAGTTAAAGCCACTACTTTTGAAAAAAATGGGCTAATCGGCCAAAGTCAAGCAATTGGTTGTCTGGCCACAGTACTTTTGGAGGAAAAATTATGTTAATCGAAACAATTTATGGCAACTTCACTCTACTTAAAGACTACAGGTCAGTTTTTTCACAAGAAGATTTTCAAAACCGTTATTTTCCAGAAGTTTACGATAAATTTGACTTTATCGTAGGCGATGTAACTGCAAACATGCTCAGACTTAAAGGTTTTACTAAAAAAGAAGGCAAAGCCAATTTTGCTTACATTCCCGACTACTTAAACTCAACTTGTAACTTCAACACTGGCTACTTTATCTTAAAGCGCTTAGACACACCTGAACTTTCTGAATACGTCAAAACTAAAAAATCTGAGTTTTTAGCAAACTTAACACAAAAATATGCAGACCTTTTAAATAGTCTGCCTGAAAAATGTACGAAGAAGTAAAAGCACTAATTGACCGAGTAAAGCCCTACATTCAAGCAGATGGTGGAGATATTGAACTTGTAGCCGTTGAAGAAGGTATTGTTTACGTTAAAATGCACGGTGCTTGCGTTGGTTGTAATTTAATTGACTCAACTTTATTTGACGGACTACTAGCTCTACTTAAAGACAACGTAGAGGGTGTAATTTCGGTTGTAGAGGTTTAAAGAATGCAAAATAAAACAGAGTTCACTACCAGTAATTTTAAAGAAACCCAAAACTTAGGTAAAAAAATCGCAAAGTGTTTAAAGGCGCCTGCAGTAATTTTGCTGTATGGTGATTTGGCAGCAGGAAAAACCACTTTTACCCAAGGTCTTGCTAAAGGTCTTGGAATTGACGCAGTTGTTAACTCACCTTCTTTTACAATCATGCGCTCATATGAAACAAAGACAGGTATTCCTTTTAATCACCTTGACTTATATAGATTAAACGGAGTTGGTGCTGACTTTGACTTGCAAGACTACATAGATCAAGGAATTTGTGTAATTGAGTGGCCAGGTCAAGCAACTGATTTGCTGCCGAAAAACCGTATTGAGATAAATATTTTCAAACTTAGTGAAAACTCTCGGGTTTTTGAAATTAAGGAAGTCGGAGAAATCATGATGCTTGATTTTACTAAACTAACTAAAGGTGAAAAATAAATGAAACTAATTGTAGATACATCAAACCACGCCCTGATTTTACTGCTTATTTGGCCAAATGGGCAAACCAAATGTTTTTATGATCTAAACACTCGCGACTTTTCTGCAAATACCGCTGAGCAAATCAACATTTTTTTGAAAGCAAATTCAGTCAAACCAAGTGAGTTAACTGCAGTTGTAGCCGGAGTTGGACCCGGTTCCTATACAGGCACCCGAGTTGCGACCACAATTGTTAAAATTTTGGCATACGCCTTAAATATTCCGGCGTACTCTATTTCTTCACTGGCCTTGTTTGCCTCTGCTTTAAAGCAAGATAAAGTAATAATTTATAAATCTGCTCGCAACCAAAACTACTATGTTGGGGTGTTTCAAGAAAACCAAGCCATACAAAGCGATAGTTTACTTAAAGAAAGTGAACTAAATGAACTGATTTCTAAAAAACTAGGCTTTAAAACGCTTGAACTAAGTACTATTACTGAGCTTAACGTGGAGTTTAACTTAAAACTAATTGAAAACAGTTTAGTTTCAGTAGACGCATTTGCACTTGAGCCAAATTATTTAAGAAAAACTGAAGCCGAGATTAACTATGATCAGAAAAATAACCGATGAGTCTACTTTAGCCATAGTTCTAACTTCTTTAAAAGAAGATTTTGGGCAAACTGAAGACCTTAAGTCGCTTTCTAATCGCGAGGTTTATGGGTTCTTTAGTGGAGATTCACTACTTGGTTATATCGTTTGGCTAAAAGTAGTAGATGTTGCCGATATTTTAAACTTGTTTGTTTTTCCTGAACACCGTAAATCTGGCAAAGCCACTGCTTTACTTTTAGCAACAATTGATACACTTAAACAAACAGGCATTAAAACTTTTTATCTAGAAGTTAAAAAATCAAATAAGCAAGCGATTTCAATTTACGAAAAAGTTGGTTTTAAAGTAGTTAGAGCAATTAAAAACTACTACGAAAACGAAGACGGTCTTGCTTATATGTATGGAGAAATGATATGAAAATTTTAGCAATTGAATCAAGTTGCGACGAAACTAGTGCCGCTGTTGTTGAAAACGGCACCAAGGTACTTTCGTGTGCTGTGCGCAGTCAAATCAAAACACACGCTAAATTTGGTGGAGTGGTGCCAGAAATTGCGGCCCGCGACCACGTTTTGGCAATTAACTTCGTTGTAGACCAAGCCTTGAAAGACGCAGGTGTTTGTCTTAACGAAATTGACCAAATTGCAGTAACTCAAGGGCCTGGGTTAATTGGTGCTTTGTTTGTTGGAATAAACGCCGCTCAAAGTCTAGCGCTCGCTTTAGATAAACCGTTAATTGGAGTAAACCACTTAGTTGGACACGCCTACGCTGCTGCTATTGGCAAAGAACTTAAGTTTCCATGTTTAGTGCTGTTAGTCAGCGGTGGCCACACAGAACTGCTAATTGCGCATTCACACCTTGAGTTTGAACATATTGGTCAAACCTTAGACGACGCAGTTGGAGAGTGCTATGATAAAGTAGCCAGAGTACTTGGCTTTGCTTATCCTGGTGGCAAAACTATAGATGACCTTGCCCAAACTGGCAACCCTGAGGCCTTTTCTTTTCCTAGACCTATTTTAAAACAAGGTTTTAACTTCTCGTTTTCAGGGCTAAAAAGTGCAGTTATCAACACTTACTCTAAAATTGAAGATAAAGCAAATTTAAATAAAGCAGATTTTGCAGCTTCTTTTCAAAAAGCAGTTTTAGATACTATAATTTATAAAACCAAAAAAGCCTTAAAAAAATACCCAGACTTAAAACAATTGATAGTTGGTGGCGGAGTTTCTGCAAATAAAGGTCTAAGAGCAGCACTTGCTAAAGAAATTAAGGGAGTTGAAGTTTTAATTCCTGAGTTTAAATACTGCACCGACAACGCCGCAATGATTGGTGCTGCTGCTTATTTTCAAACTACTAAGTTTGGGGCAAATAAAGACTTGCAGCTAAAAGGCTACTCTGTTAATAACTTATAATTTATTTAGCGAGGACTCATAAATGGAATCAAATTTTATTAAAACTATTATTGAAAACGATATAAAGTCAGGCAAACACACAGAAATTATTACTCGTTTCCCGCCAGAGCCAAACGGGTTTCTGCACATTGGACACGCCAGAGCCATCATTATTAATTTTGAACTTGCTAAGGCTTTTGGTGGCAAAACTTATCTGCGTTTTGACGACACAAACCCAAGTAATGAAAATATGGACTACGTAAACAGCGCAATTGAAGACATTAAGTGGTTAGGCTATGAGCCTGCTCAAATCTTTTTTGCCTCAGACTACTTTGACTTCATGTTTGAAAAGGCCTTGGTGTTAATCAAAAAAGGGCTTGCTTATGTTGACCGTCAAACTGCTGAAGAAATTTCTTTGCAACGTGGAAGTATTCAAAAGCCCGGTACTAACTCGCCATACAGAGATACTTCGGTTGAAGAAAACCTGCGTTTATTTTTAGAAATGAAGGCAGGTAAGTTTGCACCTGGTGAAATGGTACTACGCGCAAAAATTGACATGTCTTCTCCTAACATGAATATGAGAGATCCAGCGATTTACCGAATTACTAACCAAGAACATTTTAGAAAAGGCAAGGCTTGGTGCATTTATCCGCTTTATGATTTTGCGCATCCTCTTGAAGATGCCAAAGAAGGCATCACCCATTCGCTTTGCTCACTTGAGTTTGAAGACCACCGCCCACTTTACAACTGGGTGGTTGAAAACACGGAATGCGAAAACCACCCTAGACAAATTGAGTTTGGACGTCTAAACATTGAAAATACTGTACTTTCCAAAAGATATTTAAAAGCCTTGGTTGAAAATCAGTTAGTCGCAGGTTGGGACGATCCAAGAATGCCGACTATCAAAGGTCTTAAGAAAAAAGGCTATTCTGCTGCCGCAGTTCGTGCTTTTATTTTAGGAGCAGGCCTTTCTAAAACTAACGCGGATTGCTCTCGTGAGATGCTAGAGAGTTTTGTGCGCAGTGATTTAATGGAGACAAGTGCCCGCCTAAACGCGATAATTGACCCTATAGAGGTAGAAATTACTAACTTTCCAGAAGGTGAAGTTGAAACTATTAAAGTGCCTGTTTTAGAGGGTAAAGCAGAAAGAGACCTTTATTTTTCTCGCCATCTTTACATTGACAAAGCCGACTTTTTAAAAGAAAAGCCCAATCGTCAGTGGAAGCGACTATATATTGGTGGCGAAGTTAGACTAATGAATGCTTACTTTATTAAATGCGAAGATGTAGTTGTAAATAAAGCAGGTGAAGTTACTAAACTGCTTTGCACATATGACCCTGCAACTAAATCAGGCAGTGGTTTTGATTTGCGCAAACCAAACGGCACAATTAACTATGTTGAAAAAACAACTGCTAAACCTGCTACTTTTTTCTATACTGCTGACTTGATTGACAACAATAAAGAAGGCGATTTAATTGAGCGTTTTAACTCCACATCTTTGATTGAAAAACACGGTTTTGCAGAACCTTTTTCAAGTCAAGTTCCGGCAGGCGAAGTCGTTCAATTTATCAGACAAGGCTTTTTTTCAAAACAACAAACTAAAGACAACTCACTTGAGTTTGTTGAAACTGTTAAACTAAAGTCTAACTTCAAAAAGTAATGATAGATTACTTAAAGGAACTAAACCCTCAACAAAAAGAAGCGGTTTTATGCACTGAACCTAGTTATATAGTTGCGGGTGCTGGAACCGGAAAAACTAAAACTCTGACCACTAAAATCGCCTATTTGATAGATAAAGTCGGAATTTTGCCTACTAGAATTTTGGCCCTAACTTTTACTAATAACGCGGCTAACGAAATGATGGAAAGAATCCAAGTAATTTTAGGAAGTGAACATAAACTCAAGTGGTGTTCAACTTTTCACTCGTTTGCCCATAAAATTTTGAGACTACATATTGAAGATATTCCTGGTTTAAATTACAAAAAAGATTTTTTAATTTTAGATGAGCAAGACGCAACTTCCTTAATTTCTGAAATCAAAAAACAAGTAGACTCTGGCCTTAAATTAAGTAAAGGAACAATACTTGAGTGCATTTATAATTTAAAAACTTTTAATTTACTTAATTTTAAGTTAGACGAAGATAAAGATAATGCAGTTGCTTTTATTCAAACATGGCTTGAGAAAAACATAACACAAAATTTTGAATCAAATGATTATGTTTCTATATTCCAAATTTTTTTAAAATATTTTGCATATATTAAACAAAATAACTCACTTTATTTTGATGATTTACAACTTTATTTATATCAATTGCTGAGAGACAACGAAAAAGTTTCAAATAAACTAAATTCCGGCTTTGACTATATTTTGGTAGACGAGTTTCAAGATACTGATTATATACAATTTCAAATTCTTAAATTACTTAGAAAAACAAACAGACAAATTTTTGTAGTTGGAGACCCTGATCAGTCTATCTATGGGTTTCGTGGTGCGAGATTTGAAAACAATGCAGACTTTTTGACTTATTTTCAAGCAAAAGAACTTCTTTTATCTGAAAACTACCGTTCTTGTCAAAATATCTTAGATGCTGCAAATAGGTTGATTGCAAAAAACTCGCAATCTACTGGGATTGAGAAGAAACTTTTTTCTTCAACTAAAAAACCAGGAGATGTTTTTTTCAAACAATACGACAGCGATTCAACTGAAGTAAATGCGATTGTTGACACTATTAAAAAAGGTTATTTAGATGGCAAAAAATACTCAGATTTTGCTGTGCTTTTTAGAGCAGGTTATTTAACTAGGCAGGTTGAAAATGCCTTAATTAAGGCAAAAATCCCCTATATGGTTTGGTCTTCTTTGGCCTTTTTTGAAAGATCTGAAGTCAAAGATACCCTTGCTTTTCTTTCGCTTATTTATTTAACTAAAAATAATTTTATTGCTTTTAAAAGAATTGTAAACAAACCACCAAAGGGTTTTGGCGAGATTTCTCTTGCTAAGTTTTCAAAAGTATATACAGAAACTTGTGAAAAACTAGGCTACGCACCAGATGTTATTGCCTTTGCCAAGGCTTTTGGTCAAAACTCAAAAAAAGCAAACTTCGTAAAATACGCAGAAGACTTAGAAAGATACCGCAAAATTGCTCAGGAAAAAACTAAAATTTCTGAAGTGATTGAACTGTTTTTAGACGAAGAACACGGTGCTGACTACGAAACTTATTTAAAAAAGGAAGAAAACTTCACAGATAGACTACACAACGTTTTAGAAGTCGGCAGTTTCTTTTTAAGTTATGAAAAAGAGTATCCAGCCTTGGCTAAAGCTGATTTGTTTAAAAAGGCTTTAGACGATATTGCTCTCGCTAAACCTGCTAAAGAAAATGCTGATAATATGGTTATTTTGGCAAACATTCATAAAGTTAAAGGTCTTGAGTTTAACACTGTTTTTCTATATGGTTTAAATGATAAAGTCTTTCCAAGTGCTACAGTAATCAATAGTAATTCTTTTGAAAACCTAGAAGAAGAACGCAGAGTTTGTTATGTTGCAGTTACCAGAGCAAAAGAAAATCTATATATTTCTGGTGCCAGCAGACGTGCACTTTTTGGCAGATTTGATGATTTTGAACCATCTATATTTTATTTAGATATGCTACCTGAAAAACCAGAACCATCTTTTGATGAAAGAATTTGCAGTTATTTTGAGAAAGATGAAAAAGTAAACTATCGTTTTCAAGAGAGATATGAACGTAAACAAAAAATTAAAGAAAAACTAATTTATAGCAATCAATCACTAGCAACATCCGGAAATTTGCAAATTGGCGACAAGGTCTCACATAGTGTTTTTGGTACAGGTCTAGTAATTGGAATTAAACCTAAGTTTGTTATTGTTGATTTTGATGGAATCCAAAAACTACTAAGTGCTTCTTTTTTAACTAAAATTAACTAAAGTTAAAACTGCCCGTTTCTTATATCCATGAAACGGGCAGTTTTTCATAACGACGTTAACTAATTTTTGTTAATAATTTTTTAAAACTAATTATATTAGTTTCCTTATTAATTTTTTAAAATTCTATATCTTCTTCAACTAAATTTTTAACCCATTTACCTTTCTTTACATACAAGTAAGAAAGGCCTAGTTTCGCGATTTCACCTATTTTTGAAATTGCTAAAATCGCAATTAAACCAAAGCCAAACACAGATGAGTTTAAAAAGTAAATTAAAATCAAGGAAGGAAAGGTAATAACAAAGGTTGGCAGTTGGTCAAGTAAAAAAGAGTCTAGTGCTTCACCGCCTGCCCTTAAGATAAAGTAGCAAGTTGCGTTCACTCCATAAAATGGAAAAACAAATGCAAATATCAAAATTAAGTAATATGAGTTTAAATAATGCACTTCTTTTGGACTAGTTAAGATCAAGAGAAAAAGTGGTGCGATTAAAACTAAAGCAATAACTACAAAAAACGCCAAAAACAAGGTAATGGCAATTAGTTTCTTTGCTGCTTCTTTTGCTTTTTCTAAATTGTTTCTACCGAGTTCTGAACCAATTAAAAGTGCAGATGCTGAGGCTAGTCCTGAAAAGAAAATAAAAAACAGGTCAACTATAGACTGAGCGTAGCCCATTTCTTTAATCCAAACAGGATTACCTTGTGTGATTAAAAAGAAAATAGCAACCATACAAATTGCCCAAGAAACTTCGGCAATAATGATGCCAACACCTTTTTTGAAGTAAGTTTTAACTAAGTGTTTGGTAAAGTAGATTTGACTAAAAATGTTTTTAAAAAGTTTACCTTTTGAAAAAACAACTGCTAAAGCAAGCAAAGTAATAAACTCAAATAATCTAGATACAACTGTGGCAATCGCGCTACCTTTGGCACCGAGTGCTGGAATTGAACCTAGTCCAAATATCAAAAAGCGGTTTAAAACGACGTTTACAGCAATTGAAACCAAACCTGCGATAATAGATGATTTGTGTCTATCTATTGACTTTAAAAAGATGGAAATCATTAAATTACTAACTATAAATATAGCCGAAAAAGAAATTACAAACGAGTAGTTTAGCCCTTCTTTTAAGGCAGCTTGGTTAGCAGTGCCAGGCAGGAGACTTTTAATTAAAAGCGGATTTAGAAAATAAATGAGTAAAAACACAAAAACAGAACTTACCGCGGCTATAATTGCGCCAAACTGAATGCATCCTTTTAGTTTCTCTTGTTTGTTAGCGCCGAAATACTGAGAGATAAAAATAGAGAGACTAACGGCTACACCTACCGCAAAATAAAGCATGATAAAAATAAGTTTATTGGCAGCCGTAACTCCCACAAAAGAGTCGGGTGAATATCGGTTTACCATAATGGTGTCAATGTAGCCAGAAATTGAAAAAATCACTTGCTGGAAAATTGACGGAAGCATTATCAAGGCTGCTTTTTTGTTAAACTCACGGTCTTTTAAATAATAGAAAAATAGTTTAAATGGGTTTTTAGTTTTAGTCATTTTAAACACCTAAATATTACTTTAAATCAAAAAAGGGTTCTTTAAAAAAAGAACCCTTTTAAGAGGAGGTCTAACCAAGGAGGCTGGACTTATCTGTTCTTGCCTTTAACGGCGTCAGACATAAATTTGCCTGCTTTAAATGCAGCAGACTTTTGTCCAGGTACAATAATGTCTTCACCAGTACGAGGGTTCTTAGCGTGTCTCTCTGCACGGTCTCTAACTTCAAAAGTACCGAAACCAGTTAGTGTTACTTTTTCACCAGTTGACAAAGTATTGATGACAACATCTGAAAAAATATCTACAAATTCGCTTGCGCGTTCATAGGTGATTTTTGCTTTTTCAGCAACGATTGTAATGAATTCTGTTCTGTTCATTTTTCATCTCCTTGAGTTCAAAAATAGTATAGCACAATTGTCTAAAAAAGTGGTAAAAAAAGCCTTATAAGGCAAATAATTCAAAATTCACCACGTAAATTTTTTACTCTAAATTTCTCAATCGCGCTGTCAATTGAACAATTTTTAAATATAATTTCGTAGGCTGTATAGAGTAGTGGTAAATGCAGATTTTTGGCTTTTCCAAAGTGATAAATTCCTTCAATATTTGCAATCCCTTCAATTGTTTGTATAGACGTTTGAAGGATTTTTTCAATTGTTTCTCCAGCTCCCAGCCTAAAACCGCATGTGAAATTACGTGATTTTTTAGAAAGCGCAGTTAGCATCAGATCACCAATTCCAGGCAGCCCATAGGCTGTTTCTTTTTTCCCACCGTAGGCTTCAATTAACTGAGCAATTTCAAAAAAACCACGGGTTAATATGCCAGCCCTAACGTTTTCGCCCATTGCGCGTCCATCCATAATTCCGGAAACTATAGCAAGTGCATTTTTGCCGACTCCAGCAACCTCGCATCCTATCACGTCTTTAGTGCGGTAAGTTATTACATAATTACTATTTTGAATCAGTTTTTGCACAGTTTTAGCAAACTCTAAATTAGCAGAGGCTGCGGTTAAAAAAGTAATTTTTTTAAGGATCAACTCTTCTGCATAAGAAGGGCCGATAAGTGCTGCATAATCTTTTAATAAAGCGCTTTTAATAGATTGTTTGACAATTTCTGAAACTGGCAGAAAACTGCCTTCTTCTAGACCTTTTGAGGTGTTAATAAACGAAACCGGTTTTACTAAGTATGCACTTAGCTCAGTTAATACAAAGCGAATATATTTAGTTGGCAGGGAAATTACGAAAATTTCACTGAACTCAGCACTTTCTTTTAAAGAACCGGTAGCGCGAATGTTTTTAGAAATTTCTGCTTTAAAAATTGGGTGTTTACCTGAGTTGATTTCTGCTCTATATGCCTCGTTTATTTCGTAAACTAATATTTCATGGCCACTGTCTGCAAAAACTTGGGCTAAAGTAGTTCCCCAGGCACCACCACCTAACACAGTTATTTTCATATTTTGTCTGCTCCTTTTTTGCGAACTTCAAACTTTAGTGGCACGCCAGTGAAGTCAAAGTATTTCCTAAATTCGTTTGAAAAGTGGCGAATATAGGAAAAATGAACATACTGTGGGTTGTTGACAAACAACAGAAAAACTGTCGGAAAAGTCTTGATTTGCGTGCAGTAATTAAACTTAGCTTGTCCATTGTTAAATTGTTTTGGTGGGTTTTTAAAAGTAATTTCGGCCAAGATATTGTTGAGTGTAGACGTTGGAATTTCTCTTTGGGCGTTTCTGTAAATTTGCTCGATTTTAGGAAAAATAGTGTGTACTTTTTTATTTTCAAGGCAAGAGACAAAAACAATTTCTGCATACTCAAGGAAATTAAAACGCTGAAAAAACTCGCGTTTAAAATCCTCTTTAGTTTTAGTTTTTTCAACTAAATCCCATTTATTTACAACCACCAAACAAGCCTTGTAGTCTTCTTTTAAAAGTCCAGCAACGTGTTCGTCTTGAGCCTCGATGTTAGCAGCATCAATTACTAAAACCGCAATTTGTGCCTCACTTAGCGCAGACATAGCACGCAGCACTGAGTAGCGTTCGTTGTTAGCCACGACTTTTGAAGGTCTTCTGATTCCAGCGGTATCAACAAAAACATATTCTTTTTCGTTAAAACGGTAAGTTACGTCAACAGCGTCATGTGTAGCTCCCGCAATGCTTGACTCAATTAGTCTTTTGTGTCCAACAATTTTGTTAATCAAGGAAGATTTGCCGACATTAGGTTTGCCGATAATACAAACTTTAACTGAGTTGCTTTGCTCCGATTTTTGTTCTTTTTGGTTAAAAGTATTGATTTTGTCTAAAAGGTCGCCGGTGCCAATTCCGTGTTGAGCACTGACTGGAATGAGTTCAGAGCAGCCTAGATTGTAAAACTCATATGAATCTAAAAGCATATTTGCGTTGTCAACCATGTTAACAGCGACTAAAGTTGGTTTTTTATATCGTCGCAAAAGTTGACTAATTTTTAAATCATCTTTAGTCAGCCCTGCTTTTGCGGATACTAAAAATAATACCAAGTCAGCCTCAAGTACAGCGACTTCTACTTGGTATTTAATTTCTTCTTCAAAGGAAAGCGCGGTAAACTCCAGCCCACCGGTGTCAATTAAAGTAATTTGTTTGCCTTGCCAGGTAAGTGTGCCGTATAGACGGTCGCGAGTAGAGCCGGCTTCTTTGTCTTCAACTGCCTTTCTTTCGCCAATTAGCCGGTTAAAAAGGCTAGACTTGCCAACATTTGGTCTGCCGACAATGGCAACTTTAAAACTCATTTAGCAAATTCCTTATTTGCCAAGTAAATCCCCAATTGTAAAAACTTGACCTTCTGCTTCTTTATTTGCTTCTTCTACTAGTTTTTTAGTCTCTAAATCTGAGTTAATTTTGTTTAGTTTAGAAATAGATAAACTAAGTTCCCATTTAAGTGGGTTTAAATAAGTAACGATAGCCTGAACTTTTTCGCCAACTTGAAAGTACTCGTCTTGCGCTTGTCCTGATTTTAGTCCAGACTCACTGTAGGAAATAAAGCCAGTAACTTCACCCATTTCAACAATTAGCCCACCGTTAAACGGTTTAATTTCTTTAATTTCAACTTCAACGCTGTCACCAACTTTGGCCTTAACTCTTGACCAAGGGTTGTCAATAAGTACTTTTTTAGAAAGCGAAATTCTTTCGTTTTTTTGGTCAATTTTAATAATTTTTAGTTCAATTTCTGAGCCAATTGGGTGGTAAGCCTCAAAGTTATCGTTTGGGTTGTGTGAGTATTCGGATTTATGTAAAAGCCCTGAAACTCCTTTGGCAAGTTCCACAATTAAGCCAAACTGGATGCCTTTAGTAATTTTGCCCTTTACAGTCGCTCCAACTTCGTTGGCAGCAATATAAGTTTGAAAAGGAGTTGCAAAAGTCGCCTTGTAAGAAAGGTCTAATTTGCCTTTTTCTTTTGAAATTACTTTTAAAGTAACTCTTTGGCCTTCTTTTAAAACACTGGAAACCGTTTCTACCGGAATATGGGAAACTTGCGAGATCCTAACTAAACCAACTAAATCTGGAGTGACTTTAGCAAGTGCTGAAAGTGGGTTTACTTTAATAATTTCGGCTTCCACTAAATCACCAATTTTAAGTGAGTTCAGTTGCTCTTGTCTTCTGAGTTCTTGATTTTTTTGCTCTTGCTCGCGTTTGTTTTCAGCGATTTCTCTGCGGCCGCAGACTACTTTTCTAAAGTCTTCTTCGTCTTTTAAGTCTAAAATCTCAACTTCTACCAAATCATTTACTTTAATTGTTTTGACAATATCAAAGCCGATTTGTGAACGAGGAATGAAAACTTCTTGACTTTTAAAGTAGGCAACGCAGCCACTTGGCAAGACTTTTGCAATTTTAGCTTCAACGATTGCTTTTTGGTAAAACTTCTTTTTTAGTTCAACCCAGTCGTTTTCAGCAAGTAAAGGTAGACAAGAAAGCAGAATTTGTCCGCGGTCTGCGTCTCTTTTTGTAATAACTGCTTTGATTTCATCGCCTTTTTTAAGGATTTTGGCGATAAACTCAATGCTTTTGTCAGTGGTTATGTTGTCAAGATAAATTTTGCCTTCTGTGAAATCACCGTAAGTTATGAGTGCTGAGTTTTCTTTGGCGTTAATTGAGTAAACTGTGCCAATCACAGTTTGGCCAACTCTAAAGTCTTGAACTGAGTCTAATAAATTATTGTTCATTTTTAATTTTCTCCTTATATAAACTTTCAATTTGATTTGCAACTTCTTCAATAGTTAAACAAGATGTGTCTAAAAATACGGCATCTGTGGCTTGTTTTAAAGGTGCAATCTTGCGGTTTGTGTCTTTAAAGTCGCGAGTCCGCAGATCGGCTTCAATTTCTTTAAGCGGTATGTGGATGTTTTTTACTTGGTTTTCTAAAAACCTGCGCTCGGCTCTGGTTTCAACAGAAGCAGTTAAAAAAATTTTTAAATCAGCGTCTGGCATCACAACTGTGCCGATATCACGACCATCCATTACGACATTTTCATTTGCAATTGTTTGAGTTAAGGTGTTTAAGACAAATTCACGCACACATTTAAGTGAAGATACCAAAGACACATTTTTATCAATTTCAGGAGTGTGGGTTGAGTCGGTTAAATCAGTTCCGTTTGCAAATATAGAATTATTTTTAAAACTTAACGTTAAATCATTTAAAAAACTGTATTCTTGTTCGTTGACTAGGTTAATTTTTAAGCTTAATGCGAGCACCGTAATTGCTCTAAACATTTGACCTGAGTCAACGTGTACAAACTTTAATTTACTTGCCAAAATTTTGGCAATCGTTGACTTGCCACTAGCAGACGGACCATCTATTGCAATTTTGAAACCCATTTATTCTCCTTAACTTAATTTAAAATATTTTTTATTTTATAGTGCGTATAGTTTTTTAACTTCTGTTTTTTTAAGTGCTCTAACAGTTCCTCTAGCCTGACCTTCTACGGTTAAAAAAGCAAACTTTGCACGGTGGAGTTTTAAAACTTCAAAGCCTTGTGCTTTAAAGATATTTTTAACTTCGTGATTTTTACCTTCGTGTATTGTAATTGAAACCAGAGACTGACTTGCTGTTTTGTTGGTTGAAATGATTTCTGCGCTATCTGGTTTGGCAAGGTATCCGTTTTCAATTTTGATGCCTTTCAGTAATTTACTTAAATGATTGACGTTATAAATTCCTTTAAGTGAGGCAAGATATTGTTTTTTAATTTCGTTTTTAGGGTGAGTTAATTTATTAGTAAGCACACCGTCATTGGTCAAAAGAAGAGCACCAGTAGTGTCCCAGTCTAGTCTGCCAACTGGCCACAGGTATTCGTTTTGATACTCGCTTGGCAAGTCGGTTAGGACAGTTTTGCGTTTTTTTTCGTCAATTCTGGTAGAAACCGTTTTAATATCTTTGTTTAAAAGTAGGTAAATTAGTTCAGGTTTTTTTCCAATTACTTCACCGTTTACCTCAATTTCGTCAGACATAGACACTTTTGTGCCTTGTTCTGAGACAATTAGTCCATTTACTTTTACTTTTTTTTGCTCAATCAATTCCTCAGCCTTGCGTCTTGAGCAGTAGCCACTTTGCTGAATCCGTTTAGCTAAGCGAATTTCTGTTTCCATTTTTTAAAAACTAAAAAGTATTTATTTTTCGCGAGATACGTATGTACCGTCTGAACTAGAGACAACTATACGGTCGCCTACGTTAATAAAAAGTGGAACTTTTACTAAAAGACCAGTTTGAACAATTGCGTCTTTTGAAGCAGTTGTTTTAGTGTCGCCTTTGACACCAGGTTCGGTTTCTGTAACTTCTAAAGTGATTTTTTCAGGTAAGATAATACCCAAAATTTCTGAGTTGTATTTAATAATTTGAATTTCTAGACCTTCGTATAGATATTTTTGTTCGTATTCTAGAAAATCACGAGAAATTTGGTGTTGTTCGTAAGTTTCTGAGTCTAAAAATACTAAATAACTACCGTCTTCGTATGAGTAGATGGCGTTAATTTTTTCAATTTGTGCTTTTTCAATTTTTTCATCTGGATTGAAACGAAAATCAGTAATGGCACCAGTTCTTAAGTTTTTAAGTTTAGCGTTTACCATCGCTTGTCCTTTTCCTGGTTTGTGGTGTTGGAACCAAAGAACTTGGAAAAGACCATTGTTGTACTGAATAGTCATCCCATTTTTAATATCAGTTGCTGTCATATTTTTCACCTCTAACTCTTACAATTATAGCAAATTAAAGTATTTTTGCTATTTTTCAGAGTAAAAATTAGTAGTTTAATTTTTCAGGAAAACAACCGTAAATGACCTAAAAAAGATACTAAAATTTACGTAAAAACCGATAAAACAGGTAAATGATACCGTTTTTATTTTAAAGACCATCAGTATTGTTAAATTCACCTTTAATTTTATTCTTATATTGCTAATTTTGGCATTTTTTCATTTAAAAAAATAATAATTTAGACTTTTTTTAAAAAAAAATACTATGATAGTTTGGGTATCAAAAATATTTAAATATTTATTTATTTATTAAAAAGGAGACTACAAATGTCAGAGAGAATTTTATTGTTTTTATTAGTTGGACTAGTCGTATTTTTAATTATTGTTGTTTCTATTTTATTTATTTACTTATTTAAGAAAAGTAAAACAATATCAACAAATGGAACAGACATTTCAAATCTTGCACTTTTAGATAAAACTCTTTTAAACTCAACTGAAGTTGTAAAAAATATAATTACTGAAAAACTACACAATTTTGAAAAAGCACAAAGTGAAATCAGAGTAAAAGAACTAAAAGAATACAATGAATCGGTTAGCAAAATCAATTCGCTTAAAGAAGAAATTACAAATTCTTTTACTTCATTTAAAGAAAATCAAGCAAAAACTATGAGCGACGGCTTAGAGAAAAATTTTGGGCAAACTAAAGAAATTATTCAAGATGTCACCGAGAGATTAACCAAAATTGACAGCGCACAGACGCAAATTTCAGACATTAAAGAAAGTATAGATGAATTTAACCGTGTGCTGACCGACAAAAAAGCACGCGGTAATTTTGGAGAATTTTTACTAGAGGCTATGTTTGAATCTGCATTAGGTGAAAGTAAAAATTCACTTTTTAAAAGACAATACAAACTTTCTAACAACAACACAGTAGACGGACTTTTGACTGCACCTAAAGAAATTGGTGTCATTCCAATTGACTCAAAATTTCCGCTTGATAACTATCGCGCAATGCTAAACGCCAAGACCCAGCTTGAAAGAGATAACGCTAGGAAAGCCTTCTCAGATGATTGTGAGAAACAAATTAATAATATTTCAGATAAATACATTATTAAAGGTGTGACCGCAGATTTTGCTATTATGTTTATCCCTGCAGAAGCCGTTTTTATTGCGCTACACTCCCCTGAGTTTCAAAACGTGCTAAAAACTGCAAAGAAAAAGAATGTTTACATAGTTTCACCGTCTACTCTTTTTATAGTCATTCAAGTAATTTTTAAGATAAACAAGCAAATTGAAATCAAAGAAAACTTGAAACCAATTTTAGAGAAACTTCACGATTTAATAACCGAGTTTGAACACTTTGATAAAAGATGGCAAGCGTTTGTTAATGCCTTAAAAAAAGAAGAAGATGCGATTAAAGAATTAAATATCACGCAAAACAAAATTGTTAAAAAATATACTGAAATTAGCAGTATTTCTAATCATGGAAAGTTATCTGAACCTGTTGGATTTGATAAGAAAAAAGAACTTTAAAAAGCAGTTTTCTATCCTCAATTTAAGTATTTTTACGAAAAATCATTGATTGAAATACAGGTTTTACATCTTTTTTAAATCAGATTGTACACTATTTTGCGTAAATAATACGAAAAATTTCAGTGTAATTACACCTTTATTCATTACAAAATTACTTAAGTTTGTCTATAGACAACCTCATATTTAGATAAAATAACTTTTTAAACCAAACAAAATTTTAAATTACTTGGTATTTAATTTACCTTACTATATAATAAGTTGGTATCAAATGTTTCTCAAAAAAACATAATTTTTTTAATTGAGGTGTAATTTATGGCATTAAAAGAAAAAAATGTTGAAAAAAAATCTCGTTTATTGCAAGTTTTAAAAACTGAATACCGTTGGGAGAACCTATTTCTAGGAATTGTTGCTATTTTTGGTAGTGCCGTTTCTTTAATGATTATCACTAAAACCATCACTATTTCTTCATCAATTCCTGTACTTGGCTCTGGTTCTAACGGCACAATTTTTGCAAGTGTGCTATTGGCTTTGTGTATTCTTTGTATCTTTTTAGTGGCATTTCCTTATTTCTTTGCTGCTTTCCCAGAGATTAAAAAAATTTCTTGGTCTCATGGTTCCAAGTACTTTGACTATGCAGTCCGCACTTTTATCTTTATTATAATTTTTGCGTTAACTTTGTTCTTATATGATTTTGTCACTACACAAATCATTAAAGAAATTACTGGTAAAATCAAGCAATGATAAGAAAATCTGAAACTCAAAGACGCTGGTATATTGTTCAAACTTTTCCAAATCTTGAAAACAAGGTAAAAGAAGACTTAGAACGTCGAATTGATAGTCTTGGTGTACAAGAATATATTTTCAATGTTCTAGTTCCTGAAGAAAAGCGCATTGAAAAGAAAGCAGACGGTACTGAAAAAGAAGTAGTTGTCCAAATTTATCCAGGTTACGTGTTTGTGGAAATGATAGTTAGCGACTATGCTTGGTTTGTTGTTAGAAACACTCCAAATGTTTCTGGAATTTTAGGATCTGGTGGAAAGGGTAAGAAACCAGTTCCTGTGCCTGAACATGAAATGAAGCCGATTTTGGAAAAACAAGGACTAATCGCTAAAGAAACTTACCAACATTTTGTTGGCAAACAAGTCCAAATTATAGACGGTTCTATGGCTGGCCAACAAGGAGTTGTGCTTTCTGCAGACGACGAAAAGAAAGAACTTGTAGTATCAATTTTAGCGTTTGGCCGTTCTACAGACTTTACTGTCTCTGTTGACTTAGTTAAAGAACTTAAAGCCTAAATTACTTTTTTATACTCAACTTATTTTGCCCACCCGGCTGGGTGGGTTTTTTAATAACAAAAAACACGAAAAAAAGGATTTTAAAATGCCTGAAATTTTAAAAGTTGAAAACCTAAATTTTAATTTTTCAAAGAAACCGCTTTTAAAAAATGTCTCTTTTGACGTTAAAGCCGGTGAATTTTTTTGTGTGGTTGGTACAAACGGAGCAGGTAAATCAACTTTAGCCAGAATTTTAGTTGGACTAGAGGCTGCAAAAAGTGGCGAGATTATTTTTAATTTTGAGAATACAGCGCTTGTTTTAAATGAAGAAAATTTGGCAAAAATTAGACAAAACCTAGGCTTGGTTTTTCAAAACCCTGAAAACCAGTTTGTTGCACAAACCGTGTTTAAGGAACTTGCTTTTAATTTAGAAAACAAATGCGTAAGCCGCACAGAAATTGAAAAACAAGTTAAGAAAATCGCAAAAGATTTTGGCCTAGATGATCTGTTTTCAGAAATACCAACTGCTTTATCTGGTGGACAAATGCAAAAATTAGCAGTCGCTAGCAGTTTGATTTCTGGCGCTAAAATTTTAATTTTTGACGAGTCACTGTCAATGCTAGACAGCGCTACTAAACTAAAAACTTTGAAGTTAATCAAAGACTTAAACCAAAAACAAAAAATCACGGTAATTTTAATTACCCATGACCCTGAAGTTTTGATAAATTCAGACAGAGTTCTGAAAATTGACAATCAAACAGCCGAGATTCAAAGTACTTCTGACTATATTTCGGGACTACCAAACGAACTACTTCCACTTACTCTTCAGTTTTATAAAAACGAAGAAAATCCAGAAATTAAGAGATACATATGGCAACAATTGCGACAAATTTAAGTTTTAAATACGACAAACACGGCGAGCATAAACTAAATAATATCAATTTTAATTTCAGTTCAACAGGTCAGTTTATCGCGATAGTAGGTGAGACTGGCGCTGGTAAAACTACGCTACTTAAACATCTAAATGCTTTGCTTAAACCAACTAGTGGCGAAATTGAGTTTGATAACTTTAAAATTAAAGCGAAGCGCCCAATTTTTCGTTCACTTAATTTTTTAAGACAAAAACACGCCCTTCTTTTTCAGTTTCCAGAACATCAGTTGTTTGCAGAAACTGTTGAAAAAGATGTTTGTTTTGGACCAAAAAACTTTAAAAAAACCAAAAGACAAGCAAGTTCACTTGCAAAAGCCGCGCTTAAGCAAGTGGGATTAGATGAGTCTTTTTGGCAAACCTCGCCCTTTAAGTTGTCAGGTGGTGAGATGAGAAAGGCAGCGCTAGCCGGAGTTCTGGCGCTTAGCCCAGAAGTTATTCTTTTAGACGAACCAACTCGCGGACTTGACCTGCTTAGTGTTTTAAAAGTCCTTAAACTATTTAAAGACTGGCAGGCTAAAACTAAAGGAACTGTTGTTTTAATTACACATGACTTAGAAATTGCCTATAAATACGCAACGCGTGTTGTTTACCTTAAGTCTGGAGAGATTTTGGCAGACTTGCCGAAATCTGAGTTTTTTTCCTTAAACAACGATTTGCCTAAACCAAAAATTTTTAAATTGATAAACGATGTCAACAAACATTTTAATACTAATTTTTCTTTTAAGTTAAATCCAGATTTAACCGCATCTTTTAAAAAAGGTGAACTTAAATGAACGGGCAACAAATTTTTGGACAATATCAAAATAAAGGTTCTTTTTTAAATAAAACTAATCCTTTTGTTAAATTGCTTTTGACACTTGAGTTAATTACGATTACTTTTTTGTTCCCTCTAACTGACAACATTTACTTAATATCTGGGTTAGTTGGCTTTGCTTTATTTACTTTGTTAATTTTGGCGTTAGCCAAAGTAAATATTTTTAAAATTATTAAATCGCTAACCGCGATTTTAACACTGTTGATATTAACTGTCTTAATTAAAGTTTTGACCTACTCTCCAACAACTGGCGAGAAAGCGCTATTTCTGCCAACTACTTTTTCGTTTTCTTGGCTAAATTTATCTTTAGTGGTTTTATTTATTGTGCTTTTGGGGTTTGCAGCAAAATACATTAAGATAAATTTAGTGTTTTTGCCACTAGTTTTGGTGTTTTCATTTATTTTATTTTACTTTTTGCCAAATTACGGGTTTTATTCATTTAAAGTAGAATTATTTAAAAAACCTTTATTTGAATCTTTGTTTTTAGTAAGCAGAGTAATTTGCGTGCTGTTTTTAATGTCTGGCCTAACCACCACAACTTCTCCACTGGAACTGACCTATGCTTTAGAGAAATTATTTTACCCACTTAAGTTAATAGGCTTAAAAATTCAAACCTTCACATTTGTTTTTTCCTTAACTATTCGCTTCATTCCCAGTCTAGGTAAGCAAGTTTACAAAATAACAGAGGCCCAAAAAGCCCGCGGTTTTGATTTAAAAAGTGCCAATATATTTAGAAAAATTAAGTTTATCGTCGCGATTTTAATCCCACTTTTTGTCCACTCTTTCAAGGCTGCGTTTGAGTTGGCAGATGCCTTAGATGTACGCGGTTTTGACTTAGACAAACCAAGAACCGAGGCTATTGACTACAAATTAAAAGCCATTGATTGGGTTTTAATTTCTTTCTTTTCAATGTTGACAATTTCTGCTGTCGTGCTTAGAATTTTGGGACTAGTATATGGAATTAAATTATAGATACGCGCTCATTTTGGAGTATAGAGGAACTGCTTATTTTGGTTCACAACGCCAAAATAGCCTGCCAACTGTTCAAAATGAAGTTGACAAGGCCTTGAAAAACATGACCCAAATTAAGATCAAAACTCATTTTGCTTCCAGAACTGACAAAGGCGTGCATGCTGAGTTTCAAGTGTGTCACTTTGATATACCTGTTTTGCTTGACATTGCTTATTTACCACATAACTTAAATAAACGTTTGCCTGAAGACATTAGAGTAGTTAAAGCAATTTTAGTTGACTTTACTTTTCACTCAAGACACAGTTCTTCAAAAAAAACCTATATTTACAGAATTGCCAAAAAACCAGTTAACGCTTTTAACTCAGAGTACTCAGTTTATTTTGGTAATCTAAATATTCACGATATGCAAGAAGTTATGCCCCTTTTTATTGGCACTAAAGACTTTAGGGGTTTTGCCAAAACCGAGTTAAATGCAGACACCACAAAAACTGTGCTTGATTTAAAAATTACGGAAAATAAAGATTTTTACACCTTAAAAATTACAGGAACTGGATTTTTAAGATATATGGTCAGGTCAATTGTCGGAGTTTTGACCAGTGTTGGCAAAGGCACATCCACCCCCGAGTTAGTTTCAGAGATTTTTTTAAAAAAAGACCATACACTTTGCGGTAAAACTGCACCCTCAAAAGGTTTAGTTTTAAAAAAAATCTACTATCCGCCAAAGTACCAAATAAAAAAATAATTTTTCATAGTTTTTTAATTGAACAATTTCGTGATTTGTGGTAATATTATTAAGTAATGCGGGCGTGGCGGAACTGGCAGACGCGCTAGACTTAGGATCTAGTTCCCTCGGAGTGCAGGTTCAATTCCTGTCGCCCGCACCACTTATAGTAATTTTTTTAAAAAAAGTGTGCTTGCCACACTTTTTTATTTTAAAAGGATTTAGATGACTAGATTAGACCGAGTATTGGCAAATTTAAAATATGGTAGCCGCAAAGACTGTCAAGGATACATTAAAAAAGGCTTAGTTTCAGTTAACGGTGCAGTTTGCACGAAAGTTGACAGAAAAATTAGTGAAACTGACCAAATAAGTTTCAACTCAGCAGAAATTAAGTATCTACCTAGTTTTATTTTGATGTTAAATAAACCAGAGGGCTATGTTTCTTCCAATGTTTCTGGACTATACCCTTCGGTGCTTACTTTAGTAAAAGAGCCCTACAACCGTTATGACTTAAAAATAGCGGGTAGATTAGACGTCGACACAACAGGACTGCTTTTGATTACCAATGTTGGTACAAATGTACACAAAATCGCTTCTCCAAATTCTAAGGTCGTTAAAACTTATCTTGCTGAACTTAAAAGCCCGTGGACTAAAAATGATGCGGAGAAACTACTTAAACCTATGATTTTAAGAGATGGTGAAAACCAACAGTACACTGCCAAAGCCTTGGAAGTTAAGTTAATAGACCAGATGCACGTTGAAATTAAAATTGATATGGGTAAATACCATCAAGTTAAAAATATGGTTATGTCTTGCGGAAATGAAGTGGTTAAGTTAACTAGAACTGCGGTTGGCAACTTGACTTTACCTGTTGATTTAAAGTTAGGTGAATATCGGTTAGTTGAACTTAGCGATATCGTAAATTAAAAAATGCTTAACATACAGCCTTAATTTTGTTAAAATTAAGGTGTAGAGAGGTTTATTTTAGATTTTTAAACTAAACAAACTTTAATGAGGAAAAAAATATGAACGAAAACGAATTGATTAGCCAGGAAACAAAAGAAACTACGCAAACATCCGAAACCAAAACTAAAAGAATCGGCGTGATTTTAAAGTACAGCAAACCCTATACTTTAAAAAAACTAAAGACATTACATCAGGTAAAAATCTTGAGAATTTCTGAAAAACACGAGACCTGTTATCTTTATATGAATGAAGACTTCTTTAAAAAATTTGTTCATATTCTTCGTTCAACTGGCTACATTTCAGCGGAAAAATCAGAAATTTTTCAAGACCAACATCTAAACTTTGACACAGAAGTTTTCCAAGAAACTGACGAAGTTTGTGGATTGGATGTTTCTGACATTGACCTGCAAAATATCGCGGAACTTCATGAACTTGAAAATCAGTTTGCGTAATTTACTTTAAAAAGGAAGGTTTGAAATGAAAGATAAGCGAAAACTAATTTATTTAATTTCAGCAATCGTAGCCAGCGCTGTTGTTTTAATAATTTTGGCAACAACTTTAGCAGTTGTTTTAAAACCAAAAACGAAAAAGATAAACAAACCAGGTGTAGCCACCTACTTAATCAAACATATTTTTCAAGGACTTTCTGGTGAGATTGAAGAAAAAACAGTTTTAGAAACTAAGACCGCAAAAGTTGGTTCAATTGTCAAAATTACTCAAGACAGCCGCAAGAAAGAGTACGACCACGGTTTTGAAGTTGCTGATTTTGTAGAGGAAAAAGAAGTTATACAAGACGGCTCTACTATTTTTGAAATCAGATATGGCCGTAAATTATTTGAAGTTAATTTTGAAGTTAATTTCAATAATTCAGCATTCCAAGGCAAAGTTTCTCCAAACCCTGAAACTCAAAAAATTAAGTTTGAAGCAAGAGCGCAAAAGCCTGTGGACCCAGAAATAACTGCTCAAGGCAAAAAATACCGCTTTGTTCACTGGCAAGAAAAATCTCTAATGAGCGGACTATACTCAAAACAAACGCCGTTTGATTTTAGTAAACCTATTACCAAAAACATCACTTTAGTTGCCTACTTTGAAGAACTTTTTTCAATTTCTTATCTAATTGAACTAGAAAAAGCAAACGGAGAGTTTGAAGAAAAAACTGAAATAAAACGCTGGTTTCAAGCAGGTGAGGTGCACACTGTTAACTTCCCAAATCCAGATGAGCGTATGTACGGAGAAGTTATATACGACAAAAATTCGCTAATTGTTTCTCCTAATAGCAGCCAAAACAAGGTAAAAATTACGGTAAAGCGTAAACTGCACACAGTAACTTTAGAAGTTACCGGCGCTAACTTAACATTACCTCAAAAACAAGTTAGACACGACGACAGAATTTGGGAAATTGATGTAACTAGTATTTACCAAGCAGGCTATTATATTAAAAATATTCAAATGGCAGCAAGAGACTACAATTTAGCCAGCCTTCAGGCTGTGTTTGTAACTCAAGACATGACTGCAGTTTTCTATTTAGCAAAAGACATTGCAGGCAAGGGTAAATACCCGCAGTCTTTGGTCTATCCAGATCCAAGTAAGTTAACCTTAATGGAAGCCTCAATTAGAAGAACGCAATATCAAATTGACAAAAAAACTCACAAACTTACTTTTAATCGTTATTTTTACCGCGATGAAGACGGAAATAAATACGAAAAGTTTGACGGAAATTTCTATAAATTTGAAGAAGTTGAGTTTATCCAAATTCCTGGTAAAACTACTTTGTTTACCAAAAAAATCATAGACTTTGCACCCTACACTTTTATACTTAGAGAAAAACATAAATCCGTTTCTTTTGAAAATTCATTTTTACACTCACTAACCAAAGACATTGCTTTAGTTTTGGGTTTTGAAGTTGGTATACCTAATTATGAAGATTCAGATAGATACTCAGTTAAGTCAGTGTTGAACTCAAATAATTTTGCTGCTTTGACAAAAACTGCAACAGAATATGCAGCTGCTGTGTACGTTTCAAGTGCCTACAGACAACTTGATGACAACATCGACTCGCAACTGCCATATGGCGTTAAAGGAATTGATAAAATCGTAGACTCAGGCTCCAAAACTTGGTGGTTGACTACTTTAGTTGAAAACAAAAATGCTCAGGCTTACTATATAGACAAAGCAGGTATGCTGAGTCAAGAAAGACAAAACTATCTTTTTGGCTTAGTGCTTTGCAAAGACTAAAAATAATATTTGACAATCTAAAGTGTGTCAAGTCTTTATACTTGACGCACTTTTTATTTTGTGTTAAACTTATTTTGTATTTAAATCAAAAAAGGAGTAAATTATGGCATTAAAAATTAGACTTCAAAGATTTGGTTCAACTAAACGTCCTTTCTACCGTATTGTTGCTGCAGAAAGCCAAAGAGCACGCGATGGTAAGTTCCTTGAAATCGTTGGAACTTACAACCCACTTTCTGGTGTAGTTGAAATTAAACAAGAAGCATACAACACCTGGATTTCAAAAGGTGCTAAACCAAGCGACACAGTTAAATCACTTTTAAAGAAACAAAAATAGTTAAAGACGGAGTTTCAAACAATGGTTTTAAATTTTGAGCAAATTCTAGCCAGCTTTGTCCGTCCTCTGTTAATCTATCCAGAAGCACTTGAAATTAAAGTGTCAGAACAAGATGCTTTAGTTGATATTTCTATGTTAGTTGAAGAAGCAGACCTTGGCCGAATTATCGGCAAAGGTGGTAAAACCGCCGCTGCTCTTCGTCAACTACTGTACTCAATTGCCACTAGAAACGGCAAAAAAGTATCTCTGGAAATTAAAGCAAAGTAACTTAAACTTGTGTTTTTAATTGGCAAAGTAATTAAACCTTTTTCATATAAAGGTTGGATTAAAGTGGAAAATCTTTCAGATTTTCCACGTTTTTTAATGCACGAAATCGTGTATATTGAAAACAAACCTTTTGAAATTGAGGAAAGTAAACCTGGTACTAAATGTTTACTGGTTAAACTAAAAGAAATCAACTCAGAAGAAGAAGCCAAAGAAATTGCGCAAAAAGAAATCTACAGTAAAGTGAGACCTGAACTAAAAGATAGTGAGTTTGTTTGCGCTGATTTGCTAAATAAAGCAGTTTATTTTGAAGGACACGAAATCGGTAAAGTCAAAGAAGTTTACTTTTATCCAAATCAGCAAGTTTTAAAAATTGAAAAAGTCGACAAAACTTACTTTTTGCTGCCTTTTGTTAAACACTATATAAACGCGGTTGAAGAAAGTAAAATTGTTGTTTTGAATTTAGGTGAAGTGATATGAAGATAGACATCATTACTATTTTTAAAGAAGCCTATAGCAGTTTTTTAAATGCATCTATTGTAAACAGAGCAATTCAAAGTAAACACTTAGAAGTTAATTTACATAACTTACGCGACTTTTCTTTAGTCAAAAACCAAAAAGTAGACGACACAGTATACGGTGGCTCTGTTGGTATGCTGATGTCAGTTGAACCCATACACCGCGCAATTTCTGCCTTAAAACAAAATAAAGGTGTGTGCGTTGTAGCATTTTCTCCACAAGGAAAACCTTTAAATCAAGAAGTACTAGACGAACTTGCAAAAAAAGAACACCTAATTTTACTGCCAGGCCACTATGAAGGATATGATTCAAGAGCACTTAACTTCATTGACCTTGAAATCTCGGTTGGCGATTTTGTCTTAACTTCTGGAATCTTGCCAAGCCAAATTTTAATAGACGGTTTAGTTAGACTGATTCCAGGAGTTATCAATCAAGAATCGGTTAGTAAAGACACCTTTAAATACAACTCAATCTTAAAATACCCTGAATACACTAAACCAGCAATATACGAAGGGCTTTCTATACCAAATATACTGCTGAGTGGGAACCACCAAAAAGTAGATGAATATAATTTTGAACAAGCAGTTTTAAACACACTAAAGAAACGCCCTGACTTAATTAAAAATAAAGCATTTGACTTAGAAACATACAAAAAAATCAAAGCAATCTTTGATAAAATAAAAGACCCTATAAAGTAAAATACCTGCACAGGCTGTGCAGGTATTTTTGTTTATGAACTAGTTAAAATAGCCTTATTTGGCGCTTTAACTGTATTTAAACTAGTCAGTAACGTCAATTATGCGAAGTGTGTTAGTGCGGCCATGAGTTTGGGCCCAACCAGAAGTTAAGATAATTGTTGCACCTTTTTTCAGTCCAAAAGCCTTTGCTCCATCAATCGCTTTAGCGTCGTATTTCAAAAAGTCGTTAACGTGATTAACAACTCGTGGATACACTCCAAAGTTAAGGGCAAGTTCACACGCAGTTTTGAAGTTATCAGTCAAAGCAATAATTGGCACTTGTGGTCTGAATTTACAAATTCGGCGAGCAGTACCGCCAGTTTCGGTAAACGCCACAATCGCTTCAACTGAAGGCAGAGATATAGAAATTTGGGCAGCAGCAACTCCAATTGAGTCGTTAATAGTTTTCTCGCCACTTGGAATTAAGTTCTCCAAGTTTTGTTGATACGGAAAAATTTGTTCAATTTCGGTAGCAATTTGTACCATTGTCTGAACTGCTTCTACCCCAAACTCTCCAACTGCAGTTTCACCGCTTAACATAATAGCGTCAGAACCGTCTAAAATGGCGTTTGCAACGTCTGACGCTTCTGCTCTGGTCGGACGTGGGTTTGAAATCATTGACTCAAGCATATGGGTAGCCGTAATTACAGGTTTACCAAAGAAGTTAGCGCGTTGTATCATTTTCTTTTGATAAATTGGAACTAAAGGAAATGAAACTTCTACACCTAAATCTCCACGAGCAACTAAAATACCGGCGGCTTCTTGCAAGATTTCGTCTAAGTTTTGATACCCCTCTTCGTTTTCAATTTTAGCAATTAGTGGAATATTTGGATTAGTTGTATTTTTAACTAGGTCTTTAACGGCCAAAATATCTTGTTTTGAACGCACAAAAGAAAGTGCTATCAAATCAGCACCATGTTCAATTGAAAACAAGATATCTTTTTTATCTTTTTCAGATAAAAACACTTGTTTGATTTTCGCACCAGGACAGTTGCATGACTTGTGGTTTTTCAAAAAACCAGTGTGGTGAACTGTAGTTAAGATATCGTTGTTTTTATATTTTTCAACAACGTCAAAACGCATTTTACCGTCATCTGCTAAAATAAAGTCACCAACTTTAACTCCTTTAAAAAGTTCAGGGCAAGAAATGTGGAAACGCTCTGAGTTTCCCAAAACTGGCTCTTGAGTGATTAAAATCTTTTCACCTTTTTTAACTTCTACTTTTCCATTTTCAAAGTTACCAGTTCTAATTTCTGGACCTTTAGTGTCAGTCATAATTGCCAAATTGTAGTTTAGCTTAGCTCTAACCTCTTTTAGAGTTTTAAAAGTATTTTCGTGTTCTTCGTATTCACCGTGTGAGAAGTTGACACGGGCTACGTTCATTCCAGCGTCAATTAAGGCCTGAATTTTTTCAGGGCTACGAGAGGCTGGTCCAATTGTACAAATAATTTTAGTTTTTCTAATCATTTTTCACCTGTTTCTAATGTATATTATATACTTTATGCTTGTTTGACAACCTACTTTTTATTCATTCTTGCAGTTTTTTAAGTAAAAAAAGAGTTTCAAAAATAACAGAATAGTGATTAATTAGGTTTATTAGGTATTTTACTTGTTTTTTTTTTTTTTTTGATATTGTAAATTTGTGTTAAATCAATGTTAAAGGTGCAATATGGAAAATCCTCAATTCCTAACAGAACAAATAATTACTTATCTTGGAAACAAGAGGACTTTGTTGAGTTTTATTGATGAAGTGCTAAATATTGTTAAAAGCGAGTTAAATAAGAAAAAAATCAACACATTTGATGTTTTTTCTGGTTCAGGTATCGTTGCTAGATTATTTAAGCAACACTCTAAAAAACTATTTGTTAACGATCTTGAAGATTATAGTAGGGTATTAAATGAGTGTTTTTTAACAAACAAAAAGGAAATTGATGCTTTAGAATTAGAAAAATGGAAGCAATTCTTAAACGAAAAAATTACTAAAAAAGCTTTAGTTGAAAATGGCTTTTTTTATAAGTTGTATTCCCCAAAAGATGTAAATAATATACAGCCAGGTGAAAGAGCATTTTATACATCTAGAAACGCAAAAATTTTAGATACAGCAAGATTTTATTTAGATGATGTGCCTGACCCTTACAAAACTCTGCTTTTAGGTTCCTTATTATATGAAGCATCAACAAAAACCAACACATGCGGTGTTTTTAGAGGTTTTTATAAGTGTACAAAAACTAACATAGGCAAGTTTGGTGGAAATGCTGGAAACTCACTAAACAGAATACTTGCAGATATTGAAATAAAAGAACCTGTTTTAAGTAATTATTCTTGTGAAACATATATTTTTCAAGGTGATAGTAATGAAGTTTGCAAAAGAATACCAAAAGTTGACCTTGCTTATTTAGATCCGCCTTATAATCAGCATCCATATGGTTCTAATTATTTTATGTTGAATCTTATTGTTAACAATAAAGAACCGGAAAATTATTCAAAAGTATCTGGTATCCCAAAGATTTGGAATAAATCTAGTTATAACAAAAAAATACACGCACTTTCTTCGCTTGATGACTTGTGCAAGAAATTAAAAGCAAAATATATTTTAGTTTCTTATAACTCAGAAGGTTTCGTTAAATATGATGATATGGTTGAAATGTTGGAAAAATATGGTGAAGTTAGGGTTTTTTCAAAGAAATATAATGTTTTTAGAGGTTCAAGAAACTTACAGAAAAGAAATATTCATTTAGTTGAATATTTATTTTTGTTGAAAAAGAGGTGATTAAATGTTTGGAGACATTTTAAAAAAGAATATTTATAAATTTAAAGATGCTTCATCAAATAGGAATTCAAAAAATGCATTCTGGAAAATTTTAAAGGAAATTGCTGTAGAAGAAATTAAGGAATATTCACCAAACAAAATTGATAGTGGTTATGCAACAGAAATTTATTATGAAATTTTAAAGAAGAACGAATCTTCTATACCTAATTATTTCAAAGAAAAATGTAAATCTAATAATCAAGAAAGATATAGAGTAACTAATAGAAATTTATGGTCAAGCAATAATCGTAATCCAAATGGTTTATCAAATCAGCGTGGCATTTCTGCAATAAGAAAAAAGAATGAAGAAAAACATGGCGATAAAACTATTTATTTTTGGCGAGGTGAAAAATGATATTAACTAAACAAAGTGTAACTTTAGAATATATAAATATAAATAGTTTAAAAAAAGAAAAAATCGGAATTCCTATTTTTCAGCGAAAATATGATTGGAAAGAAAAACACGTACAAAAATTTTTAGATGAAATTTTGGAAATTACAACTAAAACAGAAAAGGAATTATATCTTTTAGATTTTATTTACTATACTGAACAAGAAAAATACATGATTGCTGATGGACAACAAAGACTAATTACCATAAATCTTTTAATTAAAGCAATAAATGACCATATTACAGAAGCAAGTTTATGTGTTCCAAAATTAAAACATTTTAATATTGAGTATGATATCGATGAATATAATGAAGTTTATCAAAAAGTTTTCTCAGATAAAATTAAAGCACCATTTTCAAAAATGTATTTAACATTAAAAAAGTGGGTTGAGCAAAATCAAGACAAACTATTAGAAATTATCAATATATTGGACAATAATATTTTTATTTATATAAAGAAATGTGAAAGCGCTGATGATGCGTTTAATATTTTTCTTCAAATTAACACAGGTGGCAAACCTTTAACAAAAAATGAGGTAATTTCTACTGCTATTAGTCAATATAAAAAAATTTACAAAGTTGATTACAATGAAAAAAAGGATGAAATTGATATCAAACAAGCAATAACTAGCTATTATAAGTTTACAAACAAAAATTTATCAAAAGAATTTGATAACATTGAAATAATCACATTTTTAAAGGAACATGTTGTAAAAAATAAGGAAATATTTACTCAGTTTATAACAAGTTTAAAATTACTTTCTGAACTTAAAAATAATCCTTTAATTTATATATTTAAGTATATAAATCGCCCAACACTGACTGACATTCTACACATATTAGCGTTTAAAGAAATAAATGTACTTCAAAAAAGAGAATACTTAAAATATGTTATATTTCCTTTAACTTTATTAAGTATAGTTTTAAGTTTTTCAGGTGGTCTTCCTAGTATTTTAAAAAGTATTATTAACACTATTATTGAAAAAATTAAAAACGGTGATAAACTTGAAATAATCTTTAGCGAGATATCCAAATATATAGACCAAAACGAGACTTCTTGTAAGATTAACTTTAAACAATTTGTTTCGGCGTTAGGTTCAGATGGTAAAAGTAATGACAATATAAATAAAGCAATTTTTCTTTTAGACACTATTTGGTCTAATGAATCAACGAATATTGATGTGAAATTAGTTGAATTGGAACATGTTTATCCGCAAAAACCCCATGCTGACTGGTGTAGTCTTGGTGGTTGGCCTGGTGAGCAAGATGAACAAAAAAAATACATTTATAATATCGGAAATCAGTTTATTTTAAATGGCAAAGTTAATAATATAATTAAAAATAAATATATAACCGGAAAAAGAGACGAATACAAAAAAATTTTTGATAAGGATAAAGCCTTAAATACTCCTATGAACAAAATAGATTTTGAAGAGTTTGCTAGTAAAGGCATGGAATATATAGGTAAAAGGCAAGAAAAAATAGCAGAAATAATTCATGATACTTTCCCGTTAGCGAAAAGATTAATTTTGAAATAAAACTTGTTAGCTAATTAAGAATAAAAAAACTTTTATCTTGATATGTTTAACCATTGAAGTAGAAAAATTATTATTAGTAATCAAAAATATTTGAAAGTGATTAACAAAGTTTATTCACGTTTTTAAATGAAGTTTATTTTCAGAGTTATCAGCCTTATAAAGCTGATAACTATGTTTTTATCGAATACAAATGCTGATGTTTAAGTTTTAAATAACTCCGTGTGATCTTAAGATAATAGAAATAAAAGCAGCGATAAAAGAAAGCACCATTCCAAACAACAAAACCCAAATTAATGCTCTACCTTTAATAGGTTGGTCTGGGGTTGAAGAAAAGACCTCTGTTTCTTTTTCTTTAATCATTTCTTCTTTTGATTTTTCAAGTTCGTCTTTTATGTTTTCTAATTTTTCATCTTTAGGCATAACATCCACTCCGCGCTACCTTTTCATTTTACCCTATTTTAATGTTCAAAATGAAAAACCACATTTTTATTCACATTTAGACAAATTTTCTTCGACTTTACTTCTTATAAAATAAGTTTTAAAGTGCCTCTACACTTGCATATGTAAAATTATCAATACATTTTTATGTTTACATATACGTCTTGATTTGCAGAATAAGATAAGTATTCTTGTGAAATTAGCAAGGTCTTAGTGTGGTATAATTTTCTAAACAGTTAAATAAAAAAAGGAGCAAACAAATGCACAATAAACAACCCAAAGTAAGTGTTTTTGCTCTAGGCGGACTCGGCGAAATTGGTAAAAACTGCTACTGCATAGAGTATCAAAACCAAATTTTTATCATTGACTGTGGCGTGTCTTTTACAGACGAAACTCTACCAGGTATTGACTACGTCGTTCCTGGCTTTAAATATTTATCTGAAAATCAAGACAAAATAGTTGGACTTTTTATCACACACGGACACGAGGACCACATTGGTGGAATTCCTTATCTTTTGCAATACGTCAAAATCCCGGTAATTTACGCCTCTAAAATGGCCTTTGACTTAATTGAGAAAAAAATTGGCGATAAAGGTAAAAAACTCACTAAATTGATGCTATACACTCCAGACACCGTTTTAAATTACGGAGATATCTCGCTTTCTTTTATAAGAGTTTCGCACTCAATTCCTGATGCTTTTGGTATTCGCGTCAAAACTCCACTGGGCTCAATTTTTGAAACTGGCGACTTTAAAATAGACATGACTCCAGTTGGACCACATGCTGAGTATGAAAAACTAGTTGAAATGGCCAACGACGGCTGTCTGCTTTTAATGCCAGACTCTACAAACGCAGAGCGCACCGATATGGTGCCGTCTGAAAAAGCAATTGGCCGCTCAATTTCCGAAATTTTTTCGGGAATTCAAGGCAGAATAATTATTGCGACCTTTGCTTCAAATGTTTATAGAATTAAACAAATCATTGACGCTTCTTTTCAAAATAACCGAAAAATTTTAATTTTTGGCCATTCCATGGAAAACATCGTAGAAGTTTCTCGCAAAAACAAGTTCATAGACATTCCGGATGCTTTCTTTTTAGACCCAGAAAAAGTCAACGATACAGATGACTCTAAAATGACTATACTTTGCACAGGTTCGCAAGGCGAGCCGATGGCTGTGCTTGCTCGCATTGCGAGCGGCCAACACAAAAAAATCAAAGCCAGAGCAGGTGATACCGTAATTTTTTCCTCATCTCCAATACCTGGCAACTTTCAGTCTGTCAATAACTTAATCAATCAGTTTAATAAACTTGGTGTCAACGTTATTTCACACGGCGCACTTTACGAAACTCACGCTTCTGGACACGCTGAGCAAAATGGACTTAAGTTAATGATTAATTTATGTCGCCCAAAATACTTAATGCCGATTCACGGTGAACACAGAATGCAAGTTATTCACTGCGGACTTGGTGTAGAAGTTGGCATGCCAAAAGAACACACTTTTGCGCTGGCAAATGGAGATGTCCTTGAGTTTACAAAAACAGGTGCTGCAGTTAAAAAAGCCATGGTTGACGCAACACCTCTTTTAATTGAAGGAAATTCTGCAGCACTTTTTTCTGATGAACTGATAGCCGAGCGACACGCTATTTCTGCAGACGGAGTGTTTGTGCTATTTGTGCCTCTAAACTCAGAAAATAAACTAAACGGCGATGTTTTGACCGCGACTCGTGGCTTTATGTCGGTTTACGAAAACGAAAAAACCATTAAAGCAATCGCCCAAAAAGCTACAGACTACCTGAATACTTTTTCAGCAGAAGACAGAGAAGCGGCAACTAAAGCATTGACCGAAATCACTCAAGAAATCATTCAAAATGCGTTTGCCCGAGTGCCACAAGTTTTTGTTGAGTATTTAGTTGCAGACTAACTTTTATTTTCTTTATTTAAATGACAAAACAAGTTAATAATTTTTTTAAATCACCAAAAGTCAAGGCTACTCTTGAGTTTTTCACCAAGTCTTATGCCCGTATGTTTTTGCTTATCTACTTGGTGTTTTCGCTAATTGGCGCTTTAGCGCTAAAAATGCCGATTGCTTCAAAAACCCCACTTAAGTTTGTAGACACTCTACTGCTTTCTGTCTCTGCCATGTCTACAACCGGCCTTAGTTCTATAAACTTCGCAGACCTAACCTTATTTGGTCAAGTTGTCTTGATTTTAATCATGGAGTTTGGTGGGATGGGGATTTACATGCTCTTTGCTTTGTTTTTAACAAACTCAGGGAGCAAAATCGGAGTTGAGCAAAGAGTGTTTTTAGCAAACGAACAAAACCTACCTTCACTCAGAGGAGTAATTCGCACCACTAAAAAGGTTTTTTATACTTTGGTTATAATTCAGTTAATTGGTATTATTTTTTGTACCTCCTATATTTACTTTGCGATGCCTGAATTTCAAGAAATTAGTTTCACAAAAGCTCTTTTCTATGGTGTTTTTCTGTCAGTTTCTTTGTTTATGAACGCAGGGTTTGTACCGCTTCCTGTAGACTTTCCAACTTTACTTTTAAACGGACACACTGTATTTTTCATAGGTTGCGCATTTTTGATTTTTTTAGGAGGTCTGGGATACATTCCTTTGATTTCTTTAGCCGATTATATTAAAGCAAAGGTCAAAAAAACTGACTACAGGTTTTCTAAAATCGCTAAAATCTTGTTTTTTGCGCATGTTTTGCTTTGGATTTTTGGCTTCGTGGTTTTAACTTCTCTTGAGTTTAACTCACCTGCCTTGGCAAAACTAAATGGCCCACAAAGACTAACAGCGACCTTCTTTACTTCAATTTCTGCGCGTTCTGCCGGCTTTAGTGTGATACCTCAAGCCAGTCTTGCCAGAGAAGGCAGCATTATTGTAATGATTATCTTGATGTTTATCGGCGCTTCTCCAAACTCAGCTGGCGGTGGTGTTAGAACGACCACTGTTGTGTTAATAGTTGCCGCAATTTTTAGCCACATCAAAGCAGAGTCTCAAACTAAACTTGGCAAAAAACTAGCATTTAAAGAAGAGACTGTCAAAAAAGCCTTTATTGTTGCAACAGCAGTTGCTTTAGTGTTAATTATTTCTATTTTTGTGGTCTCTGTAGCTGAGCAAAACTATTATGAAGGCCAACTCTTAATCGCAAAAGCCTCAGCACTTAAAGGCGAGCACTTTCAAGAGCCGCTTGCTTTTAGTTTAAAAGACATTGTTTTTGAGTTAGTCTCGGCTTTTGGGTTAGTTGGATATTCCAGAGGCCTGACTTTTGGCACTAAACTACTTATTACTAAATGGGCAATTATCTTTATGATGTTTTTTGGACGTGTCGGTCCAATTACCTTCCTACGTGCATTTTCTTTTAAACAAAAAACCACTCAAACTTACAAAATTAGCGAAATTGATTTAATTATTAGTTAAAATAAATTAGAGGACCAGTTATGGGAATTTTTTCAAAAATATTTCAAAAATTTAAAAAAAATAAACCACAACAACTTGGCTTTAGCAGTCAAGTTCGCTCACTTTCTGGTCTTCAAGATATTTTTTTAAACCTTGCAAACTTAACTTATTCAGATTTTGTTGAACAACTTGAAGAAGTTTTAATCATGGCTGACTTTGGTGTTCAAACTACTTTAAAAGTACTAGAGATTTTTCAAAAAAGTGTAACTCACAAGAACTTTTTAAAAATTCAGGAAACTAAAGAAAAACTACTTGAAGCAATTTACTCAGTCTATGAAAATCCAAGCGCAGATACTAGCATTACCTTGAAAAAAGAAGCACCACTAACTGCCTACATGTTTGTCGGAGTTAACGGCTCTGGCAAAACTACTACTATTGCAAAACTTGCAGCCAGATTAAAAAATCAAGGCGAAAAAGTACTCTTAATTGCCGCAGACACCTTTAGAGCGGGCGCGGTTGACCAGTTAGTTGAATGGGGAAAACGCCTAGACATAGAAGTATTTTCAAATCCTAACACCAAAGATGCAGGATCAGTTTGCTTTGATGGTCTTGAAAAAGCAATTAAAGAAAAATACTCATACTGTTTAATTGACACAGCAGGTCGTCTGCAAAACAAACAAAATCTAATGGCTGAACTTGCGAAAATTAAAAAGATAGTTGTCAAAAAACTCAACAAAGAATTAAGTGAAACTATATTAGTAGTAGACGCAAACTTGGGTCAAAACTCATTTGAGCAGGCAAAATCTTTTAAAGAAATCACAGATATTTCGGCGCTTGCTTTGACTAAAATGGATGGAACTGCCAAGGGTGGTATCATTTTTAGAATTAAAAGTGAACTTGGTATTCCAACTAAACTAATTGGAGTTGGCGAAAAGGAAAACGATCTTTTAGACTTTGAACTTGAGCACTATATGTCCGTTGTTTTTCAGGAACTTTTTTCAAATGAAACCGCTTGCTAGCAAAGAATATTTAATTTCACTTTACTTAACTTACTCACCTCTGCTTACCAAAACTCAGGCAGATTACTTTCATGCACATTACTTTTTAGACCATTCGCTCGCAGAAATTGCGGAAAACGAAGGTGTTTCTAGGAATGCTATTTTTCTTTCACTTAAACAAACTGAACGCAAGTTAGTTGATTTTGAAATTAAGTTGAAATTAGTTAAAAAGACTGAAAATCTACACAAAAGAATTAAGAATATATCAGATAAATATCAAATTCCATTAAAAGAGTTTGAAGATATTGAAGGAGTTTGATTATGTTTTTATTAAAAAAACTATATACTAAAATTAAAATTAACTGGCAAAATAAAAAAATCCGCTATTTAAAATATCGTGAGCTGGCAAAAAATAAGAAATTAAGAGGATTCTTTGGTTGGAAATTCAATAAACTTACGCCAGAAGAAAGAAAATTAGTGTATGAGTTTGATGGCGGTGAATGGTGGGACGAATTTTGAGGTTTAGTTATGTCACTTGCAGATAAAATACAAATGGCCCTGCGTAAAGTAACTGGCACTGCTAAGTTATATGAGGGCGATATTGAAAAAATGATGAAAGAAATCAGGCTTTCTTTGCTGGAAGCCGATGTTTCTTATGCTGTTGTCAAGAAATTAAGCACCGCAATTAAAGAAAAAGCCTTGGGTCAAAAAATCTTAAAAGGTCTAAACCCAGGTGAACAAGTTGTAAAAGTTGTCAAAGACGAGTTGATCCAAATAATGGGCACAAATCCACGTCTACTTGAGTTTACCACTAACCCTACTTTGATAATGCTAGCGGGTCTGCAAGGTTCTGGTAAAACCACAACTTGCGCTAAAATCGCTAATCTTGTTAAAACCAAAGAAGGTAAAAACCCACTGCTAGTTGCCTGCGATATTTACCGCCCTGCTGCCATTGAACAACTTAAAACACTGGGTTCATCAATTGGTGTAAAAGTCTTTGAAAAAGGCTTAACTGAGCCACTTTCAACAATTAAAGAAGCCTTAGTTTACGCAAAAGAAAATCTACATGATGTTGTGATTATAGATACCGCCGGCCGTCTGCAAATAGACGATGTGCTAATGCAGGAACTAAAGTCAATTCAAAGTAATTTTAAGATTAACGAAACCATTTTAACACTAGACTCAATGGCAGGACAAGAAGCTGCAAACGTTGCTAAAACCTTTATGGAAAACATTTTTGTACAAGGTGTAGTTTTAACTAAAATTGACGGAGACTCCAGAGGTGGTGCCGTGCTTTCGGTCAAAGCAGAGTCTGGTGTACCTATTATGTTTCAAACTTTTGGCGAAAAAATTGAGGACATCGAGGTATTTCACCCTGAGCGAATTGCTAACCGTATTCTTGGCATGGGCGATTTGCTTACCTTAATTGAGAAAGCCGAAGAAAGTTTTGAAGAAAAAGAGTCAAAAAAACTAATTGATAAAATTAAAAACAACACTTTTGACTACAACGATTTACTTAAACAATTTAAGTCTATGAAAAAAATGGGATCAATTGCCAAAATTTTTTCATTTATCCCAGGACTTTCACAAATCAAAAAAGCCTTGGGCGAAATAGATGAGACTACTTTTTATAAATACGAACATATCATTCAATCTATGACAAAACAAGAACGCAAAGACCCAGACTTGATAGCCTACTCAGACACTCGTCGTATGCGAATTGCCAAAGGTTGTGGGATGCCAAGTCGCGAAGTTCGCAAACTAGAGCAGGCTTTTTCTAAACAAAAACAAATGATGAGACAAATTTTTGCCAATAACTTAGACTTTGACTTAAACAAAGCACCAAAAGAAGATGAACTTACTAAAATGTTTGAAGAACTGCAAAACAAACTGCTAAACGGTCAAAGTCAAGGACAGGCGAAAAAAGGTAAAGGCAAAAACAAGCAAAGAAGGTGGTTTTAATTCACTATGTCTAGACTAATTTTAGTAGATGGAAACTCACTTATCTTTAGAGCCTATCACGCAACTGCTTATACTGGCGAGATTTTGAGAACCTCAAAAGGTGTGCCAACCAATGCTTTGCTTGCTTTTATTAACATGTTTAAAAAAATTCTTGCCAAAAAACCCACTCACATCGCAGTTACTTTTGATTTAAAAGAACCAACTTTCAGACACAAGGTATACTCAGACTACAAAGCAGGACGCAAAGCAGGAGATCCTGAACTTTTTGTCCAGTTTGACTCAATTAAAAGATATCTTGCCTTGCAAGGTATCGCTTGTCTTGAAAAGTCTGGATATGAGTCTGACGACATAATTGGGTCAATCGCTAAAAACTCACCAGAAATTGATGAAGTGATAATTTATTCATCTGACCGTGATTTGCTGCAACTAGTTGAAAAAAAGACAACTGTCGCTTTAATTAAAAAAGGAATGGGTGAAATCATTGAGTATACTCCTGAAGTTATATTTACAGAATATGGTTTAGCACCTCTTCAGTTAATTGACTTAAAAGCACTACAAGGAGATACTTCTGACAACATCAAAGGCGTTGCTGGAATTGGGAAAGTAACAGCACTTAAACTAATTCAAACATACGGTTCAGTTGCTAATTTATACGAACATATTTATGAGTTAAAAGGCGCTCAAAAAACCAAGTTAGAAGAAGGCAAAGCAGATGCTGAACTTTCTTATTTTCTTGGAAAAATTTACACAGATAAGTTATTTTCACTTGAAACAACTAAAAAGCAACCAGTAGACGAAGAAGGTCTGCAAAACTTTTTTCGTGAGTTTGAGTTAAATCAACTCTATAAAGAAAAAGCAGTTTCAAAAAACACAAGCACTTTTGCACAAGGTTTTAAGTATTCTACTGAAGACATAGAAATCGCTGAGTTTTTAAAAACACCCACTACCTTGTTTGCCGAGTACACAGAAGAAGACGAACTCATTCACTTGGCTTTGTTTAACCAAACCAATTACCTGTTTTTAAAAAAAGAAGACGCGTTTTCTAGTCCTGCGTTTTTAGCTTTTTTAAAAAGCGAGGTCAAAGCGGTTATTTTTAATTTAAAAAGATTTATCAAGGTTTTACTTAAAAACCAAATTGAGTTTAATTTTGGTAAGTTTGACTGCGCTCTTTTGCTTGCCTATTGCAAGGACGCAGAAAACGGCACACAATACTTTAATTATCTGGCAAACTCGGAGTTTGATGATTTGATTGAAGTGCCAAAAGCCTACGAAACCAAGTCTGGCACAGACCTTGACCTAAATACTCTTTGTAAAAAAGTTAAGTTAACAGATTTGGCCTTTTCAAAGTTGCTAGATGAACTTAAAGACTCAAAAAGATATGAACTATATCGTTCAATTGAAATGCCTCTTACTTTGGTGTTGGCAAAAATGGAAAACACAGGAGTACTTCTTGACACTGCCTATTTAAAAGAACTTAAAGCTGAGTTTGAAGTTAAGTTAGTAGAATTAAAAGGGGAAATTAATAGACTTGCTGGATATGACTTAAATCCACTTAGTCCAAAACAAATCGCTAAGTTGCTATACGAAGACTTAGGGTTAAAACAAACTAAGAAAACCGCAAAAGGAGCGGCTTCTACGGACTCAGAAACTTTGACTGAGTACGCCGAGACTTATCCAATTGTTAAGCTTATTTTAGAATACCGAACTTACGCTAAAATTCTGCAAACTTACGCGGTGGGGCTACTTGAATCTGTAGACAGCACAAATACAGTGCACACTACTTACAATCAAACTCAAACCGCAACAGGTCGTTTGAGTTCCTTTAATCCAAACTTACAAAATATTCCTGCACACTCGGAGCTTGGCACTAAAATCAAAAACGCTTTTGTTGCCAGAGAAGGTTTTTCTTTCCTTTCTCTAGATTACTCACAAATTGAACTAAGAGTTTTAGCCTCAATTTCAGCAGACAAAAATATGCTTTCTGACTTTTCTTTAAATAAAGATATTCACACCGCAACCGCAATGCGTATTTTTAACACTAAAGATATAGACAAAGAACAAAGACATAAAGCCAAAGCAATTAACTTCGGACTGATTTACGGAATGTCTACATATGGTCTTAGCAAAGCACTTTCTCTAGACATCAAAACAGCAGATCAATACATTAAAACTTACTTTGCGGCTTATCCCGAAGTTTTGCCACTGCAAGAAAAACAAATCCAAACCACAAAAACTAAGGGATTCGCAGAGACTTTATTTGGCCGCAGACGCTATTTAGATCCTGAAACTCTTTATTTTCGCCGCAACCCGAAACTCTTTGAAAGACTTGCAGTTAACTCCCCGATTCAGGGAACTGCTGCCGATATTTTAAAAATATCTATGCTTAAAATTAGTAACTTTTTAAATACTCAACAAGCTGAAAGCAGAATGTTGTTGCAAATTCATGATGAGTTGATTTTTGAAATCAAAGAAGGCGAAGAACATTTAATTCCTGAAATTAAAAAAATTATGACTGATTTTGATTTAAATGTGCCGCTAGTTGTTAGCGAAAGCAGCGCAAAACGCTGGATAGAGGTGTAAATTGCCTGAACTTCCTGAAGTCGAAAATGTCCGCAAATACTTAAGTCAGTCTATAGTTGGCAAAAAAATAGAGGCTATAGATAATTTTTCAAATGAAAAAATAATTTCAAGTGCAGTTATATCTAAAGTCTTAAACACTAAAATCAAGGCAGTTCGAAGACATGCAAAGTACTTATTTTTAGACCTAGGCAACGACTTGACTTTAATTTCACATTTAAGAATGGAAGGCAGATATTACTTAAACTCGCAAATTAACCCCCACACCAGAGTCCGTTTTTACTTTTCAGGCACAGAAACTCTTGATTTTGTTGATAGACGAAAATTTGGCAACTTTGTTTTAGTTAATACTGATTCCATTAACGACTATCTTTTAAATAAAGTTGGAAAAGAACCTTTTGACTTAACGGCCGACGAGTTGGCTTTGAAAGCCAAGCGTAAAAGTAGTTTAGTCAAGGCTTTTTTGTTAGACCAACACAACATCGCCGGTCTTGGCAATATTTACGTTGACGAGGTTTTGTTTGCATCCAAAATCTTGCCAACTAGAACAATAGATACATTGACTAAAGTAGACTTTGCAAATATTTTGAAAAACGCAAAAATAATTTTAAACAAAGCAGTAGAACTTGGTGGTTCTACTATTTCTAGTTTTGAAATAGCCGAAGGTTTAAATGGTAGTTTTCAAAATTATTTAAAAGTACACACAAGAGTAGGAAAACCTTGCTTGGTATGTGGTTCTGAAATTAAAAAAATGAAAGTTGCAGGTAGAGGCAGTTATGTCTGTGAAGTTTGCCAAAAGTAAATTAATTGCGATCACCGGAAATATTTGTTCTGGTAAAACTGAGTTTTTATCTGCACTTAAAAAACAAGGCCATCAAACTATTTCTACAGACGAAATAGTTGATATGCTTTGGCAAGATAAAAACAATCAGGCCAAAATTGCCGAAACTTTTTCGTTGCCACTTTCTGCAAAACTGAAGGAAACTGTTAAAAAACAAGTTTTTAGTCAGCCAAAAAAACTAAAACAACTAGAAGATATTTTCTTCCCACAAGTTTTTGCAAAACTAAAAGAAGCCCAAACAAATTCTAAAAACGCATACATTTTTGTTGAAGTTCCTTTGCTTTTTGAGCGAAATTTACGAGATAAATTTGACTTCACGGTGTTAGTATACGCTGATTTAGAAACTTCTAAAAAAAGATTCTTAGCCACTCGAAAAAATAGTGAAAAAGAGTTTTTTTCTATCTTAAAACACCAAATAATTAACGATGAGAAATTGCTATTTGCAGATTATGTAGTATATAATAATCGTATGAATTTAAGTTTAGAAAACGAAGTTTCTGCTCTATTTTCAGTCTTAAAAATGCATTATGGCAACTAAAATCACAGTTTATAAAAAAGCACAATTAACAGCAGAACAAATTAAAGTTTTAACTTATCTATACTTGCCAATTTTGGGCAAAAGAGCTTATTCGCTTTACCTTTCTTTTGCACAATTGGTCAATTTTTCTGTGGGCAAATCTCTAGATTTTGACCACAATTTTTTTGTAAATTTACTAAATATCTCGCCCCAAAAATTAACAGAAACTAGACGCAAACTAGAGGCAATTGGACTAATTGACACTTTTGAAAACCAAGATAACTTAGTTTTAATTTTAAACAATCCACTTACTGCTAACTCTTTTTTTTCAAACCCTAACCTGCATGTTTTGCTACAAAAAAATATTCCAAGTTTAGAAACCTATAACTCAATTAAACAAATTTTTTACACTAATTCGTTTATTTCAAAAAACTACACTAATATAACTGAGACTAACTTAGTTAAAACTTTTGGCGCATTTGACCCCAAAAAAATAGCCGTCGCAGAAAGTTGTGGAATTGACAAAACCAGAGTCCCTGAGTTTATATCTGAGTTTGATTTTGCTGAGTTTGCAGGTTTTTTAGCCAAATCAAAAGTTGCTTTTGTTGGCACTGAACTTGAAAACGAAAGTTATAAATCAAGGCTTATTTCTTTGGCTTTAAACTTTTCTTTAAAAGAAAAAGAACTTGCAGAGATTTTTATTGCAAACATTAAAGACAAAAAAGCACCAAATATTGATGCTTTAAAAGTTGCAATTTCAACATATCGTTTTAGTCAAAAAACCACAGAAGACAGTGCTTCAGAAATTACAGCGTGGCTTAATAAAATTGATGTAAAATCGCTTGTTGAAGCGATTAAACAACAAACTAAAGTATCTAAAATTGATGCAAAAGATTTTATACAACTTGTTGACTTTATAGAAAAACACAAAGAAAATGTCAACCTTGGTGTTCTAAATATGTTAATTTTGCATTCTTGTAAATACCAACAAAAAGAATACGTAGATCGTTTACCTTCAAATACCTTTTTAGAAAAAGCCCTAAACATTTGGATAATTGACTATAAAGTGAAAACTACGAAAGACGCTGTTTTAATTTCACAAAAATTAGCTGAAAGATTTACTTCAAATATCGCTACAAAGATCAAAAAAGCTAACTCAAATAAAAGTAGTTTTTCGCCTAGTTGGGCAGATAAACTAGTAGAAGGATTTTAATTATGCAAGCCGAAATTAAAGCAATATTAAAAAAATATCCAGATCTTAAAATAGACTTAAATACTTTAGATAAACAAGTTGTTTTGTTTTATATTAAATATTATTTATATCAAAACAAACCCGCTGAACTTTATCGAGACAAAAACAATGCACTTAAAATCAAGCCAATTGAAAAATTAGCGTCTGCGTCTATTGTAGGTAAGTTTATACAGCCAGATGCTGAACTTAGCGGTTTTCAAGAAAAAATGCCTGGCCAAAAACAAGCAAAACTTCACGCCGACAGAGTAATTTCAGAAATTACTGCCGGCCATACACCTGTTGGTTTTATGTTAACTGGGCAAAATGCAGTTGGCAAAACTTTTTTACTAAGAGCACTAGCCACTGCTTTGCGCCGTAAAAACACCGAAGTTTTGCACGTTTTTCCGATAGACTTATTTACTTATGCTAACCCTGTTGAACCAAATAACCGAAAATACTTAGAGTTATTTAAAAACACACCTGTTTTAATACTTGATGATATTGGCACCGAACAAGGTGCAGACTGGTTATACAAATCCGTATTAGTGCCAACATTAGAGCACCGTTTAAACTACAGGCTCACGACAATTTTTTCATCTAATTTTAACTTAAAAGAATACTATAAAAAAATTAGTGAAAAAACTGGCGATGTGCAACTTGCTCTGCAAATTTGCAGTAAGATAAAAATACTTACTGGCAAAAACATTGTTGAAATCGCTTAACTTTTATAAGGAGTTTAAAAAATGAAAATAGAATTAACTTTTCCAAATCAAGACAAAAAAGAGTATGCTTTGGGTACAACTGTTTTAGAAGTTGCCGAAAGTATTTCGCTTTCTTTAAAAAAAGCCACAGTTGGCGCTAAACTTAACGACCGCTTGATTGGTGCAAATGAACCAATTTTAGAAGGTGGCGAGTTTTTAATTTTAACTAAAAAAGACGAACTTGCATTAAAAATCCTAAACCACTCAGCTGCGCATCTTTTGGCATATGCCATTCAAGAACTATATCCAAATACTAAATTCTGGGTTGGACCTGCAATTGAAGAAGGTTTCTACTACGATATGGACTTAGCAGGTTCTGTAATTTCAGACCAAGACTTCTTGGCAATTGAAAAGAAAATGCACGAACTTAGCAAGGCTAATTTTCCAGTTTTAAGAAATGAAGTGTCAGTAGATGAAGCTAGAGAAATTTTTAAAGCAAATCCATATAAACTTGACTTAATTGAAAAACACGCAAGTGAAGGCTTAACTGTCTACTCAGAGGGTGAGTTTTCAGACCTTTGCCGCGGTGGGCACGTCAAGTCAACCGGTGAAGTTCAGTATTTCAAATTGCTTTCAGTATCCGGCTCTTACTTTAAAGGTTCTGCTAAAGAAAAACCACTTACCAGAATTTATGGGTGTGCTTTTTTTCAACAAGCTGACTTAGACGCTTATTTAAAACTACTGCAAGAGCGAAAGGACCGAGATCACCGCAAAGTCGGAAAAGAACAAGATATTTTCTTTATTTCCAAGGAAGTCGGCCAAGGTTTGGTATTCATGCAACCAAAAGGGGCAACTATTCGCCGCACTGTTGAACGCTATATTACTGACAAAGAACTAGCCCTTGGATATCAACACGTCTACACACCAATTTTAGCAAACGTCTCACTTTACGAAACATCTGGACACTTTGCTCACTACAAAGACTCAATGTTTCCGGTATTGGAGTTCAACAGTGGTGAAAAAATGGTGCTACGTCCAATGAACTGTCCGCACCATATGCAAATATTTTCACAAAAACTTCGCTCATATCAAGAACTGCCACTTAGAATTGCTGAACTTGGCATGATGCACAGATACGAAAAGTCAGGCGCGCTAACTGGTCTTGAAAGAGTTCGTGAAATGACTTTAAACGATGCACATATTTTTGTAACTCCAAAACAAATCAAGCAAGAGTTTAGCCAAACTGTAAAACTAATTTTAGACTGCTATAAAGACTTTAATATTAAAGACTTTAGGTTTAGATTGTCATATCGCGACAAGGAAGATAAAGAAAAATACTATCCAGACGACAAAATGTGGGACATGGCCGAAAAATACTTAAAAGAAACTATGGACTCACTAAAACTAACCTACTACGAAGCAAAAGGTGAAGCTGCTTTTTATGGTCCTAAACTAGATGTGCAAATTAAAACTGCAATTGGACACGAAGAAACTCTTTCAACCGTTCAGCTAGACTTTCTGTTGGCTAAACGTTTTGGCCTAACTTATGTTGACAGAGATGGTAAAGAAAAAACACCAGTGGTTATTCACCGCGGAGTGGTATCTACAATGGAGCGTTTCATTGCATACCTACTTGAAGAGACCAAAGGAGTTTTCCCACTTTGGTTGTCGCCAGATCAAATCAGAGTAATTCCTGTGAACAATGAGTTTCACTTAAAATACGCAAAACAAGTTGTCGCTCGCCTGAGAAAACAAGGTTTTATTGTCAACCTAGACGCATCTTCAGAAAAATTAGGCTACAAAATTAGACAGTCTCAAACTCAAAAAGTTAACTACACTTTAGTAATTGGTGACAACGAAGTTCAAAACAAATCAGTAACTTATCGTAAATACGGAGAAACTAAGCAAACCGAAATTAAGACCGGTGAGTTTATTAAACTACTTAAAAAAGAAATTAAAACCAAAGGCTTAAAATAAATGATTGAGTTTAAAAATGTTAGTTTTTCTTACGATAAGAAAAACTTAGTTTTAACTAACCTTAGTTTTACCTTAAAACCAGGCGAAATTATGGGCTTGCTTGGTGCCAATGGCTCTGGGAAGTCTACTACTTTTAGACTGCTAACCGGACTTATAAAACCAGCGAGCGGCTCAATTTCTATTTTTAAAAAAGAGCCTGGCTACGCCATTTCTAAAGACATTGGCTATATGCTTGAAGAACGCAGTTTAATTCAAAACATGAAAGTCAAAGACTACGTTTACTTCCTTTGTATGCTTAAAGACATGTCAAAAAAAGAAGTTGAGGCAGAACTCAAAAAACAACTTGAGTTTTTTGGCCTTAAGGATAAGTTTGACTCAAAAATCCAAGAACTTTCCAAAGGCATGCAACAACGCCTGCAATTTATTGTAGCTGTGTTAAATAAACCCAAACTCTTAATTTTAGACGAACCGTTTACTGGCTTAGATGTTTTTAATATCAAGTTGTTTATGGAAGTAATCAATAACTTAATTAAGTCAGGCACAATGGTAATTTTTTCTTCACACCAAATTGATCAAGTTGAGTCGCTTTGCTCAAAAGTTTTAATATTAAATCATGGCAAAACCGTCGTACAAGGCGATTTAGGCGAAATTAAACAAAACTTTTCAAAAGTTTATCTTAACATCGAAGCTGCAGAAATTGCCAAACAGTCGTTTGCTGGGCTAGACGGAATTTGTGAAATTAAAGAACTTTCTTTAAATCAAATTAGACTAACTTTAAAATCAGAAAACTACAGTCGCCAGATTTTTAATTTCTTAAAAGACAAAGTTGACATTAAAAGATATTCGCTTGACTACGCTTCCTTAAAAGAAATTTTTATTGCCAAGGTGAAGAATTATGAATAGTAAATTTGGTAAGATATTTTTATATAATTTAAGCAGACGCCTAAAGACTAAAACCTTTTTATTTACTAATTTAATTTTGTTCTTTTTAATCTTTATTTTAGGCGCACTTCCTAATTTAATTGCAGGTCGTAAAAATAAAGCAGAAATTGTTAAAAGCAAAGTTATTGTTAACACCTTAAAAGATGGTGTGTATGGCACTTTTTCAATTGCTGATTTTAAAAATAAATTAACAGACCGTCTAATTGGCAAAGGCCCTAAAAAAAGCAATTTTGAACTTGAGTTTATCTCAGACTTTAATTTTAAGTTAAATCAAGCAAGTTCAATTAAGACTTTTCTTGATAACAAAAAGGCAACTGCCTTAGTTGACTTTAAAATGCAAAACTCAAGACTTGTTACCGAAGTTTACTTTAATCAAACTAAACAAAGTGTGCAAACCGAACTAAATGCACAACTTCGCAGGTTTGCTGTGTATGATTTTTATAATTTAACTGAAGAGCAAGTAAATCCGCAAATTAATCAAAACAAGTTAACTCTTGATACCAAACGAACTGCCTTTATTTTACTTGTTGCTATGTTTACGGTATTTATTTTTGCGTTTGCTTTCACTGCTCAGTTGTTTTCCGCAGACATTTTTAGTGAAAAACAAAGCAAAACAGTTGAGTTAATCTTTCAGTCAATTTCTCCGCGTCAACACTTTTATACCAAGTTTTTTGCAATTATTGGCTATATCTTAATTCAGTTTGCACTGCTTTCCCTTTATTCAACACTCGCATCTGCGCTTTTTGGCCAAAGCATCAATTCAGGTCTGCAATTTACAGGTCTTAAAATTACCTCTGAACTAAAAGCAGCCATTACCACACCGCTTACTCTTGGTTTACTTGGCTTATTTATGTTGCTGTTTACCTCTATTTTGATTTCCGGAATTCTGGCGTCTTTTGCTCATAATTCTGAGTCTTTTCAAAATATCTTTTCGGTTTTGATGCTGATTTTTATCGCACCTTTCTATGTCATTTTCTTTGCATATAACTCTGAGTCTACTATTGCACAAACCTTAATTCACGTGTTTGCTTACTTTCCGCTAACTGGACTAATTACGGCACCTACTTTGATGTTAGCAGGCAGTATATCTGTTATTGAAACCCTAGTTATTTTTATCTTAAATACAATCGGCGTGATTATCATTTTCTACTTTGCACCACGGATTTATCGTTTCTTTATTTTGAGATATGAAAAAATAAAACTTAGTCAAATTTTTAAGAAACCTTACAGGAAAAATTTAAAAAATGCAGAAAAAAATTAAAAAAGTTTACGCCAAAATTATGGCTTCGTTATATGCGTTTCTTGCAATTGAGTTGGTAGCGCTTGTTTTTTTCCCCTTGCTTTTTAAAGACAAAGTTATGCAAATCATGGCAGGGATTTCTATTTTTGCACTAATTCCTTTACTTGTTGTCATGTTGCTGTTTTATTTGAGATATTTAGAGACACTGTATTTGAAAAACTTTATTAAATCAAGCGAGTTTGAAGAAGTCAGCCTAAGAATTAAAAATAAGTTAGGACTTGCCTACACACCAGCGCTTGCTTACTTACCTGAATACAAAATAAACAAAAAAAGCAATTTAGATTTAGTGAATCTGGAAAGCGGAATTATTTTAACTGAGTTTAAAGAAAGTGCAATTTTTTCAAGACATTTAGTTAGAGTTGAGTTTACTAATTTTTCAACAGTACTTCCCGACTTTGCTATATTTAACCACTATGCTTTAAATAAACTTAAAGTAAATCGTCAATTTTTTGTCAAAAATACGCCCACACCTTTTAAAAATAAATTTAAACTCTACACTAAACAACCAAATTTATTTACCGAACACATTTACACACAAATCTATAGTACTTTTGCTAAGTTTAACTCAGTACTTTTGGTCAAAAAACTAAACACTTTAACTATTTTAATTTCAGACAAGGTACTTAGACTAACTCCAAATGTATTAGAAAAAGAAAGCGAATACTTAGATAAACTCATACCTTCTTTAGATTCTTTTAAGAAAATCTTTACCGAAATTGAAAAAATTAAAACAAGCATAGTATAATCTTGTTTGAAATGTTTAAAAAAGGAGCAATTTATGAAAAAAACTTTAGTTGTTTTACTAACTTTTATTCTAGGTTTTCTCTTCTATTCATGTAAACCAAAAAACCCAGAAAAACCAAAACCAGTACCACCAAAAACATATACAGTAACTTACGATAAATACATCAAACCAAATATTTCTGGCATTGAAAAACCAACTAGCCCTCAAACTGTTGCAGAAAAAACTTTAGTTAAGTTTGAACTTGATTTAGACCTTGCTAAAAAAGATAACCTTAGAATTATCGGTGTCACTTTAGATAAAAAAGAATACCTGCTTTCAGATAAACTACTTAAAGACATTATGAAACTTGGCTTTAAGGTTACCGCTAACACAACTATTGAAACAAAAACTGAGTTTATTTATCAAGGCGAATTAAAAAGTCTAGAAGCCTACGGCGTTGAGACTAACAAACTTATTGACACACTTCCATATGTAGATGAGTTTAGCAAAATCGCCAAAAGAGTTGACAGTTTAAAAGAAGTTTGGCAAATAATCTTGAAAGCCTTTCAAGTAAATGATTTTAATGAACTTAAACAAAAACTTGAAAAAGACCCTCTTGGTACAATTACTAATTTTTTAAAATCAGATATTAAATTCCCAAATCACCCAGAATTAAAACCACTTGAAGAGTTTATCCAAACTTTAAAACCAAATGTTTTTTATTTAGCATCACTTGCTTACGCTAAAGAAATTAAAATAGAAAACTTCATCAACCTTTCTGATTTGTCTAAACTTGGAACTAATTTAAAAGCAAATTTACTTAAAGCATTAAGCTACACTATGTTTGTTAGAAACCCAAAAAGACCAGATGAGTATAAAGCTGAGTTAATTAAACACATCAATAGTGAAACTTCTCAAAAATACTTTGGTCTTCTTGATAAAATTGGCGCGCATATTTTGAGTTTTACTCAATTAAAAGATATTGATTTCTCTCAATTTAAAGACTTTGAAACTGCCGTAAAAGCATATCAAACAAATTTTGCTAAAATTTTTGAACTTAAAAACAAAATCAAAACAGAAATAGATTTAGCTAAAAAAGCAGATTTAGTTAACAAAATTAAAGCACTAATTTCTGCAAATGCGTCAACTTCAAAAAATTTAGCTGAAACTCTTTTAAAACAAAAAGAACAAATCACTAAAATAACAGACTCTATTCAAGGATTAGTTAAAGAACTTGCTAGTTTAAGTGAATCTGAACACCAAGAATACACAAAAACTTTAAGTGAACTTCCGCATTTCTTACTTGAGCTAATTTATAAATTAGGAGAAAAAAGAGCACGTGCTTTAAAAAACGAAGCGGGTGTCACTGCACCTGAGTATGAAGCTGAAAAATACAATAAATTCTTTTTATTTTGCGACGGAGTTAATAAAATTTTAGCGCATTCTGAAAAAACAGGCGACCCCAAAACAATACATCCGTCTGTAAAGCAGTTAATTGATTTGTTTTACAATGATTTTGTAAACGTGTTAGTAAAAGACTATAACAAAATTAAAAACCTAAATGAATTGCTTAAAAAACAAGCCAGCGGACTAACTAAGTTGAGCGAAAACTTGGACAAACTAATTGAGAATTTAAAACTAAATAAATAATATAAAAACGCCTAATAAGGCGTTTTTATATTATTGTTTAACTTCAACTAATTTCTCTTCAATAAATAAGTTATTAAGTTTTCTTTTTGAACTAAAATTAGGCTTGAAATATCCACTTTCCCATCTAGAAATTGTTACATAGGTAACTCCTAGAATTTTAGCAAGATCGGTTTGCGACAAAAAACGACGGTCTCTTAGTTCTTTAATTAGCACAGAGTAATTCATTTTTCCTCCTTTTTAAACTTTATATACACAAATTATAAAAATGATTCAAAAATGTTTTAAAAAGCTTTTCAAAAACAACGCAGTTTATGGGCCTTTTTTGAATGTGTTTTTGACATTTTTATGAAAATTATCAAACAAATCGCCTTACTAGTGGAATAATTTTGCTAAAAATCAAACACAAGCATGTCACCAAGTGAAGCAAACAAATTGCAAAAACAACGCTATATATAAATATAATAGGGAAATAACTATTTGGGTGTGGTATAATTTTTTGTGTTAATTTAACCCACGGAGGACCTCAATGCTGAAAAGAAAAAAATACGAAAACGCTGCTGGAAAAATTCATCCTCTTGCATATGTTGTACTTGCATTTTTCTTAGTTTTAATCGCAATTACTATAGTTTTTATTACTCCAAGCGCAAAAACTAGATTTACCAACGAAATTCAAAAAAACTACTCTAATTTAAAATTTGGCCGTCAATTAGCAAACTCTGATAAATACACTCGCTACCTGCCAACTGAAAACATCTACATCCCAATTTCTCAAAGAAAACTATACTCAGTGTTAGAAAAATCTAAAACTGCTACTGAAAGCCTAGTTTTTGCCTATTACGGAACTAGAACTCATAAAAATACTTTGGAAAATTTAGGACCAATTAATGAAGAGTTTACTCGTTTATTTGATGGCTACGAAAACGCGCAAACTAAAGTAGAAAAAGACGAAGAGTTTGCAAAAGTTACTGGCAAAAAAATATACTTTCTTGATTTACTTAAAAAGCCAATTGAAATTGAAGACGAAAAATACTACTATCCTGACTACAAAAACTTCAAGAAAAAATATCCAGGTCTATATCAACCTAAATACAGTCAAACTATGTTAGTTTTCTACAAAGGTGAACTCCTTGATTTAAGTGCTGAAGAACAACTTAATACCACACTTGAATCACACTCAGACATTCGTCTTGAAGTTCAAAGATTCATCGAACTAATTGCAAAAAAAACTTTCAGAAAATAACGTTAAATGATTTTAAATCAATACATTAAACAAATTCAGGACGCAGCGCCTGAATTTGATTTAAGTGCTTTAGATGTTTCTAAAAACCCTGACTTTGACTTAGCCTTACCGCTTTTTAAACTAGCTGCTTTGACTAAGCAAAAACCAGCTGAGATTTATCTTGCAATTGAACAAAAAATCGCTAATTTAAATATTATTCATGAACTCGTTTTTTTAAACGGGTTTTTAAATATTAAATTAAATCAAGATAAATTTAAAGCAGATTTATTTAAAGTTTTAATTAAAGAAAATGCAAACTTTCCAGTTTTTTTGCCAAACAAGCGCAAGTACTTTATTGACTACTCAAGTCCAAATGTTGCTAAGTTTTTCTCAGTTGGCCATCTAAGGTCAACAGTAATTGGAAACTCCCTTAAACAAATCCTTAAGTGCACAGGCTCAGAAGTGTACGGCGAAAACTACCTTGGAGACTGGGGGACTCAGTTTGGTAAGATGATTTACGCTTATGAAAACTGGCTAGATGACGCTGAGTTTCAAAAAAACCCACTTGAGCATTTGCAATCTCTATATGTTCGTTTTCACAAAGAAGCCGAAGACAACCCAGTGCTTGAAGACAAAGCTAGAGAAATTTTTAAAAACCTTGAAGACAGATCAGAAAAATACTTGGAACTTTGGCGCCAATTTAGAGAAATATCTATCACTGAGTTCTTAAAAGTTTATCGCACGCTTGGTGTTGAGTTTGAAAATATTTCTGGCGAATCTTTTTATAATGACAAGATGCAGTCAGTTTTAGCTAAACTTAGTGAAATGAAAGTTTTAGAAAAAGACGCAGGTGCTAAAATTGTTAGACTTGGCGAAGACATACCACCTGCTTTGCTTGTGCGTTCAGACGGAGCCACCCTTTACTTAACTCGTGATTTGACAGCCTTAGAATACAGAAAAAATCTACATAATTTTACAGATATTTTATATGTTGTTGGAAATGAGCAAAAACTACACTTTGAACAACTAAAAAGACTAACTAAAATCTACGGAATTGACACCAACATCACTCATGTTGGCTTTGGTCTAGTTTTGACAAACGGCAAAAAAATGTCTACAAGAGAAGGTAAAACCAAAGGTTTAAAAGCCTTGTTAGATCTCGCTATTACTGGTGCTAAAAAAATAATTTTGGAAAAAAGACCAGAGACTAAAGAAATTGATTATTTAGCTGAAAAAATCGGAGTTGGCGCAATCATTTTTAATGACCTTAAAAATGACCGAACCCTGGATTTTGAGTTTAACTTAAGCCAAGCCTTGAAGTTTGAAGGCCAAACTGGTCCTTATATCCAGTACACTGTTGTAAGAATCGCTTCCATACTTGAAGACAAAACACCTGACTTTACTAAGTTTAACTCTAAATATTTAACTAAAGAGTTTTGGCCTGTGTTAAAATTAATTGATAGTTTTAAAGAAACTATCAACAAAGCAGCCGAGACTTTAATGCCTTCCAATGTCGCTAAATATTTACTTAATCTATGCGCTAGTTTTAATAAACTATACGCACAAACTCACTTTATAGTTGAAGATAGTTTAGTTGAAAACGCAAATCTATGCTTCCTGTACTTCACAAGATTAGTTTTAGAAAAGGGTTTAAAACTGCTTGGCATATGCCCAATTGACAAAATGTAAATTTTGTCAAACTGCTCGATTGGCGGAATTGGCAGACGCATACGACTCAAAATCGTACGGAGAAATCCATATCGGTTCGACCCCGATATCGAGCACCATTAAAAGATTTTTCAAAAAAAGCACTCTAAACGAGTGCTTTTTTTATTTTTGAGTAATTTACGCACACCTTGGCAAGTATATTTGTGAAACTAAAAAAGGACATAAATATGCACAAAAAAATATTTAAAAAAAGATTTACACTTTATGTATTTTTAATTACTCTGCAAGTTATTTGGTTTATTTTTTTCACAACTTTCTTTATCTTAAGACAAAACGCGTTAAAGGTTGCAAAACAAGGTAAAGAAATTAAGTTTTTTGACGTGAAAATTATGGGCGAAGTTAAGTTTCCAGGAACTTACCGAGTAATTAAAGGAACAGAACTTGCATCCGTTTTAAACTACGCAGGCGGATACACAGAAAACGCAGTTAGAGACCTAGCAGAGCAGACTAAAATTGACAGAAATCGTACTTTTTTAGTTAAAACAGACACAAAAGGCAAAATCACAAAAACTTATAACCTAAACACAGTTACCTATAGACAACTGATTGAAATTCCCAAAATTACTGAAGAAATAGCGACCAACATTTTAGTCAAACAAAGAACTACTCAATTTAAATCAGTTGAGGAACTACTTGAAATAAAAGGTATAGGTCCAAAAACCTTTGAACAAATCAAACCATACTTTTTTGCAGATTAAAAATAAACTTTACTTTGTTTTCCCACTTACCGCAATTTTTTTAGTAGCACTAAAATTCCCACTCTTTTTACTGATTTTACTACCATATATTTACTTTGCCAGGAAAATAATTTCGCATAAATCAGCATTTTTCATACTTTTATTTTTTGGGTTAGTTTATTTGCTTAATTATTTACTTTTTAGTTTTCCGTATTTCGGGAATTACTACTATTGTTTTCAAAAATCAGGAGACAATGCTTACTTAACAAATGGATTTACCCGCTTAGCAGTATATGCTGAGTCTGATATTCAAGTTGGCGATTTTATTAAAATAGATTCGCGTTTTTACTTTGCAAGAGAATTGGATTTGAATCAGTTTTCAAAACAAATTGCAGGATATTATTACATTAGACACAGTTCATCTAAGTTTAGTTTTAAATATTTTTATTACCCGTATTATTTGTCTAAATATTTAACACTATTTCCAGAAAACATCAAAACCTGGCTCTCAACATTTTTGTTAGTAGATCAGGCTGCAGATCTAGATACCCGCAGACTAATTTCGGGATATGGTTTGACTTCTGTAATTTCGGCAAGTGGTCTTTTTACAGCATTTTTAATTACTCAAATTAAAAAAGTCTTTAATTATTTTTCGGTAAGTGAAAAAAAGCAGTTAATAATTTTAACTGTTTTTTTATTTTGGCTACATTTTTCAAACCCAAAAGCTAGCAGTTTTAAGTTTGCCGTTATTTACTTAATTTATTTAACTGCAAATTTAAAAAAAATAAAAATCAGTAAAATTAACGCACTTTCTTTTACTGGCCTTATCGCATTTGTCTTAAATCCTTTTTCGGTGTTTAACCACTCATTTGTTTTAACTTATTTAATTTCATTTTTTTCAATTTTAAACAAAGTAAACTTCAAGTGGCAACAGGGCTATTTTAAAGCAAAAATTAAATCAAGCATTTATTTTTATTTAATTATTTTTCCGCTGAGCGTAAACTTTGGTGGCAAACTCAATTTAGTCAGCCTGTTTTTTAGCAGTTTTATTTTACAGTTTTTAACTTATTTTTATTTTCCCTTAATTCTAATTTTGCTTTTTTTCTATCCAATATCTTATGCTTTAGAATATCCTTATCGGGCGATTTTAACATTGCTTAAACAACCTAGGATGAACTTTTTAGAACTGAGTTTTCCTGAGTTTTCAACCTACTTACTTGCACTTTATTATCTACTTTTAATTTTCTTAATTTTTAGAAAAACCACCTATGTTTATCTAAAAAAATACATATTTATTTTGGCGTTAGTTTTATTAAAAATAAGATTTTTACTCACACCTTTACCCTATTTAAAAACTGTACAAGAAAGCAATACAACAGCGATAATTTTAATTTCAAACGCTAAAGCAACGCTCATTAACCCGGGAAGCAAAACTCTTGGCGCATTTAAGAAACTTGGATTTGTCTTAAAACCAGAAGTTATTTACACGGATTCATTTTATTTTGAAAAAGAGTTATTTGCTTTAAACGAAGTTAAACCGAGTAAATTTTACTTCACCAAACTACCTAAAACTGTTAAAGATAACTACTATTTTTTGTCGAACAATTTCCGAATCGGACAAATTGAGCTAAATTTATTCCACACAACTAAAATTTACGAACACTCTGCTAATAGAAGTCCGATTTTAGAACTAAAATACCTAAACGTTTCGTTACTTTTTCTAAACTCAACAACTCACTCAAAACTTAACTTACTTATCTCTGAACACAAAAATTTAAAGCCGACTCATATTTTTGCCAGACCCAAAAGTGCTGCTACAGAGCCTTATTTTCAAAACAAGCTGCGCTATGTTAAAAACATAGCAACAACTAAAACTATAGACACCTATTTTTTAACTAAAAAATCAGTCTTTAGATACAGCGAGCGATACATGTTTTTACAAAAACTTTAAAATTTAAAAAACCGGCCAAATAGCAAAAACTAACCTAGTTTCTGGCTAAAAATGTTATAATGAAGCAGTTAAATCAAGGAGAAAAATATGAAAAAAGTCTTTTCAACTACGATCGGTGGTCGTAGCCTAAGAGTAGAGATTGGCGAAGTTGTCAAACAAGCACAAGCCTCTGCTTTAGTTTATTATGGAGACACTTGTGTGCTTTCTACAGTTTGCTCAAAAGCAAATGAAAATCCACTACAAGATTTCTTTCCATTAATGGTAATTTACCAAGAAAAAAAATACGCTGGTGGTAAAATCCCTGGCAATTTTATGCGAAGAGAAGGTAAAGGTTCAGAATACGAAACCTTAATGTCTAGACTAATTGACAGACCTATTCGCCCACTTTTTAAAGAAGGATATAAAGACGAAGTCCAAGTTGTAAACACCGTAATGTCTTTTGATGAAACCTGCTCAGCACCGCTTACCGCAATGGTTGGCTCATCTATTGCCCTGTCTGTATCTTCACTACCTTTTGAAGGACCAATTGCTGGTGTATGTGTTGGTATGATTGACGGTGAGTTTGTCATCAACCCATCTATCACTGATTTAGAAAAATCTAGTTTAAACTTGACAGTTGCCGGTACTAAAGACGCCATTAACATGGTTGAAGCCGGTGCAAATGAATTAAGCGAAGAGACTATGGTTGAAGCAATTTTATTTGCTCATGCCGAAATTAAGAAAATTTGCGCATTTATCTCATCAATTCAAGCCGAAATTGGTGAGGCTAAAAAACCAGTTGAAATTACTGTATATAACCCTAAATTAGTTGGCGAACTTGAAAAAAACTACGCCAAAAAAATTAAAAACGCGCTACTTGTTTTCGACAAACAAGAACGCGACTTAGCATTAGAGACTTTGAGAGCAGAAGTCATTGAACTTTACTCAAAGCAATACGATAAACTAAATCTAGACGAAGAAACTCGCAAACTTTATGACAACGAAGTGTTTTTAGCATATGAAGACTTAGTTAAAATTGAGTTTAGAAAACTTATCACTGTTGATAAAATTCGCCCTGATTCAAGAAAAGTCAAAGAAATTCGCCCCCTTTCATCAAGACTAGACATTCTGCCAAGAGCCCACGGCTCTGCCTTGTTTACACGCGGTCAAACTCAGGCATTAGCGGTTCTGACTTTAGGTGGCGAAAAAGACAAACAAATTATTGATGACCTTGGATTTGAAGAAGACAAGAGATTTACACTACACTATAACTTCCCACCTTACTCAGTTGGTGAAACCGGCAGATATGGTGCCCCTGGTCGCAGAGAAATCGGACATGGTACTTTGGCCCGTCGTGCTATCCTTCCTATGCTTCCGTCTGAAGAAGAATTTCCATACACTATTCGTTTAGTTTCAGAGATTTTGGAATCTAACGGTTCGTCTTCAATGGCGACAGTTTGTGGCTCAACTTTAGCCTTAATGGCAGGTGGTGTGCCTTTAAAGGCACCTGTTGCTGGAATTGCAATGGGTCTAATTAAAGAAGGTAAAAACTACACAATTTTAACTGACATTCAAGGTATGGAAGACCACCTTGGTGATATGGACTTCAAAGTTGCTGGAACCAAAGCCGGTATCACTGCTTTGCAAATGGACATTAAAATTGACGGAATTGATAAAGCCATTTTAACCGAGGCTTTAGCTGATGCTAAAGAGGCGCGTTTTGCTTTACTTGCACACATGCAAACAACTATTGCAGAACCAAGAAAAGAAGTTGCAGACTGCGCTCCACACGTCAAAGTTCTTACCATCAACCCAGATAAAATTAAAGATGTAATTGGCAGTGGCGGAAAAGTGATTAACCAAATCATTCAAGATTGCGGAAACTGTGATATTGAAATTTCTCAAGACGGAAAAGTAGTAATTAGACACCCTGAGGCTAAATACATCCAAATGGCTTACGACAAGGTATATAACTTAACTCGTGAAGTTGAAGTAGGCGCTGTTTATGAAGCAAAAGTTACTAGAATTGAAAAATATGGCGCTTTTGTTGAACTTTGGCCAGGCACAGAAGGTTTGATGCACATCTCTCAAATCGCACTGGAACGCATTGAAAAAGTAGAAGATGTGCTTTCACTAGGTGATCAAATTTTAGTTAAATGTATCGGAGTTGACGAAAAAGGTAGAGTTGACCTTTCTCGCAAAGAAGTTTTAAAGAAAAACAAAACTAAATAGGTTTAACTTATAAGTAAAAAAATACACAGACAATCGAGCGGAAACGTTAGGAAAGTCCATGCTAGCACTGGCTGTGATGCCGGTAGCGATTGTGCCAAGGCAATAAATAACCTTGGGCAAGGCAACGCACTGCCTTGACGACGAAAATGTTTATTTTCATAAAGTGCCACAGAGACGAGTTGATTAAGTTCAAGTGAAACGGGTAAACTCCACAAGCTAGAAACCCAAATTTTGGTAGGGGAACCGCTTTTGTTTCAAAAAAGAAGAGACAAACGGAATGCATATGCATTAGATAAATGATTGTTTAAATACAGAACATGGCTTATTATGTATTTTTTTTAAAAAAAGACTGCTTCTAAATAATTTACTTTAGTGGCAGTCATCTTTATTTATTAATCTTAAATATATGCGCAATCAACTTTTTTGAAACTTTAAAAAAGGGTATGGAATGTCAATTTTTTTAATTTTTGTCTGTTTAATAGTTTTGCTTTTGGCAATTATTTTTTTAGTCTTTTTAATAAGTTCAAGAAGAAAACAGTATTATGACTTTGTTTATAAACACAGTTTAGGCTTGATGAAATTAAGAGAACTTAATTTACAGTATCAGTTCCTTGAAGTTAAAAATTTTAATTTAGAAACAACTTATGATAACGAAAACTTCTTTGAAATCGTTGAACCTGTAGATTTTTTAATTTACGAGTTGAGATTTTTAAAAACAAGAGTAAAAGAAAACATACAATATGCTCAGCAAAATCAGAAAAAATATGAAATTTATTTAAAAAGAGTCAAAAACGAATGTTTAGTTTTTGACTTTGACACTGCTATTCCTTTTAAAAATACAAATTATTTAATGCAAGTATTAACCGGTGTGATATCTAAAGGAGTTAAAAAACCAGTAACTGAGTTTTCTATTTTAGTTAAAATCCACAGGTCTTTAATAAATGGTTATCCTGTTGACTATAAAACTGATGAATTTGACAGCAAGACAATTCTTGAACTCATAGCAAGACTTGAAGAAAAACGAGGAGATTATTATCTAAATCCAGAAATTTGGGATTCAATTACTAAAGTAGAAAGGGCACGAGTTTCAAATAAAGTTAGATTCGCAATCTATGCTCGCGATAATTGGTGTTGTGTTAAATGCGGAGACACCCAAGACTTAGAAATTGACCATATATATCCAATTTCTAAAGGTGGAAAAAGTGATTTAGATAATTTACAAACGCTTTGTCATCACTGCAACTATTAGAAAGGCAACCGCATTTAGATAAAAGAAACTAGCTTATAATCTGTTATTTAGCGTAGTAGATAATTAAAAGAATAATAAAAACTAAAAAGTGGGTTAAAGCAATTAAGAAATTAGAAATATAGTAGAAACGCTTAATTGGTTTTTCTGTCCATCTTTGGCAGTATTCAAAATAAGTCTCTCCTAGTTTTTGTCCAGTTAAGACAGCAAAAAAGGACTTAGTTCCGTAAAAAAGCGGCGACAATATATTTTTGTTGGCCATTAAAATTACCCAGCCAATAAAAAAAACAAAAACCGTTGAAATAGTAAAAGCGTTCAACCAGCTTTTAAGGCTGTAGTTGTTTTGCCAGTTTAACGCTAAATAAACAATTAACACCGAAAAAATTACTTCAAAAAACAAGCCAAAAAAATAGCCCGCTTCTAAAAAAGTGAGGTTTTTTTCTTTTAGCTTAACAAAATAAGTTTGTTTAACTCGATTTAATTTAAGTTTGTCTACTTCACCTGACATTTTAAAATTTCTCCGATTTTTTTCAAAGCAGCCGTTGGCATACCGACCACATTTAAGTAGTCTCCACTTATTTTTTGAATTAAATTATTTTCCTTATCTTGTATACCGTATCCACCGGCTTTATCAAAAGGTTTAGCGTCTTCTATATATTTTTGAATTTCAGCATCGCAATTTTTCTTAAAATAAACGTAAGTTGTCACTTGAAATGAATAGACTTTGTTTTTTTGAATTATTGCCACTCCACTAACTACTTTGTGCTTTTTTCCGTTTAGCTTTTTTAGCATCTCAAAACAACGCTCGGCAGTTTCCGGCTTTCCTAAAATTTCGTTTTTCAAAACTACAGTAGTATCGGTTGCCAATACTATGTCGTCTTCAGATAAGTTTTTCTCATCTAAGACAGATTTTACTTTAAAATAAGCCTGTATATTCGCGTAACTACGCCAATTTACACCACTTATTTTGTTTTCATCCCAATTTGGCTTAATAGCATTAAAATCAAAATTATGTTCAGCTAAAATTTGAATTCTGCGTGGTGATTGACTGGCTAAAATTAACATAATTACCCCTTATTTTGGAAAAAACCTCTATCTTGCTTGTGTTATAATATTATATATTAAATAGACAAATTATGAAAAAAATTTTAAATTCTTTAAAAAAAATCCAAGCATCTTATCAAGATAAAACTTTTATTTTGGCAGTGTCTGGCGGGGTTGATAGTATGGTTTTACTACACGCAGCAATTGAAATAAAACTAAATTGCGTTGTGGTAAATTTTAATCACCATAAGAGAAAAGCCAGCGTGCAAGAGGCAAAGTTAGTTGAAAAAGTGGCTCTTGCTAACAACTTAAAGGTAGTATTAAAAGATATTGAAATTGAAAAAAATAGTAATTTCCAAAAATTAGCAAGAGACCGCAGGATCGCCTTGTTAAAAGAAATTTCTAATGAATACAACACAAACTTAATTGTGACTGCTCATCACTTAAATGACCTTGCAGAAACTATGCTGATGAACTTTGTCAGTCAAGGTATGTTTAAATCACTAAGTGGTTTTCACACTCAACACGAAGATGATGGATTTATTTTTTTAAAACCTTTTAAAGAAATAAAAAAATCAGAGCTCTATGAATACGCAGAAAAACACAAGCTCTCTTTTTTTGAAGACGAGAGCAATTTTAAAAACAACTACACTAGAAACCAGTTTAGAAATTTAGTTATTCCAAAACTAGAAAAACAAAACCCTAAACTGACAGACAGGTTATTTTTACTTTCAGAAATTTTTCAATCACTTGACGCAAGTCTTAAAAAAACTGCCAACGACTTTATTCAAAACAAAGATATTTTTTCAATTCCAGAGTATCTAGCGCATCCCTTGCATATTAGACTATATATTTTGTCAGAACTCTTAAATCAAAATAAAATTGCTTTTAATTTAAAGAAAATCACGCAAATTGACAGGTTAATTTCAAGCGCTCGTCCAAACGGTGAAATCAAACTAAACGATACTTGGTTTTTTAAAAAAACTTACTCCGTTTTTATGCTTAAAAAACAAGTAAATTCGCCACTATTATATAAATATAATATAGATAATTTTTGTTTTAATTCAAAACACCCGCAATCTAGGTTAATAAAATGTATAATTGAATATAGTACTGGCGCACTTAAACCACCTTTTTTAGTCAGAACTCAAAAACCTGGTGACTTACTTAACTATAGTTTTGGCAAAAAAACTGTAGCTAAGTTATTCAAAGACGCCAAAGTACCTCTTTATTTTAGAAGGCAATATCCGATTTTAACAGATTCTGCTGACCAAATTATCTACATTCCGAAATTATATAAAAACGATACTCTTGGGGTTGGCGAAACTCTTAAAATTGAGTTTACAGGTGAACTATGCGAAATTTACTCAAAAAAGATATCCAAAAAGTCCTAATCTCTCATTTCAGTATCAAAAGGCAAATTAAGCGAGTAGCTAAAGAAGTTTCCAAGGCTTATTTTGAGAAGACACCACTTTTAATTGGCATATTAAACGGCTCTGTTCCTTTTTTAACTGAGCTTTCTCTGAATTTATCTATCAACTGCGAAATTCAGTATATGTCGACTAAATCTTATTTTGGTGGAACTGAGTCAACTGGCAAAGTTCTGCTTAACTCTAGTTTGCTTCCAGATGTCAAGGACCGCGATGTCTTAATAGTTGATGATATTATGGACTCAGGAATAACTCTTAACTTAATTAAAGAAACTTTGTCAAAAAATGGAGCAAAATCCGTCAAGACCGCGGTGCTTTTAAACAAAATCACGAAGAGAAAAGTAGAAATTGAACCCGATTTTGCTGCTTTTAAAATCCCTGATCTTTTCATTGTTGGATTTGGTCTGGACTACAAAGAACTTTACCGTAATTTGCCCTACATTGCTTTACTAAAACCCAGTGTTTTAAGTGAGCAGAAAGGATAAGACTTATAAATGAAACAAAATAAATCAAATAAACACCCAAAAAAATTCAATCTACTTTCTAACAAAAGTTTTTGGATTAACTTAATTGTTACCGTAATTGTTGTAATTTTTGTAATAAGAATTAGCAGAAGAATTTATGATAATTTAAAAGTAAAAGTAGCCTACTCAGAACTAAAAACTCAATTGGGTGCAAAAAACGTTGCACTTGGATACGATAAGTTTGACGACTCACTTAAAAAATATTTAGAAAAACAACTAATTAAATCAGAACTTACTGTAACTCACTTAAGCATCCGCGAAACCGCTGCCGGAAACCTACATATTGACTTTAGATACCAAAAAAACGGCAAGCAAATCAGAGCCACAGTTTACGAGCGAATTGACCGCGCACAGGCCAGTGAAATCAGACACATTGTTGAGTATTACAATTCAACTGATAAAAAAATATTTTACAGCAATGTCCTTGAGTCTAGTTTCAACATTTTTTCATTCATACTATCGGCCTTGCCTTTTGTAATTAGCGGTTTGTTTTTGTATTTAATTTACAAATCATACCAGTCAATGAACCAACAAAACCTAGATATTGTCAACAGCGATGTTAAAACTGCCAAAACTAACGTTACTTTTCAGGACGTTGCAGGACTTGATGAAGAAAAATATGAACTGCAAGAAATTGTAGACTTTTTAAAAGACCCTGATAAATACACCAAGGTTGGCGCTAGAGTTCCAAAAGGTGTGCTATTAGTTGGGCCTCCTGGCACTGGTAAAACTTTGATGGCCAAAGCCGTGGCCGGCGAGGCAAATGTTTCCTTTATTTCGCTTTCTGGCTCTGAGTTTGTTGAAATGTTTGTCGGAGTTGGTGCTAAGCGAGTTAGAAACTTATTTGACACAGCAAAATCTATCGCACCTTGTATCATTTTTATCGACGAAATTGACGCAGTTGGACGCCAAAGAGGCTCAGGCATTGGCGGCGGACATGATGAACGCGAACAAACTTTGAACCAAATCTTGGTGGAAATGGATGGATTTTCTACAAATTCTGGAATTATTGTGTTGGCTGCTACTAACCGTTCAGATGTACTTGACCCAGCACTCCTTAGACCTGGCCGCTTTGATCGCCAAATTATGGTGTCTCTACCTGACTTAAAAGGTAGAACCAAAATCCTGGGAGTGCATTCAAGAAACAAAAATCTTGCAGCCGAGGTTAATCTTGAAGACCTAGCTCGTCGCATTCCTGGCTTTTCTGGTGCTGACATTGAAAACTTAATGAATGAAGCCGCTTTGCTTGCAGCACGAGCCAACAGAGTAGAAATTACCATTGCTGACTTAGATGAAGGTGTGGACCGCGTGATGATGGGACCTGCTAAAGTTTCGCGCAAATACTCAGAAACCGAGAAAAAAATAGTTTCTTACCACGAAGCCGGACACGCTGTGATTGGTCTACTTTTAGAGTCTGCAAACGAAGTTCAAAAAGTTACTATTATCCCTCGTGGTGAGGCTGGCGGATATAACTTAATGATGCCAAAAGAAGAGTCTTTCTTTCAAACAAAGGAACAACTTACTGAGTCAATTACTGGATTTTTAGGAGGACGCGTGGCTGAAGAAATTAAGTTTGCCTCAGTTACAAACGGAGCGCATAACGACTTTGAAAAAGCCACTCAAATCGCGCGTGCGATGGTCACACAATATGGTATGTCTGAACTGGGCTTTGTGCAATACGAAAAAGCAGGTTCTCAGGTTTTTTTAGGCCGCGACTACTTTAGCGAAAAAAATTTCTCTGACACAGTTGCACACGAAATTGACCTTGAAATTAGAAAACTCATGAATGAATGCCACGAAAAGGCTAAATCCCTAATTTTGGCAAATCTACCGCTACTTGAAGCAATTGCTTATTACTTAAGAGAAGTAGAAACTCTGACTCGTGAAGATATTCACGAAATTCACCAAACTGGCCGCCTAGAGCGAGTAGATCTACAAAAAGGCGAAACTCCTGACTTTGTAAAACTTGCCAAAGAAAATGTAAATAAACCTAAAAAAACTACTGCTAAAAAAATTAATACAGAAAGCGAGGCTAAGTAAGCAAATGCAAGAACTTCAATTAACTGACCAAGAACAAGCAAGACGAGATAAAGTTTTAAAGTTAAAAGAACTTGGAATCGATCCTTTTGGCCACGCTTTTAAAACAAACTCCAACACTCAAGTAATATTTAAAAAATACCAAGATTTTTCTGGCGAAGATCTAGAAAAATTAAACAAAAAAGTTAAAATTGCTGGCCGTGTGGTTTTAAACCGCGCGCAAGGCAAAGCCGGTTTTATGCACATTCAAGACCGCTTTGGCAAAATTCAGTTGTATGTCCGTAAAGACAACATCAAAGAAACCGACTTTCTGGCCTGGAAGTTAACCGATCTTGGTGACTTTGTTGGCATTGACGGCACAGTTTTTAAAACCCACACAGGAGAACTATCTGTCAGAGTATCTAAGTACACTTACCTGACTAAAGCCTTGAAACCACTTCCCGATAAATTCCACGGTTTGCAAGACGTTGAAGAAGGTAGACGTAAACGTTATCTTGACTTAATAGTTAATCCAGAAATTAAAGCAGTTTCTTTTATGCGTCCAAAAATTATTAAAGCCTTTCGCGACTTTTTTGACAAAAAAGACTTTATAGAAGTAGACACACCTGTCTTGCACCCTACGCTGGGCGGAGCTGCAGCTCGTCCTTTTGTAACTCACCACAATGCGCTAAACATGCCGTTTTATTTGCGAATTGCCCAAGAGATTCCTTTAAAGAAACTAATTGTGGGTGGGATGGAAAAAGTCTACGAGATTGCTCGACTTTTTAGAAATGAAGGAATGGACTCAACTCACAACCCTGAGTTTACAACTCTGGAAGTCTACGAGGCTTATGCTAATCTAGATACCATGATGGAACTTTGTGAAACTAGTTTTCGTGAAGTTGCCAAAAAAGTCCTTGGTACAACCAAGGTTCAGTTTGGTGAGTTTGAACTTGATTTTGCAAAACCATTTTCGCGTCTGCACATGGTTGATGCTGTCAAAAAATACGCAAATGTTGACTTTTTTCAAGTCAAGGACTTTGCTGAGGCTAAAGCGCTTGCCGACGCACATCACATCAAAGTTGAGCCCCATTTTGAAATCGGCCATATTATCAATGCTTTTTTTGAAAAATACGTTGAAGATAAACTAATTGAACCTACCTTTATCTACGGACACCCAGTTGAAATTTCACCACTGGCAAAAAAAGGACCAGACCCACGTTTTACTCGCCGTTTTGAAGTTTTTATTGTTGGAAAAGAATACGCCAATGCCTACTCTGAGTTAAACGATCCACTAGACCAACGCGCGAGATTTGAGGCACAACTTAAAGAACGCGCATCTGGGAACGCCGAGGCTTGTGAACTTGACTCTGAGTTTTTAGAAGCCCTGGAATACGGAATGCCACCAACTGGCGGGCTTGGCATTGGACTTGACCGCTTTATTATGTTGCTCACCAACCGCCAATCTATTCGCGACGTTATTCTATTCCCACACTTAAAACGTAAAGACATTAAATCAAATAAGGAGTTTGATGATGAGAAATAAAAAAATCTTTTTTCTACTTGCTTTATTTTTTAGTCTACTTGCCTTACTTTCTACTTTGGCAGTTTTACTGTACATCGTAATTTCTCGCCAAGAGTCGGTATATTCAATTATTCCTACTTTCTTTTTCTTAGTTTTTTTAATTTCTACACTCATTTTATACAACCGCTTTCAACAAAACGAAGTGCAAAATCTGCTAAGCCACTTTAAAGAACGAGATGTTTTTTCGTTTGCTGCCAAAACTTCCGTGTGCAAACACGCCGCTTTTGAAATAAAGCCAGATAGAGTAGAATTAGTTACTTTAAACAAAGTAAAAGAAGAATTTGTACTTTTTACCTTTTTTAATCAAAATATCGCTAAAGTTGAACCAAAAATGCAAAAAGGCACACCAAGACTAGTTTTTACCTTTAAAGAAATCATTTCTTATCTTGGCAAAGAAACTAAAGTAGTTTCACTAAAAGTTAGCGAAATTCCGACTAAAGTTAGCAAAAACGTTCGTTTCCTAACTTATCTTTCTGAACTTAATTTAAACTAAACAAAATCGTTTTTAAAAGCCCTTTTTAATTTAATTTTGTGAACACTTACTTAAATGTTTTTTTAGTCATACTGCTTTGTTTATTTTCATATTTATTTGGCTCAATTCCCTTCGGCTTAATTTTTAGCAAGAAGTTTAAAAACACAGACCTTAGAACAATGTACTCTGGAAACATTGGTGCGACTAATGTTTCCAGAGTACTTGGCTTTAAACTAGCGTTTATAGTTTTCCTTTTAGATGTTTTAAAAGGTGCTCTTTTTATAGCCCTTACTTTAATCCTTTACTTTATTAACCCAGAAATTTTCGGGCCATTAGTTGAAGTTAAAACTAAAGATACCTTGGTGTATATCTATCCGCTTTACGGTCTTTTTGCTGTCCTTGGGCATCTATATCCTGTATATTTAGGTTTTCAGGGGGGCAAAGGCATCTCTTCGCTATTTGGATTTTTACTAGTTACTTTTCCGTTAGTTGGCTTAGTTTACGTCCTTACTTTTTTAGCAGTCTACTTCTTGTTTAAAAAGTTAGTATCACTTGCTTCTTTGTTGGCTGTATTTTTTAGTTTTTTAGCGCTTTTGTTGTTCAGGATATTTAGCCCTAACTTAATATACAGACAAATGTCTAAAAGTTTGTTGAGTTACTTACTTGAATTAACAGTCGTTTTTCTGCTTTCAGTTCTTGTGCTTTTAAAACATCGCAAAAACATCTTAAAATTATTTAGTGGCAAAGAAAAAGGCACCAACATTTTTAGCAATCAAGTTGAGCAAATACCGGAGTAATTGTCTTATTTTAACCCTGCAAAGCAAAAATACATAAATACATCAAAAAACCAAGTGCAGGCAAAATATTTTCAAGTCAACAAAATAATTTTAAAAATATTTAAAATCCGCTATAATAAAGTCGTCAAAAAGGACGCCTACATAGTACAGTGGTAGTACGTAGCAATGGTAATGCTAAAACTAAAGTTCAATTCTTTATGTAGGCACCATTTTTAAAAAAACTAATTTATTGCTTGTATTTTTTTAAAATTCAGGCTATACTTTATTAGTATTGGCCCGTTGGAGAAACGGTTAACTCACATGCCTTTCACGCATGCATTTATGGGTTCAAATCCCGTACGGGTCACCATTTTTAAAAATAATTTACTCAAGGCAACTTGAGTATTTTTTTTAAAAAAAAGAATTATGTCTTGGGGCGGGTTTGTGAATTTATTTGAGTTTAAACGGGAAAATTTAATTGAAATTAGAAAAAATGTGTGGTTATCCAGGCAACATTTTTATATTTTTTGCAAACAATATGTTGGGGAAAAAGTTTCTAAACTTTATAGTAGATTTAAAGAGAGTTTTAAATCACCAATAAAAACAAAAAAACTTGAATTTATTCTTCAACGAGATTTTAAAATAGACGAAGATACTAAATTAATTTCAGAAAAAATAAAGAAGTATGAAGACTTATATACTCTAGACGACCACTTATTTTTGAAATCTTTTGAAAACGGTTTTAAGTTAATTAAATCATTAACTGGTTTGAGTTTAGATCATTTAAACACAGAAATTACCCTGAAATTAGAAAACAAATTTTAAATATTCAAATCGCAGATATTATTGGTGCTACTGAAACCCAGGAAAAAATCAATTGTGGAATAAATCAAAACTTATTTGATTTTACAATTGCTAGAGAAACTATTTTAAATAAAGGAAATACAGAAGTCAATCCACAATTTATTTTCAAGAACTCTTAATTTTAAGAGAAGCAATACCATATCACGCTAAATATGTCTTGCCGGAAAATGAAGAAAAATGTTTTAATTTACTCAAAATGTTTGAAATTAACAATTCATATAAAGGTAGTTTTGCCATACTAATTCAAGAAATTAAAGACGCTAAAATTGAAGAGTTGTTTTTTAAATATGGACTTGAACTAAACAAACTAGCAAATATTTTATTTTTTTCAGCAACTGATAAATATAACTTATTTATTGAGTTATTTATTGGTGCTATGCGGGACTACAGTTACACAGATTTTGAAATTTTGGGTAAAAGAAATCACCTTACTTTAGACGAAGTTGGCCAAAAATTTAATATTACCAGAGAAAGAGTAAGACAAAAAATAGATAAAATGGTTAATGAGTTTAACGCATTTTATTTAAAAAACTTTACATTTAAATCTGTAGATTTTATGTTTGTTTTTACTGAACGTAGTTACTTTTTTGACTTCATAACATTAAAAGACATACTTAGATATGACTACGCTGCTACTTCTTTTTTATTTAAAAAATTAAACCCGGGAACTAGCACAGGCTATCTTGAACAATTACATGGCTTTTTTTCATCAAACGAACATTTAGAAAAATTTCTTGAAGTTGAAAAACAGGTATTTAAAGATTATTTTAAAGAAGAAGACCTACTTTTGAAAATCAAGGAAATCAGACAACTTCTGCCAAACTTTAAAATGACAAAAAATAGTATAAAAACTTATGTTTCTGAGACTTTTTATTTAAGAAAAGGCACCTATATTAGATATAAATTTAGCTTATCTAAAGCGCAAAGAACAGAAATTTTAATAGAGAAGTATTTCAAAAACGGTTTTCACTGTTCAAGTTACGACGATATTAAACGAATCAACGAGTGTTCGCTTGCTGAATTTGGCAATATTTTGTTTGAAGAAATTGAAAAACCTGATAAGAAATATTTTCACACCGTGCAAGCAATAATTGAAAGAAGCACTGTTCAGTTAATTGACCGCGGAACTTACACGCACGTTAATCATGCTCCCCAAATTAGTAGAGACCTTGCTCAAAAAATCGCTGTTTATTTGCAAGATAAAAATAACCCAATTTCCTACTCTGGTATTTTAAAAATTTTTAAAACTGAACTAAAAGACTTTAATATTACCAGCAGATACCAACTTAAGGGTGCCCTTTCTCACTACGAAAATGAGTTATTTATAGGCAAGCGCGATTACTTGCTGCCACTTGGCGCTAGTGAAACCTTGCGCAGTAAAATCAAGAATTGGTTGATTTCACAGACCGAATTTTTTACCTACATTGATTTTGAAAAAGAATTTAAAGGAGTTGCTAAAAGTGTTTTTTCAACAGAAATTTCTGAGACTAAAAACTTTATTCACTTTTGGAATCTTGGCTATATCCACTTTAAAAACTTCAAAATAACTGACACAGAACTTAAAAAATTAAAAACAATTGTTGAGACTTCTTTAAAAACAATTAAAATTGGACATTACACAGATCAACATATTTTTTTGACTTGTAAAGCAGAAATGCCTGAGTTTATTTTGAGGCACCAAATTACTTATCCTTACGACATCTATAATGTAGTAAAACAATTTTTTGGCGAAGACTTTGCATTTAAAAGACCTTTAATTGGGAGTTTAGGAACTACTTTCTTAAACTTTGATGAACTACTTGCTGAATTTATTAAAGACAAAGAAATAATTAACATCATAGAATTAAACAAATTCATTTCCCCTCAAGTTACGACATCTAAAAGTACTACAGTTTTTGAGTTTATCAATATGTTAAAAAAACAGTTTATGGTGATAAGCACAAATAAGTTAATTCGTCTAGATAAAGTTAATTTCACGTCTGCAGAAAAAGACCGACTTAAAAAGTATTTAGATAATAAAATACATACAAACCCTGAAGTTACACTGAACGAAATTATTTACGATAAAAACTTCTCAGTTAAAGTAGAAATTAATGCTAAACTTGAGATGAATTTGTTTATTCTCGTTGGTTTAATAATTTGTTTTTATCCAGATGACTTTGAACTAATAATGAAAAACGAAGTTTTTAACAGTTCTCAGTTTGGAGTCAGGAGTTTAACTGAACAAAAATAAGTTAAAAACTAAATAACCAACAAGCTTTTTTAAAATTAAAATTTAGTTTAAAAAAACAATTTTAACCGTATTAAAAATTGTTTTTTAACTTAATTCAAATTGAAAAAATGAAGAAATAGCAGTATGATATTGATAGACTTGCCAAGTCATTTTAATATTTTTTAGGAGTAGAAAATAATGAGTATAAAAGAATTTTTTGAAAAGAATTTTAACTTTTTACCAACTATAGTTAATTTTAATCAAACCGATGATAAACTAGATGTTACTATTAGGTTAAAAGAAGTAATTTCTTATTCCGATTTTTTTTCATTCAACCAAGAAACTTTTAAATATCTCCAAAGTGTAGGAGCGCCAAAAAGCACAAAACTAATTTTTACCTATAGCGCTTACTCTAAACTAAGTGAACATTTTCTTAGTTATTTTCAGGCAGTAATCAAAAGTTTTAAAACTAATGACCCTGTAAATAAACGCTTTCTCGAAGTTATTTTAAAATCTGAGTTTACAGTTGATCAAACTAACAGAACTATTAACATTACAGTTGACATAAATACGCTTAATTGGGCTATTAAACAGGAATTAAATAAAAAGTTATTTACTGCATTTACAAATTATTTCGGCCTGCCTTTTATCTTTAATTTCCAAAAAAAACCAGTCAGCGAAACTACCTTTGAACTAAATACTCAGTCTAAGCACGTTCAAATTGGCTCAAATCAAGCATACACTCAAACTACATATTCAAACCAAAGTTATTCTAGACGCCGTAGCTACTCTTTTAGAGACGACCTTTCTTTAAAGAAATTAAAAGAAATCCCTTATGATAACTACGAAGTTACAAAAAAACAAAACCAAGGTGAAAGCCTAGTTTATAAGTTCCACGTTACCGTCGTAGAGACAGAAATTAGAAAACTTAAAGACGGCAAGTATACCCTGCTTCAAATGACTTTAGAAGATGAGACCGACGCTATTTTGGCCAAGAAGTTTCTATACAACCAAGAAATTACAGAGGCTGAAAAAATCCAGCCCGGCACTAACTTAAAAATAATTGCAGAAGTTCAATATGACACTTATGCGGCAGATGTTGTTTTGATGCTTAAAAACTTTGAAATCATCGACAAAGAAAACCAAGCAGAAGAAACAACTTTATTTACTCGCCAAGATAAAGCAGAAGACAAGCGAGTTGAACTACACGTTCAAACTAAACTTTCTAACATGGATGGAGTTGGTGAGATTAAAGACTACGTAGCGCTGGCTAAATCTTTTGGCCACAAAGCCATCGCGGTTACAGATTCTGGTGGAATTTATGCATACCCACAGTTTGCACAAGCCTGCAAAAAAGCCGAAATTAAACCAATTTATGGTGTGCAACTGCCATTTATTGACGACTCTTTTTACATTAAAAAAGGAGACTCAGATACTTTACTTAAAGACCTGGCCTATGTGGTATTTGACTTAGAGACCACCGGACTTTCAATAGTTAACGACAAAATTATTGAAATTGGTGCAGTTAAAGTTAAAAACGGTCAAATTATAGACAGATTTCAAGCGTTTTGCGATCCTGAAGAGAAGTTAATTGAGTTTGTCTCAAACTTAACTAACATTACCGATGAGATGCTAAAAGGCCAACCCAAAATAGAAGTGGTCTTAAAAGACTTTATAGAGTTTGCAAAAGACTCAGTGCTAGTTGCCCACAACGCCTCATTTGACTGTTTAAATGTCCTTCATAAAGCCAAAGTTTTAAACTATTCATTTGGCCAAAAAGTACTATATATAGATACCCTTAACTTAGCCAGATATCACTACTCAGACCAACTTAAGCGTTTTAACTTAGGTACTCTTTCTCGTTTCTTTAAGATAAATTTAGAAAACCACCACCGCGCGATAGATGACGCCGACGCAACTGGTCAAATGTTTATCAAGATGCTTGAAGACCTTGCTAAAAAAGGCATTAAAACTTTCAATGACCTTGAAACCACTATTGACCGCAGTAAAACTTACTTGCACCAAATGTCTTTTGCGGTAGATTTTTTGGTCAAAAACCAAGTTGGCTATAAAAATTTATTTAAGTTAGTAACTTCTGCTTTAACTGAATACTTTTACCAAAAACCTCGTGTACTTGCTTCTGAGTTTGAAAAATACAAAGAGGGTTTGTTAATTGGTGCAAACGGAGCAGGCGAACTTTGGTTTGACGCACTAAACTCAACTGATGAAGTACTGGACAGCCACATTTTAAAATACGACTACATTTTAGTCTATCCGCCAAGTTGCTTTTCGCATCTTAAAGACAACATCGCGGGTGGTGCGGCAGCAATTAAAAACGCAATTGTCAGACTAATCAAGCACGCCAAAAAGTTAAATAAAACAGTAGTTGCCTCAAGTAATCCCCATTACTTAAATAAAGAAGACCAAATTTATTATCAGTTTTTCATCAGAACTCCTTTAGTTGGCGGAGGCCGCCATGAACTTGCACAATACGAAACCACTCCTGATTACTTTTTTCAGACAACCGATGAACTGAGTACTGAGTTTGCGTTTTTAAACGACGATAAACTAATAAAGGAAATCGTGGTTGAAAACTCAAACAAGATTGCTGATTTAATAAATGACATTCAAGCCTTTCCAGAGGGGCTATACTCTTTTTCTGATGACTATTTTAAAGATGCAGGTATTCCTTCAATAGAAGGTGAGTTTAAGCGCTTAATTTCGGCAAACTTAGAGTTAAAGTATGGCAAAAACCCACATAAGTTTATTTTAGACAGAATAAAAAGGGAGCAAACCACTATTCTTAAAAACAATTTTGCCTCAATTTACTACATGTCTTATTTATTGGTAAAAAAATCTAACGATGACGGCTATGTGGTAGGTAGTCGTGGGTCTGTTGGCTCTTCTTTTGTGGCAACAATTTTAGGAATTACTGAAGTAAACCCTTTGCCGCCACATTACTTTTGTCCGAATGGTTGTTTTCAGGTCTTTAAGTTCAACGAAGATTTAAAGAAAGACTACACACCTACTCAGTTTGACGAAATGTTTAAAGATGACTTAAATGAAGCAGACGATGGATACGACTTAAAAGAACGAGTGTGTCCTGTTTGCGGAGCGAAATTAAACCGAGACGGACACGACATTCCCTTTGAGACTTTCCTTGGTTTCCAGGGTGATAAAACCCCAGATATTGACCTTAACTTCTCAGGTGAATACCAAGCCCAAGCCCATGAGTATGTTCGTACTTTACTTGGTGCAGACCACGCTTTTAGAGCAGGAACAGTTTCAGGAGTTGCCGAAAAAATAGCATTTGGCTACGTGAAGGGCTACATTGAAGATAAGCAAATGAAAATTCGCAAGCCCAAAATTGCGGCTCTGGCTAAAAAAATTGTGGGAGTTAAAAGAACCACCGGGCAACATCCTGGCGGAATTGTGGTGGTGCCAAAACCTTATTCAATATTTGACGTCACACCAGTGCAATTTCCGTCAGACGACACCTCGGCAAGTTGGCGCACCACACACTTTGACTATCACTCTTTTGAAGAAAACCTACTAAAACTAGATATTTTGGGACACGATGACCCTACTATGATAAAGTTTTTATTTGACTACGTAAAAGCCAATCCTGCTGAGTTTCCGTTTAGCGAAGTTAGAGACATTCCAATGGCTGATGTTGATGTTTACAAAATGTTTTCCAGCAACGAAATTCTAAACGTAGACTACTCAAACGCACCTTTTATGCCAGCAACTGCGTCAACTGCACTACCTGAGTTTGGAACTCCGTTTGTTTCACAAATCTTGGCTGAAACTAAACCCACAACATTTGCAGAACTAGTTAAAATTTCTGGGCTTTCACACGGCGAAAACGTGTGGTTAAATAACGGAAAAGTCTTAAAAGACGGACACCCTGAGTTTGGCTCAATTCCTTTTAAAAACTTAATTGGTTGTCGTGACGACATCATGATTACCTTGATCTCTAAATACAACGTCGAACCACTTCTAGCATTTAATGCTATGGAGTTTATCCGTAAGGGAAATTGTCGCAGAAACCCCGCAAAATGGGCTGAGTACGCAAATCAACTCAGAGTCTTTGGCGTGCCTGAGTGGTATATTTACTCATGTGGCTTGATTAACTATATGTTTCCAAAAGCTCACGCTACTGCCTACGTCATCATGGCAATTAGAATTGCTTGGTTTAAGCTACACAAACCACTGCTTTTCTACTCTGCTTTTTTCTCAAAACGTGCAGTTCAGTTTGACTACACCGTGATGACTAGTGGCAAAATCGCTATTGGCAACAAAATCCGTGAGCTTGAGCAACTCGGATATGAAATTAAGGCCAAAGACCAAGAACTTTTGGTTACCTTAAAAGTAGCCTATGAGTTTTGTGCGCGCGGTTTCAGTTTTTCAAAACTCGTGGTTAACGAGTCTAGTGCAAAAACTTTTAACATTAAAGGAAATACCCTACAAATGCCGTTTGCAACAATTGATGGAACTGGAGATGCAGCGGCATTTGATTCGGTAAACGCCCGAAAAGATGGGCTTTATACTTCCAAAGAAGACTTTAAAGCACGCTCAGGAGTTAATAAAACTGTTTATAAAAAATTCCTGGACTTAGGTTGTCTTGCTGACTTGCCAGACAAATAACCTTAGTAAATTTCTTTTAAAAATCTAGAAGGCTTGAGTTTTTGGCCGTCTTGGTTAAACTCAAAACTTACCAAAAAAAGGTCTTGCTTGGCTCTGGTAATCGCGACGTACATCAACCTTCTTTCTTCTTCTATGTCAAGCAATGCGCTGGTTTTGGTATCTGGAAACACACCTTCGTTAAGACCAACTACAAAAATTGTTTTAAACTCAAGTCCTTTTGATTCGTGTACTGTGTAGATTTGTGGTAGATATTCAAAAAACCGAAAACCACGCTTGAGTTCTTGCTCAATTTTCACTCTTTCTTGATTTCTTCTGACCAATAGACAAATTTCTTTGATATCTACACACTGGTTTCTTTGAACTGCTAGATAGGATTTTAGTTCTAAAAGAAAATCAAAAATACTTGTGTAGTGATAGATTTTAATACTTGCTTTAATTTCAAGGTCTGAAAAAAGCATTTTTTCAGGCCTTTTTTTATTTTTTTCAATTAGTCTGTTAGCGCACTCTACAATGGCTGGTGCTGAACGGTAGTTTTGCGTGAGCATATAAACTTTGGGCAAATAAGTTTCGCGGTATTTCTCAATTAAATCAAAAGACGCGCCTCTAAACTTATATATTCCTTGGTCTATGTCTCCAACTAAAATAGTTTTGGTATGCGGAGATATTAAATGTTTTAAAATTTGGAATTGAACCAAATTAGTGTCTTGAACTTCGTCTATTAGCACATAGTCGTAAGTTTGTTTGATTTCTTCGTTTTTTAGTTTTTCTAAACAAAGCAAAAGCATATCGTCAAAATCAATTAAGGAGTTCTTATCTAGAAAATCCTTATATTTTTTTAAAGTTTTGTTGAGTTTTTTACCAGGATTAGACTTGTAGAGCGAAACTTCTAGAATTTCTCTTTTACTAAAAATACGAGGAGTTTCAAATAACACTTGTTTACCCGAAATAAACGGTTTGATTAAATTAAAACAAAAACTGTGAAAAGTATATACTCCGACGCTTTCTTCATTTAACCTATGTTTTAGTTCTTTAGCAGCCATATTTGAAAATGTTAAACACAATATTTTTGCGTTATTTTTACTTTCCTTAATTCTCTTGATTTTCTGAATTAAAGTATAAGTTTTTCCGCTGCCAGCACCAGCCAGTACTAACACGTGTTTGTCTTTACTTTCAATGATTTTTTGTTGTTCTGGATTCATCTAAATATATTTATTTACGTAATCTTAAAATGCTTAAAATATGCTAAATAATGAAAAAACCTTCAAAGGAATATCCTTTGAAGGTTTTTCTAAATATATCTTTAAAAATACAATTAGTCAGTTGCTTTAGATGCAAAAAACATCGCAACAATTACTGCAAGTTTTAAAAACTCAATATACATCCAAGTAAGCGTAGACACTAATCCTAGAATCGCAACATAAGAATAACCTTTGTCAAGACCATCGTTTTGTGCAACTTCACGTAAACCCTCAATACTAAAGGTTAAAACAATTGTTAAATAAAGGATGTAGACAGAACTTAGGGCAATTTGCAGCCAAAGGTAAGTTGTATTGCTATAAAGTTGATTTTCGGTATTTCTAAAAACTAACCAAAGAACTAAGTTAACCAAAGACATTAAAAGCACAGTAAGGCCTAAGAACATCATGACTTTGAAAAGTTTGCGAGTTCCTCTGACCCAATTGCTTAAGTTTAAAACCAAGACTGTTAAAAAGACAAAAGCAGTTGCGCTAAGGGCGATTATACCAACACCTCTTAAAATCATTTCAAAAACTAAAGTAATGGCACCGATAAACACACCTGACGCAATTGAGTATACCCAAACTGAGAATCTAGCAATTGAAACAAAGTTACCAAGTAGCGAAAATAAAAACATCAAACCAAAAGCACTTAGCGAAACTATTGAAAAGATAATTAAATTAGATTTTCTTTGATCTGGAGTTAGTCCAGATGTATTGCTAAAAATAAAATAATAGCCTAAGAAAAACACAACTAATGCAAAAGCGGACAACAAACCAACGAAAAATAAACTTTTTAGTAAAAGAGATTTAAAAGTAGTTTTTGGAACTGCGTATTCTTCAAGCGAATAGTCTTGTGCATCTAGGTTCTGAATTCTAGAAATTTTCTTTAAATTTGGATTTATCATATTGCCTCCTTGACACATCTTTTAAAAGATAACTAACAAACTAATTATAACAACAAAATTCATACTTTTAACAAAAAAATTATTTTATTCGCCTAGAAACCCTAAGCAAATATGCAATTTTTTGTATTTTTAAATGGTAAAATATTTGTGCTATGAGATACTATGAAAATTTTAAGGGAAACCGTTGGAAAAAGACAATAGATGTTGCAGATTTTATTCTGGCTAACTACACAGAGGCAAAAAAATTCACGCTCACTTTAGCAGGTCCAACACAAAATACTTTAAAACAAGTTGAAAAATTAAACGAACTTCTAACCGAAGAAACCAAAAAAGGAATTTTGGACGCAGAGTGCAAAATCTCTTCAAACATTTTGGCATATGGTCCTGGCTACTTACTTGGAGACAGTAAAACCACACCAGAATGTATTGTTGGTCTGCAGACTGACAAGCCTTTAAAACGTGCTTTGTTTGCAGAAGGCGGAATTAAAATCGCCAAAAAAGCCTTGTCTTCATATGGTTATGAACTAGATAAAGACACTGAAGAGATTTTTACAAAATACAGAAAAACGCACAATCAAGGTGTGTTTGATGTGTACCCTGAAAACATTAAAATCGCTAGACACAACCACGTAATTACAGGACTGCCAGACGGATATGGCCGCGGTCGAATTATTGGCGACTATCGCCGTGTTGCGCTTTATGGTGCTGACCGTTTGATTTTAGAAAAACAAAAAAGCAAAGCAAGCTTTGAGTTTCCCTATACTCCTGAAATCATTCAAAAAATTGAAAATCTAGAGATGCAAATTAAAGCACTTTTTGACTTAAAAGAAATGGCAAAACTATATGGCTTTGACATTTCTCTACCTGCTCAGTCTGCAAAAGAGGCCATCCAATGGACTTATTTTGCGTATTTGGCGGCAATCAAACAGCAAAACGGTGCAGCGATGTCACTGGGTAGAGTATCTACTTTTTTTGACATTTATATTGAAAAAGACAAACAAGAAGGAAGATTAACTGAGGCGGCCGCCCAGGAGTTAATTGATAACTTTGTATTGAAGTTAAGAATGGTTAGATTTGCCCGAACTCCTGAGTATAACTCTGTGTTTTCAGGAGACCCAGTTTGGGTAACTGAGTCTATCGCTGGAATGAATGGCGTTACTAAGTCTTTTGTGACTAACACTTCTTTTAGAATGCTGCACACTCTTTATAATTTAGGAGTTTATCCTGAACCTAACTTAACTGTGCTTTGGTCTGAAAAACTACCTGTTGACTTTAAAAAATATTGCGCAAAAGTCTCAATTGAAACCTCAGCTATTCAATACGAAAACGACAACTCAATATCTGAATGCCATGGCTCTGATTACGCAATTGCCTGTTGCGTTTCACCAATGGCAGTTGGTAAAGAAATGCAGTTTTTCGGAGCACGTGCTAACTTAGCGAAAACTTTGCTTTACGCACTCAACCAAGGAAGAGATGAAATAACTGGAGAACAGGTTATTACTTTGCCTAAAACTGAATTGTTAAAGGACGGCAAATTTGACTTTAAAGTGGTTTACAAGGCCTTTAAAGCAGCAATGAAAGAAGTCGCTAAACTCTATGTTAATGCTCTTAACATCATTCATTATATGCACGATAAATACGCATATGAGTCTATGCAAATGGCACTACTAGATGACGAAATTACACGTAATTTTGCAACTGGTATCGCTGGACTTTCGGTGGTTGCAGATTCCCTTTCTGCAATTAAATATGGACGAGTTGAACCAATATACGACGAAACTACTAATTTAATTAAAGACTTTAATACAACCGGCGCGTGGCCAAGATACGGAAACGCAGACGACAGAGCAGACGAACTTGCAGTAGCCGTAGTTAAAGATTTTTGGAAAGAAATCGCTGCTAATCCTACCTACTTAAACGCCAGACCTACGATGTCTATTTTGACAATTACTTCAAACGTAGTTTATGGTATGCACACTGGCTCTACTCCAGATGGCCGCAAAAAAGGTGAACCTTTTGCACCTGGCGCAAATCCTATGCATGGCCGTGATAACACTGGTGCTTTAAACTCACTTCTTTCCGTTGCCAAAATTCCATTTGAGTTTGCTAGAGACGGAATTTCAAATACTTTCCAGTTGCTTCCAGAGTCTTTGGGTTCAAGTAACTTACCCAACTGCGAAGAAGTTAGAAAAACTAACTTAGTTTCAATTTTAGACGGCTATTTTCAAAACAAAGGATATCATTTGAATATCAACGTTTTTAACCGAGAAAAACTAATAGAGGCTTACAAAAACCCAGATAAGTTTCCAAACTTAACTATTCGGGTATCTGGATACGCAGTTAACTTCTCTAAGTTAACCGACCAACAAAAACTTGAGGTAATTGCGAGAACAATTCATGCCACTAGATAAGGCCTTGCTTGAAGTTAAAGGCCAAGTTCACTTAATTGAACCATTTGGGGCTTTTGACGGCCCGGGCTTGCGTTTTGTTTTGTTTCTACAAGGTTGTCCGCTGGCTTGTAAGTTTTGCCACAACCGCACTTCGTGGAATAAAAATTTAGGTGAAACCTACACAGTTTCAGCAATTATAAAGAAGTTCAATCAATATAAATTGTTTTATGGAACAACCCCTAAATTAACTGTCAGTGGCGGTGAGCCTTTGTTTCAACTTGAGTTTTTAGAGGCCTTGTTTAAAGTTGCTAAAAGCCAAGGCATAGAAACCTGTCTAGACACTTCTGCAGGACTGTTTCTGGAAAAAGACAAAGAAAAATACAAAAAAATTCTTAAAAATACTGATTTGGTTTTACTGGATTTAAAACACTCAGATCCAAAAAAACACCTTTGGCTAACAGGTAGACCGCTTGAGCCGGTTTTCTCGTTTGCTCGTTTTTTAAACGATGAAAAAAAAGATATTGTAGTTAGGCAAGTAATCATCCCTGGGATAAATTTATTTAAAACACAACTACACAAATTGCGTATTTTTTTAGACTCACTTTCTTCAGTTTGTGCAATAGAAGTTTTAAAATACCACACTCACGGTGTCAAGAAATGGACAGACTTAGGGTTGAATTACCCGTTAAACGGTGTCAGAGAAGCAAACCAAGCGGATTTTGAGTTTGCAAACGAAATTTTGACTAAAGGATATAAGTTCAAAAAATGCAAGATATTTTTAAGAAGCTAAACTTCCATAACAAATTAGTGTTGGCCCCAATGGCTGGCTACACTTACTCTGCGTTTAGACAAATTTGCAAAGAAGCAGGTGCTGGTCTGCTCTACACTGAAATGATTTCTTCATACGCCTTGGTGCACGGTGACGAAAAAACACTTAAAATGCTTGAATTTAAAGAAAGTGAACACCCAATTGGCGTCCAAATTTTTGGAAACGACCCAAAAATTATGGCAGAGGCCGCTAAAATTCTTGAAAAAAACTACCGATTTGATTTTATTGATATAAACTTTGGTTGTCCTGCTCCCAAAATTTCTGACCGTGGGCATTCTGGTTCTTATTTACTTAAAGACTTGCCACTACTTCAAGCAATTGCTGAGGCTGTAGTTCAAGCCGTATCGCTGCCAGTTTCTGCCAAAATTAGACTGGGATTTGATAAAAACTCCATAAATGGACATGAAGTTGCCAAAATTCTTGAAAACTCAGGAGTTTCTTTTATCGCAGTACACGGCCGCACAAAAGAACAGGGATATTCTGGGTCTGTTGATCTTGATGGAATTAAAAAAATCAAAGAAACGGTTTCGATTCCAGTAATTGGCAATGGCGATATTTCAAATCTAGTGGATTTTAAAAAAATGCTTAAATACTGCGGTGTAGATGCGGTCATGATTGGCAGAAAAGCGCTAGCAAACCCTTTAGTTTTTAAAGAAATCTTAACTGAGTCTCTTAATTTAAAAACTCCTGCATCTATCGCTGAACTTATTTTAAAACACTACTTATTGCTTAAAAACCAAGAAAAAGACCACAGACGTTTTTTTCTTTTGTTGCGTGGTGCTATTCTTTTTTATTTAAAAAATCTAAAAGTTACAACTGATCTTAGACAAGCTGTTTGTAAACTAAATACGGAAGCTGAACTTTTTAAAATAATTGCCAAAATTAAAAAAATCCAGTAAATATCGAGGTGTACCCAATTTACTAGATTTTTTTAGTTTTAGTGCTTGTTTACACAAAAATTAAGTTTTGCTTTAAAGCAAAATTATAAGCCTGTTTAGTTTCTTTTGCTTTAACATTAAGCGCTTTGTGCGCTTTATCAATTACTTTTTTAGCAGAGTCAAAAGCCTCTACATGAAGTTCAGCGCCGATGTGTTTCTCTTCTAGTTTTAAAGTAAAGTTTTTAGTGTTTTGCGTAAACTCTTCAGTTTTTCCGTCTTTTAGTTTTAGATACCAACGGTATTCTTTAATTTCTTTTTTAAAGCTGTGCGCTTCTACTTTAAGTTCATCACCAACTTTGTATTCGCTTTTTAAATGGTGGAAATGCATTACTTTTTCGTGGTGATGATGATCATGATGACCGTGACGATGTTTTTCACCATCGTGTCTGCAACTGCTTAAGGCAAACAAAGCAACTAAGGAAAATAGAGCAAATAATATTCTTTTCATAATTTAATCCTTTCTAAATTATTTTTTTAAAAAAATAATTTACACTATTAGTTTAGCCTAAATTAGTTTTATTTGCAAATGATTTGCATTTGCAAATAAACATATTTTCCTCAATTAAAAAACGCTTGGACTCCAAGCGTTTTGATTTATTTTTTTGTAATTTTGTAGGCAAAAGTATTTGAAATTTCTTTAAAGGTCTCGCCTAAATTCAAAATTCTGTAAATTTTTTTAGTGTGTTTATCGCCAAGGACGCTAATCTCGTAAACTGCTTTTCTTGTAATCACGATAAACTCTGAGTTGTTTTTAGCAAAAACTACGGCCTCTTTAGTACCACTTGGTTGAGACTTATATAAAGGAAATTTTCTATATACAACTTTACTTGAATTAAAAGCTGCACTGATTATGAACTTTAACTTAATTTTGTCATCATCTTTATTTGCAACCACGCGGTTTTCTGGTTTTGGGTTGATGTGCAAATAATCAGAAAAAACATCTTTATCTAAGTCTTTAATTTCGTCGTAGTAGTAAGCTGCCTGAATTTCATCTTCTTTAAAAGGCAGTTTATATTCAAGTGCTTTAGTTTTGACTAAGACAAACCAAATAACTGTCCCGATTAAAATAAAGTGAAAAATTATAAAAGCAGTTTTAATAGCCTTAAGCATAATTAAAGTATCTCCTCATACTGAGCGTAGACTCCGTCAAGCCCACGAGCATCGCGTTCTTCCTTTGTAAAAATGTGCACCCAGATTTGCTCAGTAGCAATCAAAGTCCAACCAGAGCCGGTTTCAACTGACTTAAACTCAGGGTAGTTTTTAACTCTGGCAACTAAGGCTAAAGCTTGGCGTTCTGACGCAGTTCCAATAACTGCGATGTCAAAAAGTGGATGAATTCCAGTAAAATTGTAGTATTTAACATCTTTTACATCAATATCTTTTAAGTCTTGATTAATTTCTTTTAATCTAAGTGAGTCCATTTATACTCCTTTTAAATTATTTAATTTCTTGTTTTAGTTTGTTGTAAGTAGCAATTTGTATTTGCTCAGGTTCAATACCTCTGGTGTTTAAACTTTTAAAAACTCCTTCAAATACAAGTTCACAGGCTTTATTTAAGTCTTGCCACATTACTTTTCTAATATCTCCGAGGTCCGAAAAAGTTCTTCTCATTTCAGCTTTATCTGAAATAAAAAGGATTTTGCCAAGCGTTGAAATTTCTGGAGTAGGAGTTGTGTGCATAAATACTGAGTTAATTTCATCTCTAGATAAGTCAATTAGTTTAGAAAAAATATAGGCAGATACAGGACCATGTAGTAAATTTTTGCTGTTTGTGTTTTTTAAGTTAGGATACTTAAACTTAACTAAACTATGTGCTTCCTCTGCATTGACGTGTTTCGCAAAATCATGAATTAAACCAACTAGATATGCTTGATTTTCATTAATTTGCCAGTGTCTTGCTAGTTGCTTGCACATCTTAGCAGTGGAAAGTGAGTGTAGATATCTTTCTTTGTCGTAGTTTAATTTAGTTTTCAAGGCTTGTTTTAAATATTTAATTTTTGCGCTAAAGTTAGTGTTTAAATAATATCTAAGCAAGTTTCTTTTAAAATAGTCAGGTTTAAAAAAACGAATAATGATAAATATAATTTTTTCTCTAAACCTGTTAATTTTAGTCAAAAATCGTTCGCTTGTGCTGTCTATCGATTTGACTAAAAAGGTTGAGTTAAATTGCATTTTATTGCTAAAAACAACGTCAGTTAGGAGCTGGTCGCCGATAAATGCTGTGTTTTTTACGCTAATTTGTTCAGATTTGCAAATCTGTTTACCAGTTTTGGTAAATGGTTTTTTTAAATTAAAAAAAACTTTGGTATTAGGTAAATTATTCAAAAGCTGTCTAGATTTACCAGAATTGCTAAAAATAAACAGTCTAAAGTTAGCGCTTAGTCTTTCAAAAAAAACAATAGTTTTGCTAGAAAATGAGTTTTCTTTATATGAAAGCAATGTATTGTCTAAATCAAAAATCAAAGTATTGATACCTTGATTTTTAAGTTCTGCTAAAGGAAGGTTAAAAATACTTTCTAAATATGCAGTAAACCTGTATTTAGGCATTATTGGTAAACTTTAAGAATTTCAACATCCAGGCTCTTGTTTTCAGAAACTTTGAATGAAACTTTGTCGCCGGCTTTGTGGTTTTGAATAGCACGACCTAAAGGAGTTTCTACAGAAATTTTTAAAATATTGCCACCAAAAAGGTCAGTTTCTTGACTACCAACCAGTTGAATGTTTTCAACAGCAGAGTTGTGTAGATATTTAAGTTCAACTTTATTGCCGATCGTACAAATATCGTCGCGGTTATTTTTAATAATAACTGCATCTTTTAAAATGTTTTCCAGTTCTTTAATTTTGTGTTCAATTTGTGCTTGTTCGTTTCTAGCAGCATCATAATCTGCGTTTTCAGACAAGTCTCCTTGAGCACGCGCTTCTTTAATTGCTTGAATGTTTTTAGGGCGTTTAACAAACTTAAGTTCGTTAAGTTCACTTACTAATTTATCATACCCTTCTTGAGTTAATGCATTTTTTTTAGCCATTTTTTCTCCTTGTTAACTACTAAACATTATACAACATAAGTGATTTTTAACCTTGTTTTTATGTGAAAAAAAGGTGAAAAAAAGTTATAATTTAAACATGGAAATCACAAAAAATAAGCTAGAAATTATTAAACTAACAATTGCAGCAGTTTTAACTGCAAGCGCAGTTGCAATTAACACGTTATACTCATACATTGTGCCGATTGGTATGTTTAGAGTACCTTTTTTTATCGTTGCTTTAGCCGTAGTGGCAATCGCTTTTGGACCTGGATATGCATTAGTTGCCGCTGTAATTTATGACCTGTTATTTGGGTTTTTAAATTCACTTGGTTATCTGCCAATTTACGCATTTGCTACTTATTTTTGGACCCTGCTTTTTTCAATAATTTGCTTTAAAAGAATCTCTAAATTAACGATTTTTTTAGCCACCTTTTTTGGCTATCTTGGCTATACTTTGATAAACACTTTTGCTACTTGGTTTTATTTTGGAAAACTCGCATATTTAAGTCTACTGCTACGCCTTGGTCTAACTTTGATTTTCACGCCAATTTTGTTTGCCTTAATTTGTCTCTTAATCAATAGATTCAGCGAAATTGACAAACTAAATATTACTAAAATTGAGTTCTTAAAAACCAAAGAACTGGAATACTAATTAAAGTTTTTCGCTAAACACCAGTGAAGGAAAGACAACTGCAGATTTTTGAACTTCACCTAAAAATAAAATTGAGAGTTTATCTAAAACTGCTTTAAAGCGTTTGCCATGATTTGCATGAACTAAATGCACATGTTCATGCAAAATAGTTTCAATAGCGAGTTCTTCTTTTAAACAAATTAAAATCGGATTTAAAATAATTTCGGTTTTAACACCAGTTCGGCGTCTACATTTACCGTAGTAACTTTTGACTAATTTAAAACTATACTCGCCAGCAGTTGTTGGAAGTTTTTCTTTTGCACGGTTTAAAAGTTTAAAAAGAAAATCTTTCAAAAGTTTAGTGTAAAAATCTTTTTTTGCAGTTTGCAGAGTTCTATACTTAGAACTGAAGAAGTAGGTTAAATTGCCGTCAAACCCAAACACATTTTTTTGTATTGCAACGCTTGGCAAAAAGTTATAGATTTTGCCAAAAATCATTACTTTGTTTTTTTGAGAAACTTCTAAATTATACTGGCGATACAAGTAAAAAACATCGCTTTGAACTCTTGAGCGATTCACTATTTTTTCGCCCCTTAAAGCGATTTCACCAAAACTGTACAGGTCTTTATAAGCACTTGGAAAAACTAAAACAGGTTGAATCCCTTCACAAGTTAAGTAACTTCTTTGTAAGTTTTGTCTAAACCTAATTAAAACTTTGCCAAATTTTTTAGTTAAGAAAAAAGAGTTTTCATTCATTTCTTTCTAATCATTGAATATGGTTCAACCTTAGCATTTAATTTCACGTAAACCCTGCTCATTGCGTGGTTAGCAGTTTGGATTTCTTCAAAATTTTCATTCCATAGCTTTAAAACTTTAAATGTTCTTTCTTTGCCTAATGGGGCCATTAACTCAATTTTATCACCAACTGAAAAGTAGTTTCTCTGTTGAAATAAATAAACACCTTTTTTTACTTCTTGGTTTAAATAAAGCCCGCAAAACGACTGGTTTGGTTTAGTGGTATTTTGGTCAAAAAGTACTTTAGTTTCAGCGGGTAAATTATCTAAGTGCCCAGTTGCACTTAACCTATTTTCAGCAGCCTTTAATTTTTGACTATATTTTTTAACCGAACTAATTTTTTTAGTTTCATAAATTTCTGTAAGCATTTCACGGTAAGTTTTCACAACAGTAGCGATGTAGTGCAGCGACTTCATTCTACCTTCTATTTTAAGCGAAGATACGCCTGCCAATACTAAACTTTTAATGTGTGGAACAGCGTTTAAGTCCATAGCCGAAAAAGAAACAGGTTCGACTTTTAACTGCTCATTGCCAGAATACAAAAAATACTCCCAACGGCAACTGTGTGCGCAACCACCACGGTTGGCGTCTCTGCCTGTAAAGGTATTTGAAAGTGAACATCTACCAGAATAACTCATGCACATTCCACCGTGGATAAACACCTCAATGTCAAGTTCGTGTCTTTCAAGGCTTTTAATTTCTTTAATTGAAAGTTCTCGGCCTAAAACTATTCTTTTTACGCCCAGTTCTTTCCAAAACAAAATAGTGCGAGAATTGATAGCGCTTTGCTGGGTTGAAAGATGTATTTCTAAATGTGTGTATTTACGCGCTGCCTTAATAATGGCAAAAGACGCACAAATTATGGCATCAACTCCTGCTTTTTCCAGTTCTTTTAAATAGTTTTTAAGACCTTCTAAATCTTCGTTGTGTGGCAAAATATTGGCAGTCACATATACTTTTTTGCCAAGAGAATGCGCAAACTCACAAGCCTCTTGAATTAACGGAATTGTGAAGTTAGAAGCGCGTGCGCGAAGAGAAAACTCAAGCCCACCAATAAAAACAGCATCCGCTCCGTAGATTAGTGCGTATTTTAGTTTTTCAATATCACCAGCAGGTGCTAACAGTTCACTCATTTTTTATACACCGTTTTAGTTTCAGCGAAACCTGTGTCTTGCAGATCTGCATATTTTGCTTTAAATTCTTCAATTTCTGTGTCTAAAATGTTACCTTTTTGATAAAGTCTAAGCGCATCTATTGCGTATTCGTCTGAAAAAAATAAAGGGTCGATCACAAAATATTTCAGACAATTTTTTAGTTTTGAAATATAACTAAACATTTGTGTAGTTTTTCCGCGAAATAAATAGGTGCCGAATTTATCTTCAAGAACATTTAGTTTCTCAGTTCGGTTTTTTTCTTTTAAAAATAAGTCAGCACGATTTTTTAAATCCAGGTTGTGTTTGAATTTTTTGTTGTAAATAGAAAGCAAATTTCGCTTCGAATGAAACATGGAAAATCTGCCATGTCCTTGGAAAAACAAATTAAAATCTGGATTTTTTTGACTAATTTCGCAAATATTTGTAATAGTAATTTCTTTGGCTAAAAAGACTCCAAAAAAACCAAGTTCAGAAATACTTTGAACTTCTTGCCAATTGGTTATTAAAGTTTCTGGGTTATATACACACTTACTTAACAAGTTTAGCTCTTTAAAAAACTGAGCGACACCTAAGTCAGCAACAATGTAGCCAATGATGCTTTCCTTGTATTTAAGTCGATTTAAATAACTTTTAAGCACAGGAAAATCTCGGTCATAGGCCATAAAAGAAAGGTCAACGAAAGCCTTGTGGTTTTTTAAATAAGAGTTGATTTCTTTAACGGAAAACCGACGGTAACACTTATATGAAAACTCGGTTCGCAAAACCAACGTAGCGTCTACGTTTTCGTATTTATTTAAGTCAAGCGGATATATTAGGTATTTCATAGCTTTTTAGATACTAAAATGCCGTCTGCAATATCTAGAAACTCAGATTCAAATGTTATGTTTTTCAGAACTTCTGTTTTAAAAATTTCTATTTTTTTAAGTAATTGAGCGGTATTTTTAGAAACTGTTTCTTGGTTTAATTTATGAAAAGAGATGTTGTCGCAGACTATCAGACCACCTTTTTTTAAGTAAACCTGAAATTTTTCAAAATATTTTAAGTATTGAGCCTTCGGACCGTCTATAAAAATTAGGTCAAAAACTTCACCCTTCAAGTCAACATCAATTGCATCCGCTAAAATTGGAGTCACTTGCTTTTCAACGCCGCAAATAAAAAAATTGTGTTTTGCTTTAGCAAAACTATCGGGATTTTTTTCAATAGTTATAATTTGTAAGTTTTTATTTTCTTTTAAAAAACTGAGTGCACTGTAACCAAAAGCGGTTCCGATTTCTAAAATCTTTTTAACGTTTTGTTTTTTTATCAACCCATTGATATACAAAACTGCTTTGTCTTTTAAAATCGGGATTTGGGCAAAAATGCAATCGTTTTTAACTAAATTAAACTCTAGACTATTCATGCTCCAAATCAGACATGTATTCAAGGAAAACTTCGGTAAGCTGTCTGTATTCCTCAACATCTTCAATGTCGGTTAAACTACCGCTAAATTCAAAGTTAGCCTCAGTTTGAGTAAGTTTGCTGTATTTAGCAAAAATTAAGTTATTACCTTCTTGGTCAAGTAGAGCTACATAATTTCTACTTTCCCCAGCAAACTCACGTGTAGTTGTAAAAATTACAATAAATGTTTCTTCTTTTCCGTCAACAGATATTTTGACTTCTCTAGATTTGTCTTTTTTTAAAGCCTCAATGACTTTGTCGTTTAGAGAAATTACTTTTTCTTGGTTTTCCATAAATATCACCTTTTCGGTTTGAAAACTTTGTCTACGGTCTAGATATTTTTGTAAAATTACGACGGCAGAAAGTTCATCTTTAAATTGTTTCCTTTGTTTAACACTAGTTTTACTTTGTCTGAAAACCTCAAAAACAGCGTTAGTAGAAAGACGTTCATCTTCTAAAATTACTTTCACACCAGGCAGGGCTTCTTCAATTAAGATTTTGAAGTCTTCTGAAATTTTAGCGCGCACCCCTACATCTCCGTTCATATGTTTAGGGTAGCCAAGCACTATTTCTTGGAAATTGTACTTAGCGTTAAGTTCAACTAAATGAGCAATGCAAAGTGAGTAATTTTCGTTTTCAAAACGAAAGGTTTCTAGGTTATTTGCGATTATATGAGACTCAGAAATTGCCAAGCCCATCGTTTTTGAACCAAGGTCAATTCCAAGAATCATTTTTGCTAAACTCCTTTAAAACTAGATCAATTTTACTTAAATCGCCACCGCCAGCAGTTGCAAAATCAGGTCTTCCACCACCTTTTGAGTTAAGAATAGAATTGATTTTTTTAATATAATCAACTGCTTTTTTTGAGTTGGATTTCACAAATATGTTAATTTTTTCGTTGTCTTGGTTTATCATGATGCAGTTATTTAAATTTTGTGTGTTTACATATTGCATAAACACATCTTTAGCAATTTTTGTATCTACTTGAGACTTAAAAATATAATTTTGTGAAGTCGCACTGTTAAGCGATTTTAAAGCATTTTTAATGTTAATTTCACTAATTTGTTTTTCGTATTTTAAGGCTTGAACTTTAATGTCTTGTAGGTATTTTTTTGCATTTAATATGTCTTGGTATGAGCCTTTAATTTCGGGTTTTTTCACAAACTCTAGCTTAAGTGAAACGTTGTTTAGTTCATTAACTTTGTTTAAAATAACATCAGCCTCATTAAAATAATGCGCGGTGTATTCACTCACTTTAGCCTTTAGATTTGCGCCAGAAACCGCAAAAATACGGTAAATTCCTGAACCTATTGACTCAATTTGTGTAATTGCAAAATCTTTTATTTCTTTTGTGTTTTTAACGTGAGTACCACCGCATAGTTCAATTGAGTAGTCTGCCATTGAAACCATTCTAACGGTTTTATCGTATTTTTCGCCAAACAAGGCGATTGCGCCGTGTTTTAAAGCGGTCTCGTAGTCTGTGTATTCATACTTAACATTAAGACCTTTTTGGATTTTTTCTTTTACGATTTTTTCAGCATTTAAAAGGTCTTCGTCTTTTGGAAAGTTGTAGCAGTTAAAATCAAATCTCAGGTAAGGTGCGCAAACTTTAGAACCTCTTTGGTTAACGTAGTCGCCAAGCACATCTTTTAAGGCTTGATGAATTAAGTGCGTTGCACTGTGGTTATACATAGTAGGTGTGCGGTGTGCTTCGTCAACTTCGCACTTAACTGTTTGTCCTTCTTTAAACTTAGAGTCAACAACGTGCAAGTGCTGACCAAATGGCAGTCTAAGCATTCCTTTGACTTCTGTGTTTTCAATAGTTCCAAGGTCGGAAACCTGGCCACCAGTTTCGGCAAAGAAAGGAGTTTTGTCAAGAACAATACCTTCTTTAAAAACTTTAATTACTTTAGAGACAGAGCTTAAATTTTCGTATCCTATAAAGTCAGATTTTTCACTAAACTCTAAAAACTCTTTATTTTGGCCTTTCATTGACTGAAAGTTTTGGCGAGCAGATCTGGAAAGTTCTTTTTGTTTGACTAAGAAATCATGAAAACCTTTTTCGTCAACTTTAACACCATTTTCTTCAGCATATTCTTTAGTTAATTCAAACGGAAAGCCAAACGTGTCGTATAACTTAAAAGCGCTTTCGCCAGAAATAGTTTTTTTGGTTTGAATAAGTTTAAAAAACTCTTTTTCGCCGGCTTCGATTGTTTCAAAAAATTTTTCTTCTTCTTGTTTTAAAATTTTTTGAACAACTTCTTGGCTGTTTTTAAGATCAGAGTAAAACTCGCCCATTGCGGCAACTACACTCGGCACTAATTTGTAAATAAATGGTTTCTGCATACCAAGTTTGCGCCCTGCTTTCACAGCACGGCGAATTAACCTTCTAAGAACGTAGCCTCTTCCTTCATTTGAAACCACAGCACCGTCTGAGACTGCAAAAGTCACAGTTTTTAAGTGATCTGCAATGATTTTAAACTCTTTTTGCCCTGTGTATTTATAGTTAGTCTGCTCTTCAATTGCGTGCATAATAGGAGCAAATAAATCAGTGTCGTAGTTAGTCTCTACATCTTGTATAATCGCGCAAAGTCGTTCAAACCCAGCACCAGTATCAATGTTTTTATGTGGAAGTGGTTTGTAGTCTTCGCGCTTTTTGCCAGTTTCTGCGTTAAAAGACGAAAAAACAATATTCCAAAGCTCAACATAGCGTGCAGTTTCTAAGTCGTTTCTTAAGGCTACTTCGCCACGGGTATCGTATTTTTCGCCACGGTCATAAATAATTTCTGTATTTGGTCCGCATGGCCCTTCGCCAATTTCCCAAAAATTGCTTTCAAGTGGCACTAATTTGCTTTCAGAAACTCCTAAACTTAGCCAAATTTCTTTAGTTTCAAGGTCGGCAGGATAATAGGTAAAATAAAGTTTATCTAAATCAAAATCAAACCACTTAGGTGAAGTCATTAACTCAAAAGCGTAAGCAATTGCTTCTTTTTTAAAGTAGTTGCCAATAGAAAAGTTACCAAGCATTTCAAAAAATGTGTGGTGTCTGGCGGTTAAGCCTACATTTTCAATATCATTCGTGCGGATACATTTTTGAGAACTTGTAATTCTGGGGTAAGGCGGCATCATAGTACCATCAAAGTATTGTTTAAGAGATGCTACACCTGAGTTAATCCACAGTAAAGTCTTGTCGTTTTTAGGAATTAACGGAACTGACTTATATATATAGTGGTCTTTAGATTTAAAAAAATCTAACCACATTTGTCTGATTTGGTTGCCTGTGAGTTTTTTCATAATTTTAATACCTTTTTGTTAAACTTTTAACTTAAATTTAGCGTTTTCACGTTTCAAATCGCGTTCTTTAATAGTTTGTCTTTTGTCTCTTAGATTTTTACCACGACACAGTCCAATTTCAACCTTTACCAGTGCCTGATTTAAATAAATTTTTAAAGGAATTAAAGTTAAACCTTTTTCAAAAACTTTTTGTTTAATTTGAATAATCTCGGCTTTATGTAAAAGTAGTTTACGACTGCTAGTTTCTTTGTGCTGAAACTTAGCCAGATTTTCTTTAGCAAAACCAATTTTCATGTCGCGCAAGTAAAGCTCTAAGTGTTTAGTAATATCGCAAAAAGCGCCAGTCATCGTGACTTTGCCGGCGCGAAGAGCCTTGACTTCAGAACCAGTTAAGACAATACCTGCTTCGTAGGTTTTAATGATTTCAAAGTCAAAATATGCTTTTTTATTGTTTGCGATAATTTTCATTTTTAACCTTATTTTGACAATTAAAAGCCCCTTTGTGTAAAAAACAAAGGGCTTTTAACTTAAATTTTTTGTGTATTTAAATAATTAAACTAAAATTTATTTTTTTAGTTTAGGAAATGCAGCTAATCCTGGATAAACTGCTTGGTCGCCAAGTAGTTCTTCAAGACGAATTAGTTGGTTGTATTTAGCGATACGATCAGTTCTAGACATAGAACCTGTTTTAATTTGACCTGCGTTTAAAGCAACTGCTAAATCAGCAATAAAAGTATCTTCAGTTTCTCCACTACGGTGGCTAATTACAGTAGTATAGCCTGAGCGTTTAGCAAGTTCAATAGTGCGGTAAGTTTCAGTAATAGAACCGATTTGGTTAACCTTAACTAAAATAGAGTTAGCAACACCTTTTTCAATACCTTGGGCTAAACGTTTTTCGTTAGTTACAAATAAATCATCACCAACTAATTGGATTTTGTCACCAAGTTTTTCAGTTAGTTTTTTCCAGCCAGCCCAATCGTCTTCAAATAAACCGTCTTCAATTGAAATAAGTGGGTATTTTTCAACTAGAGAAACATAGAAGTCTACTAATTGATCTGAAGTAAGTTCTTCACCAGTTGCTTTGAAAACATAACGTTTTTTAGCCTCGTCGTAGAACTCAGAAGAAGCAGCGTCTATCGCTAAAAATACATCTTTACCAGGTTTGTAGCCAGCTTGTTTAATTGCTTCTACAATTAAGTCAAAAGCAGCAGCGTTTGACTCTAGGTTTGGTGCAAATCCACCTTCATCTCCACCACCAGTTGCAAGACCTTTTTTCTTAAGTACTGCTTTTAGGTTGTGATAAACTTCAGCAGCACAAACAATTGCTTCTTTGAAAGTTTTAAAACCAGCAGGGATAATCATGAACTCTTGGAAATCAACATTACTGTCTGCGTGTGCACCACCATTTAAGATGTTTAGCATTGGCACAGGTAAAGTATGTGCAAAGAAAGTTCCAAGGTATGAGTGTAGGTCTAGACCAAGAAAATCAGCAGCAGCACGGCAAGTTGCCATAGAAACTGCCAAAATAGCATTTGCACCAAGATTAGCCTTGTTTGGAGTTCCGTCTAAATCAAGCATTGCTTGGTCAATTGCCATTTGGTCAAGGCAAGATAGACCAATTAGTTCAGGTGCGATTTTTTCGTTAACATTAGCAACAGCCTTCAACACACCCCTTCCAAGAAAACGTTTTTTATCTCCATCTCTAAGCTCTACAGCTTCGTGTGCACCTGTAGATGCACCAGATGGAACAAGAGCACGACCAAACGCTCCTGAGTCTGTAGTTACTTCAACCTCTACAGTAGGGTTACCACGTGAATCTAGAACTTCACGCGCATGAACAGCAATAATATATGGCATATTTTTCCTCCGTAATACCTTTATATTATATAACATTATAAGCAAATAAAAAACACATTAATTAGATTTTTGTAATTTAAATAGTTTATTTAAATTAAACTTTTAAAAATTATTTATATTTATGTTTAATACTATTTTAATGCAATAATCCGCCGATTTATTAGCTTTAATATATAACAACTGTTTAGCAAATTGGTTTATACAAATCTGCATTACAATTGTTTTAAAATAAAATTATATTAGTTTATTTAAATTAAACTAAATATTTTTTATATCAAAAAAGTTTAATTAGGCATTTTAGTTAAAATTCAAACCAGGTTTTAATCAGTGCATTTCGCTTAGACCTAGAATGTTTTAAATAAGGTTAAATCAAAAACTTAAATTGTTTTCACTTCTTTAGAGTTTCTTAGCCTGTGAGTTCGATAGAATTGTTTTTACACAACATCAAAATTAAATTTTAAATTATCTAATTTCATAAGCATTAAGAGTTAATAAAATACATTTTTTAAACATTCGCATTTTCAGATTCTGATTTTTGTAGGTTATGTATCTTTTAAAATAAGTGGAACATTATTCAAAACAATATCACTTTAAAATAACCACAAGTCTACATTCGCTCTGAACTAGCGACTATTTTAAACCTTAATATTTTTAACCTAATCGTAAATAGAAGAACTACATTATTGCTCGAGAAAATTACGAAATAGGAAATGAAGGTTGTGAATAAGAAAATTAAAATTATATTTACATTTTAGAAACCCTGGAGACTTTTAGTAAGCAAAACTTAATTTTACATAGTTTAATTTAAATAAACAAAATAGTTTTAAATACAAAAAGTTTAAATAAAAAATTTGTACAAAATTAAATAAAAAGCAACGAACGTTTTTAAACTCAATCTTAATATATTACAAATAAAACCATATAAAAAATACATATTAAAAACACCCATCCGCTAAATCCCAGGCTTGCAATAGTACAGCACTAAATATTTTTAATTTTCATAATTTGAAATTTATCTATAGATTTTTTCAATATTTTATATTCATTTATTTTTCTGTTTTAGAATATTCTGAATATTTACATTTTATAAACGGGCAGAAGAATTTAAGAATAACAAAAGTTAAAAAAAACTAAAAAAGTTTAATAGTGTTTTTTATATTATCTATCATATAAAAAGTTTACAAAATTTATATTATGCAAAAACTGAAAAAAAGTTTAAAGACTTTACTTTAGGAGCGGTCAAATTGATATTTTAATGAGTTTAATATTTTTAAACAAATTAAATAAGTTTTAAATATGTTTAAATTCAATAAAGCACAGAAATATTTGCGAATTTTCATCAATCGTGAAAGATGGAATATATCAAAAAATATAGTTTCAGCTAATTATGATGAGTTTAATAAAACTAAACTTATTTAATATTTTTAATTTATTTATAAACAAAGTCAAAACAAATGTCTAAGTAGAAAAATGTTGAACTGTAAATAGTACTACCTAAAAAAACTAAATTAAAAAAATAAGCCTGTTTATCTGGGAGAGAAGAAGTAGTATAGTTAGTTTAATTTAACTAATATTTTATTTGAAAATTATATAAAAGTTTAATAGCAAAGAAATTAACCAGAAGCGGTTTTTTGTAAAAAAATGTTTAAAAACATCAAAAATTGCCGGCAACCTATCAATTCTGTAAATTTAATTTCGTTAGAATGCATTTTGCGTTTTTTTCGTGTTCATTTTTTAAATGTGAATATAAAAAAGATAGAAGTAGTAAAACAGAACCACTTTTATGCACCTTATTTTTGATATTAGGGTGAATGTATAGTTTAATGTTGTTTTTCGTTATTTTTTATTTGTTCCTATAATATATATTATGTAAACCAAAATATAGTAAGTTAGTGGAGCAGACAAGTGAAAATGTGTGGGAATGTGGATTACTATTAACTATCGGAATTTCTGCACTTATGTGCTCAAAAACGATATTTTTAGTGATAATTTGTCCCCAGAATACATAATTTGAAAAAGATAGTGAAAAACACTAAATTGAAATTTTTGAGCATCAGAATTGGTATAAAAATAATTTAAACATTATTAAACTTTTTTAGTTTTTTTAATTAAAAAAAACATATACTAAACTATTTATAGGCGTGTTCTGAGCGATTATTTTTATGTCTTATGTGTAATTATCCAGTCTGTTTTGTCCTAGAGCGTCTTAAAAAAACACACATTTTGAAGCATTTAAATCAAGCACGGATAATAGCGGGTAAACTTTTTTAGTTTGAACAAAAGTATATAGTAAAAAGCTTATATGGAAATAATTTAATACTTCTATTGTTTTCACATCTTGCATACCATTCTTGAAAAAACATTAAATATTTAGTTTAAGAATAAATTATATTTTTAATAAATGTTTAATTATACTAAACTTATAACTAAATTAAATTTGAAATAATTTTATGCAAATGATAAGTCTGTATTTAATAAAAGTCTTGAAAATAAAAAAAGTTTAGCTACATAATGAGATATTCGCTCACAATATAAGTTAAACTTTTTTATTTTTTTATCATATAGTTTACAAAAACTAAATTATGATTTTTCTAGATTCTCTATTTTTGGTCTAGTTTTGTTGTACTTTTCTCGTTTGTATTTATCTGAAATATTAGTATAAATCTGTGTTGTTTGAATACTTTCGTGTCCCAGTATTTTTTGTAGCACTCTTAAATCACAACCATTTTCAAGTAAGTGTGTAGCAAAAGAATGTCTAAAAGTGTGTGGGGAAACATTGTCAATTTCGTTTTCTTCTGCGATGTTTTTAACTATCTTAAAGAACCCTTGTCGGGTAATTCTTTTGCCATTTCTACTCACAAACAAAGCAGGTAAAGTGCGTTCTTTTAAGATGATATTGCGGGCATCTTTAATGTACATTTTAAGTGCTTCTACTGCTTTTTCGGTTAGCGGCACAGTTCGTTCTTTACTGCCTTTTCCTTCAACAATTAAAAAACCTTCATTTAAATGCATCGACTTTAGGTCAAGTCCAATCAGCTCAGAAACACGAAGACCAGAGCCGTATAAGACTAAAAACATCGCTAAGTTTCGCACATTGTAAACTGTTTTTAAATCTATTGAATTTATCATTTTGCTAGTTTGTTCTGCGTTGATTGTGCGAATTATTTTTTCTTTTTCTTTAATATTTTTAATATCTTGCGCTGGATTTTCTTTAGTCAAACCGTCCATTTCAAGAAAAGTATGAAATGTTTTAATTGCCGAAATTTTTCTATTAGTTGTCCTGCTGTCATATTTTTTTAGCAAAGTTCTAATATAGTTTTTAATTAGTTTAGGACTAATTTGTTCTGGTCTTTGAATTTCCTTGTGGTATTTTTTAAAAAAATTAAAGTACTGCTCAATGTCTACCTTGTAGGCGTTTTGCGTAGTTTTTGCTAAAGACTTTTCGTTTTTTAAATATAAAATAAATTCATTAATTAAAAACGGTTTCATACAAACTCCTGCATAATTTGGTTCTCTAAATAAATATATTTATATGGTATATATAACCTACCTTTAGTATATCTAAGCATTTTTCTTGCAAGTAAGTTCTTAATTGCTGGGAAATATTTAAGTAAATCAACACTGTATTTTTTCTTAAAATACTTAAGTTTTATACCGTTAGTTTTGCGAAGCCCAAGCACTACTGCTGTTGAAATTAACTCATTATTACTTTGTTTTGCTTCTGTTTTTCCAGGTCCTTTGTTAATGTAGGTGTGCAAAATTGCGGTGTTATTTATACGCTTTCCTGCGGTATATCCACTCGCAGCAAGCCCAGCACCTATATATTCTGAGTCTGTCCAGTAAATCAAGTTATGTTTAGACTGGTATTTTGACCTGGCATAATTTGAAGTTTCGTATTGCGAAAAGTGGTGTTTTCTGAGAATTCTTTTAATAAAGTTATATTGTTTTAAACACACTTCATCTGCTAAAGTTGTTTTTATACCTTGCTTTTCTAAAAACGCTAAAAAGGTGTTTTGCTCTAAAATTAGTGCATAATAAGATATATGTTTAGGATTAAACTTTATTGCAATTTCTAAATCTTTTTTTAGTATCTCTAAACTTTGATTTTTTATACCATACATTAAATCAAAAGAAATGTTTTGGATACCTGCTTTTTTAATTAACTTAATTGAGTTTTCAACATCTAAAATAGTGTGGTTGCGTTTTAGGAATTTAATGGTTTCTGGCTCAAAACTCTGCACACCTAAAGATACGCGGTTTATGCCATATTTCTTAAATAAAGCAACTTGTTCTCGGGTGATTAGCTCAGGATTACATTCAATTGTATACTCTTTTACTCCTTTAAACTTTTTTAATGTTTTTAATAATAAGTTTAAATTTTCTAAACTAAGATTATTCGGAGTCCCGCCACCAATAAAGATAGTGTCAAAATAAGGGTTGTCTAAATACACAGTATTCAGCTCTACAATCAGGCTTTTAATATATCCATCTTCTTCTGCTTTGTCTTTAACTTGTTTCTTGACAAAGTCACAATACGAACAAATTAAATGACAAAAAGGGATGTGTACGTAAAGCCCACGCACTAATCATCCCCTTGTTTTAAGATAGCTAAAAAAGCCTCTTGTGGCACTGAAACACGACCGATTTGTTTCATTTTCTTTTTACCTTCTTTTTGTTTTTGAAGAAGTTTCATTTTACGAGAAATATCCCCGCCGTAGCATTTTGCCAAGACGTCTTTGCGCATTGCTTTAATTGTAGACCTTGCAATAATTCGGTTGCCAATTGCGGCTTGCACTGGAATTTCAAACATCTGTCTTGGAATTAAATCCTTCATTTTTTCAGTCAATGCGCGGCCTCTAGATTCAGCAAAGTCTTTATGGACAATTGTGGCCAAAGCATCAATTTGTTCGCCATTTAACAAGATGTTTAACTTAACTAAGTTAGAACGCACATATTCGTCCATATCGTAGTCAAATGACGCATATCCCTTAGTTTGAGATTTTAGTTTGTCAAAAAAATTGTAAACAATTTCTGAAAGCGGAAGTTTGTAAATGATGTTTACGCGGTTTTTATCTAAATAATTCATTGAGACAAAAACTCCGCGTTTAGCCTGACAAATTTCCATCACGCTGCCAACATATTCAGCCGGAGTCATAATAGATGCTTTGACAAAAGGCTCTAAAATATAGGCAATTTGTTGCGGTTCTGGCAGTTCACAGGGGTTTTGTATTTGAATTACGCTACCATTTGTTAAATGAACTGTGTAAATCACAGATGGCGCTGTGGCAATGATGTCTATATTAAACTCGCGGCGAATTCGCTCTTGAATTATCTCTAAGTGCAGCAACCCTAAGAAACCAGTTCTAAAACCAAAGCCGAGCGCTTTTGAAGTTTCCATTTCATAGGCTAATGCAGCGTCGTTTAGTTTTAGTTTCTCAAGTGCTTCTTTTAGTTGAGCATAATTTTTGTTTTCAACCGGATAAATACCTGAGAAAACCACCGGGTTTAATTTTTTGTAGCCAGGCAGTGGTTCAGTTGCTTGATTTTCAAAAAAAGTAATAGTGTCCCCCACTTGAATGTCTTGAATTGACTTAATTTGGGCGTAGATAAAGCCTACTTCTCCAGCTGACAACACTTCGGTTTCGTGCATTTCCGGAGTATAGACACCAACACTAACTACTTCTGCTTTGTATTTAGACTGCATAAAGTAAATAATGTCGCCTTTTTTAACTGTGCCTTCAACTACACGAATTAAAGGAATTACTCCTTTATAGACGTCGTAGTATGAGTCAAAAACTAAGGCTCGCAAAGTGTTGTCTTGATTTTTTTGTGTTGGTGCTGGTACTTTTTTAACAACAGCCTCTAGAATTTCTTTAATACCAATACCATTTTTAGCAGAACACAGCACGACTTCACTTCTGTCTATGCCAATAATTTCTTCAATTTCTTTTAAAACTTTTTCAACATCAGCAGTTGGCAGGTCAATTTTATTTATAACAGGAATGATTTCAAGGTCATTGTCAAGGGCAATATATAGGTTTGCCAGAGTTTGAGCCTGAATACCTTGTTGCGCATCTATTACCAAAATAGCACCTTCGCAGGCTTGCAGAGAACGTGAAACTTCATAGGTAAAGTCAACGTGACCCGGGGTGTCAATTAGGTGCATTTTATAGACTTCTCCGTCTTCGGCTTGATAGTGAATTTGCACTGCGTTTAACTTAATAGTAATCCCACGTTCACGTTCCAACTCCATACTATCTAAGTATTGCGCCTTCATTTCACGTGTAGAAACAGCGTTGGTCAACTCCAAAATGCGGTCAGCCAAAGTAGACTTACCATGGTCTATGTGTGCAATAATGGAGAAGTTACGAATTTTGTTCATCTAGATTTAAAACCTTTTTAATTAAGACTCTCTTAATAACATTTTTTTCAATATATAGCGGCTGGAACTCAAAGTTTTTATAAGTTACGCAAATTTTTTCGCCAACTTTTGGCAAGTGTCCAATTTGTTCGGTAATGAAACCGTTTACGGTGTTAGATTCCGCTTCAAACTCAATTTCCAGTTTTTCTGACAATATATCTAGTTCAAAAAACCCATCTACTTCGTAAGTATTTGCGTTAATTTCTTTAAATTCTGCCTCCGGACTGTCAAACTCATCGTTAATCTCGCCAACTATTTCTTCAATTAAGTCCTCAATTGTCAGAAGTCCAGCAACTCCGCCGTATTCGTCTAGCACCATAGCGATGTGGACTTTATTTTTTTTCATATGGACAAAAATATCGTTAATTTTAGAGGTAGATGAAACAAAAAATGGTTTTCTGATAGATTTACCTAAATTAAACTCGCTTGGTTCATTTGCATATTTTAAGATATCTTTGATGTGAATTGTGCCAATAATATTGTCAATAGTGTCTTTATATACGGGATATCTGGTGTATTGAGATTCATTAATTTTAGTTAAAATTTCTAAGTAAGTCGCAGTAATTTCAATCGCATCAATTTCCGTGCGGTGAGTCATAATTTCGGATACTTTTGTGTCGTCAAACTCAAAAATATTTTCAATAAGTTTGTTTTCTTCAACGTCAATTTCACCACTTTCTGTGGCGTTAGATGCCATTAAAATGATGTCGTCTTCTGTAACTTCTTTAATTTCGTCTCCCTTTTTTACGCCAAAAATCCGAGCAAAAAAGGTAGTTGAAACCATTAAGAGCCAAACAAACGGAAATAGTACAAACATTAACGTTCTAATGACTGGTGTGCAATTTAAAGAAATTTTTTCACTCCACTTCATACCGATTCTTTTAGCGACAAGTTCTCCAAAAATTATTTGAAAGTAAAGCAAAAATATAGTTAGGCCGATTGTAACTAACACGGAATACAGTACGTAGTTATTAGAATTTACATTAACTTTAAAAATACGGATTAGTGCATCTTGTGATAATTTGGAGCCAATAATACCGTTAATAAAAGCGATTAAAGTATTTAAAACTTGAATGGTTGCTAAAACATAGTTTGGATTTTTAATTAAGTTTAGCGTTTTTTTAGCTTTTTTTCTTAGTTTCAGATTATCTGAATCTGTAAGTTCATCAATTCGGATGTGATTTACAGACATAAATGCAGCCTCGGTCATCGAAGTAAAACCAGAAATTATGATTAAAACAACGATAAGTGCAACGAATACTGCAGTCAAGATACCCGTGAGCGGAGGGTTTGCAGACGTTGCAGAATTTAAAATATTTGTAGTCATATTTCTCCTTGAGTTAGCAACTTTCTTTGAAATAAGTATACCACACAAAGACGCAAATTTAGCGCATTTTTCTTTAATAAATACGTTATTTTAGGCTTTTTTTCAAGTTTTTTTGCTTATTTATTTTCCAAATTTTTCTAATTTTGGCAAAAATTAGTGCTAATACTAAAAACGAAAAATATACCAGCACTATAATCGGAGAAGGTGCAATATTGGCGTTTAATTGAATTGGCGCAGCAATAGCCACGGTTAAAATCGCGACTGCTACCCCTATTAGCATAGTTTCAATAAAGTTTCTCCTGAATTGAACCGAAATTAAGACTGGGAATAAAATTAGCGCCGAAATTAAAAGTGTTCCCATCATGCGCATGCCAACTGAAATTAAAACAGCGACTAAAACAGAAAGACCATAGTTAGTAATTATTTTATTTGTGCGATTGAATTTAGCATAGCTTGGGTCAAAAGTTTGTGAAACTAAACGCCTATATTGCCATAAAATAAAACTCAAGGTTATGGTAAAAATGATTAGTGCGTTAAAGAAATCTAGCCATTCCATAGTTGCCAGACTACCGTTGATAATATTGCCAAGGTCGCTTTTAAAGTTGGCACCCCAAAGTGAAATAATTAAGATACCTAAACTGTAGCCAAGCGCCTCAATAACCCCGATTGCACTGTCTGAGTCAATTTTGGTGTTTTCAATAATTAGTTGGATCACGATTGAAAATAAAACTGTGACTAACATTGATATGTAGACAGGGTAGTTAGATAAAAGCACACCCAGGGCTATTCCAAAAAAAGCAGTGTGAGCAAGTCCGTCTGCGATTAACGCTTGGTTTTTAAGCACAATAAATGGACTAAGCAAAGCGGCAGTTACTGCAATTAAGCCGGCCGCGATAAAAATGTATGTGTTTGAAAACACCCCTAAATTAACTAAATAATGCATGTTTTTCTCTATTTAAAATTTGCTTGTGAAAATCACAAAATATACCATCGTAAATTATGGCTTTATCTACATAAATTACGCGGTCCTTACATTCAAGTACATCAATTCCAGAAAGGTCATGGGTGATTATTAGTACTGTGGTCCCAGTTTGCGAAAGTGTGTATAAATATTGATAAAACTCGTGTCTAAACTTAGGATCTAGTGCAGATGCTGGCTCATCTAGTATCAAAAGCTCTGGCTCATCTACTATGCTTCTTAAAAAAAGCACACGTTGTAGTTGACCGCCAGAAAGTTCAGAAATTAACTTGTTTTTTAACTCTAAAATGTTCATGTCAGAAAGCAATTTATGAATTCTTTCTTTTTGTTCTTTTTTGGCAAATAAGTATTGTTTTGCAAAGCCTGAGTAAATAATTTCAAAAACTGAGGCCGGAAAGTTTGATTTGAATCGCAAAATTTGCGGCATGTAGCCGATTTTTTTTGCACTATTTAAGACTTTGCCGCTGTTTGGTTTTAAAGTTTTGGAAACCAATTTAACAAGTGTACTTTTTCCACCGCCGTTTGGTCCCAAAATATACATAAAGTCGCCTTTGTTAATTTTTAATTTTAGATTTTCAAACACTGCTGTGTCTTCGTATTTAAATGTAACTTCTTTAAATTCAATCATGACTACTTACCTAAAAGTGCTAGTTTTAAATTCAAAATATTTTCAGAAATTTTTCTCTGAAAAGGTATTTTTTTGCTGTATTCTTCTTTGGTAACTGCGTGAAAAGTATGAAAAGTTTTAAAGGAAACATTTTTAATATTAAGCGCTTCTACACTTGATTTTAGTTTATCTAAAACTTGTTCCTTGCCGATTTCTTGAACAAATACAGTTAGGATTTTATTAAGATTTTTAGTACCTTTTTTAATTAGTTCAACAAACTCATTTATCGCTTTTATAGTGTCTTCATTGCGGTCTTGTATAGTTGTATCAATCGGTGTATAACCCTTTAGTAAGCCCATTTCAAGCATAAAAGCGCCAATCGAGTCATGTCCGCAAAAAAGTATTTTATCATCGTTTAAACCAGTTTTAAAATTAGTATTTAAAAAGCTAATAAAGTCATTTTTAAGTGCGGTAATTTCGTTTATCAGTATCGTTTTGTTCGCATCAATTTTTGTTTTGTCTTCAAATTTTTCAGCAAGTTTTTTTGCAATTTTTTCAATTATTTTAATTGTATATTCTAAACTAGACCAGTAGTGGGAAGAGGCGTGTCTGCGGATGTTTTTTTCAGATTCTGAAATTTGTTCGCTATTTTTTAAAAAAGTTTTTTCATTAACACCCAATGCTTTTTCTAAGTTAAGTGAATCTAGACTACCGCGCGCTTTTTTAATTTGCAGGTCAACGTTTTCAGAAAAATAAATTAACAAGTCACTTTCAATAATTTTATTTTTATCTGCCAAAGTTAACTCTGAATTGTGAATGTTTAAATATGGTGCTCTAGCTGTGCTGACAGTAATTTTAGTATTTTTTGTTAGTTGTTCAACAATTGAATATGTTAAATAAGAACTAGTTACCACGTTAACTTTGTTTTTTTTACACGAAGATAAAGTAAATAAAGCAAATAAAGTTAAAACGATGCTAAGAATTTTTTTCATATTTTTTCCTCGTAAATAATTTTAACTTAACTATTTTGCAATTGCAAACTATTCGCATTTACTGTTTTTATGTTTATTTAATATTATATATAGGGCTGAATGCTATAATAAATTCATTAGGAGACCGAAATATGGAAACTTTGAAAGACAATTTTTATTTACATGTAAACAAGCAATTGATTGAAGAAACCGAAATTCCTGCTGACAAACCTAGTGTTGGAACGTTTTCTAAAATTCATGACCAAAACGAAGAAATTCTTTTAAAACTTTTTCAAGACTGGTCTGAAGGTAAAAACATACCTGAAGATAAACTAATTCACGAAGCAATTAAATATCACAAATTAGTTACAGATTTTGAATACCGCAATGAAATAGGTGCAAAACCTGTTTTACCCCTTATTAAAAAAATTCAAAGACTTAGCTCAATTGAAGAGTTAGCAGCAGCATATCCTGAACTTGAGCTAAACAGTATTGCCCTACCTGTAACCATTGGCATTTCTCAAAGTTTTGCAGACCCAACTAAACATGTATTGGTAGTTGACCACGCAAACACTATCATGCCGGACCGCGAGTACTATGAAAAAAATCTAGAGCAACTTGAAGAAAACTTAGCAGTTTTTGCGGAATCTGCTAAAACTGTGTTAAAGAGTGCTGGACTAGATGATAGTTTGGTAGATAAATATGTTAAAGAAACTCTCGAGTTTGATAAATTTTTAGCCCCATTTACTTCATCTAGATTAGAAGATGCCGAATACGATAAAAAATTCAACCCAACCCCGTTAAAAGAGATTGACGCAAAATCTAAATATTTAAATTTTAGTCAACTTTTTAAAACTTTAACTAAAGTAGACGCAGATATAGTTAATATCGCCTATCCCCGTTTCTTTGAAAATCTAAATACTGTTTTTTCTAAAGAAAACTTTGAACTAATTAAATCTTGGATGATAGTTAAAACTGCCCTTGGCAATGCTCGCTACTTCTCTGAAGAACTTGCAGATGTTGCAGGAGCCTTGAGACGTAAACTAGTTGGTCAAAAACAACCTCAGCCTAGAGCCAAAAAAGCGCTATACACTACTTTGGCGTTTTTCGATGAACCAGTTGGAATTTATTTTGGCAAAAAATACTTTGGCGAACAAGGAAAGGCTGATGTTTTAGAAATGATTCGTCGCTTTATCGCAGTTTACACAGACCGTCTTTCTAAAAACACTTGGTTAAGTAAAGAAACTCGCGAAAAAGCGATTTTAAAACTATCAAAAATTAAACCTTTTGTTGGATATCCTGATGAAATTCCGCCTTATTATCAAGACTTTAAAATTAAAACCAAAGCAGAAGGCGAAACTTTGGTCTCAGCCACAATTTCTTTAAAACGTCTTATGACTGCCTATGAATACGCGCAATACAAAGAACCTGTTAACACTAAATACTGGGGAATGGCAGCTTACGAAGTAAACGCTTATTTCCACCCACTTTTTAACCAAATAGTGTTCCCAGCGGGTATTTTGCAACCTCCTTTTTACTCAAAGGAAAACTCAAACTCTGCTAACTACGGCGGAATTGGCACAGTAATTGCTCACGAAATCTCGCATGCTTTTGACAACAATGGTGCGAAGTTTGATGAACACGGCCGTCTAAACAACTGGTGGACTGAAGCAGATTTGGCAGCTTTTGAAGAAAAGAAAAAACAAATGATTAAGTTATTTGATAGACACAGTAATTTACTTGGTGTGAAATGCAACGGCACCTTGACTGTTTCTGAAAACATCGCAGACTGCGGTGGCTTAAGTTGTGCACTTTCTGCTTTAAAAATGGACAAGACAGTTGACTTAGATGCTTTCTTTAAGTCTTGGACCACCAACTGGTTTAACAAAGCTAGAGTTGAGTACTACCAAATGCTTGCCAATGTTGATGTGCACGCAACTGGTGAACTTAGGGCCAATCGTCAACTTGCTAATTTAGATGAGTTTATTGAATACTACGGTATCAAAGAAGGTGACCAAATGTACACCAAACCAGAGGAGCGCGTCAAAATATGGTAAAACAAATTAAATTCTTACTAGTTGGTTTTCTAACTCTAATTTCTGCACTTACTTTAACTGCTTGCAGTCTTTACAGAGTTTCAGTTAAACAAGACATTAAAGCAGAATCTGCTTTCTTTACTTTTAAATTAAATCGTCACCGAGACCGCCAGGCGTTTTTATCACAAGGAGCAGACGCTAATGTACAAATTCAGGTAAACGAAGTCAAAGCAGGTGATGGACACGATGAACTTGGTGTCGCTATTCCAAAAGCAACCAGCGATTTAAAGGCATCTTCTAAGCCTTATTATGAGTTTTCTTTTGAAAAGGACACAAAAAAGAGCAAAATTTCGCTAGCTTTTGAAATCAGAAACTTAAAACCAGAAAAAAAATATGTAGCCCTTGTCTACTTTACTTACGATAACGAAAAAGTTTACCTACTTAAAAACTGGCGTGTTACTAAAAAACACCCTCTTGAAGGTATGATTTTTCAAACAATTGCGGTCTCTAAATTAAAAACTTACGCAATTTATTCATATGAAGACCTTTTAAAAATCAAGTCAGAAAAACAAGAAGGTAACTTCAAACTGATGCAAGACCTTGATTTAAAAGGTCGTGAACTTCCTGCTTTATTTGGCAAAAACCGTGCCTTTGATTTTGACGGCAACAGTAAAACAATTCGCAACTTTAAATTCATCATTCAAAAAGACGAAAGTCTCTTAAAAGGTAGCGATTACTCAAAAAGATCACCTCGCGACACCAATCTTTATAACAACCAAGGAACTTCTATTTTTGGAAACCTTGACAGATACGCCAGAGTTCACCACTTAAACTTTGAAAACGTGGAAATTAAAATTAAAGAAAAAGAATTGACAACTGCTGAAAACGTCGGGATTTCTCTGCTAACTTTCAGTGTTGCACCAGGTGCCCAAATTGACCATATCTCTTTTAAAAATATCTCTTTTTCAGATAAATTTAAACGCTCTTCTTCAATTCAAAGAAGTTACAACATCTCACTGGTTGCCTATAAATCAGAAGGAACCATCAGCCACATTAAAGCCGAAGACATTAACCTTGAGTTAAATGTTGATATTACCGCAGTTTACGACTTTTTCCCAAGACTTTCGGTCTCAACTTTGGCATTTCAAATCGGAGTTAATGCAAAAGTCAATGACATTTCGGTAAAAAACGCTAAATACACAATTAACTCAACTTACTTTGCCCGCGGTGACGTTTCACCTGCCAATGACTATAATTTCTATGTTGACGGTCTTGCGCACTCAATTGCCCAAACAGATCAAGTTATTGAAAATGTTGACCTTGATTTCATTGGAAAAATTAACCTAAACTCAAATAATGTACCAGTTCCTGAAAATCAAGACTATGTTTTTTACACTGGTAACGCTGGAGAAGAACAAGTTCATCTTTATAAAATCAACAAAAACTACACTGTTGAAAGACTTCGCAAAAACACATATCACGTCAAAGATCCGAATGCTCGCTATGTCTTAGCTTTTAAAAACTACTCAGAAAAAGAAAAAATGTCTTTAGACCACTTCTGGTTAAACTCAGTTGAAAAGACTAAGTCTTCGCTTAACTTTGTAGAACCGGGTAAGCTAGAGACTAAAGACTTATTTGACTTACCAAACGGTGAGGCTTCTCGCGAAATCACAGGAATTTATCAAAAAGGCTACGCTAAGTTCTTAGTTTTAGACAAAGACGTAAGAGGCCACATGGCCTTCGATATTTCAAAAGAAGGAACAGACTTTAGCAAAGGTGTGCGTTTGTATAAGAACAACTCAATGTATGAGTTGGCTAAAGACAACCCAACTAAGCCACTTCAAGACAACTCAAACTACTATTTGTTTCCATATGGCTCAAAAGTTAAACTGACTTTAAAGAAAAACCGCTTTAACACACACATTGTTGGTTTTAGAACTACTGAAATGAGAAATGACACAGAACAGTATTCAGCAGACACTTATCACTTATTTAAAGCAACTGAGCAAGGTGAGTATACTACTGAACTGACTATGTATAAAGACCACAAAATTTACACACTTTCTGCAAATCACGTCAGCCATTCGCTTTCCGGAATTTCAGCAGACTCTTCGCCTATCAATCAATTTAACAACGTAAAGGTTAAAGGTAAATTGATTTACAACGGAAATGGATTAACTCCAAATGTCTATAAATTAAACTTAGCAGAAGGTCTAAACCAAGCAGGCTACAACCAAAGTGGAGTATCTAGCAATGTGGTAGTTAAAAAAATTGTTAAACCACTAGTTAAAGACGTCAACCAATACGAATACACAATTCAGGAAAAGAAATAATCAATAACTTTTTTCAAAAAAAGAGGCTCTAGCCTCTTTTTTTATTTGTTTTAAGTAATTTTATTTAAGCCAAATAAGTATATTTTGATGACAAAAAACCGTATATTCATAAAAATAATTTTAATAGCGATTTTGGCTTTCCTATCTGCATTGATGCTTTCTACAAACAAAATCGAAAAACGAAACTTATCTACTGACTTTAGACTTAAAGTTGTAAATAAAGAAAATAGTTATTATCGTATTTTTGATAAAGATAGTCAGGCGAAAACAGAGTTTATAAATCCAGAACTGTTATATATTTACTTTAAGTCTGTTGTGTCACTACAAAGTTTTATTGAAAAAACTAGCCAAGAAACAGACATAAATAAATTAGACTTTATTCAAATTAACTCAGAAACAGCCGAAGTTAGTTTGCAAGCAATTAAATATGAAAACTCAGTTGAGCTGATTTTTGTATCTAAAAACTATGTTAGAAAACTGATGTTGTTTTTGCAAGTTATAAATGCATTTCCAGAAATTTCAGTACAAGAAAATGAATTAATTTATTTTACATATTTTGATTTAAACCAACTTAAATATTTAGTTCGCAAACACTACAAAATTCCTGCTGACTTTAATTTTGAAATTGGCGAAAATAAGATATCTGAGTTTAAGAATAAACTATTTAATAAACTTTCACTTAACTTTTATCTAACTAATTTATTTGGCGAAAAGAAAGAATATAAAGTTAATGTTATGCCTGTTCAAGATAGCCAAAACATATTTAAAATTGACAATAATTTTATAGACTTTGAGCACTTTAAAATAGCCTTAAATGGCGATTTAACACTAAACAAACTTAATTTTAATTTTATTTTGGGTACAAATAATTTGCCTGTAAATACAGAAATTATTAACAAACAAAAACTCTGCCTCAACTTAAGTAAAGAAGTGTATTTTGATTTACACAATTTTGATGTTTCTTTTCTTTATATCAAGATAAACAAACATAAAGAATTAGTTTTGGTAAAAGAAAACGAAAACAACGCAAACATTGAAAGAGTTCTTAAATATCTAAAACTAAATAACTTTGTTTTTAACAAAGAATTCAAACAAGAAATTATATTAATGAATGATTTGAAAAGTTTAACTATTAGAAAAACTAAGCTTATCAACCAAGCATTAAAAGAAACTACCGACTATAAAAACGAGTTAGAAAAGTATATCGCTAAACTAAATAAAACTAAATTTAACAGCTCACTTAACTTAGATGAACTTAAAAAAAGCGTGCTTAAATTATTGGCTAATAAAACTATAGACGTTAAAATTATTTCTAAAAACCTCGCTCAGGGGCAGTTTATTTGTGAGTTTTTTGACAGAAAGAAACCAGATGTCAGGGTGAAAAAAACTTTGTTTTTTGAAGATACTCAAATAGATAACGACAGTACTATTGGCACAGATAAAAAAGTGCAAAATAATAAAAAAGAAATTGAAAACATTTTTTTTAAATATAAAATACCTATTATAACAGCCTTATTAGCTGGTTTTACACTTATTTTGGTTTCTGTTATTTCAATCTTAATTTGGAGGAAAAGAAAAAATGGAAAGAAAAATTAAAATACTTTTAACAGTCATTTTTTTATTTTTTACATTAGGCATGCTTGCATCAAATACTATTGAAAATAGACAAATAGTTAAAAAAGTAAACGCCTCAAAGATTACAAATAAACCCAATAAACCTCCTGTAAAGAGAAAAATGAATCACATTTTTTTTGAAGGTGTGCCAATCATGAAAGGCGAACAATTGATAAATAAAGATGATTTAATTAAAAATGGTTATATTTTTAGGCAAGAGTCATTTCATATTAGACACTATTCATATTTAAATGTAAAAGAAAAAGGCAAAAAAATAAACCAAGAAGATATAACGATATCACCTGAGTTTATCGGAAATTTTAAATTATATTTAAAAGTCAATATAAAAAACAGTGAAATTAGAAATGATCAAAATAAACTAATTTATCGTAAAAATGAGTTTATCAAAATTAAAGAAGATGAAACTTTTGAATCAATTTACAGCAACTCTAAAATTAAAGTAGAAAACTTAAATGCAAAAGACATAAAAAAAGAAATTCTGAAGCAAAATAGCTTTGATCTGTCTGGCTGGAAAGTAGACTACTATAACTCTAGCTTTTTCTACGAAAAATTGACAGATTCACATAACGATTTTTTCAAAGAAACCGACAAAGACGTACGACAAGGCAAATTTATTTCTTTCAAAAAGGGCAATAAATATTTATTTTTCTTCTTTAGATTAGACACCGAAACATTTGACATTTCTAAACTAGATAAAATTAGTTTAAGTGATGCTGTATTTGATTCAGAAAACAATAAAATAAAGCCTGAATACGAGAAATACATGGCGGCTTTTTTGCTGCTTACTGAAATAAAAGAAAAACAAATAGACTTTGAAAAAACAATTTTTAAAAGATTTAATAGAGACGACAAACAATTTTTAATTGTTGCATATGGCGATAATTTTAAGGTAGTTGAACTTAAGATTGATAAGCTTGATAAAGACTTTGCTACTTTTGTAGAACTAGTTGAGCTTGCAACCACAAAAGAAATTAACTTATTTAAAAAAGACAAAATAGAGTTTACGCTAGCCGAGATTAAAAAGACTTTTGAAAAATTTATTACTGCTTTTCAAATTGATGAGGAAGAGATTTTAAATCAATTAACTAAATTAACCGCACACGACGAAACAGTTGACCTTAATTTCTATTCTGAAAACAATTTTTCAAAAACTATTTTAAAAACTTTAAAATTAAAATTCAGGCCAGCCCACGAAATTGAGAAACTAGAACTTAGTTTTAAAACAAATAACGAATACTTTATTGCTGATGACAAAAATATAGCAACACTTACCTCAGAAGAACTCAAAAAGAAAACTTTTGCACAATCTACAGCAACCCTAAGTAGTTTTGAAACTACACTGTATACTGGCTTTGATACTGATTTAAACACAGTTATTACAACAATCGGAGAGCAGCTTAAGCAAACTTTAAACACAAAAGACTACCAGATTTACTACACAAAAGACAAAAGTGGCAACTTTTTATTTACAGTTAAAAAGTTAGACACAAGCGAACTTAGAGTTTTTAAGGTAAAAGTTAGACGAATAAGCCGCGATGCTGATTTTTATGAACTAAATAAACTATTTATATTTGATTACTATCAAACTGAACACAATATTCAAAAGATACTAAACTACTTTAACTTAAAAACCGATACTTTTAAAAACCTAAACTTAGAGATTTTAAATTACGCTACGCTAAACGAAGATATCAATAAATTAAAATCCAGCCCACATGTTTATAGAAAGCTAAAATTAAGTCTAACAGACAAGTACCAAAATATTTATTCTATCTACTTTTTTGCAGAAGTCAGGTATGGAAATGCAGCACCTTTAAAAGCGGCAAATAGTTTTGTAGATTCAAAATACACGAGGTTTTTTATGTCTTCTAATTTAGCGTTTTCAAATGCTGCGACTGACTTATTTGGTTCATATGACTTAAGAAGATCAAATCAAACCCTTAGACAATGGTTAGACAATGAATGTGAAGACTTTACGCTAAATGAGTTGAATAAAACTATTAAAATCTCCTATAACTTCTTTAATAAAGACTATCTTGCCATGCAAAGTAATTTAAACACTTACTTGCTTTATTTAAACAACAATTTAGATTACTCAGAACGAGAGCTACAGTTAATTTTTAGAAATATTTTTGGTGTAAACATCACTAAAATTGAAAAAAATAAAGATGGTATATATTCAGTTTATTTAAATAATTTTCGCGAAAAGCAAGCAATTTATGTAAAACGCTCGCTTGATTTGGGCAAATATAGAGTAAGTAAAGAAATCACAAAAGAAAGAATTTCTGAGCTTTTTAAATCAGTTTCAAATACATACAAGATCACTCAAAAAGTTATAGAAACTCTTGAAAACTTACTAAAAAGAATTCCTGAACTAAAAATGAGTAAAGAAAATACGGACACTTTTGCGGTTATTTTAAAAATTTATTCTACTTTAAATAAAGAAATTTATAAAACTTTTACTGTAATTTAGTTTAAATAATCCAAAATAAATTTTCGTTTTTTGTATTGAATTTAAAAACTTTTTTGTTATACTTACATAGATATGAAAAACGAGAAGAAAAACAAAAAGACTGAATTAAAGATTTACACAACTCCATCTTGCTCATCTTGCCGTAAGGCCAAAAAATGGTTAGATAGTTTTGGAATTAAATATGATGAGGTCAATATTTTGGGCGGAGAAGTGCAAATGTCTGACCTAGATTTAATGCTTAGTTTAGCAGACGATGGATTTGACTCAATTGTTTCCACTCGCTCAAAAACTGCTAGAAATGATTTTTTTGATATTGATTCGTTTACTACTCACGAACTCAAACGTTGGATTTTAGCCAACCCCGCAATTTTAAAACGTCCAATTATTATTGAAAACGAAAAAATGCAAGTTGGTTATAACGATGAAGAGATAAGAATTTTCATTCCGAAAGATATTCGTGCAAAAATCATGGAAAGTCCTGATTTTGAGTGTGATGACTATATTAAAGAAATTAGCGTTAAAGAAACACCAGAAGCAAAAACTCAAGAAATTCCTACTATTAAACTAGAAGTTGCTGACTTTATCGAAGTTTCAATTTAAATTTAAAACTGTTAACAAAAGTCCACTAAGTCCAGACAGTAAAATTACTAAAACTGGATGTAGTGGTCTTTTTTTTCGGCTAAAGTTCTCCCAAAGCAAACTAATTAAAAAGACAAATAAAAACACAAGAATAGTAAAAGCGTTTGTTTTTAAGTTCAAATTAAGTAAGTTATTTACTTGAAAAAAAACTTTTAAAGAGATTTTAATTGCTGCTGTAAAAATAAAGGCAATTGCTGCTGGTTTTAAAAAAGAAATAGCTCTTTTAATATAGAGATTTTGACTTAAAATGTTGCTGCTAGTTATATATAGAATGATTAAAAAAGACGGCAAAACTATCGCTAGGTTAAGCAAAGCAGCACCAAGAATTCCATGTTGTTCAAATCCAATGTAAGTCGCAATGTTTACGGCAAAAGCGCCAGGTGTGCTTTCAGAAATTCCTATAAAGGTGTAAAGTTCATCACTGTCTATGTAGCCACGTTTTGTAAGTTCGTAGTTTAACAGTGGAATCATGGCGTATCCGCCACCAAAAGTAAAAGCAGATATTTTTAAGAACAAAAAAAACAGAGTAAGTATTTTCAAAATAGACCGCCCTTTAATTTATTTAATTCTGCACTTAATTTATGGGTTGCTACAGAAATCACAATAAGTGAAATCATTATGTATATTAAAGAAAGGTCTGTAAATAGTGTCAAAAACAAACACACAATAAAGATAGAAAAGTTGACTAAGTTTGTTAAAATTCCTTTTTGGAGCTTAATGCCTGCTTTAAAAATTAGTAAAATAACACCAGCTTTAATTCCAGTTAAAAAACCTTTTAAGTAAACATTTGTGCTGTATTTCTTTAACACGAACGCTAAGGCTATGATAATTATAAAAGAAGGAAGCACAACACCAATTGTTGCAACTACTGCACCCCAAAAACCTAGTTTTTTATATCCAATATAAGTCGCTGCGTTAATAGCAAAAGGACCAGGCGTGGTTTCAGATACTGCCAACAGAGTTGTCATTTCATCTTTGGTTAAGATTTTTTTGCGCTCACAAAGTTCATGCTCAAGAATACCAAGCATGACGTAGCCACCACCAAAGGTGATTAATCCAACTTTAAAAAATATTATAAAAAGGCTTAATAAAGCCTTTAAGTTATTTTTTATTTTCATTTAATTTAAGTATACGACTAGCCTTAGATTGAGATTTTTTATATTCAATTTCATTTTCTTTTAAAAACTCATCGAACTCAGTTTTGCCTTTTTTTAAACTAACTGCTTCAAACTCAAATTCATACACTTTGTTTAAATTCAGAAAACCCCATGTTGAAAAATCTAAAAAACCAGTTCCAGTTTTATATTTAAACTCAACTCTTTTAGTTTTTAGTTTTCCTTTATTACTTAAGAAAACTATTGTGTCAAATTTGAACTTAAAACCCTTTTTTATGAACTTCTTAGCCTGCTCTTCACTTAAAATTTCTGTTTTCTCCAAAGTTCCGTTTTTATCTGGAAATTTAACTGTAAGTTCGTAAATATTTTTGTCTAAAATATGTCTGATTCTTGCGGTTTGTTTATTTTTAGTTAGTTTCATCGCAAAATCATCAAAATAGTAATTGACTTGCGTAAATTGATCTGCTAAATCTGTATATTTTTTCAACAATTCAAGGTATTTTTGTTTACTTAATTCAGTTTTAAATTCAATTTCTAAGTTTTCAGTCATTTTGTGCCTCTATATTCATTTTATCAATATTTTGTTTTATTTTTAATCTGATGATACAAAATTAAATATCAAAAGACAGTGATTTTCATGATTATTATGGTTGCGGTGTGCTAAAATTATTAGGTAATAGATATGGAGGAAAAATATGGCTATTAAAGTTGCAATTAACGGATTTGGTAGAATCGGACGTCTTGCGTTCCGCCAAATTTCTCAAAGCAAAGATTTCAAAGTTGTTGCTATTAACGACTTAACTGATGCAGAATCTCTTGCTTACCTTTTAAAATATGACACTGCTCAAGGCGGTTTCTTACAAGACAAAGTTTCTTTTAAAGAAAATAATTTAATCGTTGATGGAGTTACAATTCCAGTTATCGCTGAACGTGACCCTAAAAACTTACCTTGGAAAAAATTAGGTGTTGATATCGTTCTTGAATGTACAGGTCTTTTTACTTCTCAAGAAAAAGCACACTGGCACATTGAAGCAGGTGCAAGAAAAGTGTTAATTTCAGCTCCTGCAACTGGTGATGTTAAAACTATCGTTTACAATGTTAACGACAATACATTAGACGGAAGCGAGGAAATAGTTTCTGGTGCAAGTTGTACAACTAACTGTCTTGCTCCAATTGCTAAAGTTCTTGATGACAAATTTGGTATTGTTAAAGGTTTTATGACTACTGTTCACGCTTTCACAGCTGACCAATCTTTAATGGACTCGCCACACAAAAAAGGTATTTATTCTCGTCGTGGACGTTGTGCTGCTCAAAACATTGTTCCTTCTTCAACTGGTGCTGCTAAAGCAATTTCTTTAGTATTACCTCAACTAAAAGGTAAATTAGACGGAACAGCTTTACGTGTTCCAACTGTTACTGGTTCAGTTGTTGATTTAACTGTTGAACTTAAAAAATCTGTTACTCTTGAACAAATCGATGCTGCTTTCAAGGCTGCTCACTCTGAGACACTTTGCTATCAACCAGATCCAATTGTGTCATCTGATGTAATTGGTACAACATACGGTTCTGTATATGATGCTCACACAACTCAAATTCTTGATGTTGACGGTAAGCAATTAGTTAAAGTAATGTCTTGGTATGACAACGAAAACAGCTATGTTTCTCAACTTGTTCGTACTCTTAAAAAACTTGCACTTTTAACTAAATAAGTTAAGTTAAGTTTATTTAAAATAGCACATTATTAAAAGGCGAGCACAACTCGTCTTTTTTTAAACAATAAAGGAGGTAATTTTTATGCAAGACGAGAATTGGTTAAACTTTTTTTCATGTGAAAAACAAAAACCATATTTTTCTAAACTTCAAAAAAGACTTGACGAAGACTACCTTAATTTAGAGATTACTCCTTTAAAATCAGATATTTACGCTGCTTTTAACTGTCCTTTTAAAGACATTAAAGTTGTAATTATCGGTCAAGACCCATACCCACAAAAAGGAGTGGCTGATGGTCTTGCGTTTTCTGCAAATGGCACAAAAATCCCAGCTTCATTAAGAAATATTTTTAAAGAAATTGAGTTTGAATATAAACACAAAAATACTTCACCAAAACTTACTTATTTAGCCCAACAAGGCGTTTTTCTACTTAATGCATTTTTGACGACTAAAGTCGGAGAACCACTTTTTCATAAAAACATTGGTTGGCAGTTTTTTACTAAAAATGCTGTTTCTTTTTTAAGCGAATATAGAAAAAACATAGTTTTTATGTTGTTTGGTGAGTTTGCTAAAACTAATTTTTTGAGTTTAATTGATCAAGAGAAACATTTAGTTTTGCAAACCAGCCATCCTAGTTTCTTTTCTTTCAACAAAGGTTTCTATGGCTCTAATATTTTTAAAAAAGCCAATGAATATTTAAAGAAAAACAATATTCCTGAAATCAATTGGTTGCAACAATGAATGAGTTAACTGAATTTCTTGAAGAACTAAAAAGTAAAGGCTACTCAGAAAACTCAGAGATAGCCTACAAAAAAGATTTAGAAGATTTTTTGTTTTATTTACAGGCCAACGAACTTGCCGAAACTTTTTCAGATGTTTCTAATGAACGTATTTTTAGATACTTTATTTCTCATCTTGCTGACATTGAAAAAACTCCGAAAACTATCGCTAGAAAAATTTCTGCACTTAAGTCTTTTTACAGATTTTTACACGAAGGCGGAAGGACCACTACTAACATTGCTAAAAACATTAAACCGCCAAAAATTCCAAAAAAACTTCCAAAAACTTTAACTAAAGAAGAAGTTTCTGTTTTGTTTCAAGTAATTGACCAAACTAAACCACTTGGCGTCAGAAACGCTATTTTGCTAAGACTGCTTTTTGAAACAGGTTTGCGTGTGTCTGAGTTGATAAATATTTCTATACAAGACCTGGATTTTGCACAACTCCAAATTAAAATTACTGGCAAAGGCAATAGAGAAAGACTAATTTTTTTATCTGAAGAACTAGCAAATGAGATTAAAACTTATCTTGCTTACACTAGACCAGTTTTACAAAATAAAGCCAAAATTATTGAAACCAAACGTATTTTTATAAACTACAAAGGCGGAGAACTCACAGCTCGTGGCGTTAGAAAAATTCTAAATACCTTGGTGGACAAAGCAGGCGAAACTTTTAATGTTCACCCACACTTACTTAGACATACATTTGCTACCATCATGCTTGAAAACGGGGCAGATATTAGAACCGTGCAAGAACTTCTGGGTCATAAAAACGTTAAAACTACCGAAATTTACACGGCAGTTTCAGACAAATTAGTATTTGAACAATTTCAAAAAGCCAATGCCAGAAAGGAAGAAAAAATATGCGAAGATTTGAAGTCGTAACTGAGTTTAAAAACCAAAATATTGAAATCCCACATCGTGCAACTAAGGAGTCAACGGGTTATGATTTTGCTGTGGCAAAAGACACTTTAATCAAAGCAGGTGAAATCGCAAAAGTACCAACTGGGATTAAAGCATGCTTTCCGCCAGATGAGTTTCTCATGTTAGTTGCGCGCTCTTCACTCCCAATTAAAAAGACTTTGATGCTGCCAAACGGAGTCGGAATAATTGATGCAGACTACTATGGAAACGAAATTAACGAAGGCCACATCTTAGTGCTTCTTTACAACTTTGGTAAAAATGATATTTTACTTAAAAAAGACGAAAAAATCGCCCAAGGTATTTTTATCAACTACCTAAAAACTCAAGAAAAAACTGACTTTAAACTAAGAACAGGTGGCTTCGGTTCGTCTGACAGTTAGTCTAAAGCCTTTATGCTTTTATATAATATATAATTATATAGTGAGGTTTAAACCATGGAAATTGAAAAATTAGCCGATTATATAGCGCCTGTTAAAGACTTTCCAAAACCTGGAATTGACTTTAAAGACATCACTCCTTTAATGCAAAACGGTGATGCTTTTACAACAGCAATTGAAAAAATGTATGAGTTTGCTAAAGCCAACGGTGCAACTTTAATTTGTGGACCTGAGGCTAGAGGTTTTATTTTTGGCTGCCCTGTTGCCTATAAGTTAAACATTGGCTTTGTACCAGTTAGAAAACCAGGTAAACTGCCAAGAAAAACTCTAGACATGGCCTACTCACTAGAATACGGCACTAATACTTTGTCAATTCACGCAGACGCCATTAAACCAGGCGATAAAGTCGTAATTGTAGACGACCTTTTGGCAACTGGTGGCACAGTTAAATGCACCATTGACATGATTGAAAAACTAGGTGGCCAAGTAGTTGGCTGCTGTTTCTTAATCGAACTTAAAGACTTAAAAGGACGTGAACTGCTTAAAAACTACAAAACTTTTACTTTACTTGAATACTAATAAATAAATTTTTTAAAATGATTGAAACCAAATTCGCTGAACTATATCAAAACTTAATTAACACAATTGATACATACATTAAAAACCCAGACAGTTTAAAGTTAATTGAAAGGGCTTTTTTAGTCGGCGAAAAATATCACGACAATCAGTTTAGAAAAAATGGAGACCCATATTTTACGCATCCAATCGCAGTTACTCAGATTTTAGCAGACATGCACGCGGGTCCAGAGACTTTAGCGGCAGGCCTACTTCACGATACCCTTGAAGACACAGATTTACCAAGGGCTGAACTTAGCGAAATGTTTGGAACAGAAATTGCAAATCTCGTTGAAGGCGTGACTAAAATCTCTAAAGTTGAGTTTAAAACTGACACCACCCAAGTTGAGTATCAGCAAAAAATGCTAATCGCAATGGCTACAGACATCAGGGTAGTTATCATTAAAATCGCCGATCGCCTCCACAACATGCGTACGCTTAAGTTTCAGAAACCTGACCGCCAGGCTGCGATTGCCAAAGAAACTCTAGATATCTACGCCCCGCTTGCACATCGTCTTGGTATGTTTAGAATTAAAGCAGAACTTGAAGACATTTCACTTAAATATACAGATAACGACACCTACAAGTACATTTCTGCACTGCTTAATAACACTAAAGACCAACGCGAGAAAGAAATCAATCAAATAATTGCAGCAACCACCGAAGTTTTAACTCAAAATACCGACATTAAGTTCGTTATTAAAGGGCGAATTAAAAATATCTACAGTATTTATAAAAAACTAGTTATCTTAAAAAAAGACTTTGAAGATATATATGACCTCTTAGCTGTTCGAATAATTGTGCCAACAGTTGCGGATTGTTATTCAGTTTTAGGCTTAATTCACGCAAATTTTACGCCAATTCCGAAGCGCTTTAAAGACTACATTGCGATGCCTAAACCCAACTTATATCAGTCTCTACATACCACTGTGCTTTTTTCAATGGGTCAACTTTTTGAGGTGCAAATTAGAACTTTTGAAATGGACGAAGTTGCAGAACTCGGAATCGCTGCTCACTGGGCCTACAAAGAAAACAAGGTATATTCAAAAGAACGTGAGCAATTTGAGTTGGCCGAAAAACTCAAATGGTACGCAGACCTACTTAAAATTTCAAAAGACTCAGATGAAACTAAAAAAGAAGCCGCAGAGTTTGTTGAAAACATCAAACAAGACATTTTAAACGCCAATGTTTACGTCTTTACTCCTGACCGCAAGGTAATTGAACTGCCAAATGGCTCTACTCCAATTGACTTTGCCTACGCTATTCACACTCAAGTTGGCACTACTATGGTTGGGGCTACTATCAATAACAAAATGTCGCCAATTGACACTAAGTTAAAAACTGGCGACATTGTTTCAATTAAGACCGCAAAAAACGCAATTCCGTCAATTGACTGGCTAAAAATTGCCAAGTCTTCTCGCGCTAGAACCAAAATTAAAAACTTCTTAAATACCTATTACCGAGATGAACTGATAAAATCAGGCAAAGAAGAACTTGAGCGAGAACTCATTAAGGCTAAAATTACAGATTTCGCCCTAGATATGGACTTTGTAGAAAAAAACTTTGAAAAACAAAGTTTCCAAACTTTAGATGACTTTTACTTTGAAATTGGCAAAAACTTACTTTCTCCTAAAACAGTTATTGCTAAAATAAGTGGAACGGAACTAACTAAAGAAGATGCGTTAGAGGCTCAACTTAAAAAAGCCGCCAGAGGTCTGGAAGCCGCTTCTAGCACTGGTGTTATAGTTGAAGGATTAAACAAACCGCAAGTTAAATTAGCGCTTTGTTGCAATCCAGTTTATGGCGACGAAATTAGAGGCTATGTTTCTAAAAACTCAGGTATAGTTGTTCATTTAAAAGATTGTGTTAACTTAAAAACTTTAGATCAAAACAGAGAAATTCCGGTATTTTGGGGAAAATCTCCAAATCGGCGTTTTGCTGCATGGCTTAGATTAAAAGTTCAAAACACTGCTACCATGATGTCAGAAATTGTTTCGCTCATCAACTCAACTTCCACATCAATTGCTGAGTTTCAAACAGCACAAGTAAACTCCCTTACCCAGGTTTATAAAATTAAAATCGGCGTTAAAGATGCCCATGAACTGAGTTTAATAATTTTAAACTTAAAGAAATTAAGCGGTCTTTTTCAAGTTGAAAGGTTTGTCAAATAATGCGCGTGCTCATTCAAAGAGTTTCGTCTGCTGAATGCGTTGTTGAAGGGCATGTAATTTCTAAAATTAACAAAGGCTTACTTGTGTTTGCAGGCTTTTGTCAAACTGACACTAAAGAAAACGTTTTAAAAATGTGCAGTAAATTAGAGAAACTCCGCATTTTTCAAGACAATTCTGGAAAAACTAATTTAAGTTTAAAGGAAGTTGGCGCAGAACTGATGGTAATTTCTCAGTTTACTTTATACGCAGACGCAAATAACTCCAACAGACCTTCGTTTGTGAATGCTCTTGACTTTAAAGAGGCTGAAAAACTTTATCTTGTAATGCTTAATAATTTAAGCCAGGATTTTAACACCAAAGCAGGTAGTTTTGGCGCTGACATGCAAATAACTTTGACAAACTCAGGCCCGTTTACTCTATTGCTTGAAAACTAGAAAGGAAAAATATGAATAAACCTAAAGGAACTTACGATTTATTTGGAGAAGCCGCGAAACTGCACCAGGCTGTATTTTTGGTGTTAAAGAAAAACGCCGAGGCTTTGGGTTGCGCTTATTTAGAAACTCCTGTTTTTGAAGACTCAAAACTTTTTCACCGAGCAAATGAAACCGCAGACATGGTAAAGAAAGAAACCTATGATTTTAAAGACAAAGGAGACCGCGAAATCACGCTTCGTCCTGAAATGACAGCACCTGCTGCTCGTGCTTACATTGAAAATAAACTATACGCAACTAAGCAAACTAAGTACTACTATTTTGGCAAAGCCTACCGCTATGAACGTCCGCAAAAAGGACGTTTTCGTGAGTTTTTTCAATTTGGAGTTGAAAATTTCACTGCAAAGTCAGTTGTAACAGATACCGAAATTTTTATCTTAATTGCACAAATTTTGGCGGACTTAAAAATTAAGGACTACAAAATTCACCTAAATTGTTTGGGTGGCGAGAAAACCAAAAAAACCTACGCCGAGGCTTTGAAAGCCTATTTTTCTCCAAATTTAGATAAACTTTGCACAGACTGTCAAACTAGAGTTCACGAAAACACCCTTAGAGTACTTGACTGCAAGGTTTGTGCTAACTCAGATTTATTTTCAAAAACTCCAAAAATTTACGATATTTTGCCAGAAGATGAAAAAAAATACTTTGACCAAATAGTTGAAAACTTAGGCAAACTTAAAATTAACGCTGAAGTTAACCATAAGTTAGTCAGAGGGATTGACTACTACACTGGCCTGGTTTTTGAAGTTAAGGCTGAATTTAAAGACCTTGGCAACGCAGCGACCATATGTGGTGGTGGTAGATACGACAACTTAGTAGATGAACTTGGTGGTCCCCAGACCGGCGCTCTTGGTTTTGCCTTCGGTTTTGAAAGACTTATTGAGGTTGCTTGTTTATCTGGATTTTTGGCAGAACAATCTGGTCCTGATTTCTTTATAATCAATGCATGCGCAGATTCTTTTTACGCTCTGAATATCTTAAAAGAATTAAGGTCTTTGGGTTACACTGCACAAATTAGCTATGAAAATAAAAAAATCTCTGCGCTTTTGAAACAGGCTTATTTAACTAACCCTAAATATATCTTTACAATTGGTGAACAAGAGCGCGACACGGAAACTATTTTTTCACAAAACGCACAAACCAAAGAAACTATTATCTTTGATTCAAAGAAACTTAACAAATTTGCAAAGGAGCATATAAATGAAAGTAAAAACTAACCAAATTCAGGAAAAACTAATTGGCAAAACTCTTAGCGTCGCTGGCTGGGTTGCCAAAAAACGTAATTTAGGTGGCCTAATTTTCATTGACCTTCGCGACCGCTATGGTTTACTTCAATTGATTGTCAGACCAGAAAATCCGATTTACCAAGTTGCCGAAACTCTTAGAAACGAGTTTGTAATTGAAGCAATCGGAACTTTAGCCGTGCGCGAGTCTGAAAATAAAAATCTAGAAACTGGGCGTTTTGAACTAGAAGTTAGTACTTTAAAAATTCTAAGTACTGCCAAAACCCCACCGCTAATCGTGGCAGATAAAACCGATGCTCTGGAAGACGTGCGTTTGAAATACCGTTATTTAGACCTACGCAGACCTGTACAAAAATCATACATTTTAAAAAGAGCAGAAATTGTGCGTTCGGTTAGAAAATCCCTAGAGGCTATGGATTTTGTCGAAATCGACACGCCAATTTTAGCGAAATCCACCCCAGAAGGAGCGCGCGACTATTTAGTGCCAAGTAGACTGTACCACGGTCAGTTTTTTGCACTTCCTCAATCCCCACAAATCTATAAACAACTTTTAATGGTTGCTGGTTTTGAAAAATACTACCAAATTGCCAAGTGCTTTCGTGATGAAGACTTGCGAGCAGATCGTCAACCTGAGTTTACCCAAATTGACATTGAGGCTTCTTTTGTTGACGAAAAGCAAATTATGCAAATGGTTGAAAAGATGTTTAAAAAGCTCTTTAAAGATGTACTTAACTTTGATTTACCGCGTAAATTCCCAGTTTTAAAATTTAAAGATGCAATTGCTAAGTATGGTTCAGATAAGCCGGACTTAAGATACGACCTGGAAATCACTGATTTTGCTTGGCTAAAAACATCTGGCTCTACTTTTATCAATTCATTTAAATCAATTCGTGGTATTCGTTTTCAAGCAAACGATAAGTTTACCCGCAAAGTTTTAGATGAACTTAGCGCTTTAGCCTTAAAAAACTCACTTGCAAAAACTGCATTTTTAAAAGTTGCAGAAGGCAAAGTAAGTGGTTCTTTAGCAAAAGAACTGACAGATAAAGAGATTGCTAAACTAAATCTACAACCAGGTGAAATCATTTTTCTTGGACTTGGAGAATACGAAAAAGTCTCAAAGGGTTTAGGAGCTGTGCGTATTCAAATTGCCAATATTCTTGAGTTAATTAAACCAAATGACTTCAAAGTTCTTTGGGTCACTGATTTTCCTTTATTTGAAGTAAATCCTGAAACCAATGCACTTGAGTCCATGCACCACGCTTTTACTCAGCCTAAAAATCCAGAAATGCTTAAGAAAAATCCTAAAAAATGTTTAGCGCGCCACTATGACCTTGTGTTAAACGGCTATGAACTGGGTTCTGGTTCAATTCGCGTACATGACTCTAACTTGCAAGCCGAAATCTTTAAAACAATTGGTCTAAGTGAACAGGACATCAAACAAAAGTTTGGTTTCTTAATTGAGGCTTTCCAATACGGAACTCCTCCACATGGTGGAATTGGCCTTGGACTTGACCGAATTGTGATGATAATGTGTAATACCACTAATATCAAAGACATCGTAGCTTTCCCTAAAACTCAGTCTGCTCGCGATTTGATGAACGACTCTCCAAATCCTGTTTGGGACACACAACTTGAGGAACTTAGAATTGCTGTTAAGGAGCGCGAATAATGAAACGTCAAAACTTTATTTCTTGGGATGAGTACTTTATGGGCATTGCAAAACTGTCGGCAAAACGCTCAAAGGACCCCAATACCCAAGTTGGTGCTTGTATAGTAAATCAAGATAAACGTATAGTTGGAATTGGCTACAACGGATTTCCCCGTGGAATTTCTGACGACAACTTCCCATGGGAACGCTCAGGGTCTTATGAAAACACTAAATACCCCTACGTCGTGCATGCTGAGATGAACGCTATTTTTAACTCAATTACTTCAGTTAAAAACTGTACAGTCTACGTTAACTACTTTCCGTGTTCAGAATGCATGAAACATTTAGTGCAGGCCGGAATTAAGAAAGTAATTTACGAGCAGATGTATATGCCGGACTCTCCGCAAACTGCTGCTTCTAAAAAAATGGCAGAAGCCGCTGGTTTGGAAGTTCAACACTTTATTTTAAATGAAGCGTAATTTTTTAAAAAACTTAATTATTCCGTTAGTTTCAGCCGCTGTCTCCTTGGTGGTTGTTGCTTTTGACTTAATTACCAAAGCCTTAGTTTCAACTAAACTAACTTTGGGCGAAACTAGGGTAATCATTCCTTATTTGCTTGAGTTTTCACACATCAAAAATAAGGGAGCGGCTTATGGCTCTTTTAGTCAAAACCACACATTTTTAATTGCAGTAACCGTAATTGGACTGGGTGCTATGCTAGTGGCTCAGTCTTACTTTATCTACAAAAAAGATAAAGTAATGGCAGGCTTTATTTTGCCAATGTTAACAGGTGGTGCGCTTGGCAACGCTGTTCAGCGTCTTTTTTCTGCAGACGGAGTTACTGACTTTATAGTTTTTCCGTTTATCAAAGGAGCCTTGGCTTTTAACTGCAACGTTGCCGATATTTTTATAAGTGTTGGGTTTCTTGCACTAGTTATTTATTTGCTGGTTTTTTCTTTTAAAAAAGTTAAGCGAAACCCAAATAAAAACTACCGCAAACTTACACAAACTAAAGAGCCAGAGAAAGAAACTAAAGAAGACGGATATTTATTGACTGAGAACTCAGAGCAAACAGCTGCTTTGCTTGTCAAAATGAATGAAACCAACGAAAAAGCAAAAACACTTTTAGGTGAGTTTAACCCAAAAGAGAAGCACTCTATCTTTATTGATTTAGACGGAACACTTTTAGAAAAACGCTCAGACTACTCCGCATTTACAAAAAAAACGCTAAAAAAAGTTGAAAAAAATGGACATTTAGTAGTTTTAGCATCAGGTAGACCAAAAGTTGGTGTTGACTATATTTATAAAAACCTTGGACTAAAGTCTAAGTATTTAATTGCCGACAACGGAGCAACTTTAATTGATATGCACACAGGCAAAACTATATTTAAAAACTATATTAAACCTGAGTTGTTTTTAAAGTTAATTGCTAAAAACAGTGCTTGCATTGAAAGTTATTTATTTAATGTAGATAATCAATGTTTTGTTTTCAACTACGATGACCGTTTGGCTAGATTCTCGTTTTTCGCAGGCCAATCAAAAGTAGAAATTATTGAAATTACTGATAATAACAAAGCAGAACTCCCGGATTTTCCTGGAGCCTTGGTACTTCTAAAGCCTGGCGCCGCTAAAGAGTTTGAAGAAAGTATTTCTAAAAACTTTGATACACTTTCCTTTAGATATTACTTTGATGTCTACACAGACTACGGTAATTTCCCGCTTTATGAAGTTCACATCAATGGTCAAAACAAAGCAATTTCTATTTTAAAACTCGCTGAACTTAAAGCGATTGATTTAGCTAAAACTATTGCTTTTGGCGACAATGTTAATGATGTTGAGATGTTAAATACAGTTAAATATGGCGTTGCTATGCGAAATAGTCGCGAAGTGCTGTACCCGCACGCTAAGTTATTTACTGAACACACTAACAAAGAAGACGGCGTTGCTAAGTGTTTAACTGATGTCTTTAAATTAACTTAAAAAAATAAAGAAACTAACAAATTTAGATTAGAATAAACTAATCGCTGAGGATAGAAATGAAAAAAATTAGTCAAAATAAATTATATTTATATTTTAGTATTTTAGTCATTATAGTTGCTATTTTGTCAATTATTTTAGGAACAGTTTTTGGCATAAAAAGTAAAAATGCCCGAACTGTCAGTCATGTTGAAATTACTTTTCACTCAAAAACAGGCAAAGAAATTGCTAAAAGAAAGTTCAAATTAGATGAAAAAATTAGTGTATCTTTTTCAAACGAGGAACTTGAACTTGAGAAAAACCAAGAATTTCTTGGTTGGTCAAATATCCAAAATAGTAAAACATATATAACTGAACTTAAAGCCAAAAAAGAATACACTAAACTGTATCCAGTTTTTAAAAACAATGAAGAAAATTCTTTAGTCAGCTACAAGGTAGTTCATTTACTTGAAAAGCAAGGAAAAGAAAGTTCACTTGACAATACTTACGAAAAAATTGAAGAAATCAAAACTAACCAAAATGTCAAAGATGATGCTGTTTACCAAGATTATACTAACCTTGACACTCAACTTTATGAAAAAGATACTACTCATCCTGACAATAAATTAACAGCAAAACTTATCGCTGGCAACAACACAACAGAGGTTCGCCAATACTATAAATTAAAAGAAGTTGTAGTTAATTTTAAGAAAACCGAAGGTATTGCTGCCTTAACTTTTGAAACACTAAAAGTTAAAAAAACCAGAAGTATCACTTTACCTAACTACACCCTTAAAGACACTCACAATTTCCTTGGTTGGGCTTATGCACCAGATGGCGCTGTGCAAACTGAGTTTGTTGTCGCAAAAGACATAGAGAGTTTGGAATTACATGCTAGAACTGAATATCAAGACAGAGAAATCACTTACACTGTAAAAAAAGAGAATACTGACGGGACTTTTGTGGAAAATATGATAAGTAAGAGCGGCAAAATTGCGTCTACTCATACAGTTGAGTACGCAAACCCTGACACATTTGTTTATCAAACCCCATTTTTAGTGTTGAAAAATTTACAGTTAATGCAGATAAAACTCAAAATAAAGTAACTGTTACTATACTTAGAAGAGTTTACAAAATTACCTTTGAAGTTAAAAACCTCATGAGTTCTTTTGCTGAAAGAACAATTAGACACGGTGCTGCAATTGGTGCGATTGACGAAAGTCAGTTTGCAGCTCAAGGACTTGGTATTAGAAAAGCAGAACTTGATGGTCAAGAAAAAACTAAGAAAGAAATTGAAAATTATTTAGTTCAAAAAAATCATAAAGTAACTCTGTATATTGGCAAACTTACTAAGAGGTTTGGCGCATACCCACAAACTAAAGTTGACAATCCCGCCAACATTCAACATTTAAAAGATGAAGTGCACGAACTTAATTTTAACTCAAAGGCTAAAGATTACACTATGCAGTTTACTCGCAGTTACTGGCAAGACAGTGCTGGCAATAAATATGAAAAATACAACAATCAATACTTTAAAATCGAACCTGTGGATTTTGTTAAAATTCCTAAACTAAATACTTGGTTCACCGAAAAAATCATAGACTTTTCGCCATTTAACATTTATTACAGTGGTTATTCTGACAACGCAAAACCAGAGCACTCTATTTTTAAAACAATTGTTAAAAATATTAGTAAAATTCTAGGTGGTGAAGTTTTTATGCCAACTTATGATAATGGCGATTTTAGCGTCAAACCTGCTTTAGATGCTCGTCTATATTCTCAGTTAAAAAAAGAATCCACTGATTACGCGAAAGCAATTCTAGGTAGTTACTCTGGTGAGTATGTTGGTAATTATCGTGGTGTTGACTTAAATACTTTTGTAGAATCCGGACACCGCATGCCTTATTACCACAGTAGTTTCCATCAGTTCTGGTGGCTAGGTGCTCAGTATCCCGACTCTGACCCGTACGCGCATAGCATCATCAATAATGGCAGCCTGGACTGGCACGATGTGTACCACGTTTTCGGTGTAGTAGTTTGCATTAGATAATTCTAAATATTTTACAAGAGGTAAATATGAAAAAAATTTCTCAAAACAAAGTATATTTTTATTTAAGTATATTAGTTACTATAATTGCTATTTTGGCAATAATTTTGGGAACTATTTATGGAGTTAAAAAGAAAAATAGCAAAATTAGTCAAAATATAGAAATCACTTTTCACTCGAAAACAGGCAAAGAAATTGCTAAAAGAAAATTTAAATTAAATGAAAAAATCAATATATCGTTTTCAAACGAAGAACTTGAACTTGCAAAAAACGAAGAGTTTGTTGGTTGGGCAAACTCTTTAACTGGAACTCTGATTTCTGACCTTAAAGCTAGTTTAAAAAATCACAAATTATATCCAGTCTATCGCCTTAAATCTCCAAATACTACTAAATACGAAATTAAACGTCACTTTGAAAAAGTTGATGAAAGCGGTTTTGCAACAGAAAGCGAAACTGTTGCTGATGCAGAACCTGACAAAGAAGTTCAACTATCTTCAGATAAGCTAAGTGCTCCAACTGGTTTTGAGTTAGATCTTGCAAACTCAGTTACTAAACAAACTGTTGCTGCTGATGGCTCTACTATTTTTAATCTATATTTTAAAAGAAAAACCTACAAAGTTACTTTTGATTTTAATGGTGGTATGTTAGATGGACAAACTAAAAAAGAAGTAAATTACAAGTTTGGACAAAATATAAATGATATTTCAAAACCTACCAAAACAGATCCAACTGGTGTAAAGAAATACACTTTCCAAGGTTGGTTAAATCAAGCAACTGACCAACTAGTTGACTTTACTCAAGATAACTCGGTTGAAGCAAATATTAACTTGGTTGCTAAGTGGGAAGAAACTGACATCACTAAAAAAGTTTATTTAAACTTGGTTTATGAAGGTTTAAGAAACTCAGTTGATTCTGAAAACGAAATTGAATTGTCAAATCAAAAGAAAATTGGTACTTTAGTTTCAGCAAATGACCAAGATATTAAAGCAGCAATTGCTGATTTTCTTTTAAGTCATCCGCATCCTTTTCACAAAATTAGTTTTGACCAAGCAAAATCAGTTTCAAGTTTACATGTTGAAGCTAACAGCGTAAAGCAAACAATTAAACTGTACTTTAAAGCAAGAACCTACACTATTAGTTTTAACCTAACTGAAGATGGTTTAGACCAAAACACAATAGACCCTATTTTAAAACAAACAATTACGCTTAAATATACCAATAGTTTAAGCCAAGATATTTACGAAAAACTACTAAGTATCAAGAAATTAAGTACCCTAACTAAAGACTTTGTGCTAGAAAAACTGATTGTTGAAGAATTTGGTAATGAGTTTAATCCAAATACTGATTACAACGCCAACATCACAATCAAACCTGTTTTTAAAGAAAAAGATGTTTTTGTTTCTATAACTCCACGCGTACAAAGCGCAGACCTTGGAAAAACTGACTCCCCTACTTGGCCGGTTCAAAATGTCAAAGTCGGAGAAGTTTTTAACTTTACACCAAATACAAACATTAAATATGAATACAAGTTTTTAGGTTGGACAGACAAAGAAGGCGGCTCTATTAAAAACATCTTAATAACTCGCCAAACTAAAGAAGTTTTTGCTGTATTAGCACCAGAAGAACGTGCAGATTACCAAGTTATTCACTATCTTGAAAAACAAGGCGAATCTAGTACTTTGGATGGTCAATACGACGAAATTATTGAAAATAAAAACAATCAGTTAGTCAAAGATAAGGCTAACTACACTCCTTACTCAGGCCCAGATAAGGATATTTATGAAATTGACGACACAAAACCTGCTAAGTTAGTCGTAGATCTAGTTCCGGGTTCTACTGACACTAAAGTTTATAGATACTATAGACTAAAAACTACTAGAGTAAATTTTGTTGCAGATTCTGGTATTCAATCAATTTCTCCAGCATCGGCTCTAGTCAAGAGAACAAGACTAATTGGCTTGCCCAATTACGCAGTTAAAGATACTCATAATTTTTTAGGTTGGAGCAATGCGCAAAACGGAGCAATTCAAACTAAGTTTATTGCAACTGGCGAAACTCAGTCAATCTACGCAGTGACTGATTATCAAAACAGAGAAATCACTTACACTATCCGAAAAGAACAGCCAAACGGAACTTTTTTAGAAACTGAAGAGAAGAAAACCGGGAAAATTGCGACAACCCATACTGTTAGTTATCAAAATCCGGACACCACAGTTTATCATGAACCCACTTATAGTGTTGAAAAACTTACGGTTAATGCAGATAAAGCACTAAACAAGGTAACTGTAACTATTCTTAGAAAAGTTTATACTGTGAATTTTGAGGCCAGAAACTATCCTACAACTTTGGCAGGTAGAAACGTCAAACATGGCGCTGCAATTGGCGAAATTGACTACCCAATCATAAATGAACAAGGTTTCATTATCAGAGAACTACACCTTGATGGCAAAGAAATGCCAAAAGCTGACATTGAAATGTTTGTTATTGTAAAAGAGCACAAGGTTACTGTGTATTTTGGCAAACCTGCAAATAAACTCGGCAAATATCCGCAAACAAGGGTAGAAAACCCTGTTGGAATTCACAAAATTGAAGACAAAACTCATAAACTTGAGTTTAATTCAAAGGGTAAAGATTACACTATGGAGTTTACTCGCAGTTACTGGCAAGACGCAAATGGTGTTAAATACGAAAAATTAAATGGTAAGTACTTCCAACTTGAAACTGTTTGGTTTTTCAAAATTTCTGAGCAAAATACTTGGTTTACCGAAAAAATCTTAGATTTTTCTCCATTCAATATTTTTTACACCGGATATCAAGATAACTCAAAACCAGAGCGCTCCATTTTTAAAGCATTGGTAAATGATATCGGAGAAGTTCTAGGCCACGAAGTTCACATGCCGACTTACGATGATGGAGATTTTTCAGTTAAACAAGCATTAGACAATGGCAAAAAAGCGGAGCTTAAAAAAGAATCTACGGATTTTGCCAGAGCAGTTTTAGGTAATTACACTGGATTTGGTAAGTATTATCGAAATGTTGACTTTACCCATTTTACAGAACCCGATTATCAGTCGCCTTATTTCGATGATAGTAGACATCAGTGGTGGTGGCTTGGTACAGAATTTCCTCGTTCTAACCCAAGCGCACAAAGCATCGTGAACGGTGGCGATCTTGACTGGAACAATGTTCACGCTGTTTTAGGTGTAGTTGTTTGCGCTAGATTCTAATATTTTTTTAAATAACTAATCAATATATTTACAAATAAACTGGCCTATTTTGCTTATCCACTTTTATGTAGCACAAAGCAAAAAAATAATTTAAATATGTTTAACAACTAAATCAGTTCACAAACTATTTATGGAGTTTTACAATGTTCAAAGACTTACTTTATAAAAAAGTTAATAAAGCACAAATTCTTGAAGAACTTACAGAAATGCACGGTTTTGACTTATCTGTTTTATTTACTGAACTAAAAGAAACTGAGCGTAGGCAAGTTCTGAAACTAATTGACAGCAAAACAATTGCTGTGTTTTTTGCATATCTTACTAACGAAAACGCTTTATTTGTTTTAAATGAACTGCCAAACTCAAAAAAAATTGAAGTCTTAAACGAACAAAGTTTAGATGATTTAGTTGACTTTATTAAGTTTCTCCAAAAAGAAAAAGAAGATGAATACAACGAAATTATTACTAAGTTAACTAACTACAGAGAAATTTCTAACTTGCTTCAATATCGTGAAGACAAAACAGGTTCATACATGTCTAGAGACGCACTTGTTGTTTTTGACACTATGGACGTCAAAGTAGCAACTAGACAGGTAATTGAACATGCGCAAGACGCAGAAAGTATTTCTACCTTAATAGTTACTTCTGAAAACGGAGTTTTCAAAGGTATACTTTCTTTAAAAACTTTAGTTAAAACTCGCTCACCTAAGCAGGTTAGCGAGTTAATTGAACCAACCGAAGTAGTCTATGACACCGACAACATTGAGGAGTCTGCAGCAACTTTGAACAACACCGGTAAGTTTCAAATTCCAGTAGTTTCCAAAGGTGGTATTTTTTTAGGAGTTTTAAACCTAGACGATATTTTAGATGTTGTTAGAACAGAGGCCGACAAAGACATCGCACAACTTTCTTTGCTTTCTGCAAAAGCCCTAAATCGTCGCAAAATTTTCGCGCAAGCTGCTACTCGCCTACCTTGGTTAATTCTTTTAATTTTACTTTCAATTCCTCTTTCTTTTGTAACTTCAGTATTTGAGCCAAAAGTTTCTAAATACGCATATATTGCAATAATCACAGCCATCCAACCTTTGATTTTAGGGTGTCCCGGCAACGTATCTTCCCAAATTCTTTCTGGTTCTTTAGTCAGACTTTCTCGCTTTGGCAAAATTGACAAAGATGCGTTTTTTGAAGAGTTTAAAGCAGGAATGTATACTGCTCTAACTGTCTCTGCTTTAGTTTTTGGCTTTTCTTTTTTATTTATTTTAAGTTATAAAAATGCAATACCTAAAACCGTGTCAATCTACCAGGTTTCTGCAATCTACGCTTTTATCAACTCACTAACTTTACTGGTTGTTTTAATGCTATCGCCACTAATTGCGATGTTAATTCCAATGTTTTTCAAAAAGGTTAAAATTAACCCAGCATCTGCCGCTGGTCCAATTATTACCACTGTTTGCGATACTTTAGCGTTAGTTGCACACTTTACTTTAACTTTAGTGTTAGTGGCTGCTTTTAATTTGCCGCTACCTACTCTGGGTTAAAAAAGAGGTTGCTTATTATGTTTAGTGAAAATAAAGAGTTTGATTTTAAACAAATTAGTAAGTCTTTAAAAACCAAACAATACTTAAAAGGTTTTGAGGCTTACGAAATTGCTGAAAACTTCGGGGAACTTGAATTTGAGAAACAAAAATTAGTCTTAAGTTACTTAAGTGAAGCAAAGGCTGCCAAAGTTTTTGTGTATTTAGAAAAAGATGTACAAAGTGAGTTTTTCTCGCAACTTAAAGAACACGAACAAAGACAAATTTTAGATAACTTAGAAATAGATGACTTACGTGAGTATATTGGTCAGTTTAGTTTAGAAAAACAAAGTAAAATTTTAAGTTTACTAACATCTTCTAAATACCTAGATATTAAAAAACTTTTAGTTTATGACAAAGAAAAATGTGCGTCTATTATGAACTTAGCGTATGTTTGCGTAAACGAAGAGATGGACATTAAAGCAGCAACCGACTACGTTCTTAGACACACCAAAGAAACTGACTTTATTGACTTTGTTTACGTTGTTGACGCAAAAAATAAGTTAAAAGGCGTAATTGACTTAAAAGATTTAATTAAAGCACGCAGTCAAGACTCACTCAAAGACATCATTATTTATGAATATCACTTCTTAAAGGATACCATGAACATCAAAGAAGCAATTGGTGTATTTCGCCAATATGACTTGCTTGCAATGCCAGTAGTTGACGAAAAACAAAACATGCTTGGCATAATTACTGCTGACGATATTTTAGACGAAATCGTTGAGCAAACCGAAAAAGAGTATTTGAAACTACAAAGTTTTCAAAAAATGGATATAGACACTCCACCTTTTAAAAAGTTTTTATATAGACTTCCGTGGTTAGTGGTTTCAATAGTTTTGGCACTACTTATTGCCAGATTTATTTTAGTGTTTGACTCAATTATTCAAAAAGTTTCTATTTTAATTTTATTTCAAGCGCTACTCTTAGATATGGCTGGCAACATTGGTAGTCAGTCAATGGGTTTCACGATTATCTTAATTTCTAAAGATAAATTAAATAAGCGAAGTGTAGTTTATAAGCATATTTTAAAAGAAATTACGATAGCCTTTATAAACTCTGTGATTTCGGCGATTTTTGCATTTGCCATCGTCTTTTCGTTTGTAGCAATTGGCACTAAATATGGACATTTCAAAGGTTTTGATAAACATCCCTATTTAGCGTTTAATATGGCATTTTGCGTCGGAATATCCATGTTTTTGTCAATGGTTATCGCGGCAATAATTGGCACAGTAATTCCACTGCTTGCTAAAAAAGTTAAAATTTCACCAAACGATGTAACCGGTCCTGCTTTAACTACGCTAAACGACTTTTTAGCAGTTTCAATTTACCTTTTAGTTGCTACTTTCGTATTTTAACCAAGACATTATTTTGACAAATCCAAGCATAGATATGGTATAATTTTTAAGACTTTTGCAAGGATTTAGGCTTTTTTACCTCTTTCTTTAGCAACTGTGACAGGAGAAATAATTATGGCTTTAACAAAAGAATTAAAAGCACAAATTATTCGCGATAACCGCATCAATGATAAAGACGCAGGTTCACCTGAAGTGCAAATCGCTCTACTAACTGAGGAAATTAAACAACTTACTCAACATTTAGCAGTGCACAAAAAAGATTTACACTCAAAACGTGGTCTTTACATGAAAATTGGTAAACGTCGTAGTTTGTTAAACTATCTACTTAACAGCGATGTTCCACGTTATCGTGCAATCGTTGCCAAATTAGGCTTAAGAAAATAAAGAAAGTGGTTCGCCACTTTTTTTATTTTAATTTAGTCAAAATACTCGTTTATTTGGCAAATAAATTGAATTTTTAGGGGTATAATTGTCATATGGAAACACCACATATCTCAGTTTTAAAACAAGAATGTATAGATAATTTAAATATTTTGCCAGACGGCGTTTACGTTGATGCAACTGGTGGTGCTGGGGGACATTCCGAGGCTATTTTAACTAAGTTAAACGGAACTGGGCACCTTTATATTTTTGACACTGACAAAACTGCCTGCACTTTAATTGAAAAAAGACTAAAAAGCTTTTCTAACTTCACGATTTTTAACGCAAATTTCGCAGAAATTACGGGAAAACTAAACTCAGTAGGGCAAAGTAAAGTAAATGGTGTGCTTTTTGACCTTGGACTAAGTAGTATGCAAATAGATACTCCTGAAAGAGGTTTTTCGTATATAAATTCCAAAAACCTTGATATGCGGATGAACACAGAACAAAGTTTAACGGCTGACTATATTTTGAATAACTACACACAAAAAGAACTCGCAGATATTTTTTTTAAATACGGTGAAGAGAAAAACGGCAATATTTTGGCTAAAAAAATTGTTGAACAAAGACCAATTCAAACAGTTGAGCATTTAGTGTCAATTTGTGACACCGTTAACTTTAAAACTAAAGGACACTCTGCAAAGCGCGTGTTTCAAGCATTGCGAATAGAAGTAAACGATGAGCTAAACGTTTTAAAGTCTGCTTTGGCCCAGTCTTTTGCTTTACTTAAAAAAAACGCCAGACTTTGTGTGATTTCTTTTCATTCTCTTGAAGACAAAATTGTCAAAGAACAGTTCAGAAGTTTAACTGAAGAAAAAACCCCTCTTGGTCTGCCTGTTTTACTTGAAAAGAAAAAAGAGTTTGCACTAATTACTAAGAAAGTAATACTGCCAAACTCAAAGGAGTGCGCTTTAAATCCGCGTGCTCACTCAGCTAAATTGAGGGTGATTGAAAAATTATGAAATATTTTATCTACGGTGGGTCTTTTAACCCGGTTACTGTTGCCCATGTCGGCATTATTGAAAAAATTTTAGAGACTTATCCTGAGTCAAAAGTAATTGTAGTTCCTTGTTCTATTAACTACAAAAAAACAGGCCTAATGCCAAATACTTTAAGACTATCTATGCTAAAGGCTGTTTTTAAAAACAACGAAAGAGTAATAGTTGATGAAATTGAACTAAATGACTTTGAGTATCTAGGAACTCTTAGCACATTAAAACGTTTGACTGAAAAATATAAAACTAAGCCAGTTTTTGTAATGGGCGCTGACAATGCTTTGAATATTGGTAGATGGATTAACTACAAAGAACTACTGTCTACATATGAGTTTTTAATTTTTAAAAGACCGGGCTATCAAGTTAAGTTAACAGAAGCTATAAAGGCTAAATATATTGAATTTGAAATGGATGTTTCGGCTAGTATGATTCGCAACAATCCAGATAAGTTTTTGGACTTTGTTCCCGAGCCTGCTAAAGAAATTTTTCAAAACAACTATTTAAAAAATGGCTGTGAAACTGGGATTTTTGACTTAACAGAACTAACTAATTTTCATATAGACAGACCGTATGTTTTAAATCCTAAAAAAAATATTGACCAAATTTACGAGGTTTTAAATGCTTTAGTTAAAACTGGTTTAAATCGCTTTATAAGTAGAAAAGACATTATTTTACACTCAAAGTCTGACTTAATTTTCTACAGCGAATTTAACGTAAATGCCCTGTCTTATCTAAAAGAAAAACTAGACAAAATTCCTGAACTAGACACTGTAGTGTTTTTAGTTAACAACCACATTTTAAATTACTCAGACCGTGTACTTTCTTTTGTTGAACACTCTGTTTTTATTGACTATCGTCAATTTTTAAAAGATAAAATTACTCAGCTAAAAATAGAAAATAAAAACAAAACCTTAGCGCTTCCAGATAACAAAATTAACTATATTATCAGCACCGCCGAAAGACAGTTGGCAGATAAATTAACTCAACTTACTCCAAATAAATTTGTAATAGGAATTTCAGGTGGTCTAGACTCAACCATAACTATATTGTTCGCTTACCTTGCCTGCAGAAGACTAAATGTAGATCCGCAAAACCATATTTTTCCACTAATTTTGCCAAGTGTTAACAACAAAGGGAGTGTTGAGCGAGCGACAAAATTATGCAAAAGTTTAGGTCTTACTCCAAAAATCATTAAGATTGACGAGATTTGCCAAACTATATTTAATCAAACTAGGCACTTTGAAAAAGATGTGATTTACGAAAACACTCAGGCTAGAGTTAGAACTCTACTTTTACTAAACGCAGCTAACAAAGTAAACGGGGTTGTTCTAAATACTTCTGACCTTTCTGAAATTCTTTTGGGCTTCGGTACAGTTGGTGCAGATCTATTTGGATTGTTTGCAACAAACGCAACACTATTTAAGTCAGAAATTAAAGCAGTTTTAGCATACCTTGCTAAAAACCAGTTTTACGACCAAAGAAAAGTTATTCAAGAAATATTAGCAGCACCCATTTCTCCCGAACTTCTGCCAAACCAAAACACTGAAGAGATTTTAGGTAATTATGCGTATATAGATGAAGTTTTAAATGCTTTTTGTTTTCAAGGCAAAGAGTTTAGTCTTGAGTTGATTGATGAACTTTTTGGCAATAAATTAGATAAAGAAGAAAAACAAAAAATTCTAAATACAGTTGAAACCAGAGTATTTAAAAATGCATTTAAGCGCTCTGCATTTCCTCTGCACATTGAGTTTTTTGAAAGAAAACTCACAGACTTTTTCATAGAACCTGATAACGAATATTTTAAATAAGTAAAAATAAACGAAAGGAGCAGGTATGCAAAAAAATCAACAAAAAACAGTAGTACTTGGAATGTCTGGCGGTGTAGATTCTGCAGTTTCCTTAAAACTACTTTTAGACCAAGGCTATAAATGCATCCCTGTTTACATGAAAAATTGGGACAGCACTACTAATTTTGATGTCCTTGGCAACCCTAATTTAAATGACGACGTGTGTCCACAAGAAAAAGACGCCAAAGATGCTGAGGCTGTTTGCAGACAACTTGGGGTTGAGTTAGTTAGAGTAGATTTTTCAAAAGAATACTGGGACCGTGTGTTTCAGTATTTTTTAGCCGAGTTTAAGGCTAATCGCACACCCAATCCAGATGTGCTTTGTAATAACGAAATTAAGTTTAAGGTCTTTTTGGAGTACGCTGAACAACTAGGTGCTGACTTTATTGCAATGGGACACTACGCTAGAACTGAAATAATAGACGGTAAAAAAATGCTTCTAAAAGGCATAGATAAAAACAAAGACCAGACTTATTTTTTGTCGCAACTTACTGATGCACAATTAAAAAAAGCAATTTTCCCAGTTGGTAGTTTAACTAAAAAAGAAGTCAGAGCAATTGCTGAGGCCACTGGTTTGGCAAACCGTGCAAAAAAAGACTCAACCGGAATTTGTTTTATTGGTGAGCGTAATTTTCAAAGTTTTTTGGCTAACTATTTAAAAACTGCAACAGGTCCAATTAAATTTTTAGATGGCCGTATTGCAGGTACACATACTGGCTTAATTAACTATACAATTGGGCAAAGAAAAGGTATAGGTTTGGGCAAAACCTATGAGTTTGACGGACCTTTTTACGTAGTTGGCAAAATCCCCGAAGAAAATACTCTTATAGTGGCACCTGAAAGTAATTTAGAATATTTGCATTCAAACAACTGTTTTATTGATAATTTGGTTTTCAGAGCACCAAAACAAAATGGTAAGTACTTGGCTAAATTTCGCTACAGACAAGAAGACATTGAAGTTGAAGTTGAGTTTTTAGAAAACAACTCGGCTAAAGTTTACTATAAACCAACTAAAGCAGTTACACCTGGCCAGTTTTTAGTGCTATATAACGGTGACATTTGCCTTGGGGCTGGTCGTATTAAAGAAGTGTATATGGACTCTGATTTAAGGAGGTATTAAGGTGAACGAAAAAACTGAAAACACTACAACTCGCCAACTTATTTTTCTAAAAACCTTAAAGACTGGTCTTGAGTACATGATTTGTTTGTTTAAAGCAGAAGGTGAAAAAGAAGGTATTAGAATTATTGGTAATTTCCAGGCGTTTTCAAATGGAAAACCTCTGCGCGCTGGTGCTGCTTATGAAGTTACTCACACCAAAATCCCACACCCTGTTTTTAAAACTTACAAACTAATTTCTTTTTCAATCCCGCACGGCACCACAGAAGAGCAACTGGTAAATCTTTTTAAAGCACTTAACATTCAAGGAGTTGGTAGAGTTAAAGCAACTAAAATTTGGGAAGCACTTGGCAGTGATGCTGTTAAAAAAATCAACGAAGACCCAAGTTGTTTAAATAGCCTTGGTTTTTCAAACAGTGTAATTTTAGAAATTACTAAGAAAGTTCAAGATAACTTCAAAGAGGTTGAGATCTTAAATTTCTTAACATCAGTCGGGATTTCTGCTCGTTTTGCTGCACAAATTTTTAAGAAACTACCCGATGCTGTTCTAGAAATCAAGAAAAATCCATATATTTTGGCTAAAAAAATTAACCGCTTTGGTTTTATCAAAGCAGATTTAGTAGCCTTAGCGCTAGGTATTGAAAAAACTGACTTAAAACGTGCAGAAGAAGCAATTTTTCACGTGATTAGTGCGTATTCAATTGATGGGCACAGCTATTACACTAAGGATGTGTTAATCCAAGAAACCGAAACTTTCTTAAAGAAAATTGATGAATACAAAATTAGTGAATATCCTTTGAAAACTGCAATTGATAACTTAATTTTTGCGAAGCGTTTGTTTTTTGAAAATGGCTTTGTGTATTTACCAGAGATCTATAAAGCAGAGGTTAATGTTGCTAAAATGCTTAACAATATATTTGCAAACAACACAAACTCTTTGCCGAGTGAGTACATAGATAAACAAATTGAAATAAAAGAAAATGAAAACGCAATTTCTTACACTGATGACCAAATTAAAGCCATTAAGATGGCTTTAACTAACTCGCTTTCTTTTATCACTGGTGGACCAGGTACCGGTAAAACTACTATTTTAAAAGCAGTTAACGACATTTATCTTGAGTATGCAAGAAAAGACAAAACTAATAAGTTTAAAGTAAAAAACTTGCTATTAGCACCAACTGGCCGCGCAGCACGGCGAATTTATGAAAGCACAGGAGATGAATCTTCTACTATTCACTCAGCACTTGAGTGGATTCCGGCTCAAGATGATGAACATTCTTATTACTTCAAAAAAAACGAAAATGATCGTTTTACTGACGTCGGCCTAATTATTGTAGATGAAGCCTCAATGCTAGATATTCGCCTAGCTGACGCTTTGCTTAAGGCTATTGATAAAAATACAAAAGTCGTTTTTATTGGAGACGGTCACCAGTTGCCAAGTATCCAACCAGGGCTATTTTTAACCGATTCAATTAACTCAAAGTGTTTTCCCGTGACTACTTTAAGTCAAATTTGCAGGCAAAGTAAAGATTCTGGCATCGTTCCTTTAATCTCAGCTCTAAAAAATAAGGAAGTAAATGAAACTAATTTCAAAAATTATATAAGTAAAGATTTAAGTATAGGTGAATGCTCAGTTGAATATATCCGCAATAACATCGTTAACTTCTTGCAACTATGCGAAAAGCAAAATATAGATATTTACCAAGACTTTCAAATCTTGATTCCGATGAAAGAAGGAGAATGTGGAGTTCATGATATTAACAAAATTTGTCAAAACTACTTTATTCCATATGAAAACAGAGACCGCTTTTTAGAGATTAAAAAAGACTCGCGCTTTTATATTAACGACAAACTTATGATTACAAAAAACTACCCTGTTCACGGAGTAATGAATGGAGATATCGGCAAAGTTGTCGATATTCAGGCAAAAACTTTTGTACTAAAAATCGGCGATAATTTAGTATCTTTGCCTGTTGAGATTAAAGAAGACACAGAACTTGCCTATGCTTCGACTATCCATAAATCACAAGGTTCTGAATATAAAATGGCAGTTGTTATTTTACTAAGCCGTTTTTATATAATGCTGACCAATGAACTACTTTATACAGCAGTTTCTCGTGCTAAAGAAAAATTATTTATAATTGGTGAGCCTAGTCAACTTAAAATGTGCACTGTAGACAAGCAACAGCGGAATTCTACCTTAATTAAAAGAATTGTTGAACAAAAAGCAGAAATTGATAAAATGCTGTTAAACGAAAAGGAGTGATTTATGAACGTATATGATTTTGTCGTAAAGACACAAGACAACCAAGACCTGAAACTAGATGCCTATAAAGGAAAAGTATTGTTGATTGTAAACACTGCAACTAGATGTGGTTTTACTAAACAATACACCGAACTTGAAGAACTTTACTTAAAGTACAAAGACCTTGGATTTGTAATTTTAGATTTTCCTTGCAATCAGTTTTTGATGCAGGCACCTGGCACCGATTCTGAAATTCACAATTTTTGTGTGATGAATTTCAATACAACCTTTCCACAATTTTCTAAAATTAAGGTTAATGGCAAAGACGCGATTGAACTTTACAAATACTTAAAAGAAGTGGTGCCAGGCGGCCGAATTAAGTGGAATTTCACTAAGTTTTTAGTCAACAAACAAGGCGAAGTTATAGAAAGATTTGGTTCTAAAGAAGCACCCTTTAGTTTTGAAGAAAAAATCAAAGCTGCACTAAGTGCTAATCTGGAAAACTAAGTCAAAAAATTTTTTCAAATTAAAAAGCACAAATTACCCAAAATTGAGATAATTTGTGCTTTTTTTGCTTTGGTTTCGCTAAATAATTTTACTAATAAAAATTAGTATTGATAATCGTAAGATTCAAGTTGTCTGATTTGGCTTTTAACATAACTTAGTTTAACAAACAAACCTATAAAGCCAAGAAGACTAATAAAGAATCCCAGAATTAGTAAAATATCCCCTGCTTTGCCTTCAAAGGCTTTAGCAATTGAAATAATGTAGAATATAAAAGTCACTATGCCAATAACTCCAGTTGCTAGGAATAAAACTAAAAATAAAATTAAATAAGAGCCAAAAATAGCAGTAATACCGGATGAAGAAGAAGAACCTTGGATTGAACTAGCGCTGACATTTAAACCAAGACCGCCAGCAATAGAACCAGCAGTAACTCCTGTTAAAGCGACTAGTAGAACTGGGATTAAAATAGCCAGACCTATTAAAATAAAGTAAAGAATTATAGTTGTTTTAAGTGCTTTTTTAGCGCTCATATAACTAGAAAGTTTTGTTGAATTCATTTAACACCTCTTAACCAGTATACATTTTTATAAAAAAAATCAAATAATTTTTAAAACTATTTTGCTACCTCTAAAGGTTTCATTTCATCAAACTTAAGTTCGGCAATTTTTTTATTTACATAAACTAATTTAATAAATAGTGCAATTAGTCCAAATAGTGGCATAAATAAACCAACTATTAGCAAAATGTCGTAAACTAGTGCTTTAAACGCTTGAACGATAGATAAAATGTAGAAAATTAGGAGCAATAGTCCAGAAATTCCGATTGCAACAAATAGCGAAACATATACTGGTAAATACAAAATAATAATAGATTTATTTTTAGCTATACCAGTATCCGGATCAATACTTGGACCTATATCTAAAAAGCTGGTAGTAATTAAGATTGCAGCAAAGATTGCAATGATTATAAAATACATAATAATTGCTGCGATGATTGATTTTCTTGCACTGCGATAATTATATTGCTTTAATTTATCCAAAATACACCTCTGTTTAATTTATTTAATTAGACCAAGTTGGTTTTCTACTTTCTCTCGGTTCTCTAAACTGTAGAGAACTTCTAGTAAAAGCAGAACAAACTCATGTGAATAGCCACTGGAATGTCCAGTGACTAAGTTATTTGCATGAACTGCTGGCACATTTAAGTATGTACCTTGCATATATTTCTCAAAGCCAGGAAAACAAGTAAACTCTGTGTGGTCAAGTAAACCTGCGTAGGCTAAAAACACAGGTGCTGCGCAAATTGCTGCAATCGTTTTTTTAAGTTCAGCAAAGTCTTGAATTAAAGCAATAATTGCTTTGAACTGATTTGAACTTGGTGTTTTAATTAGTTCAGACACCCATTGACCACCGGCTACTGCAACAAAGTCAAAGTCTTTGGCGTTAACTTCAGAAATTAAGTATTTAGTCTCTACTTTCAGTCCATTCGAACTTACACATATCGTTTTATCCGAAGACGAGACTAAACTAACTTCCATCCCGGCTCTAAGTAAAATGTTTCTAGTGACCAAGGCCTCGGTTTCTTCAAATAAATCTCCAATTAAAATTATTCCTTTTTTCACATTAAGCCTCCAAGCACGCAAACAAAACAGTTTCTAGTTTAGCCATATTCTCTGGGCGTTTTGAGTGAAAATAGTCGTTAATTTGACTAGACTTAGAACCGAGTAAATCAGAGACAATTTTAAAGGCTGTCAGCGGAATTTGCTTGATTTCGGCAATTTGCGCCAAAGAAGTTAATTCCATATCACAAATATAGGTGCACTCTTTGCTGTCAAGCGGGTTAGTTACAAAACGGTCTGCTGAAAAACAGACAACCTCAGACAGTTTTAATTTAGTTGCTAACTTTAAGTCAAAACTCGGAACTGGGTCGTTGAATACTGATAAGTCAAAGTCAGAAAAAGTAGCGTGTTTAACTTGAACTATTTCGCCTAACTTTAGTCCAAAACCACCAGCTAAACCGATGTTGATAATTTTTTTAACAGAGAATGCGTTTTGCTCAAGCACAAAAAGTGCTTCAGTTAAAGCAAAGGCAGCATTAGTTTTACCAATCCCGGTATAAAGAATTGCAACCAGTTTTTTATTTAGCGTGCCAGTATAAAGTTCAACGTCTGAAAAAAAACGTTTAGGGTTATCTAACTTATTTTTAAAATAAGTTAGCTCAGCGCACATCGCACCAACAATTAGGGTAAGTTCTTTCAATTTTAATTAGCTTTTGTGGTTTGAACTTCTACTTTAGTTCTGCGTCCTCTTTTTTCTCTTGCTCTAGTTTGAAAGTAGGTAGTAATAACGTAAGAAAGATAAGAGATAGCAGCGGCTAGTAGGGCAAAAGCAATTACCCAGCGAACTATGTAGTAAATGCGGGTTCCTTGGTTTTTGTGAAGTCCGCCAATTAGCTCGATAATTGGGAAAGTAAAGCGAGATACGAAAATGATACCAGACACAATCTTTTGACCGGTTAACACAGCCACTAACATAGCAAGCGACAAGTAAAGCGCGTGTTCTGCGCCGCTGTAGGCCAAAAAGAAAATAGAAGTACCGATTATTGGCAGATAATGAACAAAGTGTAGACGGTAAAGTACTGGTCGTTTTAACATAAATACCAGCGCTATTAACACAGCCAACAGGATTGCTAAAAATACTGAGATAAACATTGGATAGTGTTGTTTGAATGAAAACTGACCGCGCATCACTAAGTTAAAAAAAGCAGCGACCTTAATTAAATAAAAGTCTAAAAATAAAATAACTAGCCCTGCAAAAACTTTATCTGAAAATGAAGAAAGCAGTACTGCGGTTAAAAGAAAGATTAGGGTAACAAAGCGAACCCAACTAATCATTAGGTCACCAATTGTTAAGGCTTTGTTGCGGTATTGGTTGATTGCACCAATTAAAGCATGAATTTCTGCAAATATCGCGAAAGCCGCCAACATTACGGCTACAACAATTGCGACTAAATTAACAACAGAATAATTTTTTTTAGTCATATAAAACTCCTTGAATAATTGAATTTAAACGTAATTTTTGTGTGTTTTTAGTATAAAAAAGTAGTCTTTTGGAAGCAAAGACTACTTTTTTAATCAAATTAGATACCTATTTTTTACGAGGGTTTTTAAGTTCTGCCTGAGCAGCGGCTAGTCTTGCAACTGGAACTCTAAACGGAGAACATGAAACGTAGGTAATACCTGCGTTGTGGAAGAACTCAACTGAAAATGGGTTTCCACCGTGTTCACCACAAACTCCAAGTTTAAGTGCTTTGTTGCCTTTTTTGCCAAGTTTAGTAGCAAGTTTCACAAGTTCACCCACACCTTCTGGATCAATTTGTTGGAAAGGGTCAAACTCATAAATCTTGTTTTCATAATAAGCAGGTAAGAAGTTAGCAGCATCGTCTCTTGAAAAACCAAAAGTTAACTGAGTTAAGTCGTTGGTTCCAAATGAGAAGAAGTCAGCATTTTTCGCGATTTTGTCAGCCAAAATAGCAGCACGTGGAATTTCAATCATTGTACCAACTTTGTATTCAAGGTTAACTCCGGCTTCTTTGATCAATTGGTCTGCAACTCTGCATACAGTTTGTTTAACGAATTGAAATTCACGAAGTTCACCAACTAACGGGATCATAATTTCTGGAACTAATTTCCATTCAGGGTGTTTTTTAGTTTGAGCGATGTAGGCAGTAATTACCGCTTTAGTTTGCATTTCAGCAAGTTCAGGGTAGCGAACTGCTAGACGACAACCACGGTTACCCATCATTGGGTTTTCTTCGTGAAGAGAAGCAATTACACTGTAAAGTTCTTTTAATTCAACTTTAAGTTCGCGAGCAAGCTCTTCAATTTCTTTAGACTCTTTTGGAATAAACTCATGTAGAGGTGGATCTAGATAACGAATGGTCATCGCTCTGCCTTCTACTGTTTCAATTAAGTCTTCAAAGTCTTTTTGTTGATATGGCAGAATACGTTCAAGTGCTACTTTTCTTTGTTCAGCAGTAGCAGATACAATAAACTCACGAATCGCTTTAATACGAGTTGAGTCGAAGAACATGTGTTCTGTACGAATTAAACCAATACCCTCGGCACCAAACAAGATTGCTTGTCGTGCATCTTTTGGAGTTTCGGCGTTAGCACGCACACCAAGGGTGCGAACTTCGTCAACCCAGCCCATGAATGTTTCAAAGTCGCCAGAGATTTCTGCAGGTACAGTTTCAATTTTTTCAAGGTAAACAGAACCAGTTGAACCATCAATACTAATGTAGTCGCCTTCTTTGACTTCAGCGCCGCCTAGACGACAAGTTCCGTCAGATAAAAATTGCAGGTCATGGCAACCAGCAACACAAGTTTTACCCATGCCACGAGCAACTACGGCTGCGTGTGAAGTCATACCACCACGAGCAGTTAAGAAACCTTCGGCAACGTGCATACCTTCAATGTCTTCAGGTGAAGTTTCCAAACGCACTAACACAGATTTTTTACCTGCTGATTTTAGACGAAGAACTTCAGCAACAGAGAAGGCTACTTGTCCAGTTGCAGCACCAGGAGATGCTGGCAAGCCCTTGCCGGCAAGTTTAGCAGTTTTTAAAGCAGATGCTGAGAAATGTGGGTGAAGGAGATTTTCAAGTTGAGCAGGCTCAACACGAGTAATTGCTTGTTCTTTAGTGATTTTACCTTCGTTAACTAAGTCAACTGCGATTTTAAGAGCAGCAGGTGCTGTTCTTTTTCCGTTTCTAGTTTGAAGGAAATATAGTTTTTCATTTTCAATAGTAAACTCAATGTCTTGCATATCACGGAAATGTTCTTCCAACAAGGCAGCCAGACGCATAAACTCAGCGTGGCAAGCAGGCATTACGTCTTTAAGGGTGTCAAGAGCTTGTGGAGTGCGGATACCAGCAACTACGTCTTCACCTTGAGCGTTAATTAAGTATTCACCAAATACTTTAGCCTCACCAGTTGAAGGGTGGCGAGTAAAGGCAACACCTGTACCTGATTTATCAGAAAAGTTACCAAATACCATTGATTGAACATTAACAGCAGTTCCCCAAGATGAAGGAATGTTGTTCATTTTACGGTAGTAGTCTGCACGTGGGTTGTTCCAAGATTTAAAAACCGCACCAATTGCACCAAATAGTTGCACAAATGGATCGGTTGGGAAGTCCTCGCCGATTTCTTTTTTATAAAGTTCTTTAAAGCGAGCGATCATTTCGTCTAAGTCTTCTGCTGTGAAGTCTGAGTCTTGTGCTACGCCTTTTTGTGCTTTAAGTTCGTCAATAATGTTTTCAAAGTTACGTTTTTCAACACCCATTACAACGTCTGAATACATTTGAATGAAACGACGGTATGAGTCGTTGGCAAAACGACGGTTGCCAGTAATTTGACTAAGTCCATCAACTACATTTGGATTTAGACCTAAGTTTAAAATTGTGTCCATCATACCTGGCATTGATACTCTGGCACCACTTCTTACAGAAACTAAAAGCGGATTTTTTGGATCTCCGAATTTTTTACCTGTTAATTTTTCCAAGGCTTTAACTGCGTCTAGAATTTCTTTTTGAATTGATGTAGAAATTTGTTCGCCGTCTTTATAGTATTTTGTACAAGCCTCAGTTGTAACTGTGAAACCTTGAGGAATTGGTAATCCAAGTTGGGTCATTTGGCCAAGGTTAGCACCTTTACCACCGCAAAGATTACGCATTGACTCGTTAGTTTCACTAAATGCATAAACATATTTTTTTGCCATTTAAATTCTCCTTTTTGACTAATAAATAGTATAACAAAATTTAAGTTTAATTTAAAGTATAAATAAGTTAGAAAATCGTTTTTTAAAGTCGCATTCCACCGTTTACATCAATTGTTGCGCCAGTTATGTAGCTAGAGTCGTCAGATGCCAAAAACAACACAACGCTTGCAACTTCTTTAGGTTCGCCTAGTCGGTTTAACATGGTCTGTCCTTTAAACTTTTCAAGTAAGGTATCAGGCACCGTTTTCATCATGTCAGTTAAAATAAAACCAGGTGCAACTGCGTTTACTCGGATATTTGTACCTTTACGTGCGAACTCTTTTGCCCAGGTCTTAGTTAAGCCAATTACTCCGGCTTTAGCCGCTGCATAATTAGCCTGGCCAATGTTTCCATATTGTCCAACAATTGAAGTAATGTTAATAATTTGGGCTTTGCCTGTTTTTAAAAATTCAGGTATAAGCGGTTTAGTTAAGTTATAAATTCCAGTTAAGTTCACAGAAATTACTTTGTCCCAGTCCTCATCTTGCATTTTTTGAGTTAGACTGTCTTTAGTAATTCCGGCGTTATTGACAAGAATTTCAGGGATTCCGTGCTTGGCAATAATTTCTGGCAAAAGTGACTGAATTTGCATGCGATCAGAAACATCTAAGCAATAGCCAAATAAATTTGGATGGCTGTAGTTTAAAGGATGCAAAGCAAGACCAATTACTTTTGCACCTTCTGCTAAGAACTGAAGTGCGCATTCCTTGCCAATTCCGCGTCCTGCACCAGTAATTAAAACTAATTTGTCTTTAAATCTAGACATTTTGTGCTCCTTTTCTTAAGTAAAGTGCAATTCCTTGACCACCGCCTATGCAAAGTGAGGCTATTCCTGTATCTAAATTAAAATGTTCAAACTGAGTGATAAGAGATACCACAACTCTAGCCCCGGACATACCAAGTGGATGCCCAAGTGCTACCGCACCACCACAAACATTAGTTTTTTCACTTAAAGTGCTGTATGGAACTTTGTATTCTTTTGCTAACAACTTTAAGTTGGCGATAACAGTATGTGCAAACGCTTCATTGATTTCAAATAAATTAAAGTCTTTAAGATTAAGTTTATTGGCATCAATTAGTTTTTTAATTGCAAAAAACGGAGCAATTGGAAAACTTTCCGGCTCTACTCCGACTTCTGCAAAGTCTACGATTTCAGCAAGTGGCTCTAGTTCTGGGTGTTTATCCAAATAAGCGCTTGAAGCCAAGCAAACAAAGGCAACTCCGTCGTTTATACCAGATGCGTTTCCAGCATTAGTAATTCCGTCTTTTGAAAAAATAGAAGGTAGTTTTAAGATAGTGTCTGCAGTAGTCTCTGGTCTGATGTGTTCGTCTTTTGTGAAACTAATTTCTGCTTTTTTTTGCTTGACAGAAACTGGAATAATTTCTGATTTAAATACATTATTTTGGGCTTGGCAAGCCTTTTTGTGTGAAGTATCTGAGTAAATAGCTGCTTCTTCTTTAGTAATATTTAGGTTAGTGGCTATTTTGTCCATTAAAAGACCCATCGGTTCTTTTAAAAAAGAGTCGGTCAACCCGTCTGACTCAATTAAATCAAGAGTTTTAAGAGGTCCATATTTAGTGCCTGTCCTTGAGTTTAAAATAGCGTGTGGTACATTTGACATAAACTCACCGCCGCCGGCTACAACTAAGTCAGTTTTGCCAGAAAGTATATCAAGGTAAGCCGAAACTATTGCCTGCATACCAGAGCCACAGACCATGTTTACGGTAAAGGCGGTGGTTTTTGGACTTAGTCCAGTTTCGAGCGCAATTTGTCTTGCGGTGTTTTGACCGCACGCACTTTGCATAACTTGACCAAAGACTATTTTTTGAATTTCTGCTTTGTTGATTTTGTATTTTTCAAGCAGACCAGATAACACTTGTGCACTGATTTTAGTAATACTTTGGCCGGCCAAGGTTTGGCCAAAATTACCAATTGCGCTGCGGCCTTTGGCAACAATGTAGACTTTGTTTTGCATTTAAATCTCCTTTTTAGAAATTAGTTTGATAAACTTAGGAATTATTTCGTTGGCATTTCCGACAATCACTAAATCTGCGTGTTGATTAAGCGGTGCTGCTTCTTCTATGTTAACCGAAATAATTTTTTTCGCTTTATGAATACCGGCTAAATGTTGACTTGACCCAGAAACTCCGAAACAAATTAGTAAGTTAGGAGCAACTGCGGAGCCAGTTTGACCGATTTGTCTGTTTTTAGCAAACACCGATTTTTGCACCAATCCTCTGGTTGCACCAACTGCGACTTTTGGGTGATTTAAAAAATAATCAAAGTATTTGACAGAACTTTCAGCACCGCGACCTAAGTCAAAAATAATTTCTTTGCCTTGAAATGAAAAAGTTTCTTTGCCTTTACCTAAGATTGGTTTAAAGTTAAGTTCTTTGACTTGACCTGCCTGAATTTTTGTGACTTGCATCTTAGAGTTTGGCTTTTCTTTTAACTCAAATAGCCCTTGTCTAACTGTAGCCATTTGCACCAAAGAATTGGGGTAGATAATTTCTGCGTAAATATTTCCAGAAAAAGCAGGTCTGACAGCAGTTAGCTTAAGTGAATCAGCGGTTGCTTCAATTTCTAGTCCTGTGGTATCCGCGGTTAGCCCTGCTTTGAAGTGGGTTGCCAAGACAGGGGCTAAATTGCGAGTAAAAATCCTAGATGGAAACAAAAAGATATCTGGAGTTGGTAAATTTTTAAATAAGTTAAAGATAGTTTTGCCAGTTGCTTGAACATTTAAAAAGTAGTCTTTTGGTAAAGTTAAGATGTATGAGTGGCTAAAACCAAAGTTTTTTAGTTTTTCTTCTTCTATAGTTGGTAAGTCTGTGTCTGTTAAAATTAGGGCGTTGACTATAGTCGACTCTAAGTTTTTTTGATTGATTTCAGAAATCAGTTCAAAAGTTCCAGAAACTATTTGTTTGTCTTGGTTTAAAAAACCTAAAATAAAAATATTTTTCATGTGTATATCCTTATTTTAAAAACTCTTTAAATTCTTTGGCCAAAACAGTGGCAGCTGAGTCTGCGTCAACTTTCAAAACTTCTGCAGATTTTTTGGGAAAAGTTTTTAAAAAAGTTTTTTTAACTCTGGTAGGTGAGCCTTTTAAGCCAAGTTCAGTTATTTCTATCTTTAGGTCTTGATTAGTGTAAGTTTGGATGTTTTCGTCATTTAAATTATTTAAATTAGTAAGGTCTAAAACTGGTGATGTCGCTTGTTTAGAAGTCACGGTAATTAGCGCTTTTTTCGGAATTTTTACCTCTAAATCGCCAAAATCTGAGTTTACATAAGCATTTAGAGAACTTGCTTGTTTAGTTATATCGTATACACAAGATATCAAAGTTTCACCTAGCAGTGTAGAAACTGAAGGTCCGACTTGCGCGGTGTCTCCGTCTAAGGCTTGATAGCCTGCAAAAATGTATAAGTAGTTTTGGGTTTTTAAAAACTCAGCTAAAACTTTTGCAGTTGTAGCAGTGTCAGAACCAGAAAACGCAGGGTCGCTTAAGATTATTAGTTTTTTAACATTTTTATAGGCAAACACTGAAGACAGCACAGGTTTATGGAAAAGTGGAGCCATTGAAATTACTTCAATGTCAAGATTTAATTTTTGTGCAAGTGCTATTGCTTTTAAGTCGTCTGGATTAATTATTTGTTCACCTGAACGCACTAAAGTGTTAGTTTCTTTGTTGAACTCAAACTTAGTGGTATTGGGAACCACTTTTACTAAAACTGCTGTTTTCATTTCTTTAACAGGGTTTGGCCAATAATTATTTTTTGAACTTCAGAAGTTCCTTCATAAATTTCGGTAATTTTAGCGTCTCTGTATAGGCGCTCCACAATAAACGAAGTCATGTAGCCATATCCTCCGTGGATTTGTACAGCAAAGTCAGCGGCCTCAACCGCTACTTTTGCACAATACAGTTTGGCCATCGCAGAATCTTGGATGTTATCAGGTGTTTGGTAGGTAGAAACGGCTTCATGAAGCAGTAGTGTTGCTGCTTTTATTTTAGTTTTAAGTTCAGCGTAGCGAAATTGAGTGTGTTGAAATTCTGCTAAAGTTTGGCCAAATTGACGGCGTTGATTTGAATAAGTCTCAACTTCTTTTAAGGCAGCCTTTGCAATTCCAAGGGCTTGTGCGGCAATTGAAATTCTGCCGCCAGTTAGCGTAGTTAAAGCAATTTTGTAGCCTTGGCCAAGTTGTCCGAGTAAGTTTTCTTTTGGAATTTTAACGTTTGTAAGTATAACTTCACAAGAAGAAGAAGGACGAATTCCAAGTTTACTGTCTGGTTCTCCAAAAGAAACTCCTGGCATTTCTTTTTCTACAATAAAACAAGCCATCGCGCGGCTGGGGTTATCAGCGTGTCTGTTTCTTGCAAATACTAAATAAATATCGGCGTATGGCGCATTGGTAATAAATAATTTTGAGCCATTTAGCAAAAAGTGGTCTGAATGCTCTTCAAAGGAAGTGTCTAAAACAGCAGGATTTGAGCCTGCATTGGTTTCAGTTAAAGCAAACGCACCTAGTTTGGTTTTAGCGAGTTGTGGTAGATATTTGGCTTTTTGTGTATCTGTTCCAAACTTTAAAATCGGCGCTACGCAAAGCGATGTGTGCGCGGCTAAAATTACGCCAAGTGCGGCGTCTGCTTGAGACAATCTTAAAACTGTGTCAATATACAGGCTAAAGTCTAGACCAGAACCCAAGTAGGCATCTGGAATAGTTAAACCGAACAAAGAGTTTGCTTGCATGTCTTTAACTAAATCCACAGGAAAAGTGCCTTTTGTTTCAATTTCTTTTACAAAAGGCAAGACATTTAAGTCAATGTACTGTTGAATTTTACTTTGAATAATTTCAGTTTTATCCATTTTATTTTTCTAAATTAGGCAGATATAGCACGGCTTCACCACGACAAGCCACTTTATTTTCTAAATTAAAGAAAGTACACAAAAAAGTAACTTTTTTTTTAACTGAGTCAATGTCTATACATTCAATTTCTAATGTAGATTCGTCGCCGACAAAAATAGGTCTCAAAAATTCGATGTTTTGTTTTAAGTAAATTGAGCCTTCGCCTGGCCAAATTGTGCCAAAAACTCGCGAAAAATGCGAAAAAAGCAAAGCACCGTGCACAATAGGTTTCGCAAATCTAGTTTGCCTGCAGTAGACTGAATCTGTATGCAAGGGATTTTTGTCTTTAGAAACTTCTGCAAAAGCAAGAACATCCTCTACTTTAAACAAAATAGTCTCGCGATATTTTTCGCCAACTTTAATTGCTAAACTCATTTAAGCAGAAGTTTAAGTTTATTTAGATTGAGTGGCTTCTAGTGCTTTTAGACGGTCGTATTCGGCTTTATCAATAGTTATAGTCTCTGTTTGCGGTAAACCTTTTTGTTTATGGGCTTTGACTAAAGCGTAAATTACATTTCCTAAGTTAAATAAGAAAAGCGCACCGTTGATGACCCAAACTGAGTGTGCGTTAATTAAAATACCGTAAGTTACGAAAAGTAGACAGCCAACTGAGTTAACTGAGCGAATAATTAAGTCTTTTCTGAAGGTAAACGAAATAAAAATTACTATACCAGCAGCAATTCCAACTAGTTCATAGTAATTAAAACCAGAGTTAGTTTTAGTTAAAAAATTAAGTAAATTCATATTTTTCTCCTTTATTTTTGAATTTATAGCAGGTTAAGTTAATTATACTTTAACAAAACCAAGGATTAGTCTTGCGTGAAAAACGAAGACTGGAGCAAGTTAGTTGTGGTGTGAGTTTTTTGCCAAAAAGAACTTTTACCTTTGCCAACTAAAATAATTTCACCCGAATCTTTCAAGGTTTTTAGTGTTCGGTTAATTGTAGAAAGCGAAATGTGCGGGTTGGCTTTTTTTAAATCAGCGACGGTGAAAGTATCTTGAAAGTTCCTAATTTGGCCAATGATGTCGTTTTTGCGATTTATAGTTGCTTCAAACTGATGTTGGTGAGCCTTTGTTTCAAACTCTTGATAAGCTTGGAAACACACGGATGTTAAAATCTCAAAAAGCAAGGAAGTATCTGAGTGTCCATGCAGCCAGTTAGTGCTAGCCACCGCCATGGCTTGGTCTAGTTGAGTGCTAAGTGGTGCTAAGAACTTAAAAAAAGAAACGTATGAAAACACCTTAAACTCAGCGCTAAAAAGTCTAAAGGCAAGCAAACAAAACAAAGCTTTTTGGTTTAAAAGATAAGGCTCCAGCATGTAGTAGTCAATTAAGAAATTAGAAATTAACGTAACTTTTTCAATTTCTTTGACACATAAAGTATTGTAAAGTGTGCAAATTTCGCTAAGTTTTGCCTCAATTCCAAGGGGTTTTCCGCTTGCGTCTAAAAAACTTGATTGGTTCACCTGCGCTCGGTTTAAAGAAACTGCGTGAATTCCATCGCCAAGGGCAGAGGCATACGCATAAATATCTGAGTTGTGCAGACCTTTTTCGGCGGTTTGTTGAATACTCGAAATAATTTTTCTTGCGTTTTGGACAAATTTTTCCTTTAAGTTGTTTGGCTTGTAGTCGTTTGAAGTAATTTTTTTTAATTTGCCTTTATCTAGTTCTGAAAACATGCAAGAAAAATAGTATGAGTTTTCAGAAACTAGACCAGGGATGAGCGCTTGCTTGAATTTTTTGAAAAACTCAGCGAAGTAAGTTTCTTGGCCGCGTTTAGCGTAAAGCGAGGTTAGTTTGTTGATTTGAGAAAAATCCAGCGTAAAGCGTTCAATGTTTTTAAGTAAAAACATTTAAATAAAGTAGTTGCCTAAACGCAGGCACCACCGATAAACTCACGAAGTAGTGAGTTGCAAGGCACAAGTTGGTCGTCAATGTCTACGTAGTATTTCAAGAACTTAACCAAACGATTGGCAGTAATAAAGTATTCAGATGAACGAGGAATGGCTTGAAGTTGTGGAAGTGCGTGTTTTTTTAGAACCGCGTATTCATATGAAAGTTCAGTGTTGAAAACAAAGTCCACACCTTCTTGGTTTGGATAAATCCACTTAAACTCACCTTTTCTGACAGACGGCCACATTGAAAGAGTTTCGGTTGCTTTGGCATTTCTGTATTTTGAGTCTCTTACAATTCGGCGAAGTAAACGCAAGTCAGTAAAGGAAATAGGGTTGTGGAAGTCAATGTGTGCCTGAGTTTGTGGTCCGATAAAGATTTTGTATTTTAAGTCTCTTTTAATTGACTTAGTTAATTCTTCATTAAGAGCATGGATACCTTCAATGATGATCGGAGTAGTTGCGTCAATAGTAAGTGGTTCTTTGAAACTACGTGTGGAAGTTTTAAAGTCGTAAACTGGTAAACTGGTTGGTTTGCCTTGAATTAAGTCAGATAAGTTTTGATTAAATAGTTCTATATCTAGGGCGTATAGGCTTTCAAAGTCTAGGTTGCCGTCTTCGTCTCGTGGAGTTTTAGAACGCTCAACGTAGTAGTCGTCAATTGAAATCATTAAAGTTTTAACACCTAGTGAAGCCAGGGTATATCTTAGTCTAGTTGCAAATGTAGTTTTGCCAGAAGAAGAAGGACCAGCGACGCAAATTAAGCGTTTTTTTGAGCCATACGCAAGAATTTCTGAGGCTACTTTAAAGAAGTTATTGGTGTGTCTGATTTCACACATATTGATAAACTCGCTAATTTTTTTGCGGTCAAATGCTTTTTCGTTCAGTTCAGCAATTGTGCCAACTCCGACTGACTTAGACCAAGCAGCGGCTTCTCTTAGTGTATTTGCGTAAGTTAAAGATGCAGAAAACTCAGGAATACGACTATTCGCTTCACCACGTGGGTATTGTAAAATAAAGCCAGCGTCGTAAAGAAAAATTTTGTAGTCTTTCAAATAACCTGTGCTTGGCACCATTTTTGAATACATATAGTTGTAGTAATCGCCAACTTTGTAGGCGTTTACGTATTCTTGTTCACGCACATTTAAAACAGCTAGTTTATCTAAATCTCCTTGTTTTGCGTAGATGTTTTCAGCCTGTTCCAGTGGAATTAAGACTTTTTCAAAAGGCAAGTCTGCTTTAATTATTTTCTTAATTTCTTTATCTAGCGCTTCAATGTCTTTTTCAGTTAGTTTACGGCCAAGTTTTTTAGGAATTGCCAAAATTGACATAGAAACGTTGTAGTTGAACTTAACTTGGCTTTTAAATAGCCGATTGTAGGCCATCGCCACAATAAAACGCAAAGAGGCTTCATAAATTCGGTTAGCAGAACGCGCAGAATGCGATAAAAACTCAATTTCGCAGTCTGCGTGCAGTTGATAGGTAAGTTCGCGTAGGCGACGGTTGGCTTTTACGGCAAAAGGTGTAAAGTCTAACTTTACTTCTTTAAGCACATCTAAAGCACACGCACCGTTTGGAAATTCATAAGTTTGGTTTGTATTAAGTACTTTAATTTTCATATTTATTGCTCCTTTTTTTAAAAAATAAATATTTAAACTGTTAAAATTCAAGATCATCAAAGAAAGGCGATGAGTATGCAGGCTCGTCTTTCTGTTTATCATCTTGATTTGGCTGGTCTAGGCCAAATTCAGCGGTAAAAGCAGAAAATGCTTGTTCTGAGATCTTAGTGGCTTTTTTCTTAATTTTAGTAATTTCAATTGTTTGTTTTTGTTCAGTAGGTTTTAAATCTTCAAGCAAGTCTTGTTTAATTGCGATTAACCAAGGTAAACTATCTTTACTTACTCCCTCTAAAGCAAGTCCAAATTTATTTGAGTTTTTAAGGTCTGTGAGTTTTTTAGTTAAAACTACTTCTTTAAAGAAAATATTTGCATCTAAGTTTTTTTGACTTGAGTTTACCGCAACACAAGAAACTAGTTCAGCAGGTTGAGTTTTTTGGCGTTGATACACCAAACTTCCTTTACGGTAGCGCTGCATTTGCGGAAGTTCAAAGTAATTTCTCACAAAAACAGTTGCCTTGTTGGTCAGCATTAAAATTTGACTTTCTTCATTGACAAACAGTGCTGACGTTAGTTCATCTTTGTCTTCTAGTTTAATTACTCTGACGCCAGATGCATATAGTCCGTATTCAGGAACTTCAGATTCTGAGAAGCACAGACCATAGCCTTTTTTAGTTAAGCACAGAATAGATTTAACTGGACCGGCTGAAACTGAGATTAACTCATCTTTAGCGGCCAGTTTAATTGCGCGTTGAGGTTTTGTATAGCGAGTAGTAGTAAGATCTTGAAGTAAAACTTGTTTTGCAAAACCTTGTTTAGTTGCAAGCAGAAACTTTAAGTTTTTTGCAAAATCTTTTACAATAAACGGATAGATTACTCGCTCTTGATCGGCCAATTCCACAACTTGGCCAATGTGAATTCCAAGTTCTGACCATTTCTTTTCGTTAATTTTGTAAATCGGCACTGCAATAAAGTTACCTTGATTTGTAAACATCAAAAGAGTTGAGTGGTTAGAAACATCTTGTTCAAGCACTAAACTGTCGCCTGTTTTAAACTGAGTTTGTTTGCTTTGCGCAAATGATTTTAGCGAAGACTTGTAAATATAGCCGTTTGCCGAAACTCCAAAGTGATAGGTATCGTTTGAAATTAAGGCTTTTTCGTCAATTTTTAAGTTAGTAATTTCTTCTTTAATTTCAGTTCTTCTTGGAACAAACAATTGTTTTTTAGTTTCTTTCAGTTCATTTCCGACTTTTTTAGTTAAATACTCAGGGTCAGCCAGAATCTTTTCATACTCTTTGATTCGCTCAATTAAATCTTCTTTTTCTTTAAGTAGCAAGACAATGTCTGTGTTAGATAAACGATATAATCGCATGTTGACAATCGCAGTGGCTTGTTTCACTGTAAACATGCCGTTAAAGCCAGCGACGATATTTTCAATTGAAGATTTCTTGTCGTGAGATGCGCGAATTATTCTAATAATTTCGTCTAGCACCGAAAGCATTTTTTCCAGACCCTCTACAATATGTAGACGTTCTTTGTCTTTCTCACAAAGATACTCGGTGCGGGCTGTGTAGCATTCTTTGTAGTGGTTGATGTAGGCAAGCAAGATATCGATAATGCCCATGCAAACTGGTCGGCTGTCGGCAATTGAAACCATGTTGTAGTTAAAGTAGACTTGTAGTTGTGTGTTTTTAAATAGATATGCAAGAATTGCTGTTGGCTCGGTGTTTGGTTTTAAGTCAATTGCGATTCTAAGACCATCTTTGTCAGACTCGTCTCTAACTTCTTGGATATCAATGCCTTTTTCAATGCGTGTAGTATCGATTTCTCTGACCAAATCAGCTTTTGAGACTTCAAAAGGTATTTCAGTGATTACAATTCGTTTTGTGGTTGAGTTAATTTCTTCGATTTCTATTTTTGACTTTAAAAGTATACGACCAGTACCAGTCGCAAGCGCTTGCACAATTGAGTCTTTGCCTTCTACGATTCCACCAGTTGGAAAGTCGGGACCTTTGACAAACTCAAGAATTTTTTCAAGACTAGCCTTAGGGTGGTTAAGCAAGTGAATTGTGGCATCAATTATCTCTCCGATATTGTGCGGAGGAATTTTAGTGGCGTATCCCGCAGAAATTCCACTTGAACCGTTTACCAATAAGTTTGGAAAACGAGCAGGTAGAACCACTGGCTCAATTTCTTCGTCGTCAAAGTTTGGAACAAATACCACTGTTTTTTTATCTAAGTCAATTAACATAGTCTCGGCAGCAAAAGCAAGCCTTGCTTCGGTATAACGCATAGCCGCTGGACTATCTCCGTCTATAGAACCGTTGTTTCCGTGCATGTCTATCAGCGGAATGTTCATCTTAAAGTCTTGAGACATTCTAACCATTGCTTCATATATTGAAGAGTCTCCGTGTGGGTGGTATTTACCCATAACTTCGCCGGTGATACGTGCCGATTTACGATAAGGTTTCTCGGAAAACACACCCATTTTATACATGGCGTAAAGTATCCTTCTCTGCACGGGTTTTAGCCCATCTCTGACATCTGGAATTGCGCGGTCTTGAATAATGTATTTAGCGTATCTAGCAAAACGGTCTGAAAATATTTCACTTAAAGCAGAGTCGGTAATGTTTTTGTCGATAAACTCATCAATTTTTTGTTTAATCTTTTGCATAGTGTTTTACCTAATCCTCGTCTGCAGTCTGCTCTTCTGGCATACCTTTTTCTTTAAGTGACAAGAAGTTATCGTTAGCATTAAAGTCCACGTTTTGTTCAATCCAGTCACGGCGAGGTGCAACATCGTCGCCCATTAACACGGATACATGGTGATCAGACTCTTCAAAATCAGAGACGTTGACACGAATAATGTTTCTAGTGTTTGGATTCATTGTGGTTTCCCAAAGTTGGTCAAAATTCATTTCGCCCAAACCTTTGAAACGCTGAATTTGAAACTTACCTTCGCTTTGTGCTTTGATTAACTCTTCGTCAGACCAGCAGTAGATTTTTTTCGTTTTATTAGAAAGTTTGTAAAGTGGAGGGTTTGCAATATAAAGATATCCGTGCTCAATTAGTGGTTTCATGAATCTAAAGAAGAAGGTTAAAAGCAGAATTTGGATATGCGCACCGTCTGTGTCGGCATCGGTCATAATAATAACTTTACGGTAGTTTGATTTTTTTAAGTCAAACTTATTGCCAAAATCGGCGCCAATTGCGTGAATGATATTCAAAATTTCTTCGTTTTTAAGAATTTGGTCAACATTAGCCTTCTCAGTATTTAAAACTTTACCGCGCAGTGGCAAAATTGCTTGAAACTGACGATTGCGACCTTGTTTTGCTGAACCTCCCGCTGAGTCTCCTTCCACTAAGAAAAGCTCGCGCTCTTCTGCTTTTTTAGAAAGAGCAGGGGTTAATTTTCCTGAAAGCACATAGTCTTTTTTAGCAGAAGTTTTACCTTGTCTGGCTTGTTCTCTCGCTTTTCTTGCGGCAATTCGGGCTTTTTTGGCAAGTAGTGCTTTGTTAAGCAGAGTTTCTGAAAGTTTTTTGTTTTCTTCTAAAAAGTAGCTAAGTTTTTCATAAACCACTTGGTCAACTGCAGCTCTGGCTTCAGGAGTTCCAAGTTTTGCCTTAGTTTGTCCTTCAAATTGCAGTAGTTTTTCAGGAACTTTTAAAGAAATTACGGCAATTAGTCCTTCTCTTAGGTCAACTCCGTCTAGGTTTTCATCTTTTTCTTTTAAGAAGTTATATTTACGTGCGTATTCATTAAAAGCACGAGTAAAGGCAGTTTTGAAACCAATTTCGTGAGTTCCACCGTCTTTAGTGCGGATGTTATTAACAAAAGAAATAATGTTTTCCGAATAAGTTTCAAAATACATAAAAGCACAATCTATTTCAATTGGTAGATTACAGTTGTCAGAAAAATGTTCGCCTGCAAAAGTTTTAATTTGGCCAAGTGGTTTTTTAGAACCAGCTAAAAGTTGAACGTATTCCTTAATCCCATTTTCGTATTCAAACTCTTCGCGTTTTTTTGAGCGTTCATCAATTAAAACTACTTTTAGACCTTTGATTAAAAAAGCAGCCTCACGCACGCGTTCACGAATTGTCTCATAGACAAAAGTAGTCGTTTGAAAAATTTTGGGATCTGGCCAAAACTCAATTTTAGTACCAGTTCTGCGGGTATCGCCAATTATTTGTTCTTTTTGAATTTTAGCGCCACCGTCTAAGTAGGTTTGCTCACAAATTTTGCCGTCTCTGGCAGAAGATACTTTGAACTTAGAAGAAAGTGCGTTTACAACCGCGCCGCCAAGACCATGCAGACCACCAGATACCTTGTAGCCTGAGTCTGAGAACTTACCACCAGCGTGTAGAGTTGTAAAAATAAGTTGTAGTGTAGAGACGCCAGACTCATGTTTTTTGTAAGGAATTCCACGACCTTCGTCTTCCACACAAATTGAGTTATCTTTGCGGACAGTTAAAGTGATGGTATTTCCAAACCCAGATAAAGCCTCGTCAACTGAGTTGTCAAAAATTTCCCAAACTAAGTGATGCAAGCCCCTTGAGTCAGTTGAACCAATGTACATGCCGGGGCGTTTGCGAACAGCCTCAAGACCTTTTAAAACTTGTATGGATTTTTCATCGTAATTCTTCAAATTAGCCATTAATTTCCTCTTTATATGCGTATTTTTTAGTAAATTGCGTGAATTTAGGGGAATAAAAATGCACGCAGATACGAAAATATTTTAACATTTAACCCTTGGTTTTGCAATTTAAAAACTGCATTTTTAATTGAAAAAAATTGTTAAAAATACGAAAAAACTGAGCGGTATTCTGTATTTGTAAACACTAAATGGTCAAGCAGTTTAATGTCTAAATGCCGAAGAATTTCGCGAGAAACTTCAGTGCTGTTGATGTCAGTTTCGCTAGGTTTTGGGTCTTGACTTGGATGGTTGTGTATCAAAACTATTTGGTTTGATTTAAATCGATTTGCCAACAACACAATTTCTCTAAGTGGGATTTTTGATTTATTTGGGCTTTTTTCTGTAAATATTTTTTCACCCAATACTCTAAGTTTACTGTCTAAAAACACACAAAGCAGACGTTCAGTTTTTTTGGCAAAAAAAAGCCAAGCAAATCTTTTTTGAAAGTCTGCCGGGGTTTCAAGTGGTTTAGATTTATTTATTGATTTCCTAGCTGCAAACGCAAGAAAATCTTTTGTAGTCTTGAGTTTTAGTTTTAAAAAATCATCAATTTTTAGATTGTCTAGATTGTAATTTTGGTGGTTGATGTCAATAGTTTTGGCAATTTCGCTGGCAACAGTAAAATTATTTTTTAGGTCTCGTTCGTCTTTTGCAAGCAAAATTTGTATGGTTTTAATTAGTTTTAATTCATCTTTTTTTGTCATTTTCATAATTTATCTACTCTTATTTTTAAGTTATCAACTGCTTTTTTTCGTAAATATAGTTAGCGCTATTTTTAAAAATTACTTAAAAATTAGCAAATAAAACAGGTATTTTGTTATGATTTTAAGGTAAATCAAAGAGGCAAGCATTCATGAAAATAGTATTTATCAGACACGGCAAAACTAAAACTAATGCTTTAAACAAAATCCAGGGTCACGTTGACACTCATCTTGACCCTGGATGGCATTTTGAACTAAAAAATACTGCTCAGTTTTTAAAACAAAACAAGTTAGTTCCAGACAGAGTACTGGTATCGCCTTTTTCAAGGGCTTTTGAAACTGCTGTTTTTTTAAAAAATGAACTTAAGTTAGCGTTGCCACTAATAGCCGACGGCGATATAGTAGAGCGTGAGTTTGGCGAGTTTGACGGAATGCCGACTTCCTTAATTCCAAGTTTAAAAACTGGACGTAGCTTTGAAGACGATGAAATGCTTTTTAAAAGAGCAAAAAGTTTTTTAAATAAAGTAAGCCAAACAAAAAGTGACACACTTTTTGTTGTGTGCCACTCGCATTTTATTAAAACTATCGTCTGGATTTTAAATAAAGAAAAATGCTTTACCGCTAAATTTAAAAACGGTGGGGTAGTTGTTGTTGAAAACAACCAAATAATTGCTAGTTTAGGGTTTGATATACTTGACTAGTTTTTAACTCTGTCTTGAAAAGATTTTTTTTGCTTTGACTCAAGTTCGGCTAAACGTTTAAACAGTTCTTTTTGTTCTGAGCTTAAACTTAAAGGAGTTTGGACTTTAATTTCAATTAAGTGATCGCCTTGTCTGCCAGATCTTTTAACACCTCTGCCAGATAACTTCAAGAAAGCACCTGACTGAATGCCAGCGGGCACCACTAAGTCAATGTTACCGTGAATTGTTTGGACATTGATGTTGGCACCAAGTGCAGCCTCTGCAAAAGTCAAGGTCAAGGTTGTGTAGATATCTAGGTTTTTTCGTTTAAAGAATTTAGACTCAGCTACAATAAACTCAATTAAAAGATCACCTGAGCGTGAATTGAAAGCGCCTTCATTGCCGCTTCCTTTAACCGAAAGTACGTCTCCGGTTTCAACACCACTAGGTACATTGATGGTAATGGTTTCAGTTGCCTTAACTCTAGATTGTCCTGCGCATACCCTGCAAGGGTTTGCAACAGTTGTTCCAGTTCCACTACATTTCGCGCATACTTTTTCTTCCTGAATTTGGCCAAATATGGAGTTTCTGATTTGATAGGTTCTACCGTGTCCTTGACAAGCCGAACAAGTTGCAGGTGCTGACTTGTCAAAACTACCAGTGCCTGCACACTCACTGCATTTTTTTAGGCGTTGTATTTTTATTTTAATTTGAGTACCTAGTGCAGCTTCTTCAAAACTTAGTCTATGGGTTGTGTGAATGTCAGAGCCAGTAGAGCCAGTTGACTGGCGGCTAGCGCTACCTCCAGTAAAGGATTGAAAAAAGTCTTTAATGTCGCCAAAAAAGTCAGAAAAACCGCTAGTGAAACCCTGAAAACCAGAAAAGTCTTGGCCAGAAAACCCAGACATTGGGTCTTCTGTGCCATATTTATCGTAGTTTTGTCGTTTACTTTGGTCAGAAAGCACTTGATAGGCTTCTTGAACTTCTTTAAACTTAGTCTCAGCGTCCTTTTCTTTAGAAATATCTGGGTGGTATTTCTTAGCTAAAGCGCGGTAGGCTTTTTTTATTTCTTCGTCACTAGCGGTTTTAGAAACTCCTAAAATCTCGTAGTAATCGCGTTTAGCAGCCATTAGTTCTTGTCGCTAAAAGTAGCTTCCTTTACGTCTTCTGCTGAGTTTTTATCGTCTGCAGGTTTAGCCTGGTCTGCCGATTGCGCGCCTTGTTTAGCCTGATATGCTTTCATTGCAATGCCTTGAGCAAGTTTTTCAAAAGCTTCTTTCTTTTCTTTAATAACTGCAAAGTTTTCAGTTTTAAGCACGTCTTCAAGGTCTTTTTTAGCAGCCTCAATTTCTGCCTTTTCTTTTTCGTCTACTTTGTCACCAAGGTCTTTAATGGCTTTCTCAGTTTGATAAATCATTGAGTCGGCTTCATTTTTAAGGTCAATTAACTCTTTTCGTTTACGGTCAGCCTCTTCGTTTTCTTTAGCCTCGTTAACCATACGCTCAATTTCGGTTTCAGAAAGTCCAGAGCCACCGGTAATTGTAATTGCCTGCTCTTTGTTTGTGCCAAGGTCTTTGGCTTTAACTGAAACTATACCATTGGCGTCAATATCAAAAGTAACTTCAATTTGAGGAACTCCGCGAGGTGCTGGTGGGATTCCGTCTAGGGCGAAACTACCAAGTGACTTGTTGTCGTGAACTAGTTTGCGTTCACCTTGCAGTACGTGGATAAGCACACCTGGTTGGTTGTCTTGAGCAGTTGAGAAAACTTTTGATTTAGAAGTCGGAATTGTGGTGTTTCTTTCAATGATTTTTTCAAATAGTCCGCCTAAGGTTTCAATTCCTAAAGAAAGCGGAGTTACGTCTAGCAGTAGCACATCTTTAACGTCGCCGGCTAAAACACCACCTTGGATAGCGGCACCCATAGCTACGACTTCATCTGGGTTAACTGACTTGTTTGGTTCTTTGCCAAGTTCTGTTTTCACCATTTCTTGAACTGCAGGAATACGAGTAGAGCCACCAACAAGCAACACTTGGTTAATATCTGCGCTAGTCATTTTAGCGTCTTGAAGTGCACGTTGTACAGGCAGTTTAGCGCGTTCTACTAAGTCTGCTGTCAACTCATCAAACTTAGCACGAGTCAGAGTTTCTTCCAAGTGCACAGGCCCGGCTTGACCCATAGAAATGAAAGGTAGTGAAATTTGAGTTTGAGTTAGGCCAGATAGGTCTTTTTTCGCCTTTTCTGCAGCGTCTTTTAGGCGTTGCAGCGCAGAGCGGTCACGAGATAAGTCAACTGCAGTTTCTCGTCTGAATTTTTCAATTAAATAGTCAACAATTTTTTGATCAAAGTCATCACCACCTAGTTTGTTGTCACCAGCTGTTGAAACTACTTCAAATGTACCGTCTGCAAGGTGCAGGATAGATACGTCAAAAGTACCACCTCCTAAGTCAAATACCAAGACTGTGTGTTCTTTGTCTTGTTTGTCAAAGCCATAGGCAAGTGCAGCAGCAGTTGGTTCGTTAATAATTCTGCGCACGTTTAGCCCAGCAATTTTACCGGCGTCTTTAGTTGCTTGTCTTTGTGCGTCGTTAAAGTAAGCAGGTACGGTGATAACCGCTTCTGTGACTTCTGCGCCAAGGTAAGCCTCTGCGGTCTTTTTTAAAGACTGCAAAATCATTGCAGAAATTTCTTCTGGTTTGTATTCGCCTTTAATAGTTTTGGTTTTAAAGTTAGTCTCCCCCATATGTCTCTTAATTGAAGTGACTGTGTCTGGGTTAGTCATTGCCATTCTTTTGGCAGCCTCACCGACAATAATTTCAATATTGCCACCATTGTTTTTAAAAGCCACAACTGAAGGGGTAGTTCTGCCACCTTCTGCATTTTGAATAACTTTTGCTTCACCTGCTTCCATTACAGAAACACATGAGTTGGTTGTACCTAAATCGATACCAATAATTTTATTTGTTTTTGCCATAATTAATTTCCTCCTTTTGAAACTTCGACCATGGCAGGTCTAAGTAAACGGTCTTTATACATGTAGCCGTTTTGAATAATTTTAGTAATTGTGTTTTCAGGTTGAGTGGACTCAACTTTCTCAAGTGCAGAGTGCACCATTGGGTCGTAGTCATCGCCAATGTTTGGCGTGATTTTAGAGATTCCTTCAGATTCAAGCAGTGAAAATATTTGGTCTGAAAGCATTTTGAATCCAACTAAGAAGTTTTTAAGTAATTCGTTTTCAGTCGGCATTTCAGCGACCGTCCTCAGTTGGTCAAGTGGTTGAATAAGTTTGTCAATTAAATCCATATTGGCGTATTTAAAGACAGTTTCTTGTTCAGTTTTGATGCGTTTTTTGTAATTTTCAAATTCAGCGGCAATTCTTAGCATCTTTGCGTTTGCCTCTGTCAACTCAGCCTCAAGTTCTTTAATGCGAAGAGATTTTTTGTGCTTGAGTTTAAAATCTTTTGAGTTTTCCACACTTGTTTGGCTGTATTCTGGGTTTTCAGGAATGTCCTTTTCTTCCTTATTCATCTGCCACCTCCTTTTTAAAAAGATCTAACAATTTAATTTCAATGTATTTAAGTAAAGGAATAATTGTGTTGTAGTCTACAGTGTCTGGCGCCATCAAGGCTAGGCAAGAAAGTGAGTTTCCGGTGCGGTAAGGCAGGGTAAAGAGTACTGCTGGGTATTTTTGAATAAACTCAATTTCTTTAGTGAAGCGAATAGCCAGACCTGTGTCTTCGTTGATTAGGTTTTTTAAGTTTTTTGCAGAAAGCAGGGATTTAAAGGCATGCATTTCTGAGCTAGTTTGAAAAAATAGATTATCTTGGAAGTTTTCAAAGCCAATTAGCGTGTATTTATCACTGTGGAGATTAACTATTTCTTTTCTTAAAACTTTGATTAAAAACCGAATAAACTTGGTTTTTGGGTCATCTGCTAAAACTGGCTGTAGTTGAAAAGCGAGTAGATCAATAACTTCGGTTAGTTCTTTGTTTACCAGGTTTGAAGTCAGGGCATTTAGCCAGTCGGTTAGCACACTTAACTTAAAGTATTTAGGGATGTCTATTTTGTAGTTGCTAACTCGCCCATTTTCTAAAACTATTAAGAGTACTGCTTGCATTTCATTTAAAGCAATTAGTTGGATTGACTTGACTTTTTGGGAAATTGTGTAGCTTTCGTAGGAAACTATGCAAGAGTTTTTAATAGAAGAAAGCAGGGATGTTAAAGCCTCAACTACACCAGATTTTGAAAAAATTGCTTTATCGGCGATTTTATCTACTACTGGAAACAAGTTTTCGCATTCTTTAGAGGGAGTAAGTAAGTTTTCAATGTAGTAGCGAAGAGCCTTAGTACTCGGCACTCGGCCAGACGATGTGTGGGTTTTTTCAAGGAAGTTTAGATTTTCTAAATTACACATATCTGCTCTAATCGTGGCGGGGGCATATTTTTTAAGATAAGGAATTTCCTCAGATAAGTATTTAGAGCCTTGTGGGCGACCTGTTTTGATGTATTCAGAAACCAGGGCTTTTAAGACTAATTTTTCTCTACCTGTTAGCATTTTTAATACCTCCTTTTTGGTTCGTATACATTCTAGCATATTTAATTTAGCACTGTCAATAGTAAAGTGCTATTTTTTTATATTTTTTTGAAATTGTATTTTACATAATAAAAAAACGGCTTTATATAGCCGTTTTTTTATTTAGCACTTAACAAATTAGAGCGCTAAAATGTAATTATTTTTTTCGTATGCAGGAACTATGCCGATACGTCTAAATGAATGTGCATTATTGTTGCTTATATTAGTCACTACCCACCAATAATCAAAATATTGATACTCATTCCATAATTTATAGAATGAGCTAAGCGTAGATTCAGAAAAACCGATATCGTCTATTTATTATCTTGTGTTTATTTACCAATTACAACTTCTTCAACTTTAAAATAAGCCTTGACTCTGGGGTCATGCGTAATTATTAAAGTTGATGCATGGTAAGTATTCGTATAGTCAGCAACTGCATTGCAAATTGTAAAACACAGCCCATCGTCAAGTCCAGAAGTAGGTTCATCTAAAAGTAGAAATTTAGGTTCTTTGGCTAATGCTAAAAGAAGACCTAGTCTTTGTTGTTCGCCATGCGAAAGGGTAAAGGGGTGTTGTTCTAACTTATCGTTTAGACCAAATTCAAAAAGCAGTTTATTAACTAAAGTTTGGTTTTTAACTTTAGTCAGTTCTTTTTCCACATTGTTTTCAGAAAACATATAGCGAACATCGTGTGGTAAATAACTGACGTATTTTTTAATTTTTTTTAGGTTTTTGTATTTGTGTTTATTTAAATAAACTTCAATTTTACCAGGTTTGTGAATTTTTAAATTGCTAAGTAGTAAATTAAAAATTGTGGTTTTACCACTTCCGTTTTCACCGGTTATTAGTTTTAGTTCGCCTTTGTTTAAGTTAAGTTCTTTAAGTAAAAAATTAAAGTTAGAACCTAAATTAACGGATAAGTTTTTAGCACTTAGAGCGATGTCATTTGAAGGTTTATTTAAGATAAGCGGTTGAATTTTTGAAAAACACGAGAAATCAAACTTTTTTATTTCCCCGTCTTTTAACACAAAGTTGTTTGCAGTTAAATATCTAAGCAAACAAGTGCGATGTTCAAAAATAATTATAGTTTTACCTGCTTTTTTTAAATGGTTTAATTTTGTGAAAAACTCAAGGACTTTTGTTCTGTCTAAATTAGCCAAAGGTTCGTCGTAAATATAGATTTGTTTATTAGTATCTAAGTTTGCCCAAATCTCTAAAATCTGCTTTTCACCTGCAGATAAAGTAAAAACATCTGGGTTTTTTAAGTTGAAATGTTTTGTAAAACTATCAAAACTTTCTTGAGTTTTTGTGTTAGAAAATCCTTTGTTTAATAAAGGGAAAGAGTATTCATATATAGTTTTCGGAAAGAAAAACTGGTCTTGTGGATTTTGCATAACTGCAGAAACCACTTTAAAGTAGTTATCTGCACTAATTGCTTGAATGTCTGTGTGATTTAAAGTAATTTCACCTTTTTGCACAAATTCATGAGTTTTTCCAATATTTTTTAAAATTGCGTTTAACATGGTGGTCTTGCCAGAGCCTGAGTGGCCAAATATACAGTAAATTTCGCCTGGCAAAAAATCAATGTTGATGTCTTTTAAAATTACTCTATTGTTTTCTTTTAAAGTAAGCGTGTAGTTTTTAAAAGACAAAAGCATACAAGGCTACTCCTGTAAAACTTGCAAAACTAATTAAAATAAAAGAAATATTTTTAACTAAAGACTTAAAGTATGTCGTCAACACTAGTTGTCTTGATTTATTTAAATTAAAGTTTTTTAAAGTTGCGGTCAAAGTCAGCATTTCAGTAATCTCAAAGGCTCTGACTAAAACTGGTACAACTTGACCTCTGAACTTTTGGTAAAGTGTTTTTTTAGTGTTGCCGACATATCTCTTGACTTGCATGTTGTGTCTAAACTCATGCATAAAAACTGGCAAGAAAGTAAACATCACGCAAACTCCTAAAATAAATTTGCGAGATACTTTTAATTTGATTAAAAGTTCGGTTAAATAACTAAGGTCAAGTCCGCTCATTAAAATGTATGCCAAAAATGCTGCAAAAAAACGCACAAATACAGAGTATGTTTGCTCTGCACTTTTTGTCTGAGCCCAAAAAACTGCTAAAACTATCGCGGTAAAAACCAAAAAACTTGGTAATTTTTGAGCCAAAGCATCTGCAAATCCGAATGCCGTTAGAATTAGCAAACTTACTAAAATAAAAAAAGTTTTAGCCTTGGTTTCGGCTAAAACCAAGCCAAGGCTAAAAATTAAAATAGAGTTTAAAAGTAAAACGAATGGATTTAGTTTACTCAACAAAGTCATTGAGTTTAAGTAATTTGTGGTTTTTAAACTCTTTAGCGATTATAAATCCAAGTCCCGCGCCAATAATTGCCAAAACTACAGTAAAGGAAATTATTAAACTTATGTTTAAGGTGCTGCCAACAATAATTGTGTTATTAGCTTTTCCTGAAATTAAGCGCATGTAGAACCATTGCGCAGGAGTTTGTAGTGGCACAAACAAAGCACTCGCTAGCAGTTTAGGTGTAGTTTTGCGGTAGTTTTTAAAAATAATTAAGCAAATTATTTCTAAAATTAACGCAGGGATTATAAACGAAAACAGCATTACTGGGCGAAATGCCAAAGGAATTCCGAGCATTAAACTAAGCAAAAGAAGAGTACCGGGTTTGCGGACCTTGTAAAGTACAATGTAGATTAAAAAGCCGTAAGGAAAAGCAAAGCCAATGGCCTTTGCTCCAAAAATTTTAACGGCGTGTAAAGGAAAAAGCAGGCCACCGATTGCCAGCATGATAGCAGCAGAGATACCAATAAAAATAAAGTCTGCTAAAGTGAAACCAAGAAAACCCTCGGCTTTTGGCAAAAGAGTGTAGAAACTTCTTCCTGGTTTTCCAAAATTCTTATTTTTTTCCATAATATTACCTCTATGTTTATATTTTAATTTAATTTAATTATTTTGTCACAAATTAAAAAAGGCCTTGGTTTGTGAGTAATGATTAAAAAAGCGTGATTTTGTTTTAAGTTAGCAATAATACTTAAAACATTTTCTTCGTTTTCAGGATCTAAAAATCTAGTTGGTTCGTCTAAGACAATTAACCGAGAGTTTTTTAAAATTGCTCTGCAAAGCCCTATTCTAAACTTCTCACCGGTTGAAATATTAAGGTGTTCGGGAGTCAGTTCAAGGTCTAGGTTTTGGTTGTGGTTTTTAAAAAAAACACCCAGTCCTGCTTGCTCAATTGCCTTAATTATCGCTTTATCTTGAATACTTGAATTTCCTAAAGTCAAGTTATATCTAAGGGTGTCTTTAAAAATGTGTTCGTCTTGAAATAACACGGAGACATTTTGGTTAAGAGACTTGGTGTTAATAGCGCTGATTTTGTGTCTATTGTTGAAAACAATTTCACCACTAACTGGTTTAACCAGCCCTGAAATTAACTTAACTAGTGTTGATTTTCCGACACCAGAGCGACCAGATACGCCAAATATTTCGCCTACCTTAATATCAAAAGACAAGTCTTTAATTACTAGTTGATCTGGTTTATAGCCAAAATTAACTGACTTGAAACAAACGCTTTCAAATGTAATGTCGGTTTGCCCAACCACCTGGTTTTCTTTTGGCATAGCATACACTTTTTTTACTCGCTTATCTGCAGACTGAACTAAAGCATATTGCTCAAATAAAGTAGACAAACTAAAGGCTAAAAATAAGGTTAAGTAAAATAAAATAGGAGCGAAATAACTGGCAAACTCAACTTTAAATAAATATTTAGCAAAATAAGTAAGAATTACTGCAAGTAAAGTTGTAAAAGCAGTAACAAAGGTCATTTTGCCTTCAATCAATAAGTTGAGAAATACATTTTTTTGATTTAACTTAGTAGACTGTTCTTCAATCTCTGCGCTGGCTTGTCTAGTTTGGCCAAACATGTAAATACTTCTAAGGGCCGAAGTTTTGAGAAATATTACTTTTGTTAAAGTTTTAAATAAAGACCTAGTTTCATTAAACTTACTTTGACTTAACTTAAAAGAAATAAAGTAAAGCAATAAAATTAGCAAATGAGTGCAAAAAACTATTAAAACTAAAAGTGGTGAAATAAAGTAAGCAGCAGCTAAAACAAATACTTCTAAAACCACCGAAATAAAGAAAGGAGAAATGGTGTGGGCAAAAAACAACTCAAGAGTTTCAATGTCTTTTGTCAAGACTGTTAAAAAATCACTCTTGTAAGTCTCGGTAAGTAAATCTAGACTTGTGTTTTTAAGTTCTTTAAATAAAACAAGGCGGTAGTTTTCCAAAATACGGAAAGCAACTAGGTGGTTAAAATATTGCTCTAAGAACCGAAAAAACGGTCTAAGTAGTCCAACTACTGGCACTAATACGCCTAAAACTACTAAGGTAGTAAAAGAAAGTGCACCGTATTTAAATAAAATAAATAAAGGAAGTGAGGCAATTAAAAGTACACCTAATTGAGAAAGTACACCAAAAACAACAGCGGCGGTCATTGCCAGTAAATTGTTTTTCAGAAAAACTCGCTTATGCATTTTGCTTAACCTCTTTTTTTTCAAAATCTAAAACTAAAGAGTTTTCAACTTCAGCGCTTGCACGGTGCGAAATTAAGATAACTATTGCTGATTTGGCTTTGTTTTTGAGCATCCCTAAAGCTTTTACTTCATTTTCTTTATCTAGGTTAGCAGTAATTTCGTCAAGTATATAGACATCTTTTTCAATTAAAGAAATTAACGCTAAATAAAGTCTTTGTTTCTCGCCACCAGATAAATTAGCCTCGCTTGCATTAACTAAGTAGTCAAGGTTTGTACTAAGTTCAGGTAAATCAAACTCTATTAAGGCTTTTTTAATTAAGCCGGTGTTTGAAACTCCGTGGTTTTTGAAAAACTCCAAAATACTTTCACCGTATATCGGCTGTTCAGCCGAAATATACATTAGTTTTTGATAAAAATCTATATCTTTAATTTGCACTATGTTTGTTTGGTTTAAATAAATTTCGCCTGCCTGTGGTTTTTGGATTTTGGCAGCAAGTTCAGCAAAAGTTGTTTTACCACAGCCTGACTTTCCTTTAATTAAATAGAAGTTAGGTTTGGCAAACTTATATGAAAAATCAGTTAAGACTTTTGAGTCATCGTGCGCAAAACTTACTTTATCAAACTCAAGTGTCTGAACTGGTTCAAAAAACTCTTTGTATTTAACGTCACTTAATTTATTTGTTTGCATATAAACATGGTTTAAGTTTTCGTATGCAGAAACTCCGGCCATCGCGGCGTGGAAAGCCGAGCCAAGTTGGCGAAGAGGCACAAAAAACGCGGGGGCAGTTAAACATAAAAATACGGTTTTAGAGTTAAGTAGTTCGTATTTATAGAAGTAAATTCCTTGTTTTCTTAAAAATAGCGGTAAAATTATTTCTAAAAATAATACTAATGCTGCTGAAAAATAAGTAACAAAGTCCATAATAAACAGGGACTTTAACTGCATTTTTAAAACTTTCATAGTCTGAACTTTAAAGTCTTTTGCGTTTTGTTTTAACTTAATCTCTGCAATGTCTTCGCAATTTGCTAGTCTAAGTTCACGCAAACCTTTTAAGTTATCTGTATATTTTTCGCCAAGATTTAAATATACTTGCCAATTTTTCTTAAAAGTTTTGCGGGCTTTGCGGTGACTAAGAGCCATAGCAACTGGAATTAAAGGAATAAAAAACAAGAAAATTCCACCAGCAAAATAATTACCGTTGAAAAAATAAAGCCCAGACAATAGAAAAATAGAGAAAAACGCTACCACGAAAGAAGGCACAAACTTAGTGAAGTATATCTCTAAGTGGTCTATTCCTTCTGTTAAAAGTTGAGTGTATTTAGTAGGGTTTTCTGCAATTTTTGGACTTTTGAAGTCAATAATTCTGGCAAAGAAATCTAGTCTAATTCTAGTTTTAACAGCACTTGCGGTAATTTGTGCAAACCAAACCGTGGTCATTTTAATTAAAGCAAAGGTTGCTACTGCAACTATTAAACCAACGATATGAATAGTGTCTGTTGCGTTTTGTTTTAAAAAAAGTTTAGACAACATGTATAGTGAAACAGTTAGTGACAAAAAACCAAGTGACTTAAAAACAGAAAGTAGAAGTAAATTAAGTTTCTCTGATTTAGTTAAAATTAAAAAAAGTTTAGTTTTGATCATAAGCACTCTTTCTTTTATATTATTTCAAAAATTAAAAAAGGTTTTATAAATATTTAGGGCAATAGATGTATAAGCATATGAAATCCTAAAAAGTCTTTTATTAACCTAAATGTAATTTACAAATGTCAAATTTTCTAGAAAACAAATTCGTCAAAATCAGTTATAAAATTCCTTCAAGTTTGTGTAATTTTAAAATAATGCAACACAAGGCCTATCTAAAAGCTTTTTTATCTTCATAGATACTACAAACGGGGCTATCGCCAAAAGTTTAAAAGTGTTTTAAATAAAACATATAATGTTAAATTAAATATAAGAATTTTATACTTTGGGTCGGAAGTGTCTTCTGGAAAAGGTTCGGAACAATCAAAAAAATGCGGATTAGTTTCTAGTATTTTTTAATACTTTCTTCTATGTATTCACTAGATTCTTCTTCTTTTTTGCGATATTTCGAGTCTATGCGGATGCGATAGTTGTTTACTAATAAAAAAAATACCAACTTTAAAACGCCATATCCTTTTATAAAATATTGGAAAAAGGAATATTTAGATAAAAATATAAATAAGATATTAGAAATAATATCTGAAAGCATATTAAAAATGAAAAAATATGAAATATAGCGTGTTTTAGGCTTCAGAGCATTATTTTCTTTAAAAAATAGGTTTTCTCTTAATAATCTACCCGCTAAAAACGAATAAGAGCGAGTAAATGCCCTTTTTATTATTAAATAAATAAATAAATAATAATACTTGCTGTCAACGAGAAAAACAATGTGTCTGTTTCTTTTAATCTAAGAATTTCCCATATGCTGTCAACTGAATTATATAAAATCATATTAAAATAAACTTTTTAAGAATTCAGGAAGTAAATTGGATAATTGATCAAAAGCGCTATCAAATATTGCTTTCCTTGCAGTTGGACCAGGTAGTACTTTTTTAAAAGCTTTAGTTAAAGATTTACCATATAAACTAAATCTACCTTGTACACCTTTAGCGCTGATTTTTCCAATAGCCTTATTTTGAGCACTCTTAGTTAAAATGCTATAAAGTTTACTAGTAAATCCATTTTTCAAAACACCTATTTTTAAATTCGCAAGCAAGTTCCTGGTTGCATTCATTCCCGCAGCAAACATCGCTGTCGTTGCAGCAGATTCAACAGCAGAAAAAGCTGCTGATATGTAGTTTACCTTGTAAAAATCTCCGCCATTATCAATTAAGTCATTACCAACACTTTCTACAAAACTAGTAGCGCCACTTACCGATAAAGAACCAATTAAGCCGATTCCAGATGCGGCAGTAGAACCACTAACTGCACCCATAGCACCTGCAAGCAATGCTTTCTTCCAATTTATTGTTCCATTTTCTGATTTTTGTTTATAACAACTATACCCGGTGGCAATAGCAGCTCCAACAATCGCACCAATTATTAGTGTACTTAAAAATAATTGACCATCTTTATCAATGTAATTAACGGGGTTATTTTTACAATAACAAAATAAGTTGTTGGTAGAAGAATATTCGTTTTCTATAAATAAAGGGTTGTCAATGTTTAGCCATCTACACCATTCAGGTACATAGTACCTGGTTGTGCAGTAATACATTTGGCTTTCTTCATCAAAATAGTATCCTTTGTATCTAAATGGATTAATTTCAGCGAGACCATTAGTAGAATCATCAAAATAAACAAAGGTATTTCCGTAAGCATTGCTTTCGTATCCAACTATTCTTGTACCGTCTTCGTCAACAATACCCAAAATATTTTGTAAACTGTCCATTAGATAAAAATAATTTTTTTTTTATCTAAAATAAATCCATAAAGCAAATTATCTTCATCATACAAAAAGTCTAGTCTACGGCTATCGGAAACTTGTGAAACTAATTTATCGTCATCATAGTAGTAATAAATTGTTTCATCAGGCGTGATTTTTTTAATTCTAAGCCCTTTATCGTCGTATTCATAAATGAAAGTTTTGTTACATTTGTCAGTAAACTTAACTAATCTTCTACCTTCGAATAAAAATTGATTGCCCTTATAATATTTAGGGTTAAAAATATTTTTATCGTCGTAAATAATTTCGTTGCTATTTACTTTAACAAGCAAGTCTTTAATCTGACTTGAGTATTCAAAAGTAGTATCGCCATATTTTAAAATATTTCCATTGTTGTCATACTTGATAGTTTTATCGTCGTCTTTTGACAAAAATCCGCGAAAATCATACATGTATGTGTGGTTTTTAAAAATATTGCCTTCAATTGACAAGACATTGCCAAGTGCATCTATCTCGTATGTGCGACTAAGTTCAGTGGAATGCTTGAAGCGGTGTAGTTCTTTTGAAATTTGCTTAGAGATATATTTATGGTCATTTTCTCTTCTTTTGTAATCAAAAGTAGTCGACATAATGTCTTGACCTGCTTTGTGTAAAACAATATTTCTAAGTATGCCAAGCGTATCAAACTGTTTGTTTTGAGAAATGCCAACAATTTCTTTTTTAAGTGCTTCAAGAGTTTTCTTTTCACAAAAAGCAGGTCTGAAAGCAAGCATCTCAATTTGTCCTTGAAACTCCATACAATCGGCTAGGTAGCCCAAATTATAAGAGCTATAGTCAGAAGTTAATTTTCTGCCAACCGATAACTTTAAGTTGTTTCCAAGCTCGGATTGACTAGAAATCCAAATATATTCACTATCGTCAAGAATTACTCTAAAAGAAGTAGATTGACTAAACCCGTATCCATTTCCTTCATTTACTTCTGTGAAAGAAAGTGCAACAAAATGCCAAGAATTGCAAGTAAACATTAAGTTAGTTTCTTTAGTTTCGCTTCCATATTTTATAACTAACTTAGCGTCTTTGCTTTTAAATAAAGCAATTTTCTGATTTTTTTCATCAATTGCTTCAAATAAATATTGCATATCTTCGTCAGTATCTGAAAACGCTCTAAAGGCAATAGTTGCAGTTCCGTTAGTCTCAAAGTCATAAACCAACTCGTTGCCGTCTGCGACAAAGGCATATCTTTTGATTATATTGTTGAAGTTAAATGTGCGGTCCTTGTCGTAATTTGAAACATTTCTTAAACTAAAGCGACTAGGTTTTTGGCCGGTTAACGAAGTTACTGAGTTTTGTAGTGGAAAAACTTCAAAGTCTTTTAAGTTATTTTGAGTTATGTTAAAGTAAGTAGTTTGACTAAAATCTACAGTTTGTGTATCTAAGTCTAACAATTGATTGTCAATTAAATAATCTTTTGTAGCTCGGTAATATCTTTTTATATTAGGTACATCAATGTAGGTTTTTCCGGCAATATACATACAAGTAACTTGACCGTAGAAGTGGTAATAACTGCTTTTCCCGTTGTATTCGTGGCCAATATTGTAAACCAAATTAGCCCCAAGGTCAAAGTTGATTCTTGGGTCTGTTTGTTGATTGACTTGAGTATGTCCGTTTAAAGAAAAAACAAACTCAGAAACTTCAGAATAACCTTGCCCGTCTGCCCTGTTGAAAAAAGAAAGTGCTATAAAGTTCCACTCTTTTTCTTTTATAGAAAAATCGCTAGTCAAAATATCGTGCGCTTTGCCGGCAAAATCAACTACCTTTAAAGTTATTTTGCCGTATTGTAAGTACAGCCCAATGCTGTCGTAAGCATTGTTGTCTTTACAACTAAACAAACATTGATAGTAATTTTCGTATTCCGTTTGTTTAAACCAAAACTGAATTCCACCATTTTCTAAAGAAAAAGGGCTCTTCATGACTAACTTATAGCTAAGTAAGTTTTTGTTGTCTAACTTAATATAAGGAATTATGCCGTCTAGATAAGTGTCTAGTTGGACAGGTTTTTCGTCTTTGTGTTCAATTGATTTAAGCAATTTGCCTTGTTTATTGGCAAGATTTGAATCATCACTAAAAATACCAATATATGCTCTGTCATCTGCAAACGCTTCAACAATAGTTTCAGGATATGAACCTTTTGAGCGTTCAACAGTATCGTATGCAAAATTTAAATTATGTTTGTCTACTGTAATTGATTTGCGGTTAACATTACCTAAATTATCGTAAGACTTGTTGATTTCGATACCTGGGTTTTGGATTTTTATAATTTCGCCGTCTTCGTCGTAAAAAAACTCTTTAATCTTTACGTTATTTTTGTCAAAAACCGCAATAATTTGGCTTTCTTCATTGTATTGATATTTAAATCTTAAAGACTTCGTGTTATCTATTTGGTAGTAAAGGGAGTCCAGTAAATTGTCTGAATTGTATTCAAACAAGTAAGCATCTCCTTTTGTTCCAAACTTGATGCTTAATAAACTATTTGAAATTGGCGAGTATTCATAGATAAATATAGGGGTTTTGTTTATCAAAATTTGTGAGATATTGCCAAGATCATCATACTGAAACTCGTATTCTAAGCCATTTTTTAACTTTATTTTAGTTAAATCTTGCTTTTGATTGTATTCGTATTCTGCGTGTGCAGATAAATTATTTAAAGTGGCTTTAAAGTTTTTAATTGTGCTGTCTTCGTTGTATTCAGTTAAAGAAACCACGCCAAGTGCATTGACTGCTTTGATAATTCTACCTAAACTGTCGTATTCAAAAGTTTTTTTGTTTTGCAGTTCGTCTATTTCGCCAACCAACATTCTGCCGTCTTTAGACCAGTTTTTTTCAACTTTTAAGATATTTTTACGGTCAGCTGAAGAAACTGTTGTAGACAACACATTAGATTTGTGAAAGTCACAATATTTGTTTTCTAAAAACACACCATAGGGATATTTAACTAAAGCGACATTGCCTTCTTTGTTGTAATAGTATTTAATCGCAGCTCCTTCTGGGCCAGTTACGCTTTCTGGAAAATTATTTTTGTTGTGTTTAACTTGGACGCCAATAGAGCCACTAGAAATATCTTTGGGGTTGCCTGACTTATCGTATGCATAAAAAGCGCCAAATGCTTTTTTAAATACTTGTATGCCGCCGATTTCAATAGAAGCGTTGCCAGAAAACAAAATACTCAATTCAATAGAATCAAAAGTTTTAGTAGCAGAAACTCCTAAAGTCATTAAGTCAAAGTTGGCATCTATTTTTTCCTTCTTAAATACATCGTTGTCTTGACCGCCAGCGGTCACTCTTACTTCAACCTTGGATTTATTTGTTTTTGGGGTTAACTGTCTACCCCAGATTGCAACAAAAATCTCGTCAGTAGCAATGCCACTAACCGGAATATTAAAAGTTAAACTACCGCCATTTCCGGTAGTTTTGGCAAGATAAACACTTTCCTTTAAAAAGTTCTTAAAAAAACCAGGTTTTAAATCTACTTTTCGAACATCAACTTCGTTTTTGGCAAAATCAGCAATAGTATACTTAAATAAGTTATTTTTTTGGTCTAAAACAGAAACAGGTGTACTTTTAGAAAGCAGTTGTTTAGTTTCGTAGTGGTATTCAGTTTCAACCGCGTTCATTTGACTATCAAATTCAAAAAGCGGGAAATCTTTATCGTCAAAAAACACATAACTTTGCTCTGGTTTTGCGGTGTTTGCTAAATTAGTTATAGTAGTTCTTCTGTCTTCATATATTATTGTATTTTTGTTTCTTTCAGTTAAGGAATCTCCAAAAACTTCAGCAAATTCAACTACTTTGTCGTCTGCAAATCTGTAAACAAGACCTCGTTTTGAAATCGCGTTAAAAAGTGTTATTTGGTTATCGTGGTAAATAATTTTTAACTCAGAAATTATTGTGCTGTTTTGCTTGTGTGTAACTTTTGTTAACTTGCTGTTTTCATACTCAAGAGTAGCAAAATAAACTTTTTCATCGTCTTGAAGGTAAGCAACTTCAGAAATAAACTCGCTAGTTTTTTTAAAAACTATTTTGCTGCCGTGTGAATTTACAATTCTTTTTTCAATGTCTACAAAATCAAAAAGAAGTCTCTCACCGCTTATCCCTATCATTTCACTAGGATAGTTAACACTTAACGGTTCTTCAAAAATTGTTTTGTTTCCGTACTTATCTTTAATTTCAAAACCTGATTTTAAAAGATATTCATCGGAAAAGCTGTGTACTTCTGCTTGAGTCTCGGGATTTTTAAAATCAGGTTTCAAGTAATCATCTACAGAACCATCAGCGTTAAAAACAGAAATTTTACCTTCAGTACTTTGAATTTTAGTAAAATAATTTAGTTTAAAGCCTTTGCCGAAAAACTCTTTTTCGGTATTGTTTTGGTGGCTATATATTAAACTGGTTTTAATTGGACCAATGCCAACGTTTTCAATTAAAGGAATAATGATGTGGAAATTAGCGTCGTTCTTGTTGATGTTGACATTAGTTTTTACTAAACTACCAAGAGAGTGAGTTAAAAATTTACAGTAACTTTTAAGTCCTTTGTTTGCCATTTTTATTCCTTTTTAAAATATCTTTGTACAATTATTTATTTCTTTTAGTAAGTTTTCACTTAAATACGGTCCAACTTCAATCAAATCAACAAATCTTTTGAATTTTTCAAAATAAAGTTGTTTTAAAGTATCTTTATTTTTTTGCTTGTTTTCTTTAGTAATATCTAAAGAAAACTCAGCAAGCAAATCAATATCTGAGTCTAGTCTTTCCGTGCCTTGTGCAAAAGAACCAAAAATATACAAATGTTTAACTCCAAATTGAGTAAGTAAAATCTTTTCATCAGACAAGATTTGAAAAATTTCTTTAAAAGTCAGTTTTTTTAAATTTTGATAATAAGATTTGTCTTGTTTTTTACTTTCTAATATAAATTTAGTAATATATGAAACTAAACTACTTGGACTATTAAAAATATATAATTCGTTTAGTTCTTTTAATACGGTTTCATTAAAAACTAACGCAGGAATGCCGACTTTTACAAATGAAAAGTTTAAAAACATCAAACTAATCAAAAATCTATATTCACTATCTAATTCCACCATCGTTTGAAAGGTCCTGTGTGAAAAAATAATGGAGTTTTCTAATGAATTTTCAACACAAATCTTAAAAAACAAATCGGTTAATCTTGTAATTAGGTCAGGAGCTAGCTCCTCTTCTTTTAAGATATAGAAAAATTTCTTTAATAGACTAGAAGAAAAGATATTTTGATTATTTGCAAGTAAATAAAAGTAAGTATCATAAGCACTTTTCATCTTCTCTTCTAGTTTGCTTTGAATAGGTGTTTCCATGTAAACGTTTTGTTTAAATATAGTATGTCTAAAATCGTAGCTAGATAACGAAAATACTTTTCAATAAACTGAGCGAGTTTTTTTCTGACAATCAATTCAGTTCCATGCTCAATATTGAAATACATAATCTAAACTCCTTTTTAACGGACACTATTAAAGAACTTTATACCGAATCAAAATAAAGTTAACGGTTCTAAAAATATGTCTTTTAGGTTAAATTTAAAAATTATTTTTTATTTTAAAAATAAACTTACCAACAACTTAGGCCAAAGTCCCCATTGGGTCCCACGGCTTTAACACGGTTGGCTCGTCTTCAAGAGCTTTAAGCTCAACGTCAGATAAGTATTTTTTGTTAATCAAAACTTGATAAGTATAGCGGTCAAACCAAGAATCTGTGCACAGATAGTAGCCTTTGGAACCTACTTTGTCACCCCAAGAGTTTTCAATTTTCCATTTGTTTGGCTGTCCATCTACTAAGTTTACACCAGTTAAAAGCATAGCGTGATTCATAGCAGAAGCACGATAGTCAAGTTGAGTTTCTTTATCTAGAGTTACGTTAATGTCAAAAATTTGCTCAAAGTCAAATAAACGATCGTCCCAAACACCGTGTGCGCGGTCGCCAAATAGTGAGACGTCTGAACCAAACCAAACTGGTTCTTGGTCTTTAAGTTGAGCGATTGTCACTTCTTTTAGACGCTCAATTGGTAAGTTTAAGTGAATTACTTTTTTGCCTTCAACAACATTTCCAAGGTAAGAGATAGTGTAGGTTTTTAAAAAAGGTTTGTCTTTAGTTGGTGAGTTGATAACAGAGACATATTGGTTTAAGTCAAGACCAACAAACTTGTCATAAAATTTTTGTGGGGTTAGATTTTGAACTAGGTGATATTTTTTGTTTTTATCTGTATATTCAAAGTTAAACTTTTGTGGTGGCATACCAAAGTTTGTAACTAAGAAGTTATAAAGTTCTTGAGTTGCAACTTCGCGGATTTTTTGAATGTCTGAATCCTTGCCTTCGCTGTGCGCACGGCGTACGTCTGCAGCAAACTTACGCAAGCGAACGTTAATAATTTCGTTCATCAATCCAGTGTTTGAACTAGAAGTAGTCTCTGGCATTGCAGATTTTGGCACAAGTCCGTATTTTTCAATTAAGTTTTGAAGCATTGCCCATTGACCACCATCTTGGATACCTTGATTTAATAAAAATTGAAGCGTGCGGTCATCAACTTCTGAGTCTAAAAAATCTAGAACAGATTCAAAAAAGAAGTTGATTTTTTCAAGTTTATCGTAAAAAGCGATGTAGTTTTGTGAAAACTCAAATTCGGTTAATTTAAGGTTTTTTGCAGTAATTTCGCGAAGAAAGTTTAGACCTGAAAAAATCCAGCAACGGCCTGAACGCATTTGATTGGCAACCGGTAGAGTTTCAATGTTTACCGAGAAGTTAAACTGAGTGTTTTGTTCTTCTTCAAGTATGTAGGCAACATCTTGTAGATTTCCTTTAGTCAAAGCACGACGAAGCACAGTTTTGCTGTTGTCTGCTTTAATTGATTTTTCTAATTTAGATAAAAATTCTTTTTCTAACATTTTTTTCCCTCCAAGAATACTTTAATTTTAACAAATCACGTCGTTTTTTTCCACGCTTTTAACTCACCAAAATCGCTTAGTTTCAGTGTTTTTTTACCAACTTTTCTTATTTGCTTTAAAAAGTAGGTAGGTATGCTAAAATTAAAAGCGTAGAAAGCAGCAGCAGTTTGCAAAAAACGCAACGCTCTCGCCTGATTGCATCTTAGTAATAGGCAAAAAAGTTACTAATAGTTTTTTTAAATATTTTGTAATTTTTTTTAAAAAAAAGAGTGCTCGCTTTGCACTCTTTTTTTAATTTATGCTTTCCAGAAAGGAGTAAATTTATCAATAATTTTTATCGCAACCAAAGAGTAAGAGTTCAAAAACCTGTTGAGTATGTCAATGAGTTTGTTCCAGATAGAACTATTTTGCTTATCTCTGAAACCGGCCAAAACTTAGGTGTCATGAGCAAAAGAGACGCTTTGAAAAAAGCAGTAGAGGCTGAACTTGACTTAGTTTTAGTTTCAGATGTCAAGGCTGAAAAATTAGTTTGTAAAATCATGAACTACTCAAAATACAAATACGACAAACTAAAAAGGGAAAAAGAACAAAAGAAAAATCAAACTATCATTGAAATTAAAGAAATCAGACTATCGCCGGTTATCGACGTTAACGATATTAACACCAAGTTAAAACACGCCAGACGCTTCTTTAAAGCAGGCAATAAAGTCAAAATTTCAATGCGTTTCCGCGGTAGAATGATTCAACGCATTGAACTTGGTATGGAAGTTATGCAAAAGTTCATTCAAGAATTGGGCGAAGAATGCGTGGTTGAGGCTCAACCAAAAATGGATAAACGCAGTTTAATTGCAACTATCGCCCCGGCAAAAAAAGAAAATAAATAAAGGAGTTTAAATTATGCCAAAACAAAAAAACCACTCTGGTCTTAAAAAAAGAGTAAAAATTTCTAAAACTGGAAAAATTTTAAGAGGTTGTGCATTCCGCAGTCACTTATCTGCACACAAAACTCATAAACAAACAGTTCATTTAAGAAAAGGCGCACAAGTTTCCAAAACAGACGAAAAAAGAATCAAACAACTTGTGGCTGGACTTCGTTAGTTTTTTTGAAAACTAACTAACTTATAAAATAAAAATGCAAATTATTATTTAAGGAGAATATAAACATGGCAAGAGTTAAAAATTCAAAAACTACCAAAGCACGCCGAAATAAAGTATTAAAACTAGCAAAAGGCTACTTTGGTTCAAAACACGCACTATACAAAACAGCACACGAACAAGTGATGCGTTCACTTCGCTATCAATTCAGAGACCGTAAGCAAAGAAAAAGAGAATTCCGTAAACTTTGGATTACTAGAATCAACGCAGCATGCGCTCTTAATGATTTAAAATACTCAAAATTCATCCACGGTCTTGAACTTGCTAAAATTGAAATTAACAGAAAAGTTTTAGCAGAACTTGCAAACTCAGACCAAAAAGCGTTTAGCGAACTTTGCGATAAGGCTAAAAAAGCGTTAGCGAAATAACTGTAGATGCCAAAAGAAACAAAAGCTACAGAAAAAACTGTAAAAAAAGTCAAAGAATCTGTTAAAAAAGCAACTAAGACTACAAAAAAAGAAGTTGTAAAAGTTGTCAAAAAAAGCGAGCCTAAAAAGACTGCTAAGACGACTAAGCCAAAAACTGATTTAAAAAAACCGGCTAAAATTGCAAAATCTACAAAAAAAGAAGTTGTAAAAGTTGTCAAAAAAAGCGAGCCTATAAAGAATACAAAGGCAACTAAAACAAGTGCAGATTCTCTTAAAAAAATTGACAGCGTATATAAAAAAATAGTTAAAAAAATTGGCGATGAACAAACTATTTCTTTAGAAGAACTAAATAAAATCAACACTTCTGCAGACGGTCTAGATACCATCATTGAACGCCTGAAAAACGAAGGCTATGAAGTAACTGGTTTGGTTGACGAAACTGAAATAGATGCCGAAGAACTGAAAGACGTAGAAGATTTAGAAAACGAAATCAACCATTCAAATCTTTTTAAAAATACTGGCACAAACATCCCATCAACTGACTTAATTAGTCTATACTACGCTGATGTTACTAAAATTAAACTACTGACTTTTGACGAAGAGCAAGAGTTGGCCATTCAAATGGAAGACGGAAAGGCTGCGACTGAACAAATTAATGAAATGCTTGCCAACGGAGTTGACCAGTACGATCCAAAAATCCTGGATTTAAGAAAAGTTGAATACAAGGGTATGAAGGCAAAACACAGTTTAATTGACGCCAACTACCGTCTGGTGATTTCTATTGCCAAAAAATATGACCGCGGTCACATGTCTTTTTTAGACCTGTGTCAAGAAGGGTCAATGGGCCTGGCTCGCGCGGCTGACAAATTTGACTACAAAAAAGGCTATAAGTTTTCAACTTACGCCACTTGGTGGATTCGACAAGCTATTGCCAGAGCGATTGCAGATCAGGGAAAAACTATTCGTATCCCTGTGCACATGAACGAAACGATTTCTAAAATCACCAAAACCCAATCTCAACTAACCCAGGAACTCGGCAGAACTCCGACAGATGAAGAGATTTGTGCACGCATGCCTGGTTTAACTGAAGAGAAGTTAAATCACGTTAGACGCATTGCTAAAGACCCTGTATCTTTAGAGCAACCAGTTGGCGAAGAAGAAGACTCAATTTTGGCTGACTTTATTTCAGATCCGAATGCTATCACTCCAGAAGAATACGACAATAAACAACTACTTTTAGATGTTTTAAACGAGGTTCTGCAAGGCTTGACTGACCGCGAAGAGCGTGTACTTAGACTAAGATTTGGGCTATACGACGGACAAACTAGGACTTTAGAAGAAGTTGGAAACATTTTTTCAGTGACCCGTGAACGCATTCGCCAAATTGAAAACAAAGCCTTAAAGAAATTAAAACAAAACAAAAATGCCGATAAAATTCGTAAATACTACGAACTAAACAGGAAGTGATAAGATGCGAGTATTAACAGGTAAATTTAAAGGACAAACTTTAAAACGTGTGTTTTCAGATGAAACCAGAGAAACTTCAGAAATCTTAAAACAAGCGGTTTTTAACTCGCTTTTTGATCTAAACGACAAAGTTTTTCTAGATTTATTTGCAGGTTGTGGGCAAATCGGCATCGAAGCGCTTTCTCGTGGTGCTAAACTAGTTTACTTTAACGACCGTTTTTTAAAGTCAGAGCAAACTGTGCTGGAAAACCTAGCGATATGCAAGGCAGATAAAACCAGTTATGAAGTCAAACGTCTAGATTATCTTGATTACCTTGGACACATTTCTGCCAAAGGCGTGTTTTTTGACTATATTTTTCTAGACCCGCCTTTTAACACCAATTACTACAAAAACATCTTGCACTCGGTTAAAGACATACTGAAGACAAACGGTAAAGTTGCAATTGAATGCAAGGCTGATTTTGAAGATTTTTCGGTTGTTGGCTATACTTTAGAAAAATCTACAGTTTATTCAAACAAAAAACTACTAATTTTCCAAAAGGAAAACTAGCCGCGTACCTTTTAAAAAGGAGTTTAAAAATATGCATAATTTAGTTATCATGGCCGCTGCTGCTCCACTTTGGGCAGCAATTGTTGCGCCAATTGTTCTGTTTGTTGTCGGTATATTTTTTGGCTTTTATCTAGCACGTTTCTACGTTAAGCGTTATTTGGCTAAAAACCCACCAATCAACGAAGCCGCAATTCGCGCAATGGGTCGCCAGATGGGCCGCACTTTTTCTGAAAAACAAGTTAAACAAATTGTTGCTCAGATGAATGCAGCTAATCAAGGTGAAGTAAAAAAATAAATCATACTAGTAGAAATAAAAAAGGATTTGGTAAATAACCAAATCCTTTTTTTAAATTGCTTAATAAATTAGTTAACTTAGAAGCGCAGAAATTGTTCTGCGTCTAAAACAAAAACTACAGCACCGCCGACTTCTACTGAAACCGGAATTGAAGAAAAGCCACCAAACTCATTTAAAATAGTACTTGGCACATCTTTTCTACGTTTTTTGGAGTTATCGTCAATAATGTCTAGAACTTGTGGAACTAACTCGTCGTTGACACCAATTAAAAATGTCGCGTTTTTAGAACGAAGAAACCCACCTGTGGTGACTAATCTAGTAGTTTGAAACTTATTTTGGTTTAAAGCACGTTGAACCTTATTGGCGTCGTCGTTGGTAATGATTGCAACAATTAGTTTCATAAATTAAATCTCTTTTGAAATTAACAGAAATTAGTATTTTTGTCTGCGAATTTTGCCGTCTAGTTTGTGAATGACTAAACTACCGCCGTTTTTCTCAATTAGGGCCTCAGCATAGGCAACTGCTTCTTTTTGAGTTTCAAAGAACTTAATAGTTTTATCTGAACCTTCTTTTCTAACTCTCCACATTTTGTAGTTTTCAGTTTTAGGTTCTTTGTTTTGAGATACGTGATAAATTGTTGTATTTTCTGCCATATTTTCCTCGCTTTGTCTACTTAAATTATAGCAGTAAACCGTTTTATTTTGTTACGATAATTTATTTAAATTTTTTTCAGTTTGCAAAAAAATTTAAATAAATTTTATTTTAATTGTGTTTTTATATATCAAAAGTTGTAAAATATAGGTGTATGCAAGACAAAGAAATTTTTATGTTGCTCTCTGATGTCAACAAGCTAATTAAAAATGTAGTTTATGTAAATCAGTCTACTGAATACATTTCGCTTTTATTTAAGCAAAACGTTAAGAAGGCTAAATTTTTCGTGTCATCTTCTATTCAAAACAATATTTTTGAAATTTCTCAACTTTACGGCGTCAACATTACACGCTCTCGTTTTGATAAACTTTTCACTGGTGCAATTAAACCCGTAAACTCAACCGAGTCTGCGTTACTTAACTACGCTAAGTTAATTAAAACAGTGTTTTTAAATTACAAAGAAATCACTATTGACATCAGTACAATTGAGTTTTTTTACAACAAGATTAGTGAAGGTCTGAAAACCAATAGTTTGCTTAAGGCTTACCGCAAGACTAGATTTACAAATTACTTTAACATTTCTAGCAAAAAAGATGATCGCTATGAAGGTGTAAAGGCTAACGAAATTAAAAACAAATTAAGAGAAATTTGTGCGGAATATAACGCAGAGTTGGCGACTAACCCAGACTTAAAATTATTTATCATTCCGCGTTTTATTGCACAGTTTATCTACATCTCTCCGTTTGTGCGTTTCAACTATATCATTGCCAATTTGCTGATCCACACATGCTTACTTAAAGAAGGCTACGCGATTTCTAGAGTTGGCAAGTTAGATGAGTTTTTGAACCGCTATAAGGATAAAATGGAGACAACTTTGGTAGATGTTCAGAAAAATCTAAATGCCGGCGCTGACTCAACTATTGACTTTATTAAGTTCTTTACCGAAATTTTGGCCAAGACATACGAGGACTTTAGAGTGCAAATCTCGGCGATTGAAGCGGGTAAAAAAGCAGTTGATATTGTCAGAAAACAAATTAAAGATAAGTTCAAGGTTTTCACCAAACGCGAAATTATGAAGGAGTGTCCGTATTTCTCTAAAATCACGATTGAAAGAACTTTGGCGACCTTAGTTAAAGAAAACTTTGTCTCAATTCGCAAACAAGGCAAAAGCACTAGGTATTTGATTAACTAAACTAGTGTTTGATTGTTGGTGTTTTCACTTAAACTAAATATTAAAAAGCGGAATTACAGTCTTTAAAAGACTTGTAATTCCGCTTTTATTTTGTACCGAAATTAAAATAGAGTTAAGTTTTTAAGTCTTAAACTTTTACTAAGTTTGCAACTAAGTAGACATTTTATTGATAATTCTAATACTTTGTAGATATCTTTTTTCAGCGTCTTTTTCTTTGTGCTTTTTATTTTCATTTCCAAAAAAATCTGTTTAACTTATTTTCTATTATTCAACACAATAAAGTCTGCAAAAAGCACCAGAGAAGAAAAAAGAGCGAACTCACATCTATAGCGGTAAAAAAGCTACCTAATGCACACCACAACGCCAAAAACACCACGGACGTAGCTGTTGCCCAAGCTTCCATCAATTTTAATGCGGTACGCGGTCGGTTTAGAGTTAGGATACTGTGTACCAAGCCACCAGTTCTGATGGTTGCCAGTGTTGT
>CAUTMM010000002.1:0-202827 GCA_963539835.1 uncultured Acholeplasmataceae bacterium
TCCTTGTTTATCTAGTTCTGGACCTATTTTGTCGGTATCAGTAGTGATGTCGTATTTCGCAATTAGTCTAAGTTCAGATTTCACCCATTGTGGGATTAAAAACTCTTCACCTGGGTTTAGGTCAACTCGGTTGCCAACCGGGTCAATGTAGTACCAACCAAGGAACTTAGAAATATAGAACGGTGGTGTATTTAACTTAATTTCTAGACCTTGACTCTCAGGGTCAAGAGTTCTGGCCTTGCCCATTACTTTTTCAACCAAGTCATAAACTTGGGTTTTTTGGGCTTGGTTTTTAAAGATACCGGGTAGCACAAAATCGTAAACTAAAGAAATGTGTGTGTTGTTATTAACAATAAACGCACGACCGCGCGCGTTTTCTTTTACAAAGACTTCATCTTTACTTACAGGTTGCCCGCTTGCCTTACCTTCTTCGTCAAACGCCACAAAGCCTTTCATTTTATACAGTTCTTCGTAGATGTGTTTATATTCAGTTTGTAGTTTTGAGTATGGCAAAATTACAGGTTTACGCGGAGCAACACCGTCTTGTGATTCTGGAAAAAAGACACGAAGAAAGTTAGAGTAATCTACAATAACGTCGTGCTCTCTTTTAATTCCAAACCAGTTTTTGGTGTAAATTGTAAACACTTCACGGTTGTATTCACGGTCTGTAAAGTCAAGCGCTAGATGCTTACCTTGCTTGGCTTTAATGCCAGTAATCTTGCCTATTCTGCTAGTTTCAAACCATTCTTGTTTTACAGAAATGTAGGTAGATTTAGTGGTATCTACAGTTTCTGGCACCACTAAGCGCAGTTTATATTTACCTGCTCTAACACCGTCGTGTTGAGAAAAGCCACTAGCTTTAGAAAAATAAACTGTGGGGTGCATAAACAAAAAGATTAAAAACAGAGTGATTAAAATCAAAGTAAGTAGCATTATGGCAGATATTAAATATCCGTTTCTTTTTTTAATATGCATATGTTTGTCTCCTTTTTGGTTAAGGTAAAGACTAAATTCGAATTAGCCTTATACACATATATTATACAAAAAGGTAGAACTTTAATTTTTTTATTAACTATGTTTCCGATATGGATTTCTTAAATGATGCGTTTGTTCGGGCATTTTACGATAAAGAATGTTTGTATTTTTTATCAAAAAATGCCAATTGCTATAACTTTGTTTATACATTGATATATAATAAAGCCACAAAAAAAAAAAAAAAAAAAAACGGTTTTGTTAAATTATAAAAACGCTTTGTGTCGCGGTTTTATAATTTATATACTCTATATTTCTTTCATTTTATCTAAGAATTTTTGAGATTGTTTTTTTAGATAAATCAGTTTTATTTTGATTTGAACAACCAACTATTGCGTATTGATTTATTTAACTATTTTTAAAATACACAATAATTTAAATTTGCAACCACAATAAACAACTCACAAAAATAAACCCGACTCTTAATCTACAACCAGAAGTTTTCACCATAGAAAATAAAAAAATAATTTATATCAGAGTAACTGAAGACACACAAATATGCAATCAAAACGAGTAAAATCTGGGATAGAACGTTTGCTGGTGATATTAACATCTCAAACAATTCTGAAGCAATCTGTAAGTTATTCGCAATAAAAAGGCGTGAATGTTATGTAAATAAAGCGTATCCCAATCTAGATATCAGCTTTCTAGATGCTTCTATTATTAAAAAAGCAAGAAAAATGGCTGTCGCGCGCAATAAAGACCATGTCTGGAAGACTATTAGCGGCGAAGAACTTTTAAGAAGCAGCGGTTTAATTTTGACAGACCCAGAGACTAAGCGTGAAGGAATTACTCAGGCTGCTATCTTTTTATTTGGTAAAGATAACTAAATAATGACTGTTCTTCCTCAACACAAAACAGACGCTATTTTTAGAGTTGAAAATAAAGATAGAGATGACGATAGAGATGACGTTATAACAAATTTGATTGACAGTTATGAAAGGCTTATGAACTTTGGCCGAAAACATTTAAATAACTTATTTGTTTTAGATGGGATTTTTAATGTCAACGTAAGAGATGGGATTCTTAGAGAAATAGTCTCAAATACTTTAGCTCACCGAGACTATGCAAGTGGTTTTCCTGCAAAAATGATTATTGATGATGAGAAAATTGTGATTGAAAATAGCAACTTGCCGCGCGAATTGGGAGCCTTAGACTTACACAAGTTCAAACCATTTCCCAAAAATCCGCCTATACCGAAGGCTTTTAGAGAAATTGGGCTTGCTGATGAGCTAGGCTCTGGAATGAGAAATACCTATAAATACACACAACTTTATTCAGGAAGAAATCCGCTTTTTGTTGAAGAAAATATTTTTAAAACAACAATTCCACTAATGAAAATAGCAACCCAAAAGGTAGGTCCAGTTATGGATAATGTCCCGCGAAATGTCCCACTAAAAATTGAAAATAAAATAAAAAATATAATTAAAAATGACATCAAAGTAAGTCGCAAAAATATAGCAGTTATCTTGGGAGTCAGTGAGAAAACAATTACTAGGTATATAAAAGAAATTACTGATATTAAATATATCGGTAGAGGTAAAAACGGACATTGGGAACTAATTGACCAAATAAAAATAATCACTAAACGCTAAAATTTAAATAAAATATAGATACAAAAAGGCCTTTTTCGGCCTTTTTGTATTATTTAAAATTTTAATAGTGTTGTGCTTAGCTTTAATGATAATTGCTTGCGAACTTGCACAATGTATTTTAAAAAACACATTATTATGTAAAAGTATTTCTGAGTTAACAAATTTTTCTTAAAAAAATAAAAGATATGAGGGTAAAAATTTAAGCGTATTGTGTGCAGAATAAAATGTCTCTCGTAATGTCTCTCGTAATGTCTCTCGAAAACCTAAAACAGGGTTTAGTTAAAAATAACAATAAAGTGCCGAAAAATATTGCTTGAATTTTATGAGTTTAGATGTTTAAAAATATCATCAAATAATCTTTTTGCGCGGTAACAAATTAAAACTATATTTTTGAGCACAATTACTTAATTTCAAATTATTTCATTTTAGTGAGTTTCGGGTTGCGACTTATACCCCTTTTCAAAGACCTCGCATTTAGGGAATTTACTTAAACCTTATGTGATTTGCACAACCTCAAAAGATGCAACTGTCAATGCGTTTTTATTAGTTAAATAGAGTTTAACACTGAATATTTTTAATTTTTTAAAAAATATTCAGTGTTAACTTGATTTTAACGCACATATACAATAAAATTTACTTGAGAGGGAAATAGATTTTATGAAAATTTTTAAAAGAGAAAAGTATTTATCTAAAATCAGGGGGTTTTATTTTGCAAACGATTTGATAAAAGTAATCACTGGAATTAGACGCTCAGGCAAATCCACGCTGATGGAAACAGTTTCAAATGAACTAGCCCAAAAAGGCGTAAATAGCACTAATATCATTTACATCAATTTAGACAAAAGAGGATATAAAAATATCAAGACTGCCAAGGACCTTGAAAGTTTAATTGAGAATAGCACTAAGAATATCAAAGGCTATAAATATTTATTTATAGACGAAATACAAAATGTTAAAGATTTTGAACCAGTAATCAATTCATTTAGAGAAGAAGGGGACTTTTCGATTTTTATTACAGGTTCAAACTCGTATTTACTTTCTGGTGAACTTGTTACTAAGCTAACCGGAAGGTATATTGAGTTTGAAATTTTTCCCTTAACTTTTGATGAATATTTAGAAATGAAGAACTTCTACTCACTTTCAACCAAATCAGCCTTAATGCTTGAACTAAACGAATACATATTAAGCGGTGGTTTTCCGCGTTCTTTGTTTTTTGAAAATAACGAAGATAAAAAGAACTACACCGTGAGTTTAGTTAAAGAAATTTTTGAAAAAGACATAAAAAGAAGAGTAAAAATTAAAAACCAATCAACATTTGAAATTGTTAAAAATTATATTATTAACAATTTCGGTGCAACCATTAGTTTAAAGAATATAACCAAAAATTTAAAGAAAGCTGGCTACTCAATTACTATAGAAACAGTTTCTAGATACATTCAACTTTTGATTGACGCAAAAATTCTCTATGAATGCAACAGATTTGACATGAAATCCAAGCAATACTTAAGGGGAGAAAAGAAATACTATTTAGCGGACTTGAGTTTTTACTATGCTTTAAATACAGACAATAGAATAAACTTCGGTCCTAGTCTTGAAAATATCGTTTTTGTTTTTGCAAGAAGCAAAGGATACTCAGTTAGTGTCGGAAGAATTGGTCTACTCGAATGTGATTTCATATTAAGAGATTTGGATAATAATTATTCATACATTCAAGTTGCTTACACTATTTTGGCGAACTTGGAAACTGAAAATAGAGAGTATATGCCACTTGAAAAAATCAAAGACAATTTCCCTAAATATGTAGCTACTTTAGATTATTTAGAGCAAAAAAGAAACGGGATAAAACATATAAACTTGATTGAATTCATAAGAAATAATTTAGATTTTTAAAAAAGTAAATTGGATACAGCGAGCCCAAAGAACGTCAAATTACAAAGTAGAAGCAAGCCAAATTGCCAAGTAGAAGCAAGCCAAATTGCCAAGTAGAAGCAAGCCAAATTGCCAAGTAGTTGATTATAAAATCTATTAGCTATACAATGTAGTTAAGGGAGTAAATATGTCTGAATATCTAAACCGAATCATAGAAAATAAACTCAAAGAAGCGCTTGAAACTTGTGGGGCTGTATTGATTAAAGGACCTAAATGGTGTGGAAAATCTACTACTGCCTTAAAATTCGCCAAAAGTGTGATTTTTATGCAAGACATAGACGAAAAAGAACAAAATATAGCGCTTGCTAGAACTTCTTCAAAGATTTTTTTAGCAAAAGAGCCACCTTTACTTATAGATGAGTGGCAAGTTATACCTTTTATATGGGACGCAGTTAGATTTCAAGTGGACCAAAGAAAAAAGTTTGGTCAATTTATATTAACAGGCTCTTCAACACCTTTGTCAAAAAATGAAAAAGCACAAATAATGCATTCAGGAGTTGGCAGAATTACTACTATATATATGCGACCCATGACTCTTTTTGAATCTTTAGAAAGTACAGGTTCAGTTAGCTTAACTGATCTTTTTGGTGGTATTTATCCAAAAGGAATGATTTCTAAATTAAACTTAGTGGACTACAGTTTTTTAATATGTCGTGGCGGCTGGCCACTGTCTGTTGGTCTATCTAGAGAAAAAGCGCTAAAAATTGCAAAAAACTATTTTACTCAAGTTATTGAAAAAGATTTGTTAGAAGGTACAGATATAGTTAGAAATAAAGACAAGCTTAAAAAAACACTAGCAGCATACGCTAGAAATATTTCAAGCGAGTGTTCTATTCAAACTCTGATAAACGACGTGAAATCAGACGGCGACACCGTAATATCGGACAACACAGTAGCGTCTTATCTTGAGATTTTCAAGGAGAATTTTATAATTGAAGATATTAGCGCCTGGAATCCAAATATAAGAAGTAAAACAGCGATTAGAACATCACCGACTAGACATTTTATTTGCCCCTCAATTGCAGCAAATGCGTTAAATATTGCCCCCAACGATTTGATAAACGATCTCAATACCTTTGGGTTAATGTTTGAGGATTTAGTTGTACGTGATTTAAAAGTATATGTTGATAAACTGGGGGGTACAATTTATCATTATCGTGATAAAAGTGGGTTAGAATGTGATGCTGTTGTTTGTCTTGACAGTGGTAAATTTGGTTTAATTGAAATTAAACTAGGAAGTGCGGTTGGAATTGAAGAGGCAGCTAAAAATTTACTTAAATTAAAATCACTGTTGCCAGAGAAAAAGCAACCTAATTTCTTAATGGTAGTCACAACTACCAACTTAGCGTATACTCGTGAAGACGGAGTAATTGTGTGTCCGCTTGGTTGTCTTAAAGACTGACTTATGGGCTTTTAAAAGTTTTGACAAAAAATAAAATGTAAATTAAACCTATTGAATGAAAAAATGCAATATCGGGAACTATATGTTCAAAGTTTGAGCCAATTTTTCAAAATATTTAAGAATATTATTTCTAAAATCTGCTTTTAAGAGGTTTTGATAATAATTGCATGTGCATTCAAATTTCTTAATTATTTTGGCGAATTTAAAAACTAAAATAAAGAGTTCTCACCACTTAAAAAAAGTCAATGATGCTTTTTCCCAAATATGCAACGCATGTTATTAAAAACAAACAAGAAATAGGTAAAAACATATAAATTTAATTGAGTTTGTAAGAAAACAATTTAGATTTTAAAGAAAACAGGCAAATATGTTTAGACCTAAAATCTCCAAATTATAAAGTAAAATTGCGCCAAATTATAAAGTGAAATTACGCCAAATTATAAAATGACTTGTCAAGATAAGGTTTTTATATTAAACTATACATGCGGGTGTACATATGGAAAAATATCTAAATCGTATAATTGAGAAAAAAATTCAAGATAAACTGGCAAGTTGTGGTGCCCTTTTGATCAAAGGCCCTAAATGGTGTGGAAAGTCAACTACAGCATTGAAGTTTGCCAATAGTGTTATCTATATGCAAACAAACAAAAACAAGGCTCAAAACATTGAACTAGCAAGAACTGAACCAGAGGCTTTTTTGGCAAAAAAACCACCGCTTCTAATAGATGAATGGCAAGAAATTCCTTTTATTTGGGATGAAATTAGAACAGAAGTAGATAGAAGAGGTAAATTTGGTCAATTCATATTAACAGGCTCTTCCACACCTTTGATGCAAAAAGAAAAAGCACAAATAATGCATTCAGGCGTGGGTAGAATAACAACTTTAGTCATGCGACCCATGTCTTTATATGAGTCTCTAGATAGTACTGGCGGAGTTAGCCTAAACGAACTTTTTTTGGGCAAGAAAATCAAGGCCCAAGAATCTAAACTTACATTTCTAGACTACTGCTACCTAATTTGTCGTGGCGGCTGGCCACAAAGTGTAGGTGTTTCTAAAGAAATTGCTCTAGAAATCTCAAAAGACTACTTTGAACAACTAATTCAAAGCGACCTCTTAAAAGACAAAAAACTTTTTAGAGACAGACAAAAACTCACAAAAACTCTAAAGTCATATGCTAGAAACATCTCAAGTCAATGTACAATTAAAACTTTAATGGATGATATTAAAGAAAACGACAACCTTTCTATATCTAACATCACTATTTTTTCTTACCTTGAGTTATTTAAAGAAAATTTTATTATTGAAGACATTCAGGCCTGGAACCCAAATTTACGCAGCAAAACCGCAATTAGAACTGCACCCACTAGACACTTTATTTGCCCTTCAATTGCAGCCAGGGCCTTAGAACTAGGACCAGGCTCTTTTTTAAATGACCTTAAAACTTTTGGTCTACTTTTTGAAGACCTGGCAGTTCGCGACCTTAAAATATATGCAGAAAAACTAAACGGAAAAGTTTATCACTACCGAGATAAAAATGGGCTTGAATGCGATGCAGTTGTGTGTCTAGACAACGGAGAATTTGGGCTAGTTGAAGTAAAGATAGGAAACAGTGTTAGAATTGAAGAAGGCGCTAAAAACTTACTTAAATTAAAGTCGTTGCTTTCGCCTAAAATGAAAGAACCAAGTTTTTTAATGGTAATCACAACTAGCGACACTGCATATATGCGCGAAGACGGAGTAATTGTGTGTCCGCTTGGTTGTCTTAAAGACTAACTTGTAAATTTAAAAAGTATTAGCAAAAAAGGAGAAACAAAACTAAGGCTTTATATGTCTTAGTCCAAACTTTCCAATAACTCTTTTTTAACTTCTTCTAGACTATATACTTTACCGTTTTTAAAATCATTTTCTGCTTTTTCTAGTTCTAAGTTAAACTCATTTTCTTTTAAATTCAAAATAGAAATTGGTTTATTTAAACGAACCTTAACTTCAAAAGGCAGTCCGTTGCATGCTATAACTTGTTTAAGAAAAACAGAAATTGCGTCTGACATTGAAATTCCTAATCTATTTAACACAACCTCAGCCAATACTTTGACATCATCTTTAACTTTTACACAAATATTTGAAGTTTTACTCATCTATATCACCATCCTTTTGTGTCAATGATAGCATTTACTTCAAATAACAGCCTACTCAAATAAAACGCTTAATTTTATTTACAACAAAACATATATACAACTCATTTAATAAATTAAATAATTCGTGATAATTGCCAAATTCACTAAACTGTTGTATACTTACTAACTGTTAAAGCACGCATTTATTTGTTTTAAATATCTTTAACTTAGAATGTAGTAGTTTGTTTATTGCTTTACAAATGAGGCAATTTAAAGATTATAAAGTTAAATAAATACGTTTTGCTGACTTATTCTATAAGGAGGTAAAAATATATGTCACGTTTCTTAGGATCAACTTGGAAAAAATCTCGTCGCTTAGGCTATTCAGTTTCAGAAACTGCCAAAGAACTGAAAAAAAGAGCATATGCTCCTGGTCAACACGGCAAAAGACGCGCTAAAGTATCTGACTATGGTTCTCAGTTAAATGAAAAACAAAAAGTTAGATTTACATACGGTGTATCTGAAAAACAATTTGTCAAAACTTTCCACGAGGCTAAAAAACTTGCTGGTAACTTAGGTGAAAACTTCATCAAATTACTTGAATCTAGACTAGATAACTTAGTTTATAGAGCAGGTCTTGCTAGAACTCGCCAACAGGCTAGACAACTTGTAAACCATGGACACATTTTAGTTGATGGCAAAAAAGCAGATATTCCATCAATGCGACTAAAACCAGGTCAAGTGATTTCTTTAAAAGAACGTTCAAAAGATTTACTTGTTGTCAAAGAAAGTCTTGAGGCTAAATTCAGAAGTTTTGAATTTGTTGAACTAGACGAAAACAAAAAAACAGCAACTTTTGTACGTTTCCCTGAAAGAAAAGAAGTGTTGCAAGAAATTAACGAACAACTTATCGTTGAGTTCTACAACCGTTAATTAACTTAGGTTAAAAACTACTTTTAAAATCGAAAAACACCCCATTTTCTATAATTCGGAAAATGGGGTGTTTTTTTACTTTGTTTAAGTAATCACTTCTAATTGCTAGTTAAGTGCTGTTCCATCTGCAAGAATATCAACATATTCTTTATAGACATACTGCTTATATCGTTTTTTATTTTCAACGAGTTCAAGTATTTTCAATTCCACCAAATTTTCTAGTAAATTATTAACGGTTGGTTTACTTAAATTTAAAAAATTACAAATATCTTTGGCTGCTAAAATAGGATGCTTTAACAGAAAATCGTATACAGAAAGTAAATTTGAGATATTCCCTTTTGTTGATTTTCTGATTTTTTCTATGTCTGTTTTTTTAAGTTTTATTATTTTTTGAATAGACGAAATTGTGTTTTCAGATACTACGCAAATTCCTTTTATAAAAAACGAAACCCACTCTTCAAACTCGCCCTTTATACGAACATTATTTAAAAGTTCATAATATCTAGTTCTATTTTGTTTAAAAAAATAACTTAAATAAAGAACTGGATATTCAATCAAACCATGTTCTTTTAAAAATAGTATTATCAGTAGTCTCCCTATTCTGCCGTTACCATCTAAAAACGGATGTATTGTTTCAAATTGATAGTGAATTAAAGCAATTTTAACTAAATTAGAAATAGGGGTATCTTCGTGTATATATTTCTCTAAATCATATAAAGCGGCATCCATTTCAGCAGGAGCAGGCGGCACAAAACTAGCTGTGCTTAATGTGCATCCAACTAAGCCAATCCAGTTTTGAGATCGCCTTAACTCACCAGGAAGTTTTTCTCTACCACGAACATCTGACAACAAAATAGAGTGTGTTTCTTTAATTAACCGCATGCATAGTGGCAATTCTTTTAATCTACTAAAAGCATAATTTGTGGCTTTGATATAATTTACAATTTCGGAAGTTTCTTTGATTTTTTCATTTTTTCTGTCTTTTTGTAAAACGTCAATTAGCGAGGCTTGTGTTCCTTCTATTTGCGAACTGATAACTGCTTCTTTTTGTACGTACATAGAAACAAACAAATCAATGTCTGGTAGAACTGTAGCAATTCCATCTAATTTGCCTAAAAGCAAATTAGCCTTATTGATTAAACTTTGAAGTTCAGCGTCTATGTTTAATTTCAAGTGTTTTAAATCGTGTGGAACAAAACAATCATAGCCACTTTTCATCTTTTTTAAAATACCTGCTCTCTCTGTTTCTAATTTCATAATCCCGCCTTTTTAAGTTAAGTTTATTTTACTTAGACTAAGTATAGCGTTTTTAAGTAAAATTTTCAATCGTTTTTTTTACTTAAAATATGTTTTCTTGCCTAAGTAAAACTTACACCAAATAAAAACTTATTTTTTATAGCTGACTTTGCTATCAAATACAGTGCTTAAAATAAACCTCATGCTCTTTTGTCTTATTACTTTGTTTTTTACATGCTTAATATAAAATACACCCCATTTTCTATGTCCTGAAAATGGGGTGTATATAAAACTATGTATACCTCTAATGGGAGTACATTTTAATTGACAAATTTTAGACAAAGATAAGTTTTTGTAAGAAGTAAAGAATTTTTTTAAAAGCCGATTGTTTGCTAAATTGGATGTTTTGATAGTTTAAAAACTTGTATCTCTTAAAATAAGAAATTGCTGGATATTTAATTTGTTTATCTTCGAAATTCCCGTCAAGTGTATAAACAGAAGAACCAGAGCCAGTAGTTTGTAGTTTAAAGCATGCTTTTTTAAGTGCAAGATATACAGCTTGGTCTTCTGGGTTGGTCAGTTCATAGACCTTATCAAAGTCGTTTTGAACACTTGCCCAAAACTCATATGTTTTACCTTCATTAAATAATTTAATTAGTTCTTTTACTTTTTCTGTGTCGATTTCAGAAGGTTTTACTCTTTGATACATGCGCGCGGTTTCAAAAGGCTCACTGAAGTTTTTTAAATGCACATACTTAAAAGGACATTTGCCAAGATACTCAACGGTAGAACCAGTTTTTAGCATCACACCGGGTTGTGGATTTAAAAAGTAAACACAGTCTTGGCCGTATTTTTCAATAAAGTCAGATTTTTGTATTAGTGTTAAATCTAGCTTATATAAAGAAGAAAGTGAATTTAAAAGAGTTGCAAGGACTGTGCTAATACCGCCCAGTCCAGCGCCTAGCGGAATATTTTTTTGAATTGAAAGTGCAACTTTTTTAGTAAGTTGAAACTCAGTTTGAAAATCAGTTAAGAATTGGCTTAGTTTATCTACTTTAAACCAAAGAGTTTTAGTGCTTATTTGGTTTGTGGGTTTACTTGTTAATTTAACCCGAATTTTGTCATGCAAAGAAATTGGTGCAACGATAGAAACGATTTCGTGCAAACCGTTTTCCATTACTTCACCTACTCTTAAGTCCAGATTGATTTTCGCATAAGCCTTTGCTTTCATATTTCCTCCTTAATTTGGATTAACCTTAAAAACAAGTTTTGAAACTCAATTGCCGACAGTGCCTCTGCTCTGGTGTTTTGATTGATTTCAAGGTCTTTAAAAACATTTAAAATATCTTGTTTTTCAATTTTAGTTTTAAGTAAATTATTAAATAGAGTTTTTCGTTTAGAAAAGAAGCAAGTTTTTAGAAACTCAAAGTATTTTTGTTTATGGTTTTTAGAAACCAATGCTGGTTTTGTTTGAAAACAAACAATTGCGCTATCTACTTTTGGAACCGGATAAAAGCAGTTTTTAGAAACTGCGAACGCTTTTTTAACTTCAAAAAAACTTTGGACCGAAACACTTAACTTTGAGTAATCTGCAGAACCAACACGAGCAGTCAGTCTATCTGCATATTCTTTTTGAACCATCAAAATAAACTCAGGAACTTGGCTGTTGATGATTTTAAAGATAATATCTGTAGATATATAGTAGGGAATGTTTCCGACCACAATATCGTATTTTTGCGCAGTAAGGCTATGGTCAAGAAAATCAGCAATGACGAAATCGAAGTTTTCGTGATGGTTTTTAAGGTTAGTTAGTTTCGCTTTCAGTTCTTTGTCTATTTCTACAGAAAATACTGATTTTGATTTTTTTAACAGTATTTTAGTAAGCGCACCTTCTCCTGGTCCAACTTCTAAAACATTTAAGCCGGGTTTAACTAAGGCTCCTATTTTGTTTAAAATGTTTAAATCATTTAAGAAGTTCTGGCCAAAATGTTTCTTGAACTTATGCATTTAAAACCTCTTTTAACTGCTGTTTTGAGTAATTTGAGTTATTTAAGAAATTCAGAAGTTGCTTTGTGTTAAAGTGATAAATACCGAGTAGCGAGCACAGTTTATTTTTGTTTTCTCTGCTTTCGGGGCCAGTTAATTTTAGTTCTACTAAATCTGATAAAGAAAAGTTATTACACTTTAAAACAGCCCTGTTAAGCAATTTACCAGTTTTAAGTATTTCTAAGAAATCTGCTTTAGACAAATTTTCAAGCCCAACTTTATGCTTTTTAATGCATTTGACTTTAGGTAAATCTAAAAAACTTGCAGAAGGAATTTCTGTTAAAATAATATTTCTGATTTTAGTGCCAGCGCTGTCGGGATCTGTAATTACAATTATTTCGTTGTCTTTCTCAAGGCTTTTGATTTGGTCAACAGTTTCCTTGTTAATGCCAAGCCCGTTAGTTTTAATACAAATACTTTTTGGAAAAACACTTTTGACAACTTTAATGTCGTTTTTCCCTTCAACTACAAATACTTGCATTATTTGCCCCAAGTATACTGTTTTACAACCTTTGCGCGTTTTGCTAAGTTTGCAACAAAATCAGAGTAGTCTTGCAGTTTAACAACGCGTTTATCTTGAGTTAAGAGTAAAATTGGTTCTTTTTGAAAATCATAAATTTGTTTTTTAAGCTGCCATACTAAACCGGTTGGCTTTTGACCAGTGGATTCTTTAGGCTGCCAGTTTTGGCGATATATAAACTCGTGTGCTAACTTTGCAGCAGGTAAGTTGCTTTCACTAAGTTGCTTAAAGTAAGATAAAAAATAAGCATCGTCTAAATTTAAAAATATATTTAAATCTGGGTTATTAGGCGATTTTAGGACTTTTTTAAGTTGAGGGTCCGCAATACTTTCAAGATCCTTGAAAATCTCCATTAAATTAAAATCACGGCCAATAACACTGGGATGTAAATAAACCTGCATGTACATGTGGTAGCGAGAAATTAAATAATTTTCAATTGCGTACACGGCACTTTCTTTAAAGCATAATTTACCGTCGTGCACAGTTAGGCTATTAATTAGTTTGGTTGAATCTATATCGCCGGTTTTAACTGCGGCAAAATACGCGTCTCTTTTTAAGTAGTCAAGTCTGTCGATGTCTAGTTGACTAGAAAGTATAGATTCAAGTAAAGGAAATCTTTTGTCTTTTGTTAAGACTGAACAAACATCTTTAATAAACTCTTTGTCAACTTCATTTAAGATTCCACTAATCTCAGGGTCGTTAGCGATAATGTAGGCGCCTCTTAATTCGTGAACGCCGTTAACTAGACTATCGTACAAATGAGAAAAAGGTCCGTGCCCAATGTCGTGAAGTAAAGCAGACACCATTAAAATTAGCTGCTCTCTTTTAGAAATCGGTAGTTTTTGACAAATTTGTCTTGCGAGTTCATAAACTCCAAGACAGTGTGAAAATCTAGTGTGGACAGCGGAAGGAAAAACAAAAAATGAGTTGCCCATTTGATAAATACGGCGCAACCTTTGAAAAAACTTAGTGTCAACTAAGCGCTTAATGATATCTTCTTTTAAAATAACGTAGCCGTAAATTGGGTCTACTATAACTCTGTCTTTCATTGCAACTCCTTTCTGAATTTAGTATAATTTTTAAAAAACGAGGTAATAATGGAAACAATTTTTAGTAAAATAATCAATAGAGAAATTCCCGCAAGTATAATTTATGAAGATGACTTGTGTTTGGCTTTTCTAGATATCAATCCGCTGAGTAAGGGACACACTCTAGTAATACCAAAGAAATATGCATGTAACTTTTTAGATGTAGATTCAGAAACTTTAATGCACTTAACCAAAGTTAGTCAAAAAATCGCGCGCAATATGCAAACTGTATTGGGCGCAGAAGGCGTTAACATCTATACAAACGCAGGCAAGTTAGCAAATCAACAAGTTATGCATTTCCACATTCACGTAATTCCTAGATATACTGGTCTTGAGTTTAAAACTCAACGCTTTCAAATTGAACCTATTGATTTTAAAGAAACTGAACATCTGTTAAAGGAAAGTCTTTACTAAATTTATAATATTAGAAATTCTATAAAATTTTAAAGACCTGGATTTCAAAATTATGAAGGTTTATTTTGTGTCTTGGTTGATGCTAAAAAGGTGGTACTACTGCCGGTTAAAAGAAAAAATAAATTTGAACGTGATGTTTAAGTAGTTTCATACTTTTGTTTATACCTAATCTTGTGTACAATACTCTAAACAATCAAAAAAATGTGGATTAGTTTCTTTTATTTTTTTAATGGCTTCTTCTCTTAATTCTGGGTTTTTTTGTTCTTTTTTTTCATAGTATATATCTAAGGTGCGATAATAAACGCCCCCTGAAAATAAAACTACCAACTTTAAAAGACAACACAACATCATAAAAAATAGGTATAAACTATTTTTAGGTAAAAAAATAAGTAAGGTGTTAGTAATGATATCCAAAATCATATTACAAAAGAAAAAATAAGAATAGGACCGTATTTTAGGATTTAGCCAGTTATTTTTTTTGAAAAATTGGTTTTCTTTAACTAATCTACCTACAAGAACCGAATAAGAGACAAAACGTGGAAATTTTCCTTCGTACAAGGCTAAATAATTAAAAAAAACTGTGTCTAACATTGAGGAAAGCAATACGTATGTTTCTTTTAGTCTAAGAATTTCCCATATACTGCCAACCGAATTAAGAAAATTCATATCACACTAAACCTTTTAAAAATTCGGAAATAAAATTAAAAAATTGATCGTTGGCACTATCAATTAGTGCATTCCTTGTAATTGGACCAGGAAGTACTTTTTTAAAGGCTTTAATAAAGGATTTGCCAAATAAATTAAGTATCCCTTTTGCACCTTTAGCACTAATTTTTTCAATAGCACCACTTTGAGCACTCTTAGTTAAAGTACTGGTCTTTAAGAAATCAAGAAGGTGAGTACTTGCATATGATGCTAATCCTGCCATCGTTGCACCTATAATTCCTGAAATTATTGCTGATTTGTAGTTTACTTTATGTAAATCAAAACCATTGTCAATCAAATCATTTCCAACACTTCCTAAAGCACTAGTAGCACCGCCTATCAAGATAGAACCAACTAAGCCAATTCCAGAAGTGGCAGCAACACCAGTAATTGCACCTAGAGCGCCTGCAAGCAGTGCTTTCTTCCAATTTATTGTTCCGTTTTCAGATTTTTGTTTATAACAACTATATCCAACACCAGCCGCAGCGCCAATAATCGCACCAATTATTAGTGCAGTTAAAAATAGTTGCCCATCTTTATCAATGTAATTAACAGGGTTATTTCTACAGTAACAAAATAAGTTATTAGTAGACGAATATTCGTTTTCTATAAATAGTGGGTTGTCAATGTTTAGCCATCTACACCACTCAGGCACATAGTACCTAGTTGTGCAGTAATACATCTGACTTTCTTCGTCAAAGTAATATCCTTTGTATCTAAATGGATTGATTTCAGCGAGATTAATTTCAGAATTATCAAAATAAACATAGGTATCGCCATAGGCATTGCTTTCATATCCTACTATTCTTTCGCCATTTTCGTCAACTATGCCTAAAATATTTTGTAGACTATCTTTTAGATAAAAATAATTTTTTGTTTTATCTAAAATAAATCCATAGAGCAAATTATCTTCATCATACAAAAAGTCTAATCTACGGCTATCTGAAATTTGTGAAACTAATTTATCGTCATCGTAGTAGTAATAGATTGTTTCGTTTGGTGTAGTTTTTTTAGTTCTAAGACCTTTATCGTCATATTCGTAAATAAAAGTGCGATTGTTTTTGTCAGTAAACTCAACTAATCTTCTGCCTTCAAATAAATATCTATTGCCTTTATATGATTTAGGGTTAAAAATATTTTTATCGTCGTAAATAATTTCGTTGTCATCTACCTTAACTAGCAAATCTTTGATCTGACTTGAGTATTCAAAAGTAGTCTCGCCATATTTTAATATATTGCCGTTATCGTCATACTTAATAGTGTTACCACCGTCTTTTGTTAAAAATCCACGAAAATCGTATCTATATGAATGGTTTTTAAAAATATTGTCATCAATTGACAAGACATTGCCAAGTGCATCGGTCTCGTATGTGCGGTTAAGTTCGCTTGATTTTTTAAAGCGGTGCAATTCCTTTGAAATTTGCTTAGAGATATATTTGTGGTCGTTTTCTCTTCTCTTGTAATCAAAAGTAGTAGACATAATATTTTGGCCTGCTTTGTGTAAAACAATATTTTTAAGCATACCAAGTGTATCAAACTGTTTGTTTTGAGAAATGCAAACAATTTCTTTTTTAAGTGCTTCAAGAGTTTCCTTTTCACAAAAGGCAGATCTGAAAGCAAGCATTTCAATTTGGCCTTGCAACTCCATACAATCGGCTAGGTAGCCTAAATTATAAGAACTGTAGTCAGAATTTAATTTTCTGCCAACTGATAACTTTAAGTTCTTCCCTAGTCCAGATTGACTAGAAATCCATATATATTCGTTTTCATCAACAATTAGTCTAAAAGAAGTAGTTTGAGTAAATCCGTATCCATTGCCTTCATTTACTTCTGTGAACGAAAGCGCTACAAAATGCCAAGAATTGCAAGTAAACATTAAGTTAGTTTCTTTAGTTTCGGTTCCATATTTTATAACTAACTTAGAGTCTTTGTTTTTAAATAAAGCGATTTTATGATTTTTTTCATCAATTGCTTCAAATAAATATTGCATGTCTTCATTAGTATCTGAAAACGCTCTAAAGGCGATGGTTCCAGTTCCGTTGGTCTGAAAGTCATAGACCAACTCATTGCCGTCTGCCACAAAGGCATATCTTTTACTTGCGTTATTGAAGTTAAATGTGCGATCTTTGTCATAATTCGAAACGTTTCTTGTGCTAAAACGGCTAGGTTTTTGGCCGGTTAACGAGGTTACTGAGTTTTGCAGTGGGAAAATTTCAAAATCTTTTAAGTTTTTTTGAGTAATGTTAAAGTAAGTAGTTTGACTAAAATCTACAGTTTGTGTATCTAAGTCTATTAATTGATTGTCAATCAAATAATCTTTAGTAGCACGGTAATATCTTTTAATTTCCGGTACGTCAATATAGGTTTTTCCAGCAATGTATAGACAAGTAACTTGACCGTAGAAGTGGTAATAACTACTTTTTCCGTTGTATTCGTGTCCAATGTTATAAAGTAAATCTGTGCCAAGGTCAAAGTTTATTCTTGGGTCGGCATGCTGGTAGACTTGAGTATGCCCGTTTAAAGAAAAAGCAAACTCAGAAACTTCAGAATACCCTTGTCCGTCTGCTCTATTGAAAAAAGAAAGTGCCACAAAGTTCCAGTCTTTTTCCTTTATAGAAAAGTCACTAGTTAAAATATCGTGTGTCTTTCCGGCGAAATCAACTACTTTTAAAGTGATTTTGCCATATTGTAAATATAGACCAATGCTATCGTAAGCGCTGTTGTCTTTGCAACTAAACAGACATTGGTAGTAACTTCCGTATCCAGTTTGTTTAAACCAAAATTGAATACCGCCGTTTTCTAAAGAAAAAGGACTAGCCATTTCTAGTTTATAACTAAGTAAATTTTTGTTATCTAATTTAACATAAGGAATAATACCTTCTAGATAGGTGTCTAGTTCAATAGGTTTTTCGTCCTTGTGTTCAATTGATTTAAGTAATTTACCTTTTTTATTGGTTAAGTTAGAATCATCACTAAAAATACCAATATATGCTCTTTCGCCCGCAAACGCCTCAACAATAGTTTCAGGGTAAGAACCTTTGGAACGTTCAACTGTGTCATATGCAAAATTCAAACTATGTTTATCTACAGTAATTGATTTACGGTTAACATTACCTAAATTATCGTGTGACTTGTTGATTTCGATACCTGGATTTTTAATTTTGGTAATTTCACCGTCTTCGTCGTAAACAAACTCTTTAATCTTTGTGTTGTTTTTGTCAAAAACCGCAATAATTTGGCTTGCTTCGTTGTATTGATATTTAAATCTTAAAGACCTCGTGTTATCTATTTGGTAGTAAAGTGAATCTAGCAAATTGTCTGAATTGTATTCAAACAAGTAAGCGTCTCCTTTTGTTCCAAATTTGATGCTTAACAAATTATTTGAAATTGGCGAGTATTCATAGATAAATATAGGGATTTTGTTTATCAAAATTTGTGAGATATTGCCAAAATCATCATATTTAAACTCATATTCTGAGCCATTTTTTAACTTTATTTTAACTAAATTTTGCTTTTGATTGTATTCGTATTCTGCATGCGCAGACAAATTATTTAAAGTAGTTTTGAAGTTTTTAATTGTGCTGTCTTCGTTGTATTCAGTTAAAGAAACTACACCAAGTGCGTTGACTGCTTTGGTGATTCTGCCTAAACTGTCGTATTCAAAGGCTTTTTTATTTCCCAGTTCATCTATTTCGCCAACCAGCATTCTGCCATCTTTAGTCCAGTTTTTTTCAACTTTTAAGATATTTTTACGGTCAGCTGAAGAAATAGTTGTAGACAATACATTAGATTTGTTAAAATCACAGTATTTGTTTTCTAAAAATACGCCATACGGATATTTAGCTAAAGCAACGTTGCCTTCTTTGTTGTAGTAGTAATTAGTCGCAGCTCCTTCTGGGCCAGTTACGCTTTCTGGAAAATTATTTTTGTTGTGTTTAACTTGGACGCCAATAGAGCCACTAGAAATATCTTTGGGGTTGCCTGACTTATCGTATGCATAAAAAGCGCCAAATGCTTTTTTAAATACTTGTATGCCGCCGATTTCAATAGAAGCGTTGCCAGAAAACAAAATACTCAATTCAATAGAATCAAAAGTTTTAGTAGCAGAAACTCCTAAAGTCATTAAGTCAAAGTTGGCATCTATTTTTTCCTTCTTAAATACATCGTTGTCTTGACCGCCAGCGGTCACTCTTACTTCAACCTTGGATTTATTTGTTTTTGGGGTTAACTGTCTACCCCAGATTGCAACAAAAATCTCGTCAGTAGCAATGCCACTAACCGGAATATTAAAAGTTAAACTACCGCCATTTCCGGTAGTTTTGGCAAGATAAACACTTTCCTTTAAAAAGTTCTTAAAAAAACCAGGTTTTAAATCTACTTTTCGAACATCAACTTCGTTTTTGGCAAAATCAGCAATAGTATACTTAAATAAGTTATTTTTTTGGTCTAAAACAGAAACAGGTGTACTTTTAGAAAGCAGTTGTTTAGTTTCGTAGTGGTATTCAGTTTCAACCGCGTTCATTTGACTATCAAATTCAAAAAGCGGGAAATCTTTATCGTCAAAAAACACATAACTTTGCTCTGGTTTTGCGGTGTTTGCTAAATTAGTTATAGTAGTTCTTCTGTCTTCATATATTATTGTATTTTTGTTTCTTTCAGTTAAGGAATCTCCAAAAACTTCAGCAAATTCAACTACTTTGTCGTCTGCAAATCTGTAAACAAGACCTCGTTTTGAAATCGCGTTAAAAAGTGTTATTTGGTTATCGTGGTAAATAATTTTTAACTCAGAAATTATTGTGCTGTTTTGCTTGTGTGTAACTTTTGTTAACTTGCTGTTTTCATACTCAAGAGTAGCAAAATAAACTTTTTCATCGTCTTGAAGGTAAGCAACTTCAGAAATAAACTCGCTAGTTTTTTTAAAAACTATTTTGCTGCCGTGTGAATTTACAATTCTTTTTTCAATGTCTACAAAATCAAAAAGAAGTCTCTCACCGCTTATCCCTATCATTTCACTAGGATAGTTAACACTTAACGGTTCTTCAAAAATTGTTTTGTTTCCGTACTTATCTTTAATTTCAAAACCTGATTTTAAAAGATATTCATCGGAAAAGCTGTGTACTTCTGCTTGAGTCTCGGGATTTTTAAAATCAGGTTTCAAGTAATCATCTACAGAACCATCAGCGTTAAAAACAGAAATTTTACCTTCAGTACTTTGAATTTTAGTAAAATAATTTAGTTTAAAGCCTTTGCCGAAAAACTCTTTTTCGGTATTGTTTTGGTGGCTATATATTAAACTGGTTTTAATTGGACCAATGCCAACGTTTTCAATTAAAGGAATAATGATGTGGAAATTAGCGTCGTTCTTGTTGATGTTGACATTAGTTTTTACTAAACTACCAAGAGAGTGAGTTAAAAATTTACAGTAACTTTTAAGTCCTTTGTTTGCCATTTTTATTCCTTTTTAAAATATCTTTGTACAATTATTTATTTCTTTTAGTAAGTTTTCACTTAAATACGGTCCAACTTCAATCAAATCAACAAATCTTTTGAATTTTTCAAAATAAAGTTGTTTTAAAGTATCTTTATTTTTTTGCTTGTTTTCTTTAGTAATATCTAAAGAAAACTCAGCAAGCAAATCAATATCTGAGTCTAGTCTTTCCGTGCCTTGTGCAAAAGAACCAAAAATATACAAATGTTTAACTCCAAATTGAGTAAGTAAAATCTTTTCATCAGACAAGATTTGAAAAATTTCTTTAAAAGTCAGTTTTTTTAAATTTTGATAATAAGATTTGTCTTGTTTTTTACTTTCTAATATAAATTTAGTAATATATGAAACTAAACTACTTGGACTATTTAAAATATATAGTTCGTTTGGTTCTTTTAATACAGTTTCATTAAAAACTACCGCAGGAATGCCGGCTTTTACTAATGAAAAGTTTAAAAACATCAAACTAATCAAAAATCTATGTTCGCTATCTAATTCCACAATCGTTTGAAAGGCCTTGTGTGAAAAAATAATTGAGTTTTCCAGTGAGTTTACAACGCAAGTTTTAAAAAATAAATCCGTTAATCTAGCAATTAGGTCAACAGTTGGTTCTTCTTCATATAATATATAGAAAAATTTCTTTAATAAACTAGAAGAAAATATATTTTGATTATTTGCAAGTAAATAAAAATAAGCATCATAAGCACTTTTCATCTTCTCTTCTAGTTTGCTTTGAATAGGTGTTTCCATGTAAACGATTTGTTTAAATATGCTGTGTCTGAAATCGTAGCCTAGATAACGAAAATACTTTTCAATAAACTGAGCAAGTTTTTTTCTGACAATTAATTCAGTTCCATGCTCAATATTGAAATACATAATCCAAACTCCTTTAATATATTCAACAATGTACTTATATATACATTATATCAAACCATTTTTAACCATTATTAAGTATTTCGTGGTTAAAATACTTTACAAAATACCCAAAACTCTGTTATTTAATTGGCTTAATTTCTTTAACTCCTATGTATTTTTGCAATACTTTGGGAATTAAAATCGTGCCATCTGCTTGTTGGTAGTTTTCAATTACAGCAATCGCACATCTACCAACTGCCACACCTGATCCGTTTAAAGTATGGACAAACTCAGTTTTTGCGTCTTTAGTGCGTTTAAAGCGAATGTTTGCGCGTCTTGCTTGATAGTCACCAGCAGTTGAAACTGAAGAGATTTCTCTATATTTGTTTTGACCAGGTAGCCAAACTTCAATGTCGTAAGTTAAAGACATAGAATGCCCCAAATCTCCTGAACACAACCTAACAACTCGATAAGGCAACTTTAGTTTTTGCAAAACTAGTTCGGCTTCTTTTAACATTTTCTTAAGTTCTTTTTTACTTTCTTCTGGTTTAGTGAAAGCAATTAGTTCAACTTTGTGAAATTGATGCTGGCGAATTAAACCTTTTGTGTCTTTGCCAGCAGCACCCGCTTCTGGTCTAAACGCGGTTGAGTAGGCGCAGTACTTAAGTGGCAAAAGACTAAAATCCAGAATTTCATTTCTATACATGTCAATCATTGGAATTTCTGCAGTTGGATTTAAGTAAAGTTCAGTGCCTTCAAGGCGGTAAGCCTCAGACATAAATTTCGGAAACTTACCAGTTGCATACATTGAGTCTTTTGACACTAAGTAAGGAGGAATGCATTCAATGTAGCCGCGTTTAGAATGCAGGTCTAACATAAACGAAATTAACGCTCGCTCTAGTCTTGCACCAAGACCAATGTCGTAGACAAATCTAGCGCCTGCAACTTTACCTGCGCGTTCAAAGTCGAATAGACCTAGTTGCTCGTTTAAAGCAACATGGTCTATTGGGACAAAGTCAAACTTAGTCGGTTCTAAATAAGTTTTAACTACAGTATTTTCGTTTTCATCTCTACCGAAAGCGACTTCGCTGTCAGGAATATTTGGTAAGTTTAAAATCAAGTCTTCAAGTTCTTTAGAAACACCTTCAAAGTCTTTAGTAAGTGCGGTGATTTTTTCGCCGCACTCTTTACTTTCGGCCAGCACTAAAGAAATGTCCTTACCTTGTTTTTTAAGTTCAGGGATTTGTGCAGTTAGTGTATTTTTCTTGGCTCTTAAGTTGTCAATCTCTGCCTGAATTTGGCGCTTATTTGAAATTAGTTTAGGGAGTTTTGCAAATTCTTCTTTGTTAAAGTTTGGCCTTAGGGCCAACTTGGCTTGAACTTTTTTAAAGTTTTTTTGTAAATAATTTAAATCAAACATCTGTGTTCTCGCTTTCTTGTTCACTTTGAGGCACATTATTGGTTTCTTGAAAAGACTCATCTAAAGTAATGGTTTGGACCTTTGAGCCTTCTGCTGGTTTGATAATTTTAACGCCTTGGGTGTTTCGAGAAGTTCTGGAAATTTCGGCAATCGGAGTTCTAATTACCACACCAAGGTTAGTAGACGCAATTAAGTCTTGTTGGTCAGTTGCCACAATTAGCGCCACTAGGCTGCCGGTTTTTTCAGTGATTTTCATAGTCTTAACGCCTTTTCCGACACGCGAAGTTGTGCGGTATTCTTTAGCCTGAGTTCGCTTACCAAGGCCAAGTTCAGAAATTACTAAAACGTCGGTTTCATCGTCTTTAACGATAGAGCAGCCAATAATTTCATCTCTTTCTGCAAGAGTAATTGAACGCACACCTTGAGATGCGCGTCCAAGTGGGCGCAGAGTATCTGACTTGAACTTCAAGGCCTGTCCTTGTTTGGTGGCAATCATAATATAAGGATTGCCTTCAAAGTGCACGGCTTGAAGTAGTTCGTCGTCTTCAACCAACTGAATGGCTTTTTTACCGTTCGCATTTACTCGGCTAAACTCACTATCTGGAGTCTTTTTAATTTTTCCGCCTTTAGTTAAGAAAAATAAATAACCGTTTTCAAGATCTGGGGCTAAATTAGTAATACATTGAAAATGTTCGTTTTCTTGAAAATCAATTAAGTTAACTAGCGGCAGACCTTTGCCTTGTTTTGAGGCTTCGGGGATTTTAAAGGCTTTTAGTTGATATACACGCCCAAAGTTAGTAAAGATTAGAATTTGGTCATGTGAGTTGGTCTTTAAAATAACTTGGACTTTATCGTCTTCATTGACTTTAATGCCACTTGCTCCGACTCCACCTCTAGATTGTACTCTATATTGATCTGCGTCTATTCGCTTAACATAGCCGTTTTCGGTAACTGTGATAATTACATCTCTGCGTGGAATTAAGTCTTCGTTTTCAATGTCTAGTGAAGTTGAAAAGTTTAAAATAGACTTGCGTGGCTTGTTGTATTTGGCAATTAGTTCAGAAAGTTCGCCTTTTATGATTTCTTTTTGTTTATCTGAACTGCTTAAAATTAAGTTGTAATACTCAATTTTAGCCAGTAGTTCTTGATGCTCTTCGTGGATTTTTTCAATTTCAAGGCCAGTTAGTCTTTGCAGAGTTAAAGCCAAAATGGCTTTTGCTTGAATTTCGTCAATGTCTAGATTTTCAATCAATTTGGTTTTAGCAATTTCGGGAGTTTTAGACTCTTTGATAAGTTTAACACAAAGATCAATTGCTGAAAGCGCTTTAATTAGCCCCTTTAGAATGTGGATTCTAGCCTCTGCTTTTTTTAATTCAAACTTTGTTTTGCGAATTAACAGTTCAATTTGAAACTCAATAAAGTTGCGGATTATCGGAATTAAACCAAGCTGTTTTGGAACTCCGTTAACAAGGGCTATCATGTTAATCGCGAAACTAGACTGCAGTTGACTGTATTTATATAAGTTATTCAAAACAACTTCTGGAATCACGTCTCTTCTTAAGTCCAAAACTATGCGAGTACCTTTACGGTTAGATTCATCGGCCATTGCGACAATTCCGTCAACTACTTTTTCTTTTACAAGTTCAGAGATTTTTTCAATCAATAATTTACGGTTTACTAGATAAGGAATTTCTTTAATAATAATTTGCGATTTTCCGCTTTTAGTTGTGTTTATATCAACGATTGAGCGAATAACCACGCGGCCTTGTCCAGTTAGATAACCGCGATGTAAGCCATTTAAATCAAGAATCTCGCCACCTGTTGGAAAGTCAGGTCCTTTAATGATATTCATCAAATCAGTAAGTGGAAGGTCAGGATTGTCAATCAATGCTATGGTTCCCGCAAGTATCTCTTGCATGTTGTGCGGAGGAATAGATGTAGCCATACCAACGGCGATTCCTTTAACTCCGTTTACCAGTAAATTTGGAAAACGAGCAGGTAGGACTTTTGGTTCTTTTTCGCTACCATCGTAGTTATCTGCAAAGTCAACAGTTTCTTTTTCTAAGTCGCGAACCAAGTCAAGGGCAACCTTAGACATTCTAGCCTCTGTGTATCGCATAGCAGCAGCGCCGTCTCCGTCAACTGACCCAAAGTTACCATGTCCGTCAACTAAAGGATGCAGATACGAAAAGTCTTGGGCCATTCTAACCATCGCCTCGTATACAGATGAGTCGCCGTGAGGGTGGTATTTACCAATTACTTCACCAACGATACGAGCAGATTTTTTGTGAGCAGACCCTGGCAAGATATTTAATTCATTCATTGCATAAAGAATTCTTCTCTGCACAGGTTTAAGCCCATCTCTAACATCTGGCAGTGCTCTATCAACTATAACCGACATTGCGTAGTCTAGAAACGAGTCTTTAATTTCACTTACTATTTCAACCGGCTCTTCTTTGGCGTCTTTAAAATCAGTAAGATTAGTTTCGTACTCATCTACTTGTTCTTCATCTTGGCTAAGTTCTTCTAAATTCTCGTCGTTAAGTTCTGTTTCTATTTTTTCTTCGTCTAAAAAATAAAACATGATGTGCTCCTTTAGATGTCTAAGTTTTTCACAAACTTAGCGTTTTCTTGGATAAACTCGCGTCTAGGCTCAACATTGTCGCCCATTAGCATATCAAAAGTTTGATCTGCTAAAGCTGCGTCGTTAATTCCAACTTTAAGCAGGGTTCTGTTTTTTGGATTCATCGTGGTTTCCCAAAGTTGCTCAGGGTTCATTTCACCTAAACCTTTGTAGCGCTGTATAGTGTATTTACCTTCAATTTGCGCAAGTAATGGCTCAAGTTCGTTTTCTTTGTAGATATAGTTAATTTTTTTGCCTTGTTGGACTTTAAAAAGCGGAGGTTGAGCGATGTATACATAGCCTCTGTTAATAAGTTCTGGCATATGTCTAAAAAAGAAAGTTAAAAGCAAGGTTCTAATATGCGCACCGTCCACGTCGGCATCGGTCATAATGATGATTTTGTGGTATCTGGCATTGTCTGCGTTAAAATCACTAGACACCCCACAACCTATTGCTAAAAACAAAGATTTTAACTCGTTGTTTGCCAAAACTTTATCAAGTCGTTCTTTTTCTACATTTAAAACTTTACCGCGTAGCGGCAAAATAGCCTGAAACTCAGAGTTCCTGCCTTGTTTTGCCGAACCTCCCGCAGAATCCCCTTCCACGATGTATAGTTCTGTGTTTTCAGGTGACTTGTTGCGACAATCTGCTAGTTTTGAGGCAAAGCCTAAATTGTCAAGCGGGCTTTTGCGGCGAGTTGCTTCCTTTGCACGGCGAGCCGCAAGTCTGGCTTTGGAAGCCATTAAACACTTTTCTACGATAGCCTTTGCGATTTGTGGGTTTTCCAGTAAAAATCGCTCAAGACCTTCACCAACTAAACGACTAACCAGAGGGCGAACGTAAGGGTTTCCAAGTTTAGTTTTAGTTTGACCTTCAAATTGAGGCTCAGGCAGTTTAACCGATAAAACCGCAATTAACCCTTCTCTGGTGTCTTCACCTAAAATTTGGTCAGTTTTCTTAATTAAGTTATTGTCAGTTGCGTATTTAGAAATCACGCGAGAAAGCGCAAGTTTAAGTCCGTCTTCGTGCATCCCGCCTTCTTTGGTTAAGATGTTGTTAGCAAAACTCAAAATATTTGGCGTGTAGGTGTCGTTATAAAGCATAGCAAGTTCCACGGTGGTGTCTTCAGCGGTGGTGTCAATATAAATAGTTTCTTTGTTAATTCTGGTTTTTTGCCCGTTTAAAAAGTCAACGTATTCGTTTAGCCCACCTTCATAGCGGTAAGTGTGCTCTGTGTGTTCTGCTTGCCTCTTATCTGTAATTGAAATAGTTAAGCCTTTATTTAAGAAAGCAAGTTGTTGCACACGCACACGCAGTATTTCAAAGTCATAGGCTTCGCATTCTGCGAATATTGAGCGGTCAAACTCAAATGTTATTGTGGTTCCGGTGCCGGTGGTTGGAGTTTTGGTGTCAATTAAATCGCTAACTGCGTTGCCGTAGGCAAACTCTTGGCGATAAAGTGTGTTATTTCTTTTAACTTCTACAATCAAACTAGAAGAAAGAGCATTGACAACAGCAGCGCCTACCCCGTGTAAGCCTCCTGAAACCTTGTATGAATCGTTGTTAAACTTACCGCCAGCGTGCAAGACAGTTAAAATAGTTTCAACAGTTGAAACTTTGGTTTTAGGGTGCACATCTACTGGAATTCCGCGTCCATTGTCAGAAACACAAATTAACTCACCTGGCAGAATTTCTACCTGAATGCGGTCAGCAAAACCAGCCAGTGCTTCGTCAATTGAATTGTCAACTATTTCCCAAACTAAGTGATGCAGCCCAGTTGGTCCAGTTGAACCTATATACATCCCTGGGCGTTTACGAACGGCTTGTAGGCCTTCTAAGACTTGAATGTTTTCGGCACCATAATTATTTTTACTTTCCATAAGTTAGTCTCCTTGTGTTTTAAATAAATACATATCTCTATTGTTGTTTTGTTAAAGGTTTTTAAAAATTAAATAAAGGCGCCAAGAAAATGCACCTTTATTTAACTAAACTCTATATAAAACGCAAAAAAATAAGTAATTTTTAGTTTTCTTCTTCAATAATTTCGGTTAAGAAACCTTTTGCAATTGCCTTGCGGTCAAGTAGTGGGGTTTCTTTAAAAACTAATTGATACTCATCGCCGACTAAAGTAATTAAAGCAGTTTTGCCTTTAATGTTAACTTTAGATTTTGGAAACCAGACTGCGTATTTGTTGTATTCAGATTCAACAGGGAATCCAACTAACACAGCCTTCGGGGTGCGTCTGATAATTTCAATGTTTTCAATTTTAATTTGTTTCATAGTGTATACTTCCTTTTTTTAAAAATTATTAAGTGGGGTAATTAAAGTAACTAATTCAGGCTCTTCAAGTGAAGTGATTCGAACAGCACGGTCATTTGAATAAAACTCAAGTGCAAGTTCTTCAATGCCCAGACTTTCGTAGACAGAAATTGACTCTTGCAGATGTTTAAGTGAGAAAATCATTAAAAAGGTTTCTGCAAGTTGATTGTAAATTTCGCCTGCTGGAATTAAAATAGCACGAGATGAACCTTTGCCGTTTTCCGAAGTTGCAACTTCACAAGTTTTGTTTGGTTTTAAGGTGAAGTTAATTAAATAAGTTGACTTTGATTTGTCAGTAACTGCCGAAATTGTTTTAAGTGCATTACTAAACTCAACAGTTTTTAAAGGAATTGCTAGTTTAGTTTCAAATTGAGTTGTACTGTTTAGGTTGCCATATTTATCTGAAAGCACGGCGGTTTGGAAAAAGACATTTTTAATTACGAAGAGTACTTTTGAGCAAAGCGGATTGACAGAAATTGCAACATCGCCTTTAGTCTGTTCAAGAATTTTAAGCAGTTCTTTAATAGATTCGGCAGGAATTGTTAAATTCAAATTTTTCTTTGAGTTAACTTCCAGTCGTTTTTGAGCAAGTCTAGCGTTGTCACTGCCGGTTAGTGTTAATCTGCGTTCGCTAAACGCAAAGTTCACACCTGTTAGACAAACTATTCTTGGCTTAGTGTCAGGGTCTGCTGTGCAGTAAACTACTTCTTTTAAAGAAATTGCTAAATCTTCGCTAGAAATCACAATAGGTTTTTCATCTTCTTCAAAAATCAAATGTTCAAGGTCGTAGTTTAAAGCATTCAGCCTAAACTCAGAAGTTCCCGCGATTATTAGAACTTGATATTCAGAAATTTGCATGAATTGAACTTCTTCGTGTAAAGCAATACCTGGCGACTTAATAATATTTAAAATTGTTTTACCATCTAATATTGCATTGCCTTCCGCAAGTACTTCAATGTTGCTATCAACTATCGCCATAATTTCTAAGTTTTTGTGGTTTGCAAATATTTTAATTGAATCTTTTTTAACCGAGAATTTAATACTTTCACTAAGTGGTCTTGGGCTTTTGTTTGGCAAGGCTTTAGCCACTAAATTGATGTATTCAATTAAAGTTTCTGTTTTAATTTTAAAGTTCATAAAAAATCCTTTTTTCTTTTAGTATTTATTTGTTGTTGTTAGGGAAAGTGGAAATGCGGATAACTTCAAAAATCACTATCTCAATCACCTATAATATTATATTATAAGGGTAAAAAAAACGCAAATCTTGGCCAAAAATAGTCGGTTTTGCTATCCACATTCTATCCACATTTTTAATAGGTTTTCCACATTATAGTTAACTAAGTAAATCAATAAAAAAAGACGGGTAGTCCGTCTTTAAAATTTAATTTCATTTCAAAATTCCGAGTTTCTTTTCAATATCTTCAATGGCTTTTTTTAACTCAACTTGTTCGCTAATTTCTTTTTGAATTTTTTCAACAGCAGAAATTACAGTAGTGTGGTCTTTACGGTTAAAAAGTTTTGCTATTTTTGTAAAAACCAAATTATAGTGTTGGCGAATTAAGTACATACAAATGTGTCTAGCAGTGACAACTTTGTAACTTTTCTTTAACGAAAGAATATCAAAAGGCTGAAGTTCATAGTATTTGGCAACTACCGAAATTATGTTGTTAACTTCTTTTTCAACCGAAGCCTTTGGTACAAAAGTCTCAGTTTGTGCATTGATCAGCACACGAATGGCTTCTTTGACGTTTTCTAAAGTGATTGGAATGTTGGACATCGTGCAGTTCATGATAGACGAATACAAAGCGCCTTCTAAATCACGGACATTGGTTTTAATAACTTTGGCGATATATATCAAAATGTCTTCGCCAATTTGACTTGCAATTTCTGGTGCAAACATCTCGTTGGCTTTTCTTTTTAAAATAGACACGCGGTGTTCATCGTTTGGAACTTCAATGCTGGCGGTCAAACCCCACGCAAAGCGAGAAACTAGTCGTGAGTGAATGTTTTGTAGTTCACTGGTTTTGCGGTCAGACGCTAAAACTATTTGTTTGTTTGAGTTATGAAGGTGTTCGTATAGTTTAAAAAATTCATTTTGAGTTTTCTCAGCACCGCTAATCATTTGAATATCGTCTATCAGCAAACAGTCAAGAGATTTGAACTTCTTGTTAAACTGTTGCATACGGTTAGTTTTATCGGTTCCGTAAAAAACGCTAGTGAATTCTTCAACAAAAGTACTCGCTGGAATGTAGAGAATCTTCAAATTTGGGTTATTTTTAATCATTTCATTGCCAATTGCGTGCATGAGGTGAGTTTTTCCAACTCCAACCGCACCAGAAATGTAGAACGGGTTTCCGGTTGAAGCAGGCTGTTCTGCAACCGAAATTGCACAGCGATAGGCGAATGAGTTAGAAACACCAACAACAAAGTTAGAAAATGTATATTTTGGGTTTAATTTACTATCTAGATAACTATCAGTTTCAAAAGCAGCAGGGTTTTCTTTTTCTTTTTCATACTCAAGGTCAGTTTCTGTAATAAATTTAAATGACAAAGGAGTTTCTTGAAACAAAGTAGCGGCGATTTCGTTAATCTTTTCGCTGTGGTACACAGACAGTCTAGTTTTGACAAAATCGTTGTCTACTAAAATATAGACAATGTTGTTATCCACCCTATAAATACTAGTTTTAGTACCAAAAAGTGAGTCGAAACTCTCTTCTTCAATTTCGTTTTTAAGTTGACTGATAATGTCTTCCCACAGTTTTTTTACGTCGCTGTCCATAAGTTCTCCTTTTGTGTAAATATTTTAGCAACACAAGGTAAACAAAAACAATTTAGGTTATCCACATTTTCTGTGGATAACTTGTTTGTATGTATACAAATGTGGATAAAAATGTGGATAACTTAGGCAAAATAACCCTTTAAATAGCCGATTTTCTTGAACTTATCCACATCTCCACATTTCACTTTCCACACCAAAGTTATCCACATTGTGGCCAAAATCATTTTTTGTGGATAAAAAACAATTTAGGCAAAGACGATAAAAACACACCTAAAGTCTCAATTTAAGTATTAAAAAAATTGCAAAAAAAGTTGCGGTATGCTAAACTTTTAAGAGCATTGTTTGAAAGGACTAATATGAAAAGAACATATCAACCAAGTAAAATTAAAAGAGCACGTACACACGGTTTCATGGAAAGAATGAGTACAGCAAATGGCCGTCGAGTTCTACAAAGAAGACGTGCAAAAGGACGTTTAGTTTTAACAGTTAGTGACACTAAACACCAAAAATAATTTAAGTAAATATTTGAACCTAACCACCAGATAAATATTTTTAAATTAAATATTTTAAGGTGGTTTTTTTATACACATTATGGAAAAAAAATACAGAGTCAAAAAATATACAGAGTTTGACCAAATATTTAAAACTGGCAAGAAATTCAGCACCCCGCATTTCAAGGTTGTGTTTAAATTAACACCAGAGCCGCACTCCAGGTTTGGCATCTCTATCGGTAAAAAATTTGGCAACGCTGTTCAACGCAACAAAATTAAAAGACAAATCAGAAATATTTTGAGAAACTATAAACAATGCAAATTAAGTTTTTTAACAATAGTTGTAGTTAAACCTGTAGCAGCAACACTAACTTTTATAGAAATTCAAAAAGAGCTGAGAAGTTCTTTAAATAAAATCTATAAAGTGGAGGAACAATGAATAAAATCAAAACCCTACTTTTGTTTTTTATTTCAGCAGTTTTAGTTTTTACTTTAGCGTCTTGTAATAAAAAACAAAAAATCATTGGTCTATATCATCAATTTGGTACTTACTCAGAGCGTGTGCAACTAAACTCAGGCAAAGAAATTTCTCTGCAAGGCAATGACTTTAGAGCACTTGTTCCGCTTACTGAAAACTTACCTTCTCTTTCTGTATATCGTTTACTTGAAGACGGATCTGTTCAACAACTTGACCGTGGTAACTTCAAAGACGGCTATAGATTAACGCTTGGTGAAAAAGTCGATGAAAACGGACTAATAGACGTTACTTTAACAGATGTGCAAGACAAAAACATAACCCGCACTTTTAAAGTGGTTTACGACAAAGCACTTTTTAAGGCAAGCAAAACAAGTATTTATTTTCAAACTTATGAGTTAAATATTGGTAACGCTAAAAACCCAGTTTTAACACCCTTTCCGTTCTTTAGACGAATTGGCGAACGCGTTAATTTTTCTGACTTAGTTAAGTTCAGCAATATTTATCATTTTAATTTAGATAAAGCACCAGAACCCGAAGTTATTGAAAAAACACTGTATGCAAAAAATCTATTAGCACTTGAAGAAGGGCACGATAAAAAAATCCAAACTCAAGACTTAATTGCCAAAAAAGTTATAGACAGCAATTTTGAACAGGCTAGGTATTTAGTTAAAAACAAAGACAAAGAAGTAATTACTTACAGCTACCAAATTAACTTTAACTCAGTGCTAAGTGAAAACTCTGAGTTTACAGCAAAATACCCTGACTTTAAACTGACAACCGACGTTTTTGTAGGTGGAGGCCAATATCCTTTACACAAACAAACCTTTGGTTGGTTTGACTACCTAACTACAGCCTGGATGGGGTGGCTACTTGGCAATACCTCAATTGCAGGTAAGTTCGCAATTGGTATTATTTTTACAACAATTATCGTTCGTATTTTAGCTTGGCCAATTTACGCCCGCACCAATGTTATGTCTGCTAGAATGCAGAAAATGACTCCAGACTTAAATAAATTGGAGCGTAAATATCAAGGCAGAACAGATAAAGTCTCAATTCAACAAAAACAAATGGAGACGATGCGAATTTATCGTAAACACAAAGTAGGCTTTTCGTCTTTCTTAATTCCTTTCTTGCAGATGCCGATTTTTATTGGAGTTTATAACACTATTAACCGAGTTTCTGTGGAAGGTGGATACTACGCATACCAAGTTTGGGACAAGTCTTTTATGGGCCTAAACTTAGGAGCCGGCAAAGACTTAACTAACTATCTACTTGCCTTTATAGTGTTTTGCACCATGGTTTTAATTCAGTTAATTAGTTCATATAAAACTGCAAAAATGCGCGAAAAGGATGCCCGCACCGTGGTAATTGATCCAAAAAAAGACCCTAAACGCAACCAACGCATGATGCTGATTTTTGGAATTATCATGGCTGGTGTGATGACTTGGTGGTCAATTAACGACCGAGGATTGGCGTTTTACTGGATAGTTGGTAACTTATTTTCAATCGGTCAAACCGCTTTTTATAAAATTGTTTCAATTAAAAAAGAAAACAAACCCCAAACAGAGGAGTTATTATAATTATGAATATTAAAGAACTTGACAACATTCAAGCAGAATCTGCAGAGGCTGCAATAAAAATTGCTGCCAAAGAACTTTTGTGTAGCCCAACTCAACTCAAAGCTATCCCAACTACTCCTGGCACTTTTAACGTTTTTGTCAAACAATCGCCTGCTTTAATTGCCAAAGAGTATTTGGAAAACATCTTTAAAACTCTTGGCATTGACCTTAAAATTGAGTTTAGAACTCTTGAACAAGGCAAACTAATTGTCTTTAATTTAGAGACTTCTGAAAACGCTTTTTTAATCGGTAACCGCGGCAATACTTTGCACTCTTTGGCTGTTTTGACAAAAATTGCAACTAAACAGTTTCGCGAGGAGCAAACTGAAGTTGTTTTAGACATTTCTGGCTACCTTGCTAAACGCAAAACCATTTTAGAGATTTTAGCTACCAAAGAAGCCAAAAAAGTATTGGCAAGCAAAGCGTCTGTAGAACTTAAAAACTTAAATTCATATGAGCGACACATAATTCACGAAAAACTAAGCGACTGGAAAAAAATTCAAACCCATTCACACGGCGAGGGCAAAGACCGAGTTTTGACAATCTCTTTTGTTGAAAACAAAAAACCTAGCCAAGAGCAAGAAGATTAGTTTTTAAGTAATTTTTATATACTTGAAGAACTATATTGACACTATAAATAAAAAAGGAGCAGTGATGTTAATAGATTCACAAATTTTAGCCACTAACTTTAAAGATTATGCTGGTAAAGAAGTTACTTTAAATGGCTGGATTAAAACTAATCGCGACCAAAAAGAGTTTGGGTTTATTGCTTTAAACGATGGACTTAGACTAGAAAATATCCAAGTGATTTACGAGGCAGGTTTGAATAATTTCGCAGATGTCGCTAAGTTAAACTCAGGTGCATCTATTTCTGTCACTGGTTTGGTAGTTCTCACTCCAGACCGCGCGCAAAGTTTTGAAATAAAAGCAACTGAAGTCAAAATTATTAAAAACACAGATCCAGACTATCCAATCCAACCCAAAAGACATACTCGCGAGTTTTTGCGAGAGCACTTGGAGTTAAGAGCCCGCACTAACTTATTTAACGCGGTTTTTAGAACTCGCTCAGTGCTAGCGCATGCTATCCACACTTTCTTTCAAAACAAAGGCTTTATTTATCTAAACTCACCAATCATAACTTCAAATGACGGAGAAGGTGCTGGTGAGATGTTTGTAGTCTCTACACTAAAGCCTGGACAAACTGACTATAAAAAAGATTTTTTTGAAAAGAAGGCTAACTTAACTGTAACTGGGCAACTACATGCCGAGGCTTACGCTCAGGCATTTCAAAGAGTCTATACATTTGGACCAACTTTTAGAGCAGAAAAGTCAAACACACCAAAACACGCAGCAGAATTTTGGATGGTGGAGCCTGAAGTTGCTTTCTTTGACCTTGAAAAAGACATGGCTTTAGCCGAAGAAATGGTTAAGTTTTTAGTAAACGATGCATTTTTGAAATTAAAACCAGAGTTAGAACTTTTCAATAAGTTTGTAGAGCCTGGGTTAATTGACAGGCTAACTGAAGTTAAAGTCAAACCTTTTGCTAGAGTTACACACGCTGAGGCTATAGATATTTTAAAGAAAGCCAAAGCTAAGTTTGAAAATGAACCCAAGCACGGTCAAGATATATTTACTGAACACGAAAAATACCTAACTGATGTTTATTTTAAGTCACCTGTATTTATCTACAATTGGCCAAAAGAAATTAAAGCCTTTTACATGAAACAAAATCCAGATAACAAAACCGTGGCAGCTTGTGATTTGCTTGTTGCAAAGTCTGGCGAGTTAATTGGTGGATCTCAGCGAGAAGATGACTACGACAAATTACTTACTCGCATGCAAGAACTAAAAATGGACATTGAACCACTTAAATGGTATCTGGATTTAAGAAGATATGGTGGCACTCAGTCTGCTGGTTTTGGACTTGGGTTTGAACGACTTGTCATGTTTATAACTGGTATTGAAAACATTCGCGATGTTGTGCCCTTTCCAAGAACATCTAAAAACTTAAACTACTAGTAAATTAAAATAATTTTTAAATGAACAACACCATTGAAATTGTTGACAAAAGGAGAAGAAGTCAATTTTTCAATGTAGCTGAGGCTACACTTTTGTTTATAGCAATCTCTTTGGTTGTTGTTTTTTTATTGCTTAAAAGTGCAGATAACAAAAGCAATCCAACCTCAGGACTTGGAATTGAACAAAGTTTTGAAAACGAAATTTTAACTAAAGTTTATTTGCCCAAACTATATCTTAGTAAGACTGTAAAGTGGTATTCAAATAGCCAGTTAATTGATTTAAAAACAGGAAATGTCGCTCAACCATTTTTAGACACCAAAGTTAAACTAACCGCCGAAATCACTGACTATAAAAAAGATTTTATGTTGGAAATCAATGGCTATAAAAACGCTTTATTAAGCGAAAAAACAAAAATAATTGCAGCAATTGAAAATCTCAAATATTATAGTTTTGACTCAAGTTTCTTAAACACTTTTAGTCAGTTTAAAGAAAGCAAAGCAACTGAATCTGAGTATAAAAAAGAAGTTGAAAAGCTGATTTATGCATTTTCAAAACAAGCGTATTTAGGTAAAGTTTCGGCTAATTTTCAGAACTTTGAAAGCATAAAGTTGTACCCAAAAAAAGATAATTACATGGTAGGAGAACTCATATTTATAAAAACCAAACACATATCTATCAACCAGCAAAAATACACAACTTATAAGTATTTGCCGTATGTGTGCGAAGAAAATAACGTTAATAATGCCATTGTGCTTGAAAAAATAAATCCTAAAAGTAAAGCAGAGATTGTCTCCTTAATCGCTTCATTAAAAGAAAACTTCAAGCCGCGCACTTATCTTGCCTACAGTCAATGCCAGGGTGTGTTAATTAACTCAGACAAGTCAATTGACGACCTTACACAAATTACTACAATTTACGACAACAAACTATATCCAGCAGTATGGAATGGCAAGGAACTCAACAAAGAACACGTCTGGCCAAACTCTCGACTTGGTTTGAAAAGAGTTCAGCAAAGCGATCGTGACATTAGAACAGATTTACACAACCTTAGACTTTCTACCGCTAAAGTCAATCAGTTTAGGTCAAACTATTTTTTTAGTGAGCACCCTAACTTAACAAATCCTTTTAGATACACCTTAAAAAACCAACAATTTTGGCCGTCTAAAGTTTCAAGCGGAGAAGTTGCGCGTATTCTTTTTTACATGGCTTTAATTTACCCTGAACTCAAACTAATTGATTTTAAAAACCTAAACAACAGTAGAGTTTCCACCGTCATGGGTTCACTTTCTGAAATAAAAAAATGGGGTGTTGAAACCCCCATTTCTGAATTTGAAAAGAGACGAAATAATATAATTTTAAAATATCAAGGCAACTCAAACCCTTTTATTGAGTTTCCAGGTTTATTTGAATTGTTAAAAGAAAGTGATTATTTTAATAGTTATAATTATTATTTGCAACAACTAAAATATAGAAAAGTAACTTTATTGTGTATCTTTTTAAGAAAGCAAAAAAACCAAAATTTTTAAGTCTTAGATTTGTTTTTTTAATTAATTTCATTCAGCAGGTATCCTTCATCGGCCACTTTTTTGACTAACTTCAAAATAAGTTCACCATATTCAGCCTTTGCTTTATTTTTAAATAGTTTCTCGTAGTTGATATTTTTACTTTTAACATATTTCTCCGCTTCAATATATCTAGAAACATCAGAAATAACTTCGTTTCGGCAGTAGTCTTGATTGTAAAAATATTTAGCAATTTTTAAAGCAAGGTCTATAGTCTCTGTTTGAAAGCGAATTAAGTTTACGCGCATATCTTTTTCAAGATATTTGTTTTCAACAATCTTTTTGATAAATTTAATTTGGTTTTTAACTTTGTTTGTATAGATAAAATATGGGTTTTTTTGTTTTTCAAAGAAATACAAAAAGGTCAACATCTCGTCTACATTTAAACAGGTAGTAAAACCATTTAGCAGATTGCCAGTAAACTTACGCTTAATAATTATATCAAACATCTTGGTTTCACGTAAATTATTGATAAACTCACAAAAATATCCATTTAAAAAAACCTTGGTAAACTCGTTTGTTATGCGTTCAGGGTGGATTTCCTTAACTAAATTACTTAGGTTATTTAAACTTGCTTTCGTGTTAGATTCTATTGAAAAGCCTAGTTTTGTTTGAAAGTAAATAAGGCGAATTAGTCTAAGTGCGTCTTCTTTGAAACGACAGTCAGGTGAACCAATAGTTTGAATTTGCTTGTTTTTGATATCCAAAAGTCCGCCGACATAATCCAAAACAGTATAATTTTTATCCAAGATTAGTGCGTTTATTGTAAAGTCTCTTCTGACCAAATCTTCTTTAATTTCTTTAGTAAAAACAACGCTTTCAGGATGTCTGTTGTCTTGGTAGTTTTTTTCACTTCGATAAGTCGTCACGTCGTAGGCAACATCGTTAATCAACACACCAACCGTACCGTATTTAATGCCTTTGTCAAAAGTGTGTTTAAATACTTTTTTAATCTCTTGAGGTTCAGCACTTGTGGTGATGTCAATATCTGTACTTAAGTTTTTAAACCCACAAACTAAGTCTCGGACAAATCCGCCTACAATGTATGCAGAATATCCTGCTTCTTCCAGTTTTCTTAAAATATAAAAAGCCCCCACAATTATGGGGTTTTTTAAGTCAATTTGATTTTTTATGTTAATTTTGAGTGCTTTCTGCATTGCATCTTTTTTTGCAAAGACATTTGTTTTGCAAAAGTCCAACTTTGACAATAAATACAAGCGCAAATATTGGAATAAAAAAACCAATTAAGAAACAAGCATAGTCAAACTTTTTAGTAATTTGGTTGTTTTTTATATAAGTTAGCACATAAAAAATTAAATAAGCAAACCCAGAAACAATCGCCACAATCAACATAATTGTCGCTGTAGTTAAAATTAAAGAAAGTTGAGCAGATGACTGAATTTCTGGTTTTAAGTCAGCGGCATTTGCCTTAATTAAGTTAAATGCGCTTAACAGCACTGCACTTGCACTGGCAGCAAGCGCTGTTGTAAGATATAAATAAAGAGCAGTTAGAGAAATTTGTTTTTCTTTCATTTAAAAAAACCTCTTTAGGTAATTTTAGCACAGTGTATAGGGAGAGATTAGTGTATTTATTAAAAAACAACATAGAGTTTGCAACAGAAATTAAAAAATCTGTCTTTCACACTTTTGTAATAAAGACAGATTCTACTGCTGACTTCGAACATAAGTTAGCAGAAATTAAAAAGCAGTATCCTAATGCTACTCACTGTGTATATGCATATAAAATTAAACAAAACTTTAAGTTCAGCGATGACAAAGAACCCGGAGGTAGCGCTGGTTTTCAAATTTATACAACTATTAAAACTCTAGATATCACTGATTTTGCTATCATTATCATTCGTTTCTATGGCGGAATTAAGTTAGGATTAACCGCTTTGACTAGAACTTACAAAAGTCTTTCAGTTGGAGCAATTAAAAAAATTAAAAAAGTCAAAAAAGAGAACCACATACTTGTAACTTTTAGATTTAACTACAGCGCAAAAGAAAGAGTGCTTAATCTCGTTTCTGCTTTGAATCATATTGAAAGCAAGTATATATACAAAGATAAAATTTACGCAGAAATTAAACTAGAGACAAGCGAATGTTTAAATTCACTTAAAGATAATGCAGATATTGAAGCACTTGAAGTGAAAACGCTTACATTTTTAACCGATATTGATTGAATTTTTAAAATTGATAGTCTATACTATATGTGAAGTTTTTTAAAAAAGGAGAAAAAATGGGAATTTTTAAAAAAATCACATTAGCACTTGTATTAGTGTTATCAGCTGGATTTATGTTTGCGTGCAAAAATACACCAAAACCAAATCCTACACCAAATCCACCAGCACCTGCTCCAGCACCACAACCAGAAGAAGATGGATTTCAAAAAATGAGCATCAAGGAAGCAGCGTCTAAAACAAAAGGTACAAAAATCCACGTTGAAGGATATTATGTTAACGTTGGTGGTTACAACAAACTAATTGACGGAGAAGGCAACGCTTTAAATTTAACTTTCACTTATGCAAAAGGTATTAAAACTGGTGATAAAGTAAGCATGAAAGCGGTAGTAAACGAAAGTCAATATGGCAAGGAAATCGCAAAGAAACCTGCACCAGTGTTTAAAAAACTAAACGATACTTACTCAGCTGTAGATATTTCTCACCGTCCAGTAAGCGAAGTTGAAACACACGAAAACAAAATTGTTAAGTTTGAAGCAGAAATCAAAAAATATACAGAAGAAACCAAAGGTAAACAATATATTTATATAACTGTTAGAGTTTCAATCGCTGATACCGAGTATGAAATTAAATATGACGGAAGATCAGAACAAAAATTAGAAAATAAGCTAATGCTTAAGAAAATTCAAGAACTTAAAGGTAAAGAAGGCATGAGAAAATCCTTTGAAGGCTTATTTTTAGTAAGAGTCAAAGGCAAATTGAGATTTACACCAACCACAGGTTTAGGAATTTTTCAATAAAATAAATAAAATGGGACCAAGTCTGGTCCCATTTTTAATTTCCTAAATATAAGCGTTTACATTTTATAAAGTTTGTTGTATAATTTTTATGTATTTAAAAGACATTTAGTCTTTAAGGGGAGTATATATGAAAGCACTTAAAACTAGTTTCTTTTTCATCTTAGCAACGCTAATCTTTGGTTTTTCATTTGCTTGTAAGAAAGCAGATCCACACAAAATTATTAAAGGTGTTGAGCTACAATTTGCTCAAGGTGAAACCAAGGACACTGTAAAGTCAGATTTTACAGTTCCAACTAAGATTGATAAATTTAAAATCCAATGGCAATCTTCAAATGACAAAGTTGTGCAATTTGATGAAGACGGAAAAGTTTTAGTTGCCCGTCAAGATAAAGATGAAGTTGTATCTATTACTGCGCAAATTGAAGACGCTAAAAAAACATTTACAATCACAGTTCTTAAAAAAGACGGAACTCAACCTACTCCAGACCCTGAAGGAAATAAAGTAGATAAAGCAGAGTTTGACAAAACTATTGCAGACGGCGAAAAACTAGCAGCACTAGATTTTATCAACAAAGCACCTGAAATGGTTGAAAAAGACAAAGAGTATGTTCGTGCATCTACTAAAAAAGATAAATTTGTTGAACGCTTAAATAGATTAAAATCTGCTGACTCTCAAAACCTATCTAAAAATGAACTTAAAGAATATAAAATTCTTAAAGAGCAAGTCACTCAACTTTTAGGAAAAATCACTAAAGGTACTCGTCAAGATGGCTACATCAGCAACAGCCAGGCCCAAAAGGTTTTAGCCTCAGCAAAAAGTTATCTTGCTATGACTTGGTCTGAAAAAGACGCATCTGAGTTTGATGAAGGAACCAAATACATCAAAGCCGCAGATTCAAAAAAACAAGAATTAAATACACTTTACCAAGCAGTTTCTAAATACACTTTTGACCGTGTGCCGACAAGCGAAGAAAAAGCAAAATACGAAGAGTTAAAAAATAAACTAGATGAAGTTAAAAAACTAGTAACAGAAGGAACTAAAAAACTAGAAGATGGAAAAAACATTACACAAGATGTCAACACTACTGTTCAAAATGCCATCCAACTTACTCAACTTGAATGGATTAGTCGTATTCCTAGCGAAGTTAAAAAAGACAAACAATATGTTCACGCATCTCAAAAACAATTAAATGAACTTAAGGCTCAAATTGAAGATATTCAAGAAAAACTAAACGATTATAAATTTGATATGGCAAGCAAGGAACTGCAAGCAGAGTTTAACAATTTTAAAGCTCTTGTCCAAAAATATCAAAATTTAGTTAAAACTGGTGAACAAATCTCGTTAAAAGACGAGGCTGAAAGAGTTTTAGATAAAGCAAAAGAAATTAAAGACCTACCTTTTGAAAACAAAGAACCAGATCAAATTTCTGGCAAATACGTCAAAGCAGACCAAGTCAAAAGAACTGAGTTTAACGAAGCTTACAACCCAGTTGCAAAAGTAAAACTAGAAAAATGGGAAGAAGGCTACACTAAACAACAGGCTGAACAACTTGAGGCTCTTAAAAAACTTGTTGAAGAATTGGTGCCACTAATTACCCAAGGTACAAAACCAGAAGATCCAAGCAGCATGAAACTAACCAAACACTATGATTTTACTAAAGGAAATGCTGGCTCTAATTACGCCGCACGAACTCAAAAATTTAAAAACCAAGTAACAGGTTCAAGCGATACACTTAATATTAAAGGTGTTAGTACTTATCAAGGAAAAACCAAATTCACAATAGCAAATAAAGATAACGACGCTTTCAGTTATATTGACATTGAATTAGGTAAAACTGCTAAAAAATCAAAAATTGAGTTTTTAATGGACAAATGGGGTTTATCAAAATTTCATAAATTAGAAATTCAATATAGAGAAAATGGTGAATGGAAAACTGCAAAAGAAATAACTGATATCAACGAGTTTGTTGGTAAAAACTACTCTGTCGAAATTGGCGAAACAACAGATGCTCTTCGCTTAAGACTTTCTGCTACAGAAAAACCTATGCAAAACAAATTCCACCGTTTCCATCTAAAAGAAATAAAAGTTTATTGCTAATTAAAATTTGTCTTTACAAAATAACCCGATGTTTTCACATCGGGTTATACTTTCATATAAAACCCAAATATCTTATAAAGGAATAACTTATGCCTAAAAAACACACAATCTATGACATCGCCAAAAAGGCCAATGTATCTATTGCAACAGTTTCCAGAGTTTTAGCCAAATCAAACAAAGTTAGTCCTAAAACTCACGAGAAAGTCTGGAAGATTATCAAAGAAATGCAATATTTTCCAAACAGAGTAGCCGCTTCTTTGGCATCGCAAAATTCGCGCAATATTGCCCTAATTTTATCTGAAGTTTCAAGACCTTCAATTTCTAGATTAATTTCTGGAATTTTAGATGCTGCCGCTAACCAAAAATACACAATTCGTATTTTTTCATATAAGTCTAAAAATAACTATGAGGCTTTTATTTTATCGGTTTTAGCCGAAAAAATAGACGGAATTATTTTTTTAGATGAACACATCACAAACGAACAAATTGAAGCGTTTACCAAACCTTTGTTAAATGCTAATTTTCCGTTTACCTTTATCAACACAGCAGTTAAATTACCAGGTGTAACTTTTACAGCCCTGAACTTTAAAAAAGCGGTTGCAACTGCAACTAAACACTTAATTGAAAAAAACACGAAAAGAATTTTATTTTTAACTTCTAAAATCACTTACTTTTCTAACTTAGAAAAAGAAAGTGGATATTTAGAAACTATTCAATCAAGCAACTTAAAACCCTATATTTTTAGAATGGATCCAGAAGATATAAAAGAGCACGAGTTTTTGTCGTTTTTTGAAGAAAACAAAATAGAAGCAATTGTTGCAACCAGAGACATCGCAGCGCTTAAAGCAATTAACCTGCTTAGACAAAAAAACTTAAAATGTGGTACTGACTACCGAGTTGTTTGTATGCAAAACACCAACTTTTGTAAACTTTTCACCCCTCAACTAACTTCAATTTCTTATTCTAATTACCGTTTAGGCGAACAAGCCTTAATTTACTTAACTCAGTTAATTGAAAATGTTAAAATAGATAAGACTCAAACTTTCGTAGAATATGAATTGATTGAAAGAGAAAGTAGTAGGTAATTTATGAATTTGCTTGAAGAACTTAAATGGAGGGGAATGGTCAAAGACTGCTCTTCTTTAGAACTTGCTGAAAAAAACTTAGTGCTTGGCACTAAGTTCTACATTGGGTTTGACCCAACTGGAAGTTCCTTAACTTGTGGTCATTTAGTCCAAATCATTAGAATCAAATTGCTTGAAGAAAGAGGATTGATTCCAATTTGTTTAATTGGTGGGACAACTGGGGCAATTGGTGACCCTAAACCCAATGGTGAGCGCCATATTCTTTCCAATGAAGAAGTTAAAAAGAATGTTGATGCAATTGAAAAACAAGTTAAAAAGATCTTAAAATCAGACAAGGTGATTTTTGTCAATAACTCAACTTGGCTATCTAAACTTTCTATTATTGAGTTTTTAAGAGATTTTGGCAAAAACTTCGGAATTAACTATATGCTTGAAAAAGACGTAATTAAAAGACGTCTGGAAACCGGAATTTCTTACACCGAATTTTCATATCTGCTTCTCCAGTCTATTGACTTTCACTATCTTTATAAAAACTATGACTGCAAAATTCAGTTTGGAGGCTCTGAACAATGGGGAAACATCACTGCCGGCCTTGAACTTATTCGCAAACTAGAAGGCGAAAACGACGCACTAGGTCTGTCTTCTCCCCTACTTTTAAAAGCAGACGGCACTAAGTTTGGGAAATCCGAAAGTGGCGCACTTTGGTTAGATGAAAACCTAACTTCACCATACACCTTGTATCAATACTTTTTAAATGTTGAAGATAAAATGATAGTTGAGTATTTAAAACTACTAACCCTGCTTTCTGTTAAAGAGATTGAAGAACTCGCACTTTCTGTCAAACAAGAACCTGAAAAAAGACTTGCACAAACTAAACTTGCTGAGTTTGTTTGTGAATTTGTACATGGCAAAGCAGCACTCATTTCTGCTAAAAAAATTACAGAAGCTTTATTTAAAGGAGCGCTTGCAGACCTTGGCGAAAGCGAATATAAGATGCTTTACGCTGCGTTTGGCAAACAAAAGTTTGAAAAAGACTCAAATATTTTAGATATTTTAGTTTCACTTAACTTAGCAAAATCTAAGCGTGAGGCTCGTGAGTTTATGCAAGCAGGCTCAATATCTGTAAACTCAGAGAAAATTACTAACTTTGAATTAAAAATAAGTGATTTAAAACCTACTTTTGAAAAATATTTTGTAATTAAACGAGGCAAAAAACAATTTAGTGCTTTTGCAATTTAATTAACGCTTAAATGTATAGAATTATTTACAATCCACTTTCTAAAAACTACAAAAAAGCTCACAAGTTTTATTTAGAAAATCAAGATAACGCTACATTAAACTCAATACTCGCACTTTCTGATATTGAAAAGTATTTCAAGTCTTTTTCCAAAAGAGACGTTATTTTGATATTTGGCGGAGACGGCACTTTAAATAAAATTGTAAACTCAGTTAACTTAACCCAGGTTAAAGCCACTGTGTTAGTTGCACGTGGTGGAACTGGCAACGACTTTCTTCGTGGTTTTAAAGACAAAACCAAGGCAGTTGATTTTAAGGCTAATTTAAAGTATTTTGGACAAGCCAAGATAGGAAGCGAAACCTTCTTGTTTTTAAACGGTGTTGGAATTGGCATAGACGGAGAAATTTGCAGACGTCTTGATAATATGCGTGCATATAAAATCAAAAGCACTTTTGCCAAAGTCACCATTGCCACTTTTTTTAGATATAAATCATTTTCAGCAAAAGTATCGGTAGACGGTGTGGCTAGCGAACACAAAAATTGTTTCCTTGCTTCTGTAATGCATGGCTCTTATTTTGGTGGCGGCATGAAAATCGCACCAATGGCTAAAAGAGAAGATTTTCTTTATTTAATTTTAGTAGCAATCCGCTCAAGATTACTTTTGTTGCTATTATTCCCGTTTATTTATTTAGGCTGGCACACAGTCTTTAAAAGATTTGTTAAGATTTTTAAAGGCAAAGAAATCACAATAGAAACTGAAAATGCCAAAACAGCACAAGTTGATGGTGAAGTTTTTAGAGGGGTTTCTAAAATAGAGACAAAAGTTGTCAAAGGATATTCATATGGACAAAAATAGAAAAATTATATTAACTGCAATCAAACCAACTGGAAGTCTAACTCTTGGCAATTATTTAGGTGCTTTGAAAAACCTAAAAGAGGTTGTTAAGGCGAATCCAGACTCAGAACTTTTGATTTTTATTGCAGACCTACACGCCACTACTTTACCAATTAACCCAAAAGAACTAAAAGAAAATATCTTAAGAATTGCAGCATGCTACTCTGCACTAGGCTTTGATAAAAACCGTACTCATATTTTTGTGCAATCTGAAATTAATGAACACGCAGCGCTTGGTTTTTTGATGGAGTCAACTGCTTATTTCGGTGAACTTAGTAGAATGATTCAATTTAAAGAAAAATCTGCTAACTCTAAAAATATTAGAAGTTCATTGTTTACCTATCCTGCTCTAATGGCCGCAGACATTCTACTTTACAACGCTGACATTGTGCCAATTGGCGAAGACCAAAAACAACACATGGAGTTAACCGAAACTTTAGCTACGCGTTTTAATAAAATTTACGGTGAAACCTTCAAGATACCTAAATACGAAATAAATAAGCACACACGCCGTATAATGTCCTTACAAAACCCTTTCACAAAAATGTCCAAGAGTTCTGAAAACCCTAAATCCTACATTTTACTCTCAGATCCAAAAGAAGTTATTATCAAAAAAATTAAGTCTGCTGTAACTGATTCAGAAGCGAAAATTTACTTTGATTTAGATAAAAAACCCGCGATTTCTAATTTATTAAACATTTATGCAGGAGTTACTGGTCTATCAATTAAAGACATTGAAAACAAATATAAAGACTCTTTAAATTATGCCCAATTTAAATTGGATTTGGCCGATGTTTTAGTCCAGGAAATCGTTCCGTTGGGCGAAAAAATAGAAAAATTAGTTAACTCAAAAGAGTTAATCGAAACTCTAGAAAGTGGCAAAAAATTTGCTAAAAAACTTGCAAAAGAAAACTACGCAAAGGCTAAAAAAGCAGTCGGTTTAGGATATTAAAAAAAGAGACACCTAAGTGTCTCTTTTTATTTATTTACGCACTAAAAATTATTTTTAATAATTTCAGTAAGTTCTAAATAAGCATCTTCTGGTTTAATTTTTTTAAAGACTTTACCTTTCTTAAAAATTAAAACACTGTCTTTGTTTCCACATATCCCGATATCTGAATCTCTTGCTTCACCTGGACCATTAACAGTACAACCCATAACAGCAACTTTTATTTTTTTATTTAAAGTATCACAAAAACTTTCAACTCGTTTAGCAATATCTTCCATATCATATTCTAAACGTCCACATGTTGGGCAACTAACAAAGTCGACGCCGTCTTTTTTTAGTCCTAAACACTTTAGAATTTCTTTGGCAACTTTAATTTCTAAAACTGGATTTTCAGTTAAGGAAACACGTATAGTGTTACCAATTCCCTTTAGTAAAAGTACAGAAAGCGCCGAACTACTTTTAACAGTTCCGCCGATTAGTGTACCTGCTTCAGTAACTCCGATGTGCAGTGGATATTTAAATGTTTTTGCAGCAAGTTCATAACATTCAATAGTAGTTAAAACAGAAGTAGCCTTTAAAGATAGACAAATATCGGTAAAGCCAAATTCTTCAAGCATTTCAACTTCTTTTTTCATTACTTTAATAAAGTTTTCAGCAGTTGCAGGTAAAGCATTTGGTAGGGAGCCTGAGTTTAGTCCAATTCTGATACCAATTCCTTTTGCTTTACAGGCATCTACAATTTGTTTGATGTGGTTTTTATTTACAATGTTACCTGGATTAATTCTAATTTTATCAACATCGTTTTCAATTGCAATTAAAGCCAGACGATAGTCAAAATGAATATCTGCAACTAAAGGAATATTGATTTGTTTTTTAATTTCTTTAATAGAATTAGCGTCTGCTTCATCTAGAACTGCTACTCTAATGATTTGGCAACCCGCCTGCTCTAATTCTTTTATCTGCTTAACAGTGTTATCCACATCTTTAGTTTTGGTAGTAGTCATGGATTGAATGTAGACATTGTTATTTCCACCCAATAGTAAACTACCACACTTAAACTGAATAGTTTTGTTTCTTTTTGTAATCATTTATTTTCTTTATGTAAAGTATGTGAGTTACATTTAGGGCAGTATTTTTTGATTTCAATTCTTTTATTGCCAACTGCAACTTGATAGTTTCTCTGAAGGCATTGACTGCACATTAAATTTGTTTTTTTCATTTATTACCTCACAAACATATTCACATAAAAAGGATAACACACTAACATTAAATTAAAAAATGCTTTTGCCTAGCATTGACAAAGTTTCAATTATTGACTAAAATAAGATTGTATCGTATTTTGGTCAATAATTATATTGGAGGTTGTGTATGCTTTATATCAAAAGAGATATAGAAGAAAAAATTATTAGTATTAGTAAGGAATACGCCTGTTTATTATTGACGGGTCCAAGACAAGTAGGAAAAACTACTATGTTTGAGAAACTTGATCCTGGGCGAAAAAAGGTCACTCTTGACAATCTGCAAGACAGAGAACTTGCTTTTAAAGACCCAGCTTTATTTTTACAAATTTATAGCCCGCCTATTTTAATTGATGAAGTTCAATACGCGCCTATACTTTTTAGTTATATAAAAATTGCGATTGACAACGGAGCAAAACCTGGCAGTTTTTGGCTAACTGGGTCGCAATCTTTTGCACTAATGAAACTTGCGCAAGAGTCTCTTGCAGGTAGAGTTGCCATACTAAAAATGACTGGATTGACACAAAATGAAGCATTTAATAATACAAAATTAAACAAGTTTGAGTTAGATTTTTCAAAACTTAATAACAAGTCTTTTTTGCTTAAAAAAGCTGACATAAACGAAATATTTACGCGCATTTTCTTTGGCGGCTTACCTGCGATAGTTAGCAAAAAAATAAATGACAGAAAAATATTTTTTGAAAGTTATATTGAGACTTATTTGTATAGAGACATAAAAGATGAAATTAACATAAAAGATAATTTTAAATTTAGAAATTTCATCAAAGCGGTTGCGTGTCGAGTCGGACAAGAGATAAACATCCACTCAGTTGCACAGGACGTAGATATTTCTGATGATACAGCGAAAAGATGGCTATTCCTACTTGAAAAGTCACAAATTATTTATTTGCTGCACCCATACTCAAACAAATTATTAAAAAGAACTATTAAGGCACCAAAACTTTATTTTTTTGACACTGGTGTGGTTTCTTATCTAACTAGCCACCATTCGCCAGAAATTTTAAGAGATAGTTCTATAAGCGGTGCAATATTAGAAAACTACGTTATTAATCAAATCCGAGGTTCATACTTTAATTTAGCTGAACCTTTTAATCTTTATTATTATCGCGATAAAGAACAAAAAGAAGTTGATTTGATTTTAGAATGTGACAATTCTATGTACGCTATTGAAATTAAAAAAACTAGCAATCCTAATACCCATATGTTAAAAGGTGTTTTTCATCTTAGAAAACAAAAAATAGAAATTAAAAAAACTGCAATAATTTGTGTAAGTGATAAAGTGTCAATGCTCGATGAAAACACAATAATTGTGCCTATATGGTCTGTTTAAGGATTCAGCAAACAAAATTGCATTCAGCGAAATTCCTTATTTATTTTAGGCTTTTTAGTTTTTAAAGCACTCGCTATGCGTTTGTTTAAAGAAACACGCAGTAGTTAAAAGAAATTCATCACCAGTTTTCAATTTTTGTTTTTAAAAAATTATCATATTAAAAAAATTATTTTATCTACTTTACTTATTTTATCGTTTAACTAGGCTCTTTAGTAAGATAAAAAAGGTGATTAAATTTTTAATCACCTTTTTTACTTTTCAAAAAGAATTCTATTTCTTCTGCTAATTTTATTTTTTTAAGAATAGTGTTTTTGGATATCGGAATAGATATAACTGTATCATCTAAAAATGTAATTTCACTTTCTTTTGCACAATCTTTTATTTCTTTGATTGCCTTGATGTTGATCAACCGACACTCATATTTATTGATTTGCTTTGTTTGAATAAAACAAGTTTTTGAATTTAAATAAACAGGCGTTAGTCTGCTAAGTTTAAACTTTTTATCAACAGCTTTTTTATATCCTGAATAATTTGTTAAATTATTTAGAAGTAATTTATCTATAAACTTTTTATTTGTGATAAAAAGTTGTTCAGGAAGTTGACCTAGTTTATATACATAAAGTGAATTTTTATCATTTTTAGTATACTTATACATCAACCAATAGAACCTTTCATTTCTAGTTTAATTAGCTTGTTTAACTCAACGCTGTACTCCATCGGCAATTCTTTGGAAAATGGGTCAATAAAGCCCATAATGATAAGTTCAGTGGCTTTCTTTTCATCAATTCCACGAGACATTAAATAAAACAATTGTTCTTCGCTAATTTTAGAAACTTTAGCTTCATGTTCTAAAAAAGAGTCTGAGTTATTAACAATGTTAATTGGAGTAGTGTCTGATTTTGAAACTTCGTCCATCAAAATGGTGTCACATTCAATGTGAGAAAAAGCAGAGTGTGCTTTTTTAGAAAAGTAAACTCTCCCACGATAATCAACAATCCCACCGTTTTTTGCTACACTTTTTGAAACTATAGTTGAAAAAGTGTTCGGCGCTAAGTGTATCATTTTTGCGCCAGTATCTTGGTCTTGACCTTCACTGGCAATAGCGATAGACAAAGCCTTTCCTTTAGCGTAAGGTCCCGCTAGAATAGTTGACGGGTATTTCATGTTAATACGTGAACCCATATTGCCATCAATCCACTCCATTTCACCAAAACTCTCAACATGCGCTCTTTGGGTAACTAGGTTTAATATGTTTTTAGACCAGTTTTGAATTGTTGTGTATCTACATTTTGCATTTGGTTTTACAAAAATTTCAACAACCGCTGCGTGCAGTGAATCTTTTGAGTAAAGTGGTGCAGTACAGCCTTCAACATAGTTTAAGTAGCTATAGTCTTCACAAATTATCAAAGTACGTTCAAATTGCCCAAACCCGCTTTCGTTCATTCTAAAATAAGACTGCAGTGGTTCCTTGATTTCTACATTTTTTGGAACATAGATAAAAGAACCTCCACTCCAAACTGCAGTATTTAAAGCAGCATATTTGTTGTCATCATATTTAATAATTTTGCCAAAAAACTCTTTAAAGATTTCTGGAAACAAACGCAGTCCTGTATCTGTATCTAAATAAATTACACCCTTTGCTTCAAGTTCTTTTTTAATTTTAAGATAAACCGCTTCTGACTCAAATTGTGTAGTGACGCCCGCTAAATAACTACGTTCAGCCGCAGGTATACCGATTTTTTCAAACACAGTTTTAATTTCAAGTGGCACTTCATCCCAAGAATTGGTCAACTTGCTTGATTTAATGTAGTATTTAAAATCTTGAAAATCAATAAAATTCAAGTCAGGACCCCACTTAGGATTGGTTAGTTCTAAAAACTTTTCAAACGCTTTTAGTCTAAGTTCAAGCATCCAACTAGGTTCATTTTTAGATTCAGATATTTTTTTGATTATCTCTTTATTAAGCCCTTTGCCAAGATTTATCTCAGGTTTTGTCTCGACATGAAAACCAAGTTCATAGTCTTGATTTATTGCTGTATCTTTTAAGTTATCTAGAACTTCTTTATTTTTAATTTCTCTTTTTTTCATAAGGCATTTAAGATTTCTTCAAGAGCTTTCCAAGCAAGTGTTGCACATCTTACTCTTGCAGGAAACGCTTTAACTCCAGAAAAAGCAATCAGTTCACTGTTTGCAAAACCTGGCGAAATCTCTTCTCCTTTAACGATTTTAAAATAAGTAGAAATTATCTCTTTAGCATCTTTAATTTCAGTATTTTCAATAGTTTTGCAAAGCACAGATGCTGAAGCACAAGAAATTGAGCAACCTTTTGAAAGATGTCTAACAGAAATTATTTTGTTGTCTCTTATCATAACTTCAATTTCTGCAACATCACCGCAGCTTGAGTTTACTAATTTTAAGTATTTGGCCTCTGGGTTTTTTTCAAGCCCTTTATTGTAAGGATTGCTTGAGTGAAACATAATAACTTCTCTGTATAAATTATTTAGTTGAACACTCATTTTAAACTCCTTGGAAAAATTCAATTAGTTTCTTAGTGGCAGAAATAAATTTCTGCACATCTTTTTTATTATTATAAATCCCAAAAGACACCCTAAGGGCACTTTCTACATCTAAATTTGTAAATGCCAAACCTGAGCAATGTTGTCCTGCTCTTAGACAAATTTTTTCCTGATCGTAAAAAGTTAAAGCATCGTGCGGATGTACACCTTTGATATTAAAAGAAATAATTCCACTTTCAGGCACTTTAGTGTACAATTCAACTTCGTTAATTTTCATAAGTTCGCTGTAAGTAAGGACTGTGAGTTCTTTTTCGTGCTTTTCAACATTTTGCATACCAATTTTCATTAAAAACTTTAAGCTTTCTTTAAAAGAAATTGCTTGACTGATTGCTGGGGTTCCTGCTTCTAAATTAGCAGGAGCGGGATTATAAATGATTTCTTTTTCATCAATACTTTCCACCATTTGTCCGCCATACTCAAAAGCATTTAGTTTTTTTAAACTATTCAATTTGCCAGCAAGTATACCAAGACCATTTGGACCGTATGTTTTGTGAGCTGAAAACACCAAGAAATCACAATTTAGCGCTTGCATATCTATTTTAATTCTTGAAGCAGCCTGAGCAGCGTCTACAATTAAAATAATACCTTTTTTACCGCAAATTTTTGCAATTTCTTTAATTGGAGTTTTATAACCAAAAACATTTGAAATATAGGTAAGTGAAACTACCTTGGTTTTTTCAGTTAGCGCTTTTTTAAAGTTTTCAACTGTAATTTGTTTATTTTCGTTTAGTTCAATGTATTTGATTTTAAAACCTACTTTTTTACTTTGCTCAAAAAAAGGCAAAAAATTAGCATTGTGTTCTAAAGTAGATGTTAGAAACTCATCATCTTTTTGAATAAAATTAGCTATAGAGTTTGCAATTAAATTAAGCCCATTTGTACTACCTTTTGTGTAGATGATTTCTTTATCTGAGCAATTCAAAAATTCAGCAACTGTTTTTTTACTTTCAAGATAAAGTTCAGTTGCCGCAAAGCCATGTAAGTAAGCGCCTCTAAAAACATTAGTACCGTTCTTTTTTAAAAAGTCAGTTTCTGCCCTAATTTGTTTATTTAATTTAAGCGCAGTCGCTGCTGTGTCAAGATAAACGTAACCTGGATTATTTTTAAAAAAGGGAAAGTATTTTCTCACCGATTTCATAGTTTTCCACTCAATTCTTTTAGGTAATTTTCTTGTATTTTTTTATCTGGTATAATATTGAAAAAAGGCTCAACAAACCCATTTAAGATAATTCTTCCAGCAGTGTTTTTATCAATTCCTCTTGAATTTAAATAAAACAAAGTATCAGTGTTAATGTTGCCACTAGCTGCAGAATGCCCAGCTTCTACATCAAACTCTTTAATTTCAAGAATAGGATTCAATTCCATTTTTGCGCTGTCTTTAATGAAACCTTTTAGTTTTTCAAAGTGTTTTGATTTAGCCATTTTGTTTTCAATCTGACCAACATAATTTAGCCTAATATACGATTCTTGGGTCGCAACTGCTAAACCAGATGTGTAGATTTCTGAGTTTTTTGCTCGGTTAGTTGCAGTTAAATCAACGTCTACAGATTGCGTTTTATTTGTAACAGTTAGCAAATTAAACTGTAGTTTTGATTTAATGCCTATAGCATTTAGATTGATTTTTGTTTTTAGGTTATCCGAAACTAAAAAAAGGTGAATTAAAATATCTGCTTTTTCTGCTAAATTAACAATAAAATCTAGAGTTTCTGCGCCTTTTAATTCAATAAACACAGTTCCAGTTAAATTAGCACCAAATTCTAGTTCAACAAAAGAAGCGTCTTTAATTACAAGATGTTTAAATTTAAAAGAACTGTTAAAAACAGTTTTAATTTTTTCTAAATTATTTATGCTCTTCATTTAACCAAGCATAGCCTTCTCTGTTAATTTTTTCAATTAAAGCAGCATCACCTGTCTTTACAATTTTGCCATTAAGTAAAACGTGAACAAAGTCGGGTTTAATGTGCTTTAAAATGCGCTCATAGTGAGTAACGATAATTACGCCCAAATTGTTAGTTTTAACTTCTTCTAAAACCGCCTTACCAACACATTCTAAAGCATCTACATCAAGACCTGAATCTATTTCGTCAAGCAGTGCAAACTTGGGTTTTAAGACTTTTAGTTGAATAATTTCATTGCGTTTTTTCTCACCACCTGAAAACCCAACGTTTGCTTCTCTAAAAACAAACTCTTTACCAAGTCCTAGTTCTTGTGTGGCTTTCTCAACTTCATTAATAAAATCAAATAGTTTAAAGTCTTTTTGGGTTTTTTGTAGAACAACTTCTCTTAATATATCTACATTTTTAACACCAGGTATTTCGGTTGGAGTTTGAAACGCCAAAAAAAGCCCAGAGCGGCTACGCTCGTCTGTGGGCATCTCAAGTATGTTTTGTTGATTTAAATAAACTTCTCCGCTTTCAACGGTATACAAAGGATGTCCCATTAAGGAAGTCAAAAGTGTAGATTTTCCAGTTCCGTTTGGTCCCATTATAACGTGTACTTCTCCGCTTTTAATTTCTAGAGAAATATTTTTAAGAATTTGTTTATCTTCAATTGAAACTGAATAATTTTTTATTTGAAGTGTGTTCATTTCATAACCTCACGATTTTTTGTTTTAAGACTCTTGTGCCTGAATTTTTAATTCCTTGGCGAATTCTAGCCAGCAAATTATAGACTCTTTTAATTAAAAAACCCGTTTGTTTAGCGATTTCGCTTGGTTTAAGACCTTTTAAAGTAAGTGAGTAAACTAGCGCTAAGTCTTTATTTTTAAACTGAATTTCGGCAACTTCAGGTTTTTCTTTTTCGTATGAATACTGTTCCATATTATCGCTTACCAAAAGCACGTTATCGATTATTTCGTGGTCTATATTGGTAATGTGTTGTGCTTTTTTATAAGCACTTTTAAGTTCTCTAGAAAGTCGTCTTAAGTAAATCAGTTCAAAAAAGCGCATAAAGGTTTTGTTAAAAAGTTCTGAGTAGCTTTCAATTGCAGTTTTAAGTGAAACTAAGCCAAGATGCACCAAGTCCTCTAAAGATAGACTGTAGATGCGTTTGCTTAAGGCTACTTTGTAGATAAAGGCTTTGTATTTGTCAAAAATGATTTTTAAACTGGTTTGGTCATAATGACACTGAACTAAATAAATAAGTTCGTAGTCATTATAGTTAATCATTTTAATCCTTTCTAGTCATTTCGTTCATCACTATCGCACCAGCAACAGATACGTTTAGTGAGTTGATTTTGCCAATCATTGGAATGGTCACAGAATCATCAGAAAGTAAAATAAGATTTTTTCTGACGCCTAGTCCTTCATTTCCAAGAATTACTGCAATTTTGTCTTCTGCTTTTAAGCAGGCAACAGACTTATTTGTATTTAAAGCAGTAGCGTATACTTTAAAGCCGTTTTCTTTTAGAGTTTCAATAGTTTTTGAAATACTTTTGACCATTGAAATTTGAACTTTAATTGCAGCACCAGCCGACACTTTTAATACAGTTGGTGTTACTTTGACTTGTTCTCTACTTGAAATTACAACTGTGTCAATTCCGAAGGCCTCTGCGCTTCTAAGCAAGGCGCCGAGGTTATGTGGATCTTGAATTGAATCTAGAATAATTATTTTTTTAATATCTTTTTCAAGTAGTTCTGCTAACTCAAAATATTTATAGTCACTTGCATTAACAGCAATACCTTGGTGGTCTTTAGTGTTAGTTAATTTAAATAAGTGTTCTTTTGTAACTCTTTCAATTTTTGAGTTATTTTGACACAAAAACTCAAAAAATTTTTGGTCTACAAACTTTTCATCTAAATAAACGTTGAAGATCGGGAAATGATTTAAAATCATTTCTTTAACAACATTTTTGCCAAAGTAAATCATTTTTTGCTGTCTTCCGGTGAGTTATTGGAATCTCTGAAGAACACAATTGCGTTGTGGATTCCTTTTTTAGTCCAAGCGACAATGTTGGTAAAGAGATACATTAGTGGCCAACCTGCTTGCAGTAATATAACTAGCAGCAGCAACTCTTGAACATTTAATGCATTTCCACTGTAGTAGCCAACTTTAAAGATTGGAGCGATTGCAAAGAACTCAGACATAAAAGTGACTAGCACGATGAAAATAGAAATCATTGTTGTCACTAGCATACCACGCTTGAAGTTCATTGGTAGACAAATTTTGTGCAGAGTAATTAAACAAATTGTAGTTGCACTGTAAACAATCAAAGTTGGAATAACTCTTTCGTGGCCCTGCGCGGTTAAGTTTAGAGTTTTGCTTAAACTATAAATCAAGACACATTCAAGAATTATCGTCAAAGCACTTGGCATAGACTTTTTAATAATACTCCACAAGAAGTTATCTTTTTTAATTTCACTGTTGTTGTATTCAAGTGCCAAGAAAAATGAAGGAATACCTATTGCTAAACTTTCAATTGGAACTAGCTGGATTGGTTCAAGTGGATATGCTCCTCTTTTGACAGCCGCTAAGTAAATTGCAATTAAAGAAAGTACAACCGAAAAAATAGTTTTGGTAATAAATAAGGTAGTCACTTTTTCAATGTTGTTAATAACTCGGCGGCCTTCTGCAACAATTTTTGGCATTGATGAGAAGTTTGAGTCCATCAAAACCACTTCGGCGACGTTTCTAGCAGCCTCAGAACCCTCAGCCATAGCAATAGAAGTATCGGCTTCGCGTAGCGCCAAAATGTCATTGACACCATCTCCAGTCATTGCCACAGTTTTACCTTTTTTCTTAAGGGCTTGAACAAGCAGACGTTTTTGAGTTGGATTAACTCGGCCAAAAATAGTGTATTCTGTACAAATATTTTCAATTTCTTCGTCTTTGACGTTTTCAAGTGAGATGTATTTGTTGTAGTTTTCAATTTCAACGCGTTCAGCAATTCTTGAAACTGTAAGCGGGTTGTCTCCAGAAATTACCTTAATGTCAACACCCATTGTTTTGAAGAACTTAATAGTGTCAAGCGCGTCTGTTCTAATTGTATCTTCAATTACGATTAAAGAAAGTGGAGTAACATCTTGTGGGATTTTGTCGCCAAGTGGTGCTTTGGTGTAGCCAAACACAAGCACTCTAAAACCTTCTAAGATATATCTTTCTACATTGTCGTTAATCTGTTTAAACTTAGATTTGATGATGTATTCAGGCGCACCTAAATAAAAAGTGCCAACTTGTTCAAACTCAATCGCTGAGTATTTGCGACTACTTGAAAAAGGAATATAGGCGTTGTGTTTTAAAGCAAAGTTATTGCCAAAACGCTCAATTAAAGCGGAGTTAGTTGTGCTGTCTGAGTTGTCAATATTTAAAAAAGCCTGGAGTAGTTGTTCATTTGAATACATTGACTCAGTTTGGTTGAAGTCCATCGACATTTTTACAGTCATTGAACCATCGGTAATTGTTCCAGTTTTATCTAAACAAAGCACGTTAATACGAGCCAGAGTTTCGATACAGTATAAGTTGTGAACCAATGTGTTGTGTTTAGCAAGACGAAGAACACCTACAGACAAAGCTACAGATGTTAGCAGAAATAAACCAGTTGGAACCATTCCGACCATTGCGCCTGCAGTTTTTTCAACTGCACTTTTATAGACTGCTGAATTGCTAAGGTCTAAATGATTTGTAGAAAAGTAAAATAAAGTAAAGCCGATTGGAATAATTAAGACAGTTAAGATAGTAATTAGCAGTTTAAGTGATTTAAGCAGTTCAGATTTGTTTTTCTTAACTTTTCTAACTTGGCTAGTTAGTTTTTCAATATATACGTTTTTACCAACTGCCACAACTTGGGCAACACCAGTTCCAGAAACTACGAAACTTCCGGCGTAAAGTGCTGCTTTTTTGTCTTTTACGATAGCGTCAGACTCACCGGTCAACAGTGCTTCGTTAACTTCAAGGCCACCGTCTGAAACTAACACACAGTCACACGGAATTTGTCTACCTGGTTTCAAAATAATTAAATCATCTAAAACAATTTCTTTTGATTTAATTTCTTTTTGACTACCTTCTCTTAAAACAGTAATTGTGGGTTGTTGCAAGATAGTTAATTTTTCAATAGTTAATTTTGCTTTAATTTCTTGCACAATACCGATTACTACATTAATGGTAGTTACGACTAGGAATACTAAGTTTTGGGGTTTTGCACCAACTGTAATTAACCAAACTGCAAGTGGGTACATGATTAAGTTAAACAGTGTAAAGATGTTGGTAAAAAAAATCGCGAAATAACTTTTTGAGGTCTTGGTTTTAGAGTTGTTAGCCATCCCAAGGATTCGCCTGTTTTCCGCTTCTTGGTCGGTTAAACCAATTTCAACATTAGGGTTGTAGCGAACAACTTTAATTTCTTTTTTACGAGGTTTTTTTGCTTTCTTTTCTTTGGGTTTGATTTCTGCGTAGCGTTGTTTTAGTTCATCGGGAATTTCGTGTAGTTCAGCACTTTCTTCAACGATGGTCACAGTTTTTTTAATCAAACCTTTTTTACCTTGTTTTGGCTTACATAAGTTTTTTGCTTTATTATCTAAAACAGTTTCCTTGATTTCAATAACTTCTTTAGCTGTGTTTTCTTTTACATCCAAAGCAGGTTCTTTTTTGATTTCAGTTTCTACTTGAGTCATTTCAACTTTTTTGTTTTTTTCCATTGTGTCCTCTCAGTTAGTTAAATTAGTTCTTTTTCAGTTAGACTAACTCTAAGTTCATCTGCTTTTTTAAAGTCTTTGTCTAAACGGGCTTGTTGCCAGGTTTTATATAATTCAAACTCTGAGTCAGTAAACTCAGGTAGTTTTATTTCAAAACCTAAAATTTCTAAAACTTTGTAAATAGAGCAAATTACTGAAGCGTTAGCCGAGCTAGTTTCGTTGATATTTAGTTTCTTTATAACTTGTTGCAAATCACTTAAAGCAAGCGGCGTTAAGAAACCATCTTCCATGCACTTTGTGAAGTAATTTAAAACTCCGTTGTTTAATTCTTTAAACTCAAAACCAGCAACATGGTGATTAAAGACAAGTATTCTTAATTTACGCTGCATTTTGGTAAATACTGCTTGGTTTTCTTGAAGTAGTTCTCTTGAAAAGTTGATTGGGCTTTCAAAGTTATGCAAAAGTATTAAAAGTCTAAATCCGTTTGTTTGGCCGTTTTCTATAATTTCGTTTACATTAATTACATTGCCAAGAGACTTAGACATTTTTTGATTGTCAACATTAACTCTGCCAACATGCATATAGTATTTACTAAGTTCGCGTCCAGTTTCTCCAAGAAACTGAGCACGTTCATTTTCGTGATGTGGGAACTTTAAGTCAGAGCCGCCACCGTGAATTAAAAGAGTGTCTTCAAATAACTCCTTGTTCATCACAGCACACTCTGTATGCCAGCCCGGTCTGCCAGCACTAAAAGGTGATTTGAATTTAATGCCTTCTTCTGTCTTTTTCCATAGTAAGAAATCAAGTGGGTTTTCTTTATCTTGGTTTACAGAAACTCTGGCACCAACTTCTAACTCAGCTGTATTTTGGTGAGAAATTACACCGTAAGTTTCAATTGAGTTAACTCTAAAGTAGACATTTCCGTTTTTTTCGTAGGCTAGACTTTTTGAAATTAAGGATTCAATAAATTCAATTATATGGTCAATGTATTTAGTGGCGTAAGGAATTAAGTCTGGAAACCCACAGTTTAAAGCAGATAAATTTTTTAAATACTCTTTACTATATCTGTGTGCGATTTCTCGTTCGGACACATTCTCGGAAATCGCCTTACTAATGATTTTATCGTCAATATCGGTAATGTTAGAAACGTAGAAAACTTGGTGTCCTCGATATCTTAAATAGCGAACAACTACATCAAAAAAAATAGCAGGGCGAGCATTTCCAACATGAATGTATGAGTAAACTGTAGGACCACATACATAAATGCCGATTTTTTTGCCTGCTTCTAGGTTAAAATTATCTATTTTTTTGGTTAAAAAATTATATAATTTCAAATATTATCTCCGTCGCTCGTTATATATATTATATAACAAGAACTTAGAATTATTCGGCTTGCGGCACGATTTTAGTTAGTTTACTGTTTAGTTTAATTAGTTTTAAAATTATGTTTCCACCCTTAATATTTTTATAAAAATTGCTTGCAAGCAAAATGAAGAAAGATTTGTAAACTCCGCTGATTTCTGTGTCTAAAAATTCTAAAAAATACTTAATAAAAATATCGGGTGCATCTCGATATAAAAGCAGTTTTTGAGCCAGTTGCAACAGTTTAGAAATCAAGAAGTTATCAGGAATTTTATGTCTTAAAAACTCACTAATGTTGTGTGATATCGCTTCCAATTTACGTTCATGAATATAATATAGAGTTTCAAAAAATAGCCTTACTAGTCTATTTTCAAACTTTGCTAAACTTTTGAAAAATAGGTCTGGTATAAAAACACCATGATAAATTTGTGCGTACAAGGAAAAGAAAGCACCAACTATTTTGTTGTTGTTGAACTTACATTTTAAAATATTTTTAATATTGTTTTCAAAAGTTGTTTTATCTAGAAATTTCAGGTTTTTAATTAGTCTAACTGATTCTAAAATTCCACTTAAAATTGGTGAATTTTGTGCAGAAAAATAAACTTCTAAATCGTCAATTTCGTTTGCGTGGATATGCTTTTTCTCACAGAACTTAGTTAAAACTTTTAAAAGCATAAACATCGCTTCAATTCTTTTATCTTCAGCGCTTGCTACCCTATTTTCAAGAACCATCGTACAGCCCTTAACGTTTCCCGAGATAAACATAGTCAGTGCTGAAATCAATTGATAAACCGTATAGTACTTTGGTGAAAAGTCAGGTTTAGTGTAGTCCCCGTTGCATAAAATTAAAAGAGCATCTGTCAGGTTTAAATTACATAGATAATAAAAACTGTTAAAGATTGTGTTGTTTAAAATGTCGTGGTCTTTGGGGTCTGCTAAACTTTTTTCTAATTTTTTGACCTTAACTAAAGCATTGATTAACTCTTCTATTTTATTTTCAAACACACTAAAGTTATAGATAGATATTTTGTCTGAGACAAAAAGTGTCTCAATTTTTTCAATGCTTTTTTGAGTCAGCGTAGTCTTGTTTCTCTCGTAGCAAGAAATTGTTGAAATTGGCAAATTAGTAACTTCACTAAATTCACCCAAGGTTTTTGAGCAAAGCATCCTGCAATAGTAAAGTTGTCTTTTGTAAAAGACGGCTTTTTCGTTTTCTAGTTTAGTCTTTAATTATAAGTTTCTATTGTTTAAAAACATGTCTTTATTTTACTTTATTTAAATGAGCTAAAAAATTAGTTTTTCAAAAAAAATGTACAAATTACGCATAAATATTATAAAAAAACATCAGTTTTTTGAAAATTATATTTTATGTATTAAAATTGTTAAACAAAAAAATTTAGTTGTTAGGTTGGTGTTTAGTTCTCTACAAGTTAAACAAATTTTAAAAATAATCATTTAAATACACTGCTTTAAATGTTATAATTGATTTGTTTAGAGAGGTTTTAATAAATGAATAAAAAAACAATTTTAGATGTTGATTTTCAAAACAAAAAAACAATTTTAAGAGTTGATTTCAACGTACCGCTAAAAAACGGAGTAATCACTGATGATAACCGCATCGTTCAGGCTCTTCCAACAATTTCTTATTTACTTGAACATGGTGCTAAGTTAATTTTACTTTCACACCTTGGGCGTGTTAAAGAAGAAAAAGACAAGCAAGACAAATCTTTAGCACCTGTTGCTCGCAGATTATCTGAATTACTTGGCAAACCAGTTAAGTTTATTGCAGATTTTCGTGGTAAGGCTGTAGAAGAAGCAGTTAGTCAACTAAAATCTGGCGAAGTTATTGTCTTAGAAAACACTCGTTTTGCAGATCTTGACAACAAAGCAGAGTCAAAAAATTCACCAGAACTTGGTAAATATTGGGCTGGCCTTGGCGAAATTTTTGTAAATGACGCTTTTGGAGTTTGCCACCGTGCGCAGGCTTCTAATGTTGGTATCGCGAACCATCTGCCTTGTGTTTGTGGTTTCTTAATGGAAAAAGAAATTAAATATCTTTCTGCTGCAATACAAAATCCAAAAAGACCACTTGTGGCAATCATTGGTGGAGCTAAAGTTTCTGACAAAATCGAAGTTATAAACAATTTGCTTAAGATTTGTGACTATGTATTAGTTGCTGGTGGTATGGTTTATACTTTCGCGAAGGCTCAAGGTGGAAAAATTGGTAAAAGCATTTGTGAACCTGACAAAACAGATTTAGCTTTAGATTTACTTAAACGAGGCGAAGGTAAACTAATAGTTGGTCGCGATGTCTACACTGGTAAAGAATTTTCAAACGATACCGAAGTAAATCTACGTTCAGTTATGGATATACCAGAAGACGAAGAAGGATTAGACTGTGGTGTTGAAACTCTTAAATTATTTAAACAATATATAGATAAAGCAAATACTGTGATTTGGAACGGCCCACTTGGCGTTTTTGAACTTCCTGTTTTTTCAAACGGTACTTACAAAATCGCTGAGTATATCGCTGCCAGAGAAGGTGCGATGACTGTAGTTGGTGGTGGTGATTCTGCTGCTGCTATTGCGAAGGCTAACATGATTGAAAAATTCACACACGTTTCTACTGGTGGTGGTGCTTCTCTTGAGTTTTTTGAAGGTAAGACTCTACCTGGAATTGAGTGTATTTTAGATAAATAAGACCGTGATTGACATAGGACAAAAAATTCATTATTTAAGAGTCAAGGCTAATTTGACTACCAAGGAACTTGCAAACGATATCGGATTTACAAAAGGTTATATTTCACAAATTGAAAATAACCGCACTTCTCCGTCTTTAGATTCTTTAGAAAAAATCCTTGAACGACTTGGTACTAACTTCCAAGATTTCTTTGGAGCAGCAGAACAGCTAAAAGAAGAAAGTTTAGTTGAAGTTTTTTCAACTGCTAAGCTAGCAGAAGCCGAAGTGGTTGACGAAGAACTGCTTTCTACTAAGTTTCCTCTACTTCCGACTAATTCTAGTTTTAAGGTAGAGATTGTTGAAATTCAGCCAAACGGGCAAACTGAAATTCAAAAGGCGCAAGTTGGTGAAACTTTTGGCTATGTGTTAGATGGCCGCGTTGAGATTTTTCAAAACGAAGAAGTTACTTTGGTTGAACGTTTTGAAACTTTCTACTTTCCTAACATTAAGGAAAATTATTTGAGAAACAAATATTCAAGACCGTGCAGAGTTTTACTTGTTAAAACTCCAAGATAATAAAGGAATTGCTATGCGAAGAAAAATAATTGCTGGAAACTGGAAAATGTATAAAACTAGAGCAGAAGCACTAGACTTTATTTACGCAGTCAACGAAAAATTGCCAGAAAGAAGTGATGTTGAAACTGTGATTTTTGCACCAAGTTTGTATGCACGTTGTTTAGTTAAAAGACAAGGTAATTTAAGAATTGGTGTGCAAAATATTCACCATTTAGATGAAGGCGCGTATACTGGCGAGCTTTCTTTAAAGATGGTAGAACCACTTGGCTTTGAGTATGTTTTAATCGGCCACAGCGAACGTAGACAATACTTTAACGAAACCTATCAAGACGTTAACTTAAAGTTAAAAAAAGTTTTAACTAGTTGCTTAACTCCTGTGGTTTGTGTTGGTGAAAACCTTTTAGTAAGGCAAAAAAACGAAGTTTACAACTACTTAGAAAACCAAATTAAATCTGCCTTTTCAGAAGTTAGCGCAAACGACGCAAAGAGGGTAGTCATTGCGTATGAGCCTATTTGGGCAATTGGAACCGGTGAAACCGCTACCCCTGAAGTTGCTAACCAAACAATTAAAGGAATTCGTGAGGTTATTGAAAAACTTTACGGCAAAGCAGTGTCTAGTGAGATAAGAATTCTTTACGGTGGTTCTGTTAAGCCAGAAAACATTAAAGAAATACTTGCAACTACAGACATAGACGGTGCACTAATCGGTGGTGCTTCTCTTGACTCTGCTAAGTTTATTGAAATGGTAGCAGCTGCAAAATAACTTTTATAAATTTAAAAATATAACTAAAAAAGGTCAAACTGTGTATCAGTTTGGCCTTTTTTAGTTCTTAGTAAAAAGGCTTAACTAAGCAAAAATACAAGATTGTTAACTAATTTATTTTTAGCGTTTAAATTTAAGATTTAGTTATAAAAAAAGACTTGATTAAATCAAGTCTTTTTATTTGTTTTAATTTAACTAAGCAATAATTTTAGTTACAGAACCAGCACCAACTGTGTGTCCACCTTCACGGATTGAGAACTTAGTTCCTTGTTCAAGCGCGATTGGGTGAATTAGTTCAACTGTAATTGTGGTGTTGTCACCAGGCATTACAAGTTCCACGCCTTCTGCAAGTGAAATAATACCAGTAACGTCAGTTGTACGGAAGTAAAATTGAGGACGGTAGTTAGTCATGAAAGGAGTGTGGCGTCCACCTTCTTCTTTTGAAAGCACATAAACTTGTGCTTCAAATTTAGTGTGAGGTTTAACAGAGCCTGGTTTTGCCAAGACTTGACCACGTACGATTTCTTTACGGTCGATACCGCGAAGAAGGGCTCCGATGTTGTCACCGGCTTGTGCTGAGTCTAGTAATTTTCTAAACATTTCAATACCAGTTACAACTGCTTTTTTAGTTTCGCGGATACCCACGATTTCAACTTCTTCACCAAGTTTCAAAGTACCACGTTCCACGCGGCCAGTGGCAACAGTACCACGACCAGTGATTGTAAGTACGTCTTCAACTGGCATTAAGAAAGGAAGGTCAGTTTGACGAACTGGCTCTTGAATGTAGGTGTCAATGTTGTCCATTAGTTCCATGACTTTATCCATGTATTTAGGGTCGCCTTGAAGAGCTTGTAGAGCAGATCCTTTAACAAAAGGAATTTCGTCTCCAGGGAACTCGTATTCGTTAAGAAGTTCACGAACTTCCATTTCAACAAGATCCATTAGTTCAGGGTCGCCAACTAGGTCTGCTTTATTTAAGAAAACTACTAGTCTTGGCACACCAACTTGGCGAGCAAGTAGGATGTGTTCACGAGTTTGTGGCATCGCACCGTCTGCAGCAGATACAACAAGGATACCACCGTCCATTTGAGCAGCACCAGTGATCATGTTTTTAACGTAGTCAGCGTGGCCTGGGCAGTCAACGTGTGCGTAGTGGCGTTTTGCAGTTTCATACTCAACGTGTGAAGTGTTGATAGTAATACCGCGTTCTTTTTCCTCTGGTGCTTTGTCAATTTGGTTGTAGTCTAGTTTTTGAGCCAAACCGCGTTCACCAAGCACATAAGTGATAGCTGCGGTTAGCGTAGTTTTACCGTGGTCAACGTGGCCAATTGTACCAATGTTAACGTGTGGTTTTGAACGATCGAATTTTTGTTTTGCCATTTTATTTTCCTCCAATAATCAATAATTATTTTATCAATTCTAAAAATAAAATTCAAAGAAAAGTACTATATTTTTAACTAATTTAGTCTAAAAACAAGGTTTTTTATTTATTTTAAAACTCGTTTAACATCTTAAATAATTGTTTTTAAGTGCTTTACTGGTTTTGCCTTATAATTATATAAAGCGGAGTATTATATGAACTTAAAACAAAACAAACCAAAACAAGATGTAAACTCTAAAACAAACAAACAAAACAACCTGATTCAAAATAATAATTTAAAGACCAAACAAAAAATTGATTTTAAAAAATTTCTATATTCAAAAACCTTTATTTTCTTAGTGTTAATTTTATTTTCACTACTTTTATTTTTGTCTGTTTCTTTCCCACTTTCTCGTCCACGTCCAACTTCTATCAAGATGTATGACAAGAAAGAAATTTCTTACAAAGAGTTTACAAATGTATATCCAGTTGCTCAATCTGTGACTAGCAGATACGGTAATAAACAAAAAGTCGTTTACGAAATTGATTTAGACGACTTTACTCTTTTCTTTATTCCAATTGAAAGAAAAACTTCTGGTAAAGATAAGAAAAAATACGACGAGTTTAGATTTAAATTTGCCTACTACTCTTCTACTGGCACAATTTCAGATATCAAAATCGGCTCAAGCCTATATGTCCCTTATTCTAAAAACATATCAGCATATAACAACAACAAAGAAGGCGATAGTGTAAATAACGTAGTTAAGGCTAGTCCAAATAACCCAAAAGAACGCGGAATTGAACTATACGATTTTGCCTACTACTCAGGCAGTACTGTTTCAATTTCAATGAATAAGGACGACAAATACGTAACTTTTCCGTATCGTGTAAACTTTTATAATAAAATCTACATGCCGCAAATTTATCTAGACATCAAATACAAAGACTCACTACACAGCACAATCCACGAGGCTATCCCTAAAAAAATCACTTTTTCACTAACTCGCACCAACTTCCCATACAAAGTAAGTTAGTCTAAGGAGTATTTATGAACGGAATTTTGAAAAAAACTTCAATTTTTGCTTTATTTTTTGTAAATTTATTTTTACTAGTTGCTTGTGGCAAGACCTACAAAGTAACTTTACCCAAAGAAATCACTCAAGAAACCGATAAATTTGATTTAAATCGTGTACCTGCTGGCAGCAACATCAAATTTAAAATTAATATCTGCAAACAAGACAGTGTTGCAAGATTAAACAAAATTACATATTCAGAAAGTGGAGTTGCTAACCCAACAGAGTCTATTTTGACTGACGAAGTTAAAGCAACCCATACTTTTTTACTTAAAAATATTCGCCACAACACCACAATTGAACTAAAAGCCATTCAAAACTACAAAATTACTTTACCTGACTTTTTTAATGTTGGTAAGGCCAGCGTTGACCTGCAAAAAGTGCCAAGCGGCAAAGACTTGCAACTTTACGCTGATTTAAAAGACGGCGAAGTTTTAACTAAGTTAACAGTCAACGGAGTTGACGCATTGGCTGAGTTTGACCAAGATAAGAAAACTTTTAACTTAACAGTAGAAGCAGACACTGTAGTTGAGGCTACTAAAATTAATGCAAAAACTACTAAATTTAAGTTAAATTACGACAAAGAAATCTTTAAGGTTTATCCAGAGAAAGACATATATCAGTTTAACGACAAGGTAGATGTAGAAATTAAGCCAGAAGCAATTTCTAAATACCCAAAAGAATACCATTCAATTACTCAAAACAAAGCCTTGCTTTACTCAACTAAAAAAACCATTACAATTCGCGAGGCCATTACTGAGCTTACTCATTTTCACTCAAACAATGTAGTTGAACGCAGCAATTATACAACCGAAAAAACTATTTCTTATAACACCAAAAAAACACCTGAACTACCTCAATTTCAAGGCAAAACTGTCTTAAAGCGTACCTTGATTGACTCAACTGAAATTGTAAGCGGAGCAGGGTCAAATAGTTTTGTGTTTAAAAATCTAGGTTATAACTTTGCGCTTTATCGCTATGAGTTTACAGACAACACTACCGCCGAAGTTAGATTTATCTACAAAATCATTCCTTCTATTACTAAAGTTACTTTAAAAACTGTGAACGACAAAGCGCATTCAGATAAATTTGAATACTCAGAAGACCCCAATACTCTTGAACCTAACTACAAAACAAAAAGCAAATCAACTTACAAAATCAAACACAAAACAGTTGGTACAGACAACACCTATGTACCTGAGGTTGACATCACTGTTAAAACCCAAGTTTGGGAAAACAATCAATTCCAAGTTAAGTCAAAGAACTTGTCACTTCGTGAACTTAAAACTATGTCTCCTGAACTATACGGCTACCGTTTAAGTTTAAAAGATGTGACAGATGAGTCAAATAAATTTAAATTAAGTGAAGACAATTACCGTCTAAATGGCTTTGGTATGCGTTTTTCTCGCAATTTAGTGGGCCGTAAAGTAGAACTTCAATTTGAAAACATCGGCAACCCTAAAGATGTTTTAAAAGAAACTATCAACATTCAACAAGGCGTCAACGCCTATGCAGACTTAGAACTAAGAAAATACTTTAGAATGGCCAGACAATACGACAAAGTTTATCTACAAAGAAATATCACCCCAGTTGCTCAGGCTGATCAACTTGAATATATTGACAATAAATTTAAAGGCAGAGCTGAATATCCTGATTTAAAAGATTTAGATAAAATTGAGTCTTTAATTCCAAACGACGACAAAGTTGAACTTGATGAAAACGGCGATGTGTTAGACGAAACTAAGTATTTAGGTGGTTCTTTTTACCGCAGACTTTACAACCCAAAACTTAAACACGTTGGCTACAAACCAATTCAGTTTGACGGAAACTGCTATACAATTGATGGCAAAAACATCCGCCACGCAATTACTCAAAACTCAAGCGAAGAAGGTGTTAACTTAACGATTGTCAGAGCAGGTATTTTTTCTGTTCGTTCGTTTGTTGATGTTCCTGGCATGGACAAAACTCCTTCTGTTAACTACAACTCATACATTAAAAATGTTTACATCAAAGGAAACTCAAAATCACACACCATAGGTGGGGGCAATAAGAAAAAAACTCCGCTGTCTTCAGGTTCAATTCTTGGAGTTTCTGCGTTTAGGTCTAAACTAGATGTGGAAAACTCAGTTGTGCTAAACACTTCTACTGGCTTTAACTTTATTGCAGCAACTCATTTTGTTTCCAATACCAGAATAGACAACGCTTTTGTCAACGCTATTTTGTTTGCAAACGAAATGGGATTTCATGACTTTAATGAAGTAATTAAAGAAGACACAATGGCTTCACCTTCTGCTCTTTGGATTGAAAAATCCGAAATTAAGCGCTGTGGTGCGGGTGGCATCTACACTCAAGACCGCGATCGTCGTAAACGACTGGATGCAGACATTAAAGCCCAGTCTAGTGAGTTTAACCATTTAGTCGAGGCGGTTTCAGCACCTGAACTGACCAAAGCTCATTTAACTGCACTTAGTGGCAAAGCTGCTCGTTTGTTTTCAGTTGACCCAACTGTAGTTGTAAAAGAAACTATAGTAGAGGCGGAAGTTAACTTATCTAATGAAATCGCACAAGCCCTTGACTTAAACCGTTTTATTGGCCAAACCGTTAGTACAATTGAACAAATTAAACAAATCTCTGGTTTTGAGATTGTCAAAAACAACAACGATAAAGCCAAAACTAAGAGTTTTTGGGCACCGATGTTTTTCACTAACTACAACCCGTTTGTACAACCTGTAAACGATCCTGAAAACCCTAACTACTTCCTTTCGCACAGCCGCCCTGCTTGGGACGTTACTTTCAACTTAGCAGAGCGAGAATACTCAACAGTTGACGACTTTTACTCAAGTTCTAAAGTTTCTGAACTATTTTCTAACATGAAGTTCACCTTCATGACTTTAAACTTCCCAAAACTTACTGAAATCAATCAAAACTTCTCAACTGTTAAAAAAATAGATAAGTTCTTTAAAGACAAACCAACCCGTGGTATGGTTGACTTTATTTCTGAGTTTTACCAAGCCCTGCAACAAGGTGGAGATCCATTTTTAAGCCAAAGCGAAAAATTTGGCTACACTAACGTCTTTAAAATAGCACCGGTTGTTGAAAATATCCTGCCAAACGCTGGTCGTTTTGCCGGTTGCATTTACATCGGCTATCGCTTTCAATCGTAATGAATACTAAAGCAAATACTGTTTTAAAATTTAATTTAACTACTTTGCCCAAAAAAGCAGACTTAGTAGTTCGTGTTTCTTTTGGCGTCTTGATTGCGCTATTTGGAGCACTTATTATGCTACTTCCTAAAAGCGCTGCTTTTTTGAGTTTAGTTAACCAAAACACAGTAAACCCCGCGTTTGCTGTTTATATTTTAAATAATTTAGCAGTTGTTGCAAGACACCTTTACTTAACTTCAGTAGTGCTGCTTTTAGGAAAAGTTTTAATCAAGGACTCAAAAACTAAGTTCATTCCTATCTTTTATTTAGTTAACTTAGTGTTTTATCTTGCTTTTATCTTTAAAATTAGACACTTTTTTGCAGATCAAAGTGCATATTTTGCTTTAATCACTCCGCTAATCTTGCTTACTACTTTTGTGGCTTTTTATGTACTACTGCGTTCTTTTAACACGTCTTTCTTTCACTTTTCGGCAAAACATATATTCTACGAAGTTCTGCTTTACACATTAGTCTTTTTGTTTTCACTGTCTCCGCTGACCTTGCAAGTAATTTTTGGTCACATGACTTACCAAAAGTTTGTCTTCACCCGTCAACATTTATTTATGTTGCTTGCTCCGTTTGTTTTAATTTTTATATTAACTAATATCTATATTAACCGTGCACACGAATACAAAAAGTTTTTATTGTTTACGCTTTCTTTAGCCGTGATTTACTCAGTTTATTCAACACTCACTAAAGCAGAAATTTTTAGCGTGAAATTTGCGTTTTCACCATTTAAATGGCTGTTGCTAGCGCTGCCTTTCATTTTCTTATTTGAACTGAAACGCGCAATGTCTATTTTTACTATGTTTTCAACCGGCGTTCCGCTGCTTTTTGTGTTTTTCTTGCAACTCAAAGAAAATGGCAGTTTCTTTAGTTCGGCCAACATGCTTATCTATCTACCTGCGCTTTACTTAATTGTGCTTTCAGCTCTTGTCTATACTTTGAGGTTATTTGAAACGCCAAGCGCTAAAGACTTAATAATTGCTTTAGTTTTCTTTACCGTGTTTTTTATAATTGCATCTGTTGTTTTAAGAATAGTAGATGGTGTGTACTCAGACAACAAAACAGTGCAAGAACATGTTGACTTTTTCTACATTAACCGCCGTAATATAGTTGACCACGCAAAGTTCAAGACTTTCCTTGGCAACCTGCGCTCTAAATACAAAGCAATTTCCATTAAAGGTAAAACCGTAACTTTCCCGCTTACTTACCTGTTTATCACTTGGGCAATTTGCACAATTACTACACTAACTGTTAGTCAAATCTTCTTGCAAATTCAAAAATCTTGTATTTCGTTTAGATTTGTGGTCCATAAACTCAAAAAAGATCACCGCATTGGTGTCGTTAAAATTGGCAAAATTACTGCAGAACTTAAAAAGGAGCTTGATATGAAAGATAGTTTAGTTAAAGTTCAAAACTTTTCAAAAAAATACGCAAATAACGATTTTTATTCAGTAAAAGACGTTTCTTTTGAAATTTCTGGTGGTAAGATTGTTGGTTTTGTTGGCCACAATGGTGCCGGTAAATCAACCTTAATTAAGTCGCTAGTTGGTATTCAGACAATTACTGAAGGCACAATTTCAATTTGTGGCTACAATATTGAAAAAAATCCAACAGAAGCAAAATACTCACTTGGCTACGTTTCTGACAACCACGCACTCTACGAAGAGCTGACAGGCCGTGAATACATTACTTTTGTTGCAAAACTTTTCAATGTGCCAAAAGAAGTTATTAAAACTAAGTTGCTTGAACTAACTGACTTTTTTCAAATCACTTACGCAATTGACCGACAAATCCGCACGTACTCACACGGTATGAAACAAAAAATTTCGGTAATTTCTTCGCTAATTCACGAACCAAAAGTCTGGGTACTAGACGAACCACTAACTGGTCTTGACCCAACTTCTGCCTACCAACTAAAAGAAGCAATTAAGATGCACGCTAAAAAAGGCAATATCGTGATTTTCTCTTCACATATCATTGAAGTTGTAGAAAACATTTGCGACGAAGTTGTTATTATTAAACGTGGTCAAATGGTGATTAACGAAAAAGTATCTGAACTTAAGGCCAAATACGGCAACCTTGAGCAGATGTACATTAAACTAATTGAGCAGTAAAATGGCAGTTAAGTTTTACAACACGCTAAACACAGTTCGCGAGCACCCAAATCAATTTTTGGTGTTCTGGCAACTGCTAAAGTCTGAATATGTTGATGCTTCTTTTGTAAAAATCAGAGGGTCTGTTGGCACTAAAATCGCCAAACACGCACTCATGCTGTTTTTTGCAGGTATTTTGTTTTATGTATACAACTACATGTTGCCTGCTTTTTCAGTGCTAGGTGCATCTCCCTATATTGCCCTAGTTCCGGCTATTTTTATTTTCTATACTTTAATTACTTCCTTTCAGTCAATGCAAGGAATGGCAAAATCTCTTTTTCAAAACCCGAAAAACGATATCCTTTTTGCTTTTCCCATCACCAATATCACAATTTTTCTTTCTAAAATCGTTGCTAGATACTTAATTGAATTAGTTAAAACTCTGGTGTTTTTCCTGCCTTTTTTACTTTCTATTTACTACAACAACGCAGGGGTTGAATATGGAGCACTTGTTCCTTTTCTCGGCCGAATTTCCGTGATTTGTTTTACAATACCGGCAGTTTCCTTGTTTTTAGGTACAATTTTTGCTGTTGTTTATTTTTACGCTTTTTCTTTCTTAAAACGTTCAAGAATCGCCACACTCGCAGTATCTTTAATCGCAGTATCTTTAATATTTACTTTAGTTATTATTTTTATTGACAATATGCGAGGACATGACCGTTATATTCGTTTTGATACTTTTCAAACTAGATGGCAAAACGTAAACTTCGTGTTTCAACGCAATTTCTTAAACAATTTATTTTTCTTTAGATATTTGTATTACTTAATTTTTAAAGTAGACGTAAGCATTGCCGCAGTTGACATTATCAGAAGACCAACAGCTGCTCATTTAGCCGTGATTTTTGGCACAGTTTTTGTGTTGTTTTTGGTTTCATCGCTAGTTTCTTACTTTGTGTACTTTAAACTAGCTAACCGCATCAAGATGAATTTAGCCAATAAAGAAAACCGCTTTAACATTTTTGAAAAAAGCGGAAACACACCAACTAAGGCCTTTACTCTAAAAGAACTAATTCAGTTGTTTAGAAACTCAGATACAATCGCTAAATATATTTTTTACATCGCTACCCTTCCTTTAATTTCAATTATTTTAAACAAAACTTACTCTGCCTTTCAGTTAAATAGTTTTGGCTTAAAAATGGTAGTAATTTTAAACGTACTAGTTGGTTTGATAGTCTTGACAACTTCAAATACAATTGCTTCTTCTATAATTTCTAGAGAAGGCGGAAAACTCTACATTTTAAAGACAATTCCTGGCAACACTTATAAGTTAATATCGGCAAAAGTCGCCATCAACATCGTAATTAACTTCCTGATAGTTGCTTTAAACTTAGTTATTATGTTAATTTATCCTTCAACAAATAAGAATGTAGCACTGTTGATTGCAGGGATATTTTTAGTATTTAACATTGTACATATTCTATATTCTGCATCTGTTGACTTAACTCAGTCTGAATATCAAAAATTTGAAGAGACTGCGGATGTCTCTAAGTTAAAAAACGTAGCGTTTTCTTCAGTTGTTGGTATTGTGATGTCTTTAGTTGTTGTAATTTTACTAATTGCGTTTGGTGCAACCGCTAAAGCTCTTAGTCTACTTTTGGTGTTTGGCGCGATTGCTTTGGCGTTTTCGGTGTTTACCTTTAATTTGAAAATCAAAGTCTACTTTGATGTAATGTGCGGATAGCGAAAGGAGTTTTAAATGAAAAAATTTACCTTCTTTTTAATCACTATCTTAATATTTGTTTCACTTGGTTTAGTTGCAGCTTTCGGCACGAAACCAATTCAAATTCCGAGTCAAACACCTGTCAATAGTTTGCGGCTTTGGTATACAACTTCAAAAAAAGTAATTAAGTCTTTGCACAAACTTTCAATTGAAGATATGTATGAAAAGAAACTAAACTACTTAGATCAAATTAAAGAAATTCAGGCTAAGGCTAACTCAACAACTGACTACAGAAAAACCTTGGTTGAGATGAACTTCAAAGACAACAATATCCCAATTTTAAGGTTTTTTAAAGAAGCCAATAATCAATATGTTCAAGAGAAACCCATGCATACTTTTTACTTGTTTGTAGAGAACTGGCCAAACTACGCTAATTTCGAAGGTGTGACTATTGACATTAAACACAAAGACAAGAGAGTGCTTAAAGACCCAAATAAGTCATATGACTTTGAGTTTAAAGACTGGCAAACCGATAAGTCTAATATTTTAACTGATAAAAATGAGTACCTAAATGTCCGCGCAAATGGGTTTAACGGTATAGTTTTTTTTGAGTTTATTTTAAATAAGAATATTGAAGATTCAGCTAAGTTTGATGAGTATTCCTACAGCGTCACTTTAAAACCACTTAAAAACTCAGCAAGCGACTTAGTTAAAAACATCTCATTTGATTTTCATAAAGCTAAAGAAAAGGAGGAAAATGATTGATGAGTATCTTAAAGAAATTAACCTATTTATTTATATTGTTTCAATCCTCAGTGCTTTTGGCAGCGTGCGGTGGTGTATTTCAAAAAGTTGAGTTCAACAAAGCTGAAATTACCTACTTTGGCGCTGAGCGAAATGGTAAGTTAGTCACAGTTTCTGACTTTAAAAAAGTTCCAAAAAACACAATTTTGCACTTTGAGTTAAACTTAAAAAACCGCGAGTTTAAAGACTTGCTTATCAACGACGTGACTTACAACAATTTAGGTGTGCATATTACTGACAACAAGTTTCAAGTCAAAGTAGATAAAGACTTAAAAATTAAACTAGTGTTTTTAGGCTACTTTTCAGTTAAACTACCAAAAGAAATTGAAGCCGTTGGATATGTTGACAAGCCAACTCCGCCAACTGGAGTTGATTTAAATAAAGTAGAGGCTGAATCTACCTTACTTTTTAAAGTGAAAATCAAACCAAAAGCCCCATTTATGCTGCAGTTCAGTGAACACGACCGCAGATATTATGAGGCTAATTTAAATAGTTTCTTTCGCGCAAATCCAGACGATTCAGACACTTCGCTATTTGAATACAAAATTAGCACAGATCTTGATATTAAAGTTTTTTATGACGAAAAAGAAGTTAACTTCAAAATTTCAACATCTCCTTACTTGGAATTTAAAACTCAACACACAGATTTAAATAAAGTTCCGTATGGTGAAGAAGTTGTAGTTAGATTAAAAGAGCCATACCGCCCGTTTTTAAAAGAGTTTAAAGTAAATGGCGTGCCTACTCAGTTTGAGTCTAACTTTGAGTATTCTTTTAAAATTGACAAAGACATCACTTTAGAAGTCATTTTAGAAGGTTTCAAAACTTACCGACTAAACTACGACCGCAATTTATTTAATCTTGCTCAAAACTACACAACTCTAGATTTACCCGAAGGCACCGATGTATCCTTGACACTAAAAGAGCCAAATCAAAACTCTAAATACGAAATTTCTGTCAACGGCACTCTACACGCTGGCACTAGCGTGAACTTCAAAATGCAGAGAGACACCGAAGTTACAGTCAAAGAAACTTCAACTGAACAAATTGAGAATCTAGACATTGATGTTAAACATCGCCACCGTCCAATTCACACAACCGTTGAACTTAACTTAAAAGACCGCCAAAGAGAAATTAACACTAAATACACTAAACAAGCAACAATTGACCGTCTTGAAATTAAAAACAACGAGTTTGCTTTCAAGGAACCTGGAGTTTACCGAATTTATTACAACGAAACTAAAGATGGCAAAACCACTTTAACTCAGTATGTGTACTCAGTTTCTTATACTATTGAGAAATTTAACTTAAACGGACAAGTCTATAAGTACGACGAAAAAAAGGAACGCAGTAAGACTTTTAAAGACTTTGACAAAAAGTACACCAAAGAAGTTGGTATGAACAACGAATACATACCAGAACTTTCGGCAAACATCCGCAGAGCTCGCTTTAGCGATGTTGAAAATAAGTTTATTACCACAATTGAAACTATGTTTGGCATTGAACAGCTGTTGTTTAGAAAAATTATTCCTACGTTTGTACTTAAAAACAGTGAAAACAACACATTGTTAAGACAATCTCAATATGAAATCAACGCAGGTAAAATTACTTTTAAAGACCCAGCACTAAAAGACAAAAAAATCAAAATCGAAGCCACAATTTCAGGTGTTTCTAAACTAACTAACAGTCAAACTAAGACAAACCTTTATACAGACCGCGAAGAAATTACTTTAAAAGAAGGCCACAACGCATATATAGACCTTGAACTAAGAAAGTTCGTCCGTGGTGCCAGAAAATACGCAAATGTGTTTTTGCAACGAAACATTAAAGTAGAAGACTTACCTGGTCAATTTGAAAAAATTCCGCCAAAGCCAAACTTTGCAGCACCAGAGGGCGACTTGCTGCTTGAAAAAAACCGTAAAGGTGCGCAAACCCTTGAACACGGAGTGGATGAAAATGGCGATCCTATTGAAAGCAAGGTACAAGAAGTTGGCTCAATTTATTGGCGCTATGCTCACTTTCAGCGAGGTAAGCAAAATTACCGTTCTTTAAATCTAAACGGCAACTACTTTCAAATTGATGCAAGCAATATCGCAAGGTACTACACTATAGACTTTGCTGAGTTTGGTTTTCCTAACCACACTTATGGTATTTTTTCGTTTTCCACCACAGCCGACGTCACCAACACTGTTCGCAATGTTGAAATTGCCGGCAACGCCGGAGTGAGTGGCCCTGTTTTGCACTTAGATAACACAAAAACAGTCCCTGCTTACTTTGGGGGAATTCACGGAGTAGTAGCAACTAAATCAAAAATAACTTTAGCAAACTCAGTCATTCGTAACCACGGATACGGAGTTCGTCAACTTGAGGCTACCGCTTCTTATTTCTTTAACACAAAAATTGAAAATAACTTCCTGGACGGAGTTCACTATATGAACGACGGAGGACATTATCAAACTAACCAAACTCCTGAGTCTGAAATGAATGAAGTCAAAGCCCTTAGTCCAGAGCAACAAAGACTGGCTTTATATAAAACTTTTGTTTATATGCAAGACAGTTATATAGGAATTAATGGAGCGCCTGGTTTTCTGCTTCAAGATATGCGCAGAACTACTAAACTAGACTACAGTGCCCATGAATTTGAAAATCGTGAACTTACCTTATTTAATACAACTCAGTCAATTAAGAGTAGAAAACCAGGTGAGTTAGTACCTGAGTTTGAAGATGCAGATTGGATTAAAAAAACTTTTTACTTTAACTCAGATCCAAATGTTTATTTAAAAAATACAGAACTAGATACTCTGACTCCACTGAACAATGATTTTTTCAAGATTTTTGGAATTGAAAAAGTAAAAGGAATTATTAAAGATGTTTTAAATTCTCTACAGGCTAATTCCAACCAAGCAAATGGCCGTAATTTTGTGTTCTTAATTGAAAAAAACGGAGCCGTGTATTTAAAAACTCCTTTCTTGCTTTCAACTGGGCGACTTGATTTTCCAGAAGCAATTCCAGAACCCGGTAAACCTCTGCCAAAGACTTATCACCGTTGCCATCGCAGAGAAACTTTTGATATCACTTTTGATTTTGAGTACCGCGAGAAAAACTCACTTGGAGTGTACGGAGAGACTAAAAACAAACTAATTAACACTATCCGTCCGCGCTACAAATGTCCTGATTTGCCAGCAGGTAAAGAAGACTGCAGCTACTTTTACACATCAAAAAGGCTATCTGAGTTTGCCTCAGGTAAATTCTTCATACCATCTTCTATTGACAACAAAGAAGATCCAATTAAGGACCTTGAAAATGTTTTAAATGAACCTGGTAACAAAGAAAACCTATATCAAAAAGTACTTAAACGCTTAGTTTACAACGCTGTGGTGTCAGTTGCTAAAAAACAAAACTTTGATACTTTTATTAGTTTCAGCACTCCGCTTACTGGCCTAAACCCAAGAGCTCCGCAAAACGAAATGGGTGCTTCTTTAGTTTTTGGGTTTAACTTTAAGTAGTTTTAGGTTAAAAAAAGTTGTTTACGTTTACGTAAACAACTTTTTTATTTTCGTTTTAACACCACTAAAGTCTCGCATTCTGCGGTTTGTGGGAAATTTTTAAAAGGTTGAATTTTAGTAATGCTAAAGTTAGTAAGGATTTTAAGGTCGCGAATTAAAGAAGGCAAGTTACAAGAAAGGTAAATTATTTTCTTTAGGTTTACCTGATTTAGTTCAGCCATGACAGCCTGGGCTACACCTGCTTTAGGCGGGTCTAAAATTAGTGTGTCAGCAACATTTTTAACTTTTTTAAACAAAGCACTAAAGTCGCCTTTAAGTAGTTCTAGATTTTTGATTTCATTGATGTCTAGACATTTTTTAGCACAAATATTTGCGTCTCTGTTAATTTCTATAGAGTAGACTTTATGGGCCGTTTTTGCTATGTATTGACCAATTGTAGAAATTCCTGAAAACGCGTCAATAACACAGTTTTCAGGCTCCATTTCTTTCAAAATTTCTCTATACATTTTTCCAACCATATAAGAGTTGGTTTGAAAAAAAGCAAGTCCGTTTAAAAGGTAAACAACGCCGTCTACTTTATGCTTAATAAACTGTTCGCCTTTGGCGATATATACTTTTTCGTTTACTATATAGTGAATAGAAATATTTGGACTAAAAAGACTAGTTAAGTTAGTTAGTTTATCTATAGTTTCTGGGTTATTTCTTTTTAAAATAAAAGTTACTTGAAAGTCATTTTCTAAATTAGTTCTAAAAATTACTTTTTCTGTGTCTTTGAGCAAGATTTTATTTTTATTTAGCTCGGAGTTTAACTTAAAAATTAAGTCAGTTAAAGTTTCTGGATAAAGTATATTTTTGTCTTGTAGACAAAAACTATTGCTTTTTTCAAGGTAATAGCCAAGTCTTGTATAGTTAAGGTCGTGATTTAAAATTAAGACTGCTTTGTTGCGGTAATTTGTCTGAACTTTTGAAAATATACATTTTTCTATTTTTGGAAAAACTAGTCCGCTTCTTGCAAATGAGTTTTGAGTGATTTCTTGTTGAAAGTTAAGTTGCTCTAAAAAAGAAAGGTGAGCAAGGTTGTAAGTTCCGTTGTAAGTCAACGACACCCTTTTTTCAGATTGCTTAGTCAAGATGTTTGCTTGGTGGTCAATTTCGGCCTCAAAGAATTTCTTTTTATCAGTAATTTGAGTAAGTATACACTCTTCGCTAACCAAGAGGTTTTTAACAAAGCCCACTTTGTTTTCTAACTTTACAACACCTCTGCCGTCTTTATCGTATGCAAAGCAAACTAGTTTATACATTTTTAACCTCTAACAGCTCAAACGCCACTAAACCATATTTTTCAATATCTTGGTGTGTGTAGTAATTACTTAGTTCTAAAAGTGCCTCTGTTTGATTTTTAAAACAATAGCTAAAGTTACTTGCAAAATGTTTTTCTAAGGCCGTTTCCCAATTTTTATAATGATGGATTTCACCAATTTTTGCAATTAAAACACTGTTCTTACTTTTAAGACAAATTAGACTACCTGTTTTGATTTTATTTCTTTCTGGTGTGTTTAGTCTAAACTCAAAAGTTTTGTCTTTATTTAAAATTCCTTTTTGATAAATTTCTTTGATGTTAAAAACAGGAACTGTTTTTTTAACTAAAGTTAAAAAAGTTAGCTCTCCGTTTTGATTTTTTTTGATTTCTTTAAACTCAGAAAAATCAAAATCAAGGTATGTATCACCTATGTGTTTTTTATTTATTTTAGTAAGATAAACCAAGTCAGATGAATTTAAAGTTTCTTCAAATAAAGTTTTTCCACCAATTATGAAAAGGTCTTTTTCAAAAGTTTTTAAAAAGTTATTAACATCCGAAACAAATTTTATGTCTTTGATTTTTAAAGTTTTTTCATTGCTTGCAACAAAAACTTCTTTAAAGTGAGAAAGATCAAAATTGTAATTTTTAGTCAAAGAATTATATGTAGACAAGCCCATTAAAACATTTTTATTAAAAGTTTTTTCCTTGAAATATTTTAAGTCCAAAGGGTAGTGCCAAGGCAATTTGTTTTCTTTGCCGATTAAGTTATTTTTATCTATTGCTAAGATTGAATAAAACATAGTTTCCTCTAAATTGGTTCTTAATATGAATTCGTTTATTTCTTTTAAAATGATAGCATAATAAAAATTAACAATATTGATGAACAGTCGCACATGTTTTAAAATGCTTCAACTCTTCAACTCCTAGTTTTAGAAATAAAAAAATAATAAACTTTAATAAGTTTTTGTCTGAACAGTTTAATCGCTTTATAAAACGATTAAACTGTTTAAAATAAAGTTAATTTTAAAATTTTTTCTTTAAATATCTAAAAAAAGATTCGTTTTTACGCGCTTTATACAAAATTTTGAGTACTTCATATTTAAAAAAGTGTATTGAACCGACTATAACATATAAAAGGGAAACGCTTTAAAACCCCATAATAATTTCTCTTTTAGCTTTATTTCAAACAAGGAAACAAGAAGAAATAAAGCAAATACAAAATAATTCGGAATTTACTAACTTACAAATTAGTAAATACTGTTAGTTATGAAAGGATAAAAAAAATGTCAAAACCTAAAAGAAATTTAAGTATCATAGGCACAGCAATTTTACTTTTGTTACTGGTTTCAGTTATTTTCTTGCTGTTTTTAATTTTTACTTTCCCTAAGTTGTCACTTTCTGAAAGTAAAGGTTTCAATAAAGACGATATCTTCAAATTAGAAAACGGCAAAATTAGATTTGTAGTACCAGAGAAACTTTTTAAAAAAGCAAATCAACACAGTGTTGAAATTAACCCAGATTGGTTTCAAGCCACAAAGTATGGAAAAATTACCGAAGTTAAAGCAAAACCTGGTAAACAACTTGCTCTTAACTTTGAAGACAAAGAATACGACAGCGCGGTTTTTTCAATTACAACTAGAAATCGTGTTGGTATTAAAAAAGAATATGATGTTATCGTTGACTATTCTAACTTCGTGCGCGTATTTTTCTCGGCAACTCAAGAAAACGTAGCTCCAAGAAAACCTTTGGTAATGCCACGTTCCAGAGTCAACACAGAGTACAAAGACATAGTTGATGAACTTACAAAAATTTCTTCTTTTTCGCCATATAACTCAAACAGCCAAAAAGAAAGCACAACTTTTTCATTCAAAGAAGTGCTTGAATTAAAAACAGGACAGGCTTATCACGCAAATACCGAAAATCAAATTAGATTGGTGTATGACTTTGTATTTAAGGGCATACTAAAAGATTCAAATAAAGTCAACAACCCAGAAATCGTTGACTATATTTTAAAAACTCAAACTAAAATTACTACTTTAAATCCAAAAGGTACTTTAAATTTAGAAACTTCTCCATTCTTCGTCTCTGAGTTTTTAGGTTGGTACTATGTAAACAAACAAAATGAATTCGTGGAAGTTGGAGCTGGTCAAGAGATCAACGTTCCTGAACTTAAAGGCTCTGAACTTAGATTAGTTGCCAGATACAAACATTCAATTGACGACAATAAACTAAAAGAAGAATTAAACAAGCAAGATTTATTTTTAGTTACTTATTTTGACGGTACCGAAAAAGTATTTTCATATATTGTAAGAAAAGGCGAATCACTTATAAATTACCGTCGCGTGAAAGCAGGATTCAGCCTAGTTCGCTGGTATACCGATCCTAGTTTTACAAAAGAGTTTGACTTTGATTTAGAACGAGCAGACAAAAACATTTCGCTTTATGCAAAATACGAAAAAGAAAATGTACAACCACAGCCAAATCCAAATCCTAACCCGACCAAATATACAGTTAAGTTTATAACCACTCCAAGCAACGTTAAACTTAGCGACCTTGAAATTGTTGAAAATCAAAAAATTAGTAAAAACTACTATTTAAACCCTGATTTAGTTACATATGTTGATAAAAACGGAGACACATATAAACTAGCGGGTTGGAAATTAGAAGGTTCAAATGAACTTTTTGATTTTGAAACTCCAATTACTAAAAACATTACACTTGTCGCAGTGTTTGAAAAGTCAAGCGGTCCAAGTCCTTTTCCTAAAACTACTGAATATAAAATCAAAAGACTAAAAGAAAAACTAGACAACCAAGCGTTTGACTACGAGGAGTTTGACACCGAGACAATCACAGGTGTTCAAGCAGGCACTGAAGTTGAGTTAACTCCAGATAAACTAGTGGCACCTCGTGGCTTTGAGTTATTCGGCGCTGATTCTGAAGTTAAGAAAACTATTGAGGCAGATGGTTCTACTGTATTTAAGTTGTACTTTAAAAGAAAAACTTTTAAAGCAACCTTTAACTATAGTGGTGGTGTTTTAAACGGTGAGACTAAAAAAGAAGTTCAATATAAGTTTGGACAAACTTTAGCCGACATTGACCATCCTACTAAAACCGATCCTAGTGGCAACAAAACTTACACTTTCTTGGGTTGGTTAAACCCAGCAACTAACCAGTTAGTTGACTTTGCTCAAAACCACTTAGTTGAAGAAAACTTAAACTTAGTTGCTAAATGGCAAGAAACTAATAACTTTAAGAAAGTTTATTTAAACTTAGTCTATGAAGGACTTGCCACAAATCAAGAAACTTTACATGAACTAGAACTACCAACTCAAAGAAAAATTGGCACTTCTGTTACTGCAAACGACCAAGAAATCAAAGATATCATTTCTGCATTTCTTTCAAGTCAACCTCATCCTAACCACGAAACTAACTATGACCCTGTTAAATCTACACCTAGTCTAACCGTTTCAAACACTCAAGATAAGCAAATCATTAAACTTTACTATAAGGCCAAAACTTACCGAGTTACTTTTAACTTAACTGAATCTGGACTAGATGCAAGCACAATTGACCCAATATTAAGCCAACCTCTTAACTTAAAATACACAAATAAAATCAGCGAAGATATTTTGGCTAAACTACGTGCAGTTAAAAAAACTAACACCGCAACTCATGACTATGTGTTTGAAAAACTGCTAGTTGAAGAAACAAGTACAGAGTTTGACCCTGCAGTTGCATACAACTCAGACATTACACTTAAACCTGTATTTAAAGAAGTTAAAACTACTGCAAATATAACTTACACTATTAAAACTCAAAAAGTAGACGGCAGTTATACTGAAAATACTGAAATTAAGAGTGGTAAAATTGGCTCAAACCATACAGTTGCTTACTCAAATCCAAACAACACTGTGTATCAAGAACCTGAATACAGTGTGGCTAATTTAACTGTAAGCGCAGATGCAAATCTAAATAAAGTGGTTGTTACTATAAAAAGAAAAGTTTACGATGTCACTTTTGAAGTAAAAGGCCATACAAGTAGTATTGCGAAAAGAACTCTTAGACATGGTGATAAAATTGGTCAGATTGATGAAAGTCAGTTTGAGGCCGATGGTCTTGGCATTCTTAAAGCAGAACTTGACGGAATAGAAAAAACTAAGCAAGAAATTGAAAACTTCTTAGTTCAAAAAGCCCATAAAGTAACTCTTCACATCAGTAAACCTACTAAGAAATTTGGTACATACCCTCAAACAAAAGTTGACAATCCTGCCGGCATTCAGAAATTAAATGATGAAGTGCACGAACTTAAGTTCAACTCAAAAGGCAAAAACTACACTATGCAGTTTACTCGCAGTTACTGGCAAGATAGTGCAGGCAATAAATACGAAAAATACAACAATCAATACTTTAAAATCGAACCTGTGGATTTTGTTAAAATTCCAAAACAAAATACTTGGTTCACCGAAAAAATCATAGACTTTTCACCATTTAACATTTATTACGATAATTATCCAAATAACGCTAAACCAGAGAATTCTATCTTTAAAGCAATGGTTCAAGATATTGGAAAAGTACTAAAGGGTGAAGTTCACATGCCAACCGAAAGTAGTGGGGATTTTCAAGTCAAACCTGCTTTAGACGCAAATTTAAAATCTCTGTTAAAAAAAGAATCTACAGATTATGCAAAAGCAATTCTAGGTAATTACAATGGCCAACCTATTGATAAATATCGTTGTGCTTCTTTAAATTCTTTTGTAGAATATGACGGTTATATAATGCCTTATTACAACAAAGTCAACCATGATGTCTGGTGGCTTGGTACGCAGTCTTCTGACTCTAGCGCACTCGCACACATCATTAGTAGCATCGGAGAGCTGCACAAGTACCACGTGCACTTGGTTTATGGTGTAGTAGTTTGCATTAGGTAGTCTCTTGACCACTTACCGTAGGTACTCTCTTTTATTTTTATTTTCAGAGATTTTCACACTGCGTGGCTTTCTCACATACAACAATTAACCAATTCACATTTCTTTGTTTCTAACTATCTTCATTTTTAAAACCGCATCAAAGACCTTTTTAGCAATAAAAACTTAAAAGGTCTTTTTTCATATATTTAGACAAAAAACTTTAAAAATGACTAAAAACTTCTCTCTTTATATTTAAAAAAATCACTTTTACAATTAAAAATAGGCTTTTTATATGGCTGGGGTATAATTATGTAAGCACTTTTTGAACTACTGACTTAAATATATTTCTCACTAATTAAGTAAACACATAAATAAAGATACTAAATATACAACAAAACAAGTGAGAACATTTCAAAAAGGAGTTTTACTTTATGAAAAAAGATTTTATTAAATACGAAGAAACTAGCACTAATTTATCTACTAACCAAAAATCCCGTCAACTCAAAGCCAATAAAAAATTTACACAAACCTACTCAACAAAACCCTGCACTCGTTTTGTCAAAACCATCAGCACATTGTTTGCTTTATTTTTGGGAGCAATTATCGTTGCTTTGATGGCTTTTTTGTCGTTGGGACAAAAACCTAACCGCATCAAACCAAAGACCAACATAAACAACGAATACCTAGACCGTCCCAACGATGGCTCTAAACCAATTGACGAAAAAGACCACTTAAAAAACATTTTAATTGCTGCCAAAGTTTTTAGAAATCAAAGTCATTTTCAAAGTGAGACCAACGGGCAGGCAACTGCTTACTTTGGTTCTTTTGGTTCTACTACTCAAAAAATCAAAGCAACTCGCCAATATGACACAGCACATTTGGCAAATAAACAATACTCAAAAGGCTCATTTGCCAACCCTGGTCTCTATGTTTTTAGAAATGAATCAACGCGTGGTCCACAGTACTTTGTCAAAGAACTGGCACGCCTTGAAAACGGCGATCTTGACAGACCAGTTTGGCGCCAATACAAAGGCTCAGACGCACCTTTTACTGAGGCTGATTTTACTGAAAACATCCTAGGTTCTGACTTAAAAGACTTCACTCAACAAATACTTTCTCGCAAAACCATTAAAAAAGTTGAACTAATTCACCAAGCGGACGGCGAGACCACTTACCGTGTTGATTTTGTGGTAGACGAAGACTTAAGCAAACCAAGTGGTCTTGGTAAACAAGTTGCTACTGCTAAATATGCAGTTGAAGTTAGAGAAATGGCTCAAACTCCTTATTACCCTACATTTAAATCATTTACTTTAGATGTAACTATGAATGACCGTTGGGAAGTTTTAAAAACTGTTTCAAACGAAGAGTATAACTTAACGGTAAAAGGGATTTCTTCAGACTTTTCAGCAAGTGTCACACAAACTTTTACTTATAAAAAAGAAAAAGTTCAAACTGCAGATTTTCACAACTTCTTTCTAAAAGACTTTCGTAAACACGGCCAAATTGCTGAGCCAAAACCAAACGCGACTGATCTTTTAATTGACGCTTTTTCCAAGGTTAAATCAGGTAATTTCACAGGTTCGCTAAACGTTGGTGGCCAAGCACTTGAGTTTACTGCAACTTTTTCTAAAGACCCCGCAATTTTAAAAATTGAGTCTAGATTATTTAATTTACACTACGAAAACAAAAAATATACCTTTTCAATGTTTGGGCAAACCTACACAGGAGAAGCCGAGTCAATTGTTGAACTAATTGGCAAACTGTTTGACAAAGGTAGTTTCTTAAGTTTACCTAATCTACAAGAACTAATTGGCGAACTTAACCAAAACTTTGCGGAACCTAAAAACATTGGTGCCTACACAGTGCTTGAAACCAAGGCCAAAGGTATCTCTTTAACTTTCTACATTAACAAAAATACTAAAGAGTTAGTTGAGTTTAACGCCAAACAAGAGACTGACGGCAAAACTTTGGAACTTAACTTTAAACGCGGCGAAAAAGAAGCAAACCCACAGTTTTCTGAAGACAAAACCGATTTTGACAATGCAACTCAGCAACTCAAAAGAATCTTTAGCGATACTTTTGAGTTCAACTTATCCAAAGAAATCAATGCCAACTCAAGTTTAACGGTCAACGCTTTAGTTTCTTTTAACAACAAAACTTCAATTTCTGCAAGCGGTGAACTTAGCCTAACTGCGTTTGGCAAAAACTACACCATTCCTTTTGACATTGTTGAAAACAAACTAACAATGCATTTCAAAACCCGTTCTTTAACTTTTGATTTAAATAAAATTGTTAAAGAGTTTTTTAATGTAGATTTGACTAAAAATAGTTTAGAAGAGTTAATTAACTTAATTGACTTTACTAGTTTAGTTAAAACCGCTGAACGTTTGTTTAGTTTCCTTGATTTAAAACTAGAGAAAGACAACTTAAAAGTAGAAGATGGACGTGTTGCTTTTGACCAAAGCAAAACTGCGTTTGCGTTAACTCACCGACCAGGAACTAAACTACCTAATCCAAAAGCTCCTGTTAATGAACTTGACTTAACTGAGTTTTTACTTAAATACTTCAAAGACCCAGATGCAAATCCACGCGGTACAATTTCTTTTACTTTAAACTACGCATTAAACTCAATTACTAAAACCGACCCAGACTCAGAAATCAAAGTAGCCGTAGACTTGCTTAAAGGAAAGATTTCAATTTCTATTCCAAAACTAGGCCGAATATACATAGATAACTGCGGAGTATACGTTGAGTTTGGTCCAAATAAACGCAAAAACGTGCAATATTTTGCGCACTCTGACTTAAGAGAACTGGCCCCACAAATTCGTGCTGCTCTTTCTAAATACTTACCTGGTGGCTTTGACTTAACCGAAATGATTTCACAAATTTTGGCGAACTTAAATGTAGATTCTGCAAACGGCAACCTTTCTACTTCCTTTAAGTCAAAAGATGATCGTTTCACGATGACTTTAAACTCATATCAAAACGAAAATCCTTATTTAGTGTCACCTGAAGACCAAAACGGTAAACAAATTAACCGTTTTAGCAAACCAGCACTCGAAAAACTGCTAAAAGTTCTGGAAAGCGGTAAATTCCAGGCAAGTGTTTCTTTTGCTGACCTAAATATTCAGTTAAATCTACTTTACAAAGAAAACACTCTTTACCTAAACGCCAAAATCATAAAAGCAGGTCAAGAACTGGCCGACATTTCTATCATCGGCAATCAAGTCTACGCTAAGGTTAATGGCTATAATTTAAAGGCCAACGTCAAAGACTTTAGTCAATTGATGCACAAAGTTTTTGAAATGTCTCGCCTAAAAGGCGAAATTGGTGGGTTTAACTTAAATAACTTAGGCGTTGACTTATCTGAACTTAACCTAGACTTTACCAATCCTTTTGCAACTATTCAAAGTATTGTTAAAACCATTGACAAAATGCCTTTAATTAAGTCTTTAATTAAGTCTCTAGACTTTGAGTTAAACTACCCAACACAAAACGAAATTCAACTACTTACCTTTAAACTATCTGCATTTAACTACAACATCACAGGTTATTTGAACTCAGACCCTCAGTTTAACGCAAATATTTTTAAGATAAACGAAAACGACTATATTGAACTTCCACTTGCTGACCTTAACTCAAAAACTGAAGTTCAGCCAGGCGCTAAACTTCCACTAGACATTTCTGAGGTCAACAAAATCAAAGAACGTGTGATGTCAAAACCGCACAGCGTCACTGGTAGTGCCGAGATTAATGGAGTTAAGTTAACTGTTCACAAAGGATATGTTTCTGTTAACAACAACTTCCAAGATGTAGAAGCAGTGCTTTACGCCGAGGCTAAGTTTAAAGATTTAGTTTACAGTTTTGAGCTGTATTTTGCTAAAAACACAGTTTATTTAAAATCAAAAAAACTAAATGCTAAAGTTTCAATTGAAGAAATTGGCGCGTTAATTACTAAAATTACTGAACTGATTAAGAGTCAAGGCGAAATTAACTTCAATAACTTCCAACTACAAAACAACTTAAACTCAAACATTCAAGCGCTAATTTCTAAATTTGTAATTCAATCGTTGACTATCGCCAAAGAAGAAATCACGCTTGCGGCTAAATACGCAGCATTTGAAGGCAAAATTTACTTCAACCGCAAAACTAACGCAATTAACTTAACCATTGCTAACTTTAATTTGCACTTAATGTTAACTCCAACTGAGTTTAGCGAAGTTGGTCAAAGAGCATCTGACAGAATCGCAGATTTTGAAAAAAACCCAAATGTCTTGACAGCAGCCGACATTTTAAAGATTGCTGAACTTTACTCAACTCGCTACTTTCTTGAAGACACTAACTACTCACTTCCAAAAGAACTTTCGGAAAAATATTTAGGAAAAGACGCAAAACTAGACTTAAGCGTGAAAAACGCCCAAGTTGACTTAACTTCAAAACATCTACTTAAAGCAGACTTAGGTGTGAAATTTACGCACCCTCAACTTGCAAGTCCAATTACCCTAGACTTTAGCCTGCACATTCAGAATAAACAAATTTACCTGCTTTCAAAACAATATCCAACTCTTAACTTAAAAGTAGCCTATAGCGAAATTAACGCGATTGTAGCCGCTATTCAAAAAGCCATTGAAAAAGCCAGTGGTATTACTATTAGAAACACAAGTCTTGGCAACTCAGCCCAAACTTATTTGGCACCAAACCTAGAGTTTACAAAAATCTTAGACGCAATAAACCTATCTAGAGATGGTGTGGACTTTGATTTAAAGAAAGCATTTGGAATTGAGCAAATCACGCAAGTTTCTCTGCGCTTTAAATTCCAAGAAAAAGCACTTTCGCTTGCAGCAAGTCCACTTAACTTAAACTTAACTTTAAAGAAAACTGATAAAAAACTAAGCTTATTTCAACCAAGCTCAACAACTCAGTTTTTAGGCCGTGAGTTTTTTGAAAAAGCCGCCGATCTAGTGGCAACTGGCTACAGCGTAAATGGTGAGTTTAATTTACCTGTAAACGAAGAAAACCTAAAAGTAGAAATCAAAGGTGCCCTAAACTTTGCTCGCAAAACTATTTTAGACCTTGAGTTAAAACTAGTTTACAAAGATATTGAGCAAACCTTTCGTTTACTTTACGACAAAGAGTTTTTCTATTTGCAAAACGAAAAAGTTAACCTTAAATTAAGTCTTGCAGACATTCAAGCCCTAATTTCTGAAGGCCAAAAACTCAAAGACTTGTTTTCAGGAATTACAGTCGCTTTAACTCAAGACCTAATCCAAGCAGTTATCGGCGCTACTTTTGAGTTTAGCCAAACCAGCGTAGTTGCTAAATTTAGAGAAGGTATACTGAAAAACTTAGAAGTTAAAGCGGACTTAACTGCCAAAGCACTTAAAGTTAAATATGGCAGTATGCTTGACTTAACTTTAACTAAACAAGAAGACGCCGAAACTAAGGAAGTACCTGAAGGTATAGAATGGCTAGACCGTTCTTTTGTAGAAAAAGTATTTGATTTGTTTTCTTCAACCTATGAACTGAAAGCCACAACTACCGACAACGCTAAGTTTAAAGGAGAACTTACCGGCAACGTTGACCTTAAATCTAAAGTTAATTTTGCCGGCTCTGGCAAGGTTGAGTTTAAGATAGGCGAAAAATCATACTTCCTTGAGCTTAACAACCTATACATCTCTGAGCGCACACTTTACGCCTTAACTCAAAAACTGAACTTAAAAATACCATTTGCCGACATTACTCGCCTGCAGGCAGAAATTCAAAAAATCTTTGCTGACTTAAAACCACTGCTTGGCCTTTCAAGTAAAGCCGATTTAATTAAGTACTTGTCTGTCTACACAGACCTAATTGACGCCCTTTCTTTCACAAAAGATAAAATTACCCTTTCTAACTTTTCAATTAGCGGAATTAAGTTATCCGCCGAAGTAGACCTTGTCAAAAAAGCAATTAGTCTTACTCTGCCGGATTTAGGATTAAAGGCTACTTTAACTAAATCTACTAAACAAAACACAGGTGTAGTTCCAAGTGTTCAATACGCTGACACCGAAACTATTTTAAATTTACTTAAACTATATGCGCAAACCTACGAAATTGACGGAAAGGCTCAAAGCGGTGAGATGGGCGCTGACTTTTCTGGAAAACTTTCGCTGAAAGGCGGAGTTCTGGCAAAACTAGAAACTTACCTGAAATTTAAAGACAAATACTTAAAAGCCACAATATACTACGACAAGAAATATCTGTACTTTGAAACCGAAAAACTGAAGTTTAAACTGTCTGTTGAAGAACTTTTTGAAATTATTAAAAAAGCACCAGACTTACTGAAACTAGCAAACGCTGAAAACATCTTTAGCCTACTAACTCAGTTTACCTTAACTAAATCAGAACTAAACTTAGGATACGGTGATCTAAATGTTCGCGCTAACTTCCTTGACCGTAAAGCCGACATAACTTATAAAAACTTACTTCAAGCCACTATTTCTCCAACTGCCACTGAAGACCTGGGTTCAGTACCTGAACACGAATGGAAGACTTATCAAGACATTCTTGATTTGTTTGCAAATGCTGAGAAAATCAAGTCAATGCTAAAGGCTCCACAAAAAACATTTAACTTCGCAGGCACTTTTGAACTAAACGGCAAAGCCTTAGAAGTTTCAAAAGGCTCACTTACCATCAATTCAAAAGGCAATACCTTTGACTTAGACGTGAACTTCGAGGCAAAATACGATGGCAAAGACTACAAAGGCAGAATTACTTTCTTAAATGGCTACATTTATCTAGATATCAACGGTCTTCGCGTCAAAATTTCACAAGATGAGTTTATTCGCTCAGGTTACCGTTTAATTGGTACTTTTGGCGGCGATGCCCAAGCTTTGGAAAAAGCCCTTAAGTATTTCAATAATCCAGAAAACTTAAAAGAAATTCTTGGACTTAATCTTGCATCTAGACTAACTTATTTAAACTCACCTGTCTACAACCGTTTTAAAAGAGGACTAACTAAACCAGAAAACGCAACAGATATTTTTGAAATCTTAACTGAGATTGATTTCACTAAAACTAATGTTCACGCTCAAGTTAATTACGGTGAAATTAGCGGTACCTTTGACCTTGAGTTTAGCGATATTCGTTTTGCTAAACTACAAATCGCTAATGCCCAGTTTAAGACAAACAAGATTGAACAGGCTGTCTTTGAACAAGTAGACTACACAGAAATTACTGCTCCAAATGAAACAGATTTTGTTGAAAAAGAGTTTAAACACTTTGATACTTTTGTAGATGCAGTAATGAACACCATTGACAAAAAGCAATACCATATTAAAGGTCAAATCACATCAAATAAAGTATTTGGAATTGGTATTGCTATTAAAAATGTTGACCTTAAACTAAATTTCAGCAACCCTCAAGGTACTGAGGTTGAACTTACTTTTGACATGGAACACACTGGTCGTGATGTTCCATTCCAAGGTAGACAACAGGTAAATAAAGGAAAAATTTCTGTACATTTTTACATGAAAAACGGCCGTGGGTATTTAAGAACCAAAACAAAAGAAGTCACTGGATTTACAGGATTTTTTGATCCTAAACCAAAGTTTGGTCCTGAAGTAACTAAATATTATGAGTTTACTGAGGCTGAAATGCAGGCTAACTTATTTGCCTATATCTTAACGATGATTTACGCAGACGAACAACTTTGGAATGGACAAACAAAACCAACGCCTGTTAGAAGAATAAACCGATCAAAATTAGTTAAACGCGGACCGCTTGATAATTTAGATATCGCTAAACTAATTAAAAAGATAGTTGTAGGCAAAACTGATCAGTCAAATAGTTATGATTACGAATTTACTATTGATAAAGATATAGTTAAAGGTAAATTGCCAGCACCACTTTCAATGAGCGATATTGTTGTTAAACTAATTACAATGCCTGAAGGCGATAAACAATATTTGCGTAAGCTTAAGATAAATACTACGCTTTTTGCAGTTCTTTCATTTAGAATTGTTGCTGAATTTGAGATGGTTGCAATGGGTTCAGACGTACCTCCTATTAACTTACCTGACAACATCAACGACAAATGGTAATTTAGTTTAAATTCAACTCAAAATAAAAAGGTATGCACACGCGTGTATACCTTTTTATCATTATTAAAACTTTCCTTTAAATAATTTTTACTCAACAACATAAAGGTATTTTAAAATAAAGCATAAATGGCTAAATAAAGCCCTTTTATCTAGGTTTTGAAAACAATTCAAAGCACGAAAATGTGGTATAATTAACGAGTATTGAGGTATCAAAAATGGAAATAATTAACCCAGAATTACAAACTACGGAAGTTGCTTCTTCAAAGAAAAAAAGAAAACCTAAAAAACCTTATTCTAAAGCAGAACAAATCATTATTTGGATAATTATTGTTTTTTCTGCCTTGACAATTCTCTTGTCTGCTGGTTTTGGTATTTACTACGGAATTAAATACGACTACGACAACCGTCGCAAACCACTTGACGACATCACAACTATCACAACCGGTGATTTTGAAACTATTATGGCCAAGAAAAAAGGAGTGGCTTTGTCTACACTTAAGTTTTCTGGCAACAACAACATAGACTTCACTTCAAAACGCTTTATTTATATTTTATTTTACGATCAAAAAGAACGCAGTTACACTAGATACTCAAAGTCTCTGCGTAAGTTAATTAAAAAACTAAAAGGCGATGTTTTGATTTTGGGTGTCAATATTCCTGATTCTGAAGACAATAAGTTTATGGATATTGCTAACTTCCCTGACTACAAAAACCCAGATGGTTCAATTACCCACAAGGAAGACGTTAAGGTGCCAATGTTTTTCCAAAGTACACCAGAAGGCGATTTTGAAAAACAAATGCGTGCGAATAACTTCAAAGACATCTACAACATCCTGCAAACTCACAAAGACCCAAAGAAATAATATTACTATTTTAAATTAAAGGAAACTCAATAAATGAACGCAGAAATTATTAAACAAATCGCCGATTCACTTCAAATTAAAGAAAGCCAAGTCAAAGCAACTCTAGCCTTACTTGAAGAAGGTGGTACAATTCCTTTTATCGCCAGATACCGAAAAGAAGTAACCGGCAACTTAGACGAAGAGCAGATTAACGAGATTAACAAGGAATATGAATACCAAGTTAACTTAAAACAAAGAAAAGAAGATGTCTGCAGACTAATTGACGAAAAAGGCATGCTGACACCTGAACTGAAAGCAGAAATTGAGGCGTGCACTAAGTTAGTGGAAGTTGAAGACCTTTACCGTCCATTCAAAGAAAAGAAAAAGACCAAAGCAACAGAGGCCATTAAAGTGGGTCTTGAGCCACTTGCTCAGTTCATTTTAACTTTTCCAGATACAGAAATTGAGCCTGAAGCCGAAAAATATATAAATGAAGTAGTTAAAACAAAAGAAGCGGCAATTCAGGGAGCGCTTTACATTATCGCTGAGCAAATTTCTGACAACGCAGAGTACCGTAAATGGATGCGTGAATACGTTTTTGCAAATGGACAACTGGTTTCAAAGAAGAAAAAAGACGCAGTTGACGAAAAAGGCGTTTACGAGATTTACTATGAGTTTCAAGAAGCTTGCACTAAGGTAAAAGAATACAGAGTCTTGGCGATTAACCGCGCTGAGAAAGAAAAAGTAGTTTCTGCTTCTATAGAATGCGCAGACGCAGATATCCTTGCTTATCTTGAAAAACAAGTTATTTTAAAACCCAAAAGCACAGCAACTCCACATCTTAAACTAGCAATTCAAGATAGTTTAAAGCGCTTAATTTATCCTTCAATTGAAAGAGAAATTAGAGCAGAACTGACCGAAAAAGCAGAAGATCAGGCAATTAAAGTCTTTACACTAAACGTCGAGAAACTGCTACTCCAACCGCCAATTAAAGGAAAGATGGTGCTTGGTATTGACCCTGGTTTTAGAACAGGCTGCAAAATGGCGGTTATTTCGCCAACCGGACAACTTCTTGAAGTAGGCAAATTATTTTTCCACGACTTTTTTAAAGAAGAACAAAGAGTAGCTGCTTTAAAAGACTTGCTTACCATAATTCGCAAATACAACGTGGAAATTATCGCAATCGGCAACGGTACGGCTTCTCGCGAGACTGAGGAGTTTGTAGCCAAAGTCATCACCAAGGCTAAATTAGATGTGAAATACGTAATAGTTTCTGAAGCCGGTGCTTCTGTATACTCAGCCTCTGAAGTCGCCCGCGCTGAGTTTCCAGACTTGCAAGTTGAAGAGCGCTCAGCGGCTTCAATTGCCAGAAGACTACAAGACCCGCTTTCTGAACTTGTAAAAATTGATCCGAAATCTATCGGAGTTGGTCAATATCAACACGACGTTTCGCCAAAAAAACTAAACTCAGAACTTTCTTTTGTCGTGACTACTGCTGTTAACTCAGTGGGAGTTGACCTAAACACCGCATCAACTGCCCTGCTTACCTATGTTTCTGGTCTAAACTCCAAACAAGCAAAGTCCATAGTTGACGCCAGACAAAGCAAAAAAGGCTTTAAAAACCGAGAAGAACTCAAAGATGTTGCCTATATTACCAATAAAGTTTACGAACAAGCCGCTGGTTTTCTTCGAATCACAGATGGCGATGAAATTCTTGACATGACTCCGATTCACCCCGAGTCTTACGCGGTTGCCAAGGCTTTAATGGATAAGTTTAATATCCAAAAACAAGACATTGGTAAAGTTGAAATAATTGACGAAAAACTAAAAAACTTTAGTTTAACTAAAGAAGTAGAAGCTCTAAATACAGACCGCTATACTTTAGAAGATATAGTCAAGTCTTTAAAACAACCTCTTAGAGATCCAAGAGACTCATTTCCACAACCTTTACTTAAATCCACAATTTTAGAAATTAAGGACTTAACTATTGGCATGGAAGTTGAAGGAACTGTTAGAAACGTTGTGGACTTTGGAGCGTTTGTAGACATTGGACTTCACGAAGACGGACTAATTCACATCTCTAAAATGGCTAAACGCTTTATTAAACACCCGTCTGAAGTCGTGCAAGTTGGCGATATCGTGAAATGCTATGTGGTGGCGATTGACGAAAAAAGAGGCAAGGTCGGCTTGGCTCTTGAAAAAGACTTAATTTAATGTAATAATTTAAAAAGTAGTTTTTCAAAACTACTTTTTACATGGAGTGATACTCAAGAGGCTGAAGAGGACGCACTGCTAACGCGTTAGGGCGAGAAATTGCCGCGAGGGTTCAAATCCCTCTCACTCCGCCATTTAACTTACTATTTATTTACTTGTTTAATTTAACTTAAAGGAGATAAATATGGACTTAAAAAAACTTAAAAACTTATCTGTTGTTTCGCTAGTTTTTGGCTTAATTACTGTGTTATTTGCTTTTGCAGTCGTTGGAATTAGACTGTATATCGAGATTTCATTCCAAGGTAAAACTGGGATTGGTGTGGCTATTGCAGCCCTTGCTTGGGCCAATATTTTGTTGTATGTTTCTGTTGCTTATCTAGTTTGGTTTTTTGTAAATCTATCTTTATATATCTATGTTTTTGTTAAATTACATCCTTATAAAGAAAACCCACATTTTGCTCTTTCAATAATTGGCTTTATCTTTCCGATTTTCCAGGTTATTGCACTTATTCTATACATCGTCAAAATCAATAAACTTATTAAAACTCAAGCAGAAGAGCAAGACAGTGAAGTACAAATTACTGAAATTTTAAACTAATTTTAATTTTGTGTCTTATTGTTTACTTTTGTTTATAAACATACATTTAAAGACGAAAAAAAAGTTAACCCATTGACTACTTACTAAAAATTAAACTAAATTAACACCTAATTGACAATTTTTTGCTATCTTGATATACTAATTAAGTGTTTGAAACAGGCCTATAGCCAAGCGGTAAGGCAACAGACTTTGACTCTGTCATTCGTAGGTTCAAATCCTGCTAGGCCTACCATTTTTAAGAATAAATCCACTGAAGGTGGATTTTTTTATTTTCTTGCATAAACAACGATTCACTTAAGTTTAAAGTATAGACTTCAATGCATTAAATTCATATTAATCAGAATTATTATTTTATTTTTAACATTATTAAAACGAAACAAAATAGCACAGTAATACGAAATCAAATACCACAATAAAACGAAACAAAATAGCACAAAAAAACGAAGTGAAAAGATGATATAATATTTATGGTGAGTTATGGAATATAAAAAAAGAATCACAGACAAAGTGTTAGAAGAAAAATTAGAGGCGTTTGGAGCTACATTGATAGTAGGTCCGAAAGGTTGTGGTAAAACCACAACAGCAAAACAAAAGGCAAAAAGCATTATTGAGTTTCAAGACGAAGACACTAGAGAAAATATTTTGCCTGTTGCAAATACCACTCCTTCAAAATTGCTTAAAGGTGAAAAACCGATATTATTTGACGAGTGGCAAGATGCACCTAAAATTTGGGGTGCTATACGTAAATCAGTTGACGATGAAAATAGAGCCGGAATGTATATTTTAACAGGTTCTACTTCTCAAGTAGTCAAAACACCACACACAGGAACAATGCGTATTTCTACACTTAAAATGCATACCATGTCACTTTACGAAACTGGTGAATCTAACGGAACAATTTCACTTATAGAATTATTTAATAACCCAGGAATTTTAAGAGAAGGTTGTAAAAGCGATTTAAACATTGATAATTTAATATTTGCAATTTGTCGTGGTGGCTGGCCAAAGAGTTTTGCACTAGAAAAAGAATCTGCTAAATTATCAATAGCAAAAGACTTATTTAATCAAACCTGTAGTTCAGATATTTCTAGTATAGATGGAGTTTCGAGAAATAAGATACTTGCTGAAAACATTTTACGTTCATATTCAAGAAATATATGTACACTTACTGATAGTAAAACAATTTTTAAAGATGCAACTACTGCTACTGAAATTTCCTTGAAAACTTTTGAAAATTATGTAGATGCGCTTAGAAATTTGCATATTATTGATGATGTTAATGCTTGGTGTCCAGCAATTCGTTCAAAAACTGCAATTCGCTCTTCTGTCAAAAGAAATTTATGTGATCCGTCATTGGCAGTTGCAGCACTTGGTATTAACCCTGAGTATTTTGATAGGGATTTTAAAACTCTTGGCTTCTTATTTGAGTCTTTAGTAATTAGAGACTTAAGAGTTTATTCATCTGTTCACAATGGAAGAATTTCTTACTATAGAGACCGATATGGTCTTGAAGCAGATTGTGTACTTCATTTAGAAAACGGTAGATACGCATTAATTGAAATTAAATTAGGAGCAAGTGAAATAGATAAGGCGGCTAAACATTTGCTCAAAATTGAGAGACTTGTAATTGAAAAAAATAAAACAGAGCAACAAATGCAATTACCACCGCCAACTTTAAAGATAGTGATTACTGGAACTGAATACGGCTACATTAGGGAAGATGGCGTGCTTGTTGTTCCAATTGGTTGTTTAAAAGATTAGTTATACAACCTAAACTTTTTTACAAAAAATATAACTAACAATAAAAACTTTTTTATTATTTGTTTTAACACCTTTGGAGATAAATATACATTGGTTTAGTTTTTCTATCGCATTTTAATCTTAGGTGTGTATTTTGTCAATCATTTTCAATAAAAAAAGCGAAAGATTTTACTCTTTCGCTCAAATAATGCATCAAATTTTTATTATTTTTGATGCATTATTTAATGGTCTGAAAATTAGTTTCTGACAAAATCGGTTATGAATTTTTATCCAAATTCAATTTCTTCACTTGCTTTATTGTAAATTTCAATACTGTTTTCAAGATCAATTTTTTTAACTATCCAGCCTCTAAACAAACACTGCTGTATAAACTCCTGTATTCTATTAACACCGTTTACTTCTTTTAAAGTTATTACAACTCCAAACTTAAGTTTCTCACCATCTCCCACATTTAGTCTTTCTTTCTTCTTGATGCTTAGACCCCACAAACCGTTTCCGTATTTTTTCTTTGGCTTTTTTGATAAACCAGTAGGGGTTTTGATGTTTTCACGAATATGCTTAACATTGTCCCATTTTCTATACAACGCGCGAGCTGAACCTTCATATAACAACACTTTACCTTCATCTGCTTGTTTGTTTTCGTTAATTGTGTCAATTTTTATACTCCCGTTATTTGAAGTTAATCTACCAAAGTGAATATCTAGCTCAGTGTTAGTGTAGTCTACACCTTGATTTCTTGAACATTTGGGAAAATAACATAAAGTTGCCTTTGCAACAAAAGGTTGCTTTTGTTTATCTTCAGGAATTGGGATATTAAAATTATAGGCATTATATTTTTCAGACTCACCGCTGACCATAAACTTAATTTCGTCGTTTGGAGTTTTTAAAATATCGTCAATTTTAACAGGAACCACACCGTATCCAATCAACTGTGGACTATAGGCTTTATCTTCCCAACCAGCAGCTGCATCTATAATCAAAGCCTTTGCAAGTTCCTTCGTCATGCCAACTACATGAATTAAATACGCAATTTTTCTGGAAATCCACGGAGCAGCAAACGATGTACCTAAAGTAAAGGCTTCACCTAAAGGAGAACAGGCTCTGATAAGTTTATTTCCATCTCCGCCGTAGTAGCTAACATCTGGTTTATTAAAAAAAGACAAAACCAAACCTTCACGTGAATAACTTGCTGGTTTTTGGTCAAACCCTATTGAGTTTACCACTAGCGAGTTAATTGAATCTGCAGGCGCTCCAATTCTTTTTATATTTGACTTACTTGGTTTATTAGTACCTGCTACTACAAATATAACATCATTTTCATACTGAATTTTGTCTAAAAATGCAGCCTCTGGTGAAATAAAATTAGGATTGATTTCCATAGACGAGCCAAGTGATAAGTTCCACACTTTAATGTCTCTATTCGCGACAACTATTTCTTTAATTGCTCTCAATACTGTAAAGGAACTAAAATATCCACTTGTCGCCACACCAAAATGTCTAACTTTAAATCTACCGCAACCGTCGTTTAAGTTTGGATTGATACTTGAACCATCAACAATAATAGATGAAACCATTGTGCCGTGTTTATAATCTTCGGGTGATAGTTGAATTTCGCTGTCTAACATATTTCTAAAGTCAACCCATTTAGAAAAATACACATCTTTTTTAAACATAGTGTCAATTACTCCAACAGTTGGCTCATTTGCAGGCTCTGGAATTGTAGCGATTTTTACATCTGCATGGCAAAAATCTTCTTTATCTAAAAGAGAAATATCACTAACTGCCATAGAAATTAAATATGGTGCTTTTGCTTTAAGTAAACTAAATTGATCTGGAGTAAGTAAAATAGTAGTATCATCGATTACTCTGGCATCTGAAAATTTGATGCCGATTTTTTCCATAATTTCAGTTGTTTTAATGCCAGTCTTATAAATTGTGACGATTGCATTTTCTTTTAATTTAGTTGTATCTCTTTCAACTCCAAATTTTTCTAAGTAATATGCATCAACTAAAATATTTACAAACCTGCTTTTTTTAATTCCAGCACTTGGATTTAAAAAAATACGTTCATGTTTTTTATTGTTAATGTCTGATATATTTTTGTCAGAAATACTATTACCAAAGTTTTTTTCTATTATTAAAATAACTTTCTCAATATAGCGAATTGCCTCAATTATGGTGCCAAACTCCACACAATGTGTGATGATGTGTTTTTTTATTGAATCTCCGCTAAATTTTGCACCAACTATAGTTTCGTTGTTTTGCTTAGCACTGTTTCCAAACATCCCTTTAATTCTATTACTCTTAGCGACAGTTTCTTTATAATAGGCGCTTATAAGCGGTTTTGGCAAGATTTTTTCTTTTTGCCAAAAAACCAATACTTCTTTTAAATCATCCTTTAAGTTGTTTAAATGTTCAACTAAAACAAATCTGTTTGTAGGAATATTTACGTGACCTGGTTTGTTTGCTGATTTTTGTTCGAAACTACCTTTTAACTGAAGAATTTGATTCATTTAATACTACTCCTTTAACTCTCTTGCCACTTGACTTTTAGAAACCCCAGTTAATATTTCAATTTCTCTAATTGTAAAGTTCAGGTTTTGCATTTTCTTTAAGTCTTTTTCTTTATCTGCAGTTATTGTAGTGTAAAGTCTTTTTAGATAGTCGTATTCATCATTTGAATTGCTAAAGGCTAGAGAGGTTTTAATAATATTTTTTAAATCTGCGGGATATGGTATAGTTTTCATAAGTGAAATTATTTTTTTAAATAAGCGAACATTTTTAGCAACATTTTTAAACTTAGGCAAAAAATAATTAAGTATTATTTCAGAAATATCAATTAAATCTTCTCTTGAGTATCTATTGAAATCTATAACTGCATCAAATCTGCGCACTAAGGCTTTGTCAAAATGTTTATATAAATTAGTAGTAGCGATTAAGACAATGTCAGGATTTAAGTCCTCTAAGGCTTTTAAAACAGAAGTTGTTGCTCTACCCATTTCTCTAAGATCGTTTGAATTAGTGCGGTCTAGTGCCAGCGCATCAATTTCATCAAACAAAATAACTGATTTTTTTGGAATAAGACAATTGTTGATTTCTTCAAACAATTTAGCAATGTTTTTACCAGTTTGGCCTAATTTACTGTCTATTAAAAAAGCAAAGTCAACGATAAAAAGTTCACGTCCTAATATACGTGCAATATTTTTAACAGTTTCGGTTTTCCCAGTTCCGGGTGCTCCTTGAAATAAGAATTTATTTACACCAATCTCGTGCTTAACTGCGTTTATAATGCCAATTACGTCTGACTTTATTTCTTCTGGTAGTGGCAACGGTTCTCCGTTGACATCAATTTTTCTGACAAACATTAAATCATTCTCGTTGATTTGCGGAACAAATGTATTTGCGTTTGAAAGCAAAGCCATTATGTATTCAGATAATTGATAATCACCACTTTTATCAAACTCATTTGCAATTTGGTATGCTTCGTTTCTAAAAGCAGTGTCGTTACTTTCAGCGTAATATTTAATTAAGTTGATGATATTTCCTTTTTTCATTTTGCACCTTCTTATTTTACAAATACAGTTTAGCACATTAGGGACAAAACTTCAAGTTTTGGGACAGCATTTAATTATTTAAGAGTTATGTATTGTTGATTAAAAATTCTTATGTTGCAGTTATTCGTCATTAAATAGCATAGTAATTCAGATGTAAATGTTGGTAATAAATTTAATTAGGTTGGTAATAAAGTTGGTAATAAACTATAGTTAAAATGTTTAATTTTAAGTAAAAAAAATTGCAATGATATAGCCTTACTAGGCCATATTACAAAAATAATTATTTATTTCCTAAATAAATATCACCCTTGACGAATGTACAAAATTAAAGAAAATAAGTTGGTAATAAACTCAATTTGGTTGGTAATAAAATGAACTAATTATGAAACAAAAATAGCTTATATTTTCTTATTTGCTTTAAGAATGCAAATGATCTAATATTTGCTAGTGATGTGAGAATTAAACTAACTCGTGTGTGAAAACACCTAACAGATGATAAATATCTTTCTCGAGTAACCATTCATTTGATATCCTTGCTGTTCAAATAAACACAATGAGAAATGAAGAAACAAATTTTTTGTCTTATAGTATAAGACAGTTTTATTTAAAATGGTTCTATAAACTTTTTATGGGATAACTCCAAGACCTTTAAAATCACTTAATTGTCTGATACTAAAAGACACTTTACATATTTTAAGTCTAACTGTCTGATTAAAAAACATATAATAAACTTTTACGCTTGCTTCTAAAAATGTGGCCAATAACCGCTTAATAACGGCGTTTTTAGTTTTTGTTTTGTTATGCTAAAATAAATATCCTTTGTAAGTAAAATTACAATCTTTTCATTAATAAAGAAATGCAGTTTTAAGTAATTTAAAGTCTATATGTTAAATATATACTGATAAAAAGGTAAAAAAATGCGAAAACTTGGAATGGAACTAGAAAAAGAAATCAATATAGCAAACGAATATTACCGCGATAATCAAATCGCTTTGATTTACAAAAAACCAACACCAGTGCAGATAGTTAGAGTAAACTACCCTAAAAGGTCACGAGCAAAAATTGTTGAGGCTTACTACAAAACCCATCGACAACCGATTATAACGGAATTTATAAAGGTCACTACATAGACTTTGAAGCAAAAGAAACGAACTCCAAAACTTCGTTTCCGCTTGCAAATATTCAGCCACATCAAATTAAACATCTTAAACAAGTCTTTGCCCATAAAGGTACAGCCTTTATTATCTTTAGGTGGGTATATTATCAAAAAACTTATGTAATGGATTTAAAGTATATCTTGCCTTGGTATACAAGTGGAAGAAAATCAATACCCTACTCGGCTTTTTTAAAAGATGCCTACCAAATAAAAACAGGGGATACCCCCTGTTTAAATTATTTAAAATGCGTAGATAAGATGATTGGTGAGCAAGAATTAGATGATTTTTTCTTTACTAATCAGTGGTTTGAAGAAGGCAACTACTAGATAAATAGTGACCACAGAAGTTAACCATAGATATTTAGCGTTGTAGATTAGTGAAAACACCAGGTTTTGACTAAAAGTTTTTTTTGTGCTGCCAAAGTAAAGAGCACCAGATAGGCTGTGGAATAAAAATCTTTGAATGCACAAAATCAAAACTGCTAAAAACACGATTAAGTAAGATTTAAAAGAAATCTCTTGCACAACTTTTTTCAACAAAAACACAGAACCAAGTAAAGTAAACGGTAGTATGTAGTCAAAAAACACAGAGCCAATGTGCACAGGTGCGCCGTCTGAAAGCATATTAAATATGCTGTAGGTAAATGAAACTAACAAAGAATAGGTAGATCCTGTTCTAAAAGCAAACAAGATAAGCGGCAGCATAGAAAGCGAAATTTTAAAAGGAGGCGCGGTAAACTTACCAAGAATTGAAAACACAACAGCCAAAGCAACCGCAGCTGAACCTTCTACTAAAAGACGACTTAAAGTCAGTTTTTGGCAGTTTGGGCTATTTGTTTGTTTTTGATTAGGTTCATTACACTGATTTATTTCTGACAACTTTAGCGAAGTACCTTTTCAATTAACACAGTGTCTGCTGGTTTTGTATTTGAAATTGTCATTGAACCAAGTAGAGTCTCAGCCGCTTCTTTAAGGCCTTTTTCGTTGTGGTAAATTATGGCAATAGTTTCGCCTTTTTGAACTTTAGAGCCGATTTTTTTAATTAAATCAATACCAACTGCCATGTCAAGAACATCTTCTTTTGACAGTCTACCTGCGCCAAGTAAACGAGCAGCGTCGCCAATTTTGATTGTGTCAAACTTAGCAATATAACCACTTTCTGGGCTTTTTAGTTCAAATTTTTTCGCTTTTAGTAATTTTGTTAAATCACTAAACACAGAAATGTCGCCATGTTGTGCTTTGACAAAATCTAAAAATACTTGTTTAGCACGACCACTTTCAACTGCTGCTTTAAGTTCTGCTCTAGCCGTAGATTCAGATACACCTTTGGCGTTTTGCAGTAAAATTGAGCCGATTGTCATGCAGACTTCCATTAAGTCTGGAGTAATTTTGCCGTTTAAGTTGTCATAGGCTTCAATGACTTCAAGTAAATTTCCAATTTTGTGGCCAAGTGGCTCATCCATATTAGTAATTACCGCTGCCATTTTACGACCGGCTAAATTACCAATTGAAATCATTTGACTAGCTAAAGCCTCTGCGTCTTTTTGGTTTTTCATAAAAGCGCCGCTTCCGCATTTAACGTCAAGGCAAATACATTTAGCGCCAGATGCTAGTTTTTTTGACATAATAGACGCTGCAATTAAAGGAATTGAGTCAACTGTAGCGGTAACGTCGCGAAGCGCGTATAGTTTTTTGTCAGCAGGTGCGATATTTGCAGATTGACCAATTATAGAAACTCCAATTTTATTAACCTGGTCAATAAACTCGCTTGGCGAAAGTTCTACTTTAAAACCAGGAATAGACTCAAGTTTATCAATTGTTCCGCCTGTATGTCCAAGTCCACGGCCAGACATTTTGGCCAATTTAACTCCGCAGGCTGCAAGCATTGGCGCTAAAACTAAAGAAACCTTGTCGCCAACTCCACCAGTTGAGTGCTTGTCAACTGTAACTCCATTTATTTCAGAAAGGTCTAACATCTCGCCTGATTTTGCCATAATTAGCGCTAAAGATGTAGCTTCTTCTGGTGTCATTCCGTTAAAATAAATTGCCATAAGTAGTGCAGATATTTGGTAATCTGGCACACGACCTGCTGTGTATTCAGTAATAATATAAGTTAGTTCTTCGTCAGTTAAAATACCGTTGTTGCGTTTTTTTAAAATCAAATCATACATTGTCATGAGACATTTCCTCCTTATGCTGTTTAATCTTTAAATTTATTTGGTCTTTTAATTTTAAAGCCAGTTCTTCAGTTGGCTCTAAACAATATGAATTATAAGAAATCGGCTCTAAAAAGTAAAGATAGACAGTCTTTCTAATTAAAGGAAAAAACCTGTTTTTCTTAACCATTCCAAAGGAAGCGACTGGCATAATTTCGGACTTTGCCTTGTAGGCAAGTTTTAAAGCCGCTGGCTTTACTTCTTTGATTTCTTCAAATGTACGGTTTTTAATTCCACCTTCTATATAGGTTAAAAAGGATTGGCCTGCTTGTGCTTTTTGAATGCCAATGTTCATTTCAACTAAAGTTTTACGGATATCTGCTCTGTAGATTTTAATGCAGTTTAGCATTTTAAAAACTTTTCTTAAAATCAAGGATTTATAAAGCTCTGATTTTGGTGTAAAGGCCAGTGTTAATTTATCGTATATCTCTAAATAGCCAAACGGATCAAGTTCTGATTTATGGTTGGAAACGAATAAGTAGGTTTTGTTTCTATCAACTTGTTCTGTGCCCTTAAAAACATACCTTTGTCTAAAAACATAGAGATTTAAAAAATATACAGAGTTTGTAAGCAGAAAACTAAATATTTTTTTATTTGGTTTATTTGGAAACAGAAATATCATACTTAAAATTACCACAGCGCCTTGTAGGTAAATTAAGGTTAGTGCTGCAACTAAATACACTGGAATTAGCCAAAGTGGGCGAAAAAAGTAAGACATTAACGCTAAAAAAACCAGTGCATTTAATTCAAAAAAACGAGTTAAAATTGCTCTTTTCATTTTGCTACTCCACAGATTTAAGTGATTCAACCATTGGTACTTTTTTTACTTTAAAGGCCATATAAAACGAAAGCACAGCGTTGACAAACACAATTAAAACAATTGTAAAAACATAAGATAGCCACTCAATGTTATACATGAAGTTAATGTATGAAACTTCGTTAATACCAAGGTAAAAATAAAGGAAAGGATAACCAAGTGCCAACCCTATCGCTAGTCCTATTAAAGAAAGCGTTAGCATTTCAATAAAGATAGAAATCGCGATTTCATGTTGAAAGAAACCAAGCACTTTTAAAGTAGCAATTTCTCTCAGTCGCTCTTCAAAGTTTAGTCTAACTAAGTTGTAAAGTACAACAACTGCTAAAATTATGGCAAAACTCAAAAGCGTAATCGCAGATGAGTAAACAACATCTGTAACTTTAGAAACAATTCTCTGAATTTCTTTACTTTCAATAACTTTGCCGATATAGCCAAGTGCTTCTTGGTCTTTAGTTTCAGTCAGTCCGTAGTTATTAGTGCTTCCAATAAAGTTGTGGTTCAAAACCTTAGTTATATCTTTTTTAGAAATACCTTCCGCAAGTTTAGTGTAGATCACATTAGTGCTGTCAAGCAGTTCATTTGCACAGTCTTCTCTGTTAAAAATAACTCCGTTTACAAAAAAGGTTTCTCTGATTTCGGCTACTTTAAAACGGTAAGTTTCGCCAAGAACAGTAAAGGACAAATAGTTGCCAACTTTTAATCCCAAGGCTCTTGCGTCTCTTTTTGAAACAGATACTTCTTTTTCACCTAGATGTTGACTTCCGTTTTGTGGGTGGTAGAACTTTGAGTTTTTAGAAATACCAAGCAGTGAAACTCGCTTTGTTTGGCCGTTTTCTGCTTGCACAAAAGAGTTTTCGTTGTAAAGAGGTTCTGCGTAGTAGACAGCTTTTTTACCCTTTATTTCTAGTTTTGAAAGACTACTTAAAACTTCTCTAGATTTCCCACGAAGGTGCAGCATTGCGGCGTCAACATTATTGTAGTAACTGTAAAGGTCATTATCAATTCCTTTATTGATAGTGTCAATAATTCCAAAAGAAGCGATAACAAGACCAGTACAGCCTGCTACTCCAACTATCGTTAAAAGCGATCTAAATAAATTGATTTTAATATTTCTAAAAGCAATCGTAAGCATAAAACGACGTTTTACAGATCTCGCTTTTTTCATGCCAGGTTTAGTTGTGTTGCCGAGCATTGACTCAACTGGATTTTTCTTAAGTTCAGCTTTGATTACCAAAAATAAAATTAAACTAGTTATTAAAACCACTAAAGCAGACGAGAGAATTACTTCTAACCAAGGAAAGATATAGTGGTATTTAGGCAGATTGTAAAGTAGATTGTATTTAGTTTTCAGAACTTGTGGAACAATAAACGGAGAAATTATTAAAGCAACTGTCAGTGAACTGAAAACCAAAAGTAGGTTAATTTTTAAGTAGTGGCCAAAAATTTGCTTTCTAGAAATTCCGATTGCCTTCATTGTACCGATTTCTTTGCTTTCTCTAATAATTAGCTGCGAAGATGTAGTTACAAAAATTAGTAGCGAAACTAAAAAGAAAACAAGCGGGTAAATAAAAGCTGAGTAGAAAGTCAGACCCACGTCTTCATTTACTACGTTGTTTGTAAACAGAGTTTCGCCAGTTTTGGCAAATAAGAATCTACTTGAAGCAGTTCCACCACTTTTGGTATCTAGTTTTACTAGGCGTTCGTATTCTAAAATAAACTCTTTGGCTGTGTTTTCTGGGTTTTTTGAGTTTAAAAAACGAACATTTATTTGGTTTGGAAATTGCGGGATTTTAAGCAGTTCAACTAACAGTTTTTTGTTTTCTTGAACTTCTTTGCTAAGTAGTTTTTCTTTAACTCCAGGGAAACTATATAGCCTTTCAACTTGAGTAAACAAGTCTTTGAAAAACTCATCTTTGTAGTTTTGTCTAAGTAAAGAAAAGTAGTCGCCGTTGTAGTTGGGAGTTTCGTAGTCTTTTTTACTTTTAGCAAGCGGACGGAAGTTTACTAAGTTGTTTTCTTTAAACTCTTTTTTAAACTCAGAACTTTGTTGGCAAACTATAAAGTCATTTAGCATTTGAATTCCGGCCAGCAATCCAGTTAGTTTAGGTTTTTGCAGGCCAAGTTCTTGAAATAAAGTTTCGGTATCTAAAAAAGCCTGAAGTTGAGAGACATTTTTTTGAATGGTTTCGCCTGTATACACGTATCCAGCAATAGGCACCACAACTTTTAGTCTAGTTTTGTTTTCAGCGATTGACTTTAAAAAACTACGAAGTGCTGTGTAGGAAAGAAACGTTTCGTTAAATTGATATGGTAAGTTTTCACCAGTCTGATCTTTTAGATACGCACGATTAGTTAAAATACTTTCAAAATTACTGTCAAAATAAAGTCTTTCCAGACCTTTGAAAGCCAAATCTCCGTTTTTATAAACGATTTCTCCAGTATTGTGGTCAATTTTGTAGCCTTTTTCTCCAAGCAGTAACTCAAGGTATTTTTTTGGGACATCAATTTCTACAGGAGTTCCAATTCTTGGTAATTTTTTAAATTCATCAACCTTCATAAAAATCCCGCGTTCTGGGTTTTTAATTTCTTTTTGTTCATGGTCATACACCACATAACTTTTTGAAATTCGCTCTTGCCAGATGGGTTTTTTGGTCAGAGTCACGTCGTATTCAGAAGCAATGAAACCTGAGTTTATGTATTTTTTGTATTTTTCAATGTCTGTATTTAGTTTGCGAACTCTAGCACTACTTTTGATTTCAGACTCAGTAAAGTGAGTTGCTAATTTTAAGTTTAAGAAAGCCGAACCTCTGGTGTCCATCTCGTAGTCACTTGGTTTTAGTCCGATATTGGCAAGTGCTTTTTTGGAGCGCGCTATGTCTTCTTCTTTTAAGTAGGTATTTGCAATTAAAGAGTGTGTTAGGTTGCTTTCCTTGTAGACTTTTTCAACTCTGGTTTTAAGATCGCGATAAGATGCAACCAAGCCAAAGAAAAGCACGAAAAATAAGGTTAAAATTAAAAATAGCGCAACATACTGCTTAGTTGATTTGCGCAGAGTTCTAACTATTTTTCTATTTAAAATACTAAACATCACCATTTAAGTTCTTCAACTGCCAAGGGAGTTTTATTTTTAAAATCTCTAAAAATCTGGCCGTCTTTAAGTTCAATTACGTGGTCTGCAATTTTTGCAATCTCTGAGTTGTGAGTCACGATGATTATTGTTTTTTTGTGTTTTTTATTTAAGTTTTGAATGATTTTTAAAACTTCAATCCCGGTTTTAATATCAAGTGCTCCAGTTGGCTCGTCGCAAAGCAAAAGGTCTGGGTTTTTAACAAGGGCGCGTGCAATTGCGACTCTTTGCTGCTCACCACCGGAAAGTTGTTGTGGGAAGTTTTTTAAGCGTTTATCTAGACCAACGCTTTCAAGAATTTCTTTTGAGTTAAATGAGTTTTTGCCAAAACGCGCAATTTCCACGTTTTCATATACATTTAAGTTAGAAATTAAGTTATAAAACTGAAAAACAAAGCCAATTTCTCGGCGACGGTGTTCAATTAGTTCACGCTCAGAATAAGTACTGATGTTGTGGGTTTTGAAAAGTAGACTACCAGAAGTTGCTGTGTCCATGCCACCAAGGATATTTAACAGTGTAGATTTACCTGCACCAGATCTTCCTAAAATACAAACAATTTCGCCATCGGCAACAGTAAAAGATATGCCTTTTAAAGCATCTACTTGTGTTTCTTTTTTACCGTAAGTTTTAACTAAATTGTTTGCTTTAATTAAGTCCAATTTCTGCTCCTTTAGGTTAGTTAATTATATAAAATAAAAAATGCCTTTTCAATTTAGGCAAGTTAAGACTAAAGAAAAAAAGGCAGTTTAAGTAAATTAGTGGTTAGAGAGTGTGTATATGTTAGAAACGGGCACCGTAAACATAAACCCAATAATTTTCTTTTCGGTGTTGATTAAAATTTCTTTAATCGCGCTGGCTACTCGGTCTGCCATTTCGTGGTCTTTGACAACTGTAAAAATTGTTTTGCTGTTTGGGTTGTAGCTTTTGCCAAGTTTAGAAAAATGACCAGAAAGTAGTGAGTTCATGCCAGGGTGCGAGCGCACGATGTAGCCAGCCATTCCATCGCTGTCTACCACAGTAGCACCTTTTACACCCAGTTCTAAGAATTTCTCCATAATATCTTCAAGGTGATCAGTGTCGTTTAAAACAATAAATAATGCTTCCATAATTTACTCCTTTTTTAAAAAAATAATTTTGGGTTAAAAAGTAACTTCATTAAACTTATCTAGTCCGTTTATTTCACCAGCTCTTGAAATCGCGAACTTAGAAAATAGCGGTCCCGTAGTTTCAAAAAATAAGGTTGTAATTAAAATAATCGCTGCAATTGTGGCACCAAACTCCCGCATAGAATTTGCTACAATAACAATTAAACCAAGCGACACTCCACCTTGTGGAAGTAGTGCAAAGCCAATATATTTTTGTACCATTGGGTCGGCTTTAGCAGCCCGAGCACCAACTGAAGCACCGACGTATTTGCCAACTGAGCGGCCAATGATGTAAAGAGCGATGATTGCAAAAAGTACTGGACTGGTTCGGCCAAACATTCTAAGGTCAAGTGAGGCTCCAGAAAGCGTGAAAAATAAAATGTAGAGCGGAGTTGAAAAGTCATTCATTGCGTTGTATGTTCTGTGTGGTTTTTTAACTAAATTAGCAACTGAAGCACCAACTGCGATATTTGCAAGTAGTGGCGAAATTTCAACAGCACCATTGCTTATTTTTTTAAGAAAGTAAGAAAGACCTAGGCAAATTATGACAGAAGCAAAACCCAGAACTTGAATGTCGTCGCGATCTTTGTCGTAATTATTTGCCAGAAATGCTAGTGTAACTCCTACTAAAATACCTAGAATTATTGAACCAAAAACTTCAATAAATGGCTTTAGCACACCGAATGCTAAAGAAGTGACAGCACCACCTTCTGTGGTGTGTGGCAAGATAACTTTGGCAACTGCAAAAATTAAACCAAAGGCAATTATTCCAAAAATATCGTCAAGTGCAGCAATTGGTAAAACTGTTTTTGTAACGGGTCCGTGTGCTCGGTATTGTTTAATTACAAGCAAAGTAGCAGCAGGTGCAGTAGTTGCGGCCATTGCAGAAAGTAGCATTGTAAACGCTATATTGCTCTTTGAAAACGGTAGATAGGCGTATTTACCTGCACTGTTTTGCATTATTTCTGCTGGCTTTGGAATAAATAAAATTAGCATAAAAACCAAAAGTACAGCACCTAGAACTTCAAGCAGAGTAATAATTGCTACTTTATTTCCAATTTTCTTTAAGTTTTTAAAGCCAAACTCAGAGCCAATTGAAAAAGCAATTATAGTTAAAGCAATCTCTTTAATGAAGTTTAAATTACTCATTTCGCTTGTAGTAATAAAACCTTCAAAGGGTGTAAATAAGGCAATTGAAGGACCAAGGAAAAGTCCAGCAATTAGGTAACCAGAGACAGACGGTAGTTTAAATTTTTGTGCAACCTTGCCACCAAAAAACCCTACTACTAAAGCGAACCCAACTTTTAATATAGCAATTCCAATGAAGTCCATATAAATCTTTTCCTTTCATTATTTCACATATAAAATTAAAAAAGCCCATAAGGGCTTTTTTAATGAGACAAGCTCTAATATGTGCGAAAAATCTTCGGCGCGAACCAAAGACCATCTTATTTGAACTTAGATGTGCAATTCCGCTGTAAATATGTTATCATACCCTTGTAATAATTTCAATCAAAAAACATTTTTTTTTTGATGCCAAAAAAGTTAAAGAAAGGAAAGAAAAATGGAAAATGAAAAACAAAATTTAAACAACGTGATTTCTGAAAACGATATCACGAAAAAGCAGTCCAGATACGGAATATCCCTTGACATGGGTACTAACTCTATTGGTTTTGCCGTGGTATGGGACTCTGGCGAAAAAGCAGGCCAAATTGTGGTCAGGAAAGGAAAACGCCTTTATGGTGCTAGACTTTTTGAAGAGGCACAAGACTCTAAAAATTATAGAAGTGCGCGTTCTGCTAGAAGAACACTTGGAAAAAAATTATAGCGATTAAATTTACTAAAAGGCCTACTTAGAGAAAAAGTGTTAGAAGAAGACGAAAACTTCTTTAAAAATCTCCACCTTACACAAATTCACAAAGGTTCAAATATACTTTTTAACGAAAAAGGATATCAAGATAAAGATTATTTCAAAGATTTTCCAACAATTTACCACTTAAGAAAGGCATTAACAGACCCTGAGAAAGTTGAAAAATTCAAGTCAGACGGGCGTTATTATCGTTTTTTATTTTTAGCAATTCATGACATGCTGAAAAATCGTGGCCATTTCTTAATTACTTCTGATTTAGATTTTTCTAATCTTGTAGATATCAAAAATCAAAAAGAAATGTTATTAAAAGAAATAGTTAAATCCGTTTTGGAGTTTGCAGAAAGCAAAAATATTGATGACAAACCAATACCTAAAGACACTGATGTTATTGCCGAGATAAAGGAATATATTGACAAACCAATTATTAATCAAAAAAAGAATTATGCAAGCTATATTTACAGCGCTATAACTGGAAAAACAATTAATTTTAGTAAACTCTTTGATGTTAATGAAAAAACAGGATTAAGTTTTAAAAAACCGCTAGAAGACCTAATTACCAATGTCGAAGAAGTTGATTATATTGTAAATAAAATGTTTTCATATTTTTCTTTGATAAGCGCTGAAAAAATTATTACAGGCGATTCAAAATCTTTATCTGAGTTTAAAATTAGACTATTTGAAAATCATCACAATACTCTATCAATGCTAAAAGAACTTTTTAAGTCAAACAAAGACGTATATAAAAAAATTTTTAAAAAAGACGGAGTTTATGAAAAGTTTATCGGCAATGGTAAAGAAGGATATATATCTTTTATTGAGAAATTAAAAGATATTTTTAATTCTTATTTTAAAAACGAAACTGTTAGGTCAGATTTCCTTAATAAAGCTGCGGAAAAAGGGCAAAAATACATAAAATTTGCTGAATATTTACTGTCAGATGAATGTAATTTTGATGATGTTGATAAAGGATATACACTTTACACTCCTACTAATTTTGAGTACAGTAGAGAAGTGATGAATCAACTACATCTTGCGGAACTTAGAAAAATTCTTGAAATTTCACCGCTGTCAGACAGTATCAAGAAGAGCCTAGAGATTTTGCTTACCTTTAAAGCAGATTATTATCTAGGCCCACTTTCTTCTAATGTCAAAGGCAAAAACCAATGGTTAGTTAAAAAAGAAGGTTTTGAAAACGAAAAAGTAACTCCATTTAATTTAGACCAAGTCGTGGATAAAGTCAAAACTAATTACGAGTTTATTTCAAGAATGCAGAGACCATGTAAATACTTAGTTGGTGAAAAAACTATGCAACAAGAAACAATACTTTATCAAGACTATATTTTTCACGACATAGTAAATAAGTTTTGTTTTGGTGAAAACATGACACCAATTACCATGGAAGAAAAAGGTAAACTTTATAATCGTTTACTTGATAGTAACAAGAAACAATTAACTCCTAAAATGATTAAAGACTTTATAGAAAAAGAAGAAGATGTTACCAAAGCCATGGACTTTAATGCAAATAACCCATCTTTATCTCTATCTCTATCTGCTCACCGTAAGTTTAGAGAAATTTTTGGTTACGCTGGTATTAATCCAGAAGACTATTTAACTTCGAACAAAGTTTATTTCTTTGATCATATTATCAATGATTTTAGTTGTGCAGACAGTAATAGTATTGAAGCAAAAATCGCAATAATTAAACGACACGCTATTGCTTTCAATATTTCTGAGTTTAAGGATATTGAACTTAATAATAATGTAAAACTAAAATCAGAACTTACCTCGGATAATTTTATTTCAGGAACCATTAAAGAAGACGATGTTCTTAAATTAAATAAATTGATGCAACTTAAATCAAACAAGAAAGGAAAACTATCATTTAAGTTTTTAAATCTATTTTTGTATGACCAAAATGGCGAATTTAAACCATTAATTGTTCATCTACGCGAATCTAATTTAAACCTGCAAGAATTACTTTACATTTTTGGTGACGAAAACATTAAGATAATTGCCGAAGAAAACGCAAAGAAAGAAAAACAATTAAACAAAAGAGATCCTAATTATTTAAATCAATATCTGGTTGATAAGTTTATTCCAGGTTTGATTAGAAGACCAATAGTTCAAGCAAATAAACTGATAGACGAAATTATAGAAATTATGGGTGGTACTATTCCTTCACACATCACTCTTGAGTTTACTCGCACTAACAATCCTAAAGATAAAAACAAACAAACAACTTCAAGGGTTGAACAAATTAAAAAACAAATTGAAAACATTAAAGACAAACAATATATAGATTGCAGAGATAAATTGCTTGTGGAACTAAAAAATAACGAAAAAGACCCAGATTTGAATAGCAAAAAGTTATTTCTTTATTTTTCTCAACTTGGTAAAGACATGTATACTGGAAAAAGTATACGAATTGATGATCTAGATAATTATGACATTGACCACGTTTTTCCACAGTCCAAAATTACAGATGAATCTATACACAATAATCTAGTTTTAACATCTAAAGATGAAAACCGCAAAAAATCTGATAAGTTTCCACTTAGTCTAGATATCCAAGATAATATGTTAGATTTTTGGAAAATTTTAAAAAAATCAGGAATATTAAACGAAGAAAAATTTATAAGGCTTACCAGAAAATCTGAGTTGACTGAACAAGAAATCAACAGTTTTGAAAATAGACAAAAAAATGTTTTAGACTGGGTCAACAAGGCTTTTGTTGATTTTTTAAAAAATCATAAATTTAAAAACATAGAAAACTTCAAAATAGTTTATTCAAAATCTAGTTATGTTGGCGAGTTTAGAACTGAATTTGGTTTTTTAAAGAATAGAAACTTAAATAAACTCCACCATGCTCACGATGCATATTTAAATGAAATACTTGCTAAAATTTTTCAAAATAATCATACTTACCACTCTGACGGCACTGTTGACTTTAAAGACAAAAAAGTTTCAAGAAATCTTAAATTGATAGTGCCTAAATTAACAGTAAATGTGAATGGCAAAAAAATACCATTTAAAGATTATTTTGAAAATATTTTTAAATCAGAAGACCAGCTAATTACTAAAATGACTGAAATTAGAAGCACCGGTAAGTTTTGGGATGAAACAATTTATGGTAAAAATGAAGGAAACTCGGATTTGCCAGTTAAACGTATCTTTATGGGTAAAAACATCGCACATTTTAATAAACCAAAAAATGCTTTTTTCACAATTGTTGAACTTAAAACAAAGGGCGAAAATGGTAGAGAGCAAAGTAGTTTAGAGCTAGCAACTGTTCCAATTTATCAGTGTTTTAAATTCTACGACGATAAAGTAGATCAACAAGGAAAGATATTTAATTTAGCTAAATTTAAAGCATTTATTTTAGAAGCATACAGCAATAAAAACACAGTCGCATCCCTTTATTCAAAAATCGCTGAAAAACCAATTATTCCATTTGGAACGCTATGCGAAATAGATGGAGTAAAAGTAAGGTTAGCAGGAAAAACAAACGATAATTTTTCTTATCACAATGTTTGCAATTTAACTATTAAAGAAAAACAAAATTACTTGTATTATCGCTGGCTAGATAAGGAATATGAAAATATTTCTAAAGATATGAAAGATGTAAACACGAAGATATACAATGATTACAATGAAAAATTAAAAGATGATGATAACTTCAAAAACTCTCGCTCAACATTAAGAAAATATAATGAAAACCTTTTTCAAAAATATTGCGAAATAATAAAAAATACTTCAGACTATACAAGAAATACCGTTGTTTTACAAAAGTTTTTAGGTAATAAAAATAATGTCAAAGATTATTTTAAAAAATTTGAAAAACTAGATTTTTTTGTTCAAATTAAATTATTATTGCAAGCAATTTCAGCTTTGCTTAAAAACAGTGAGAATAGTTTAAATGAAGGCACCAATGAAAATATTTTAGAAGAACAAAATTATTTATATTACCAATGGCTTGATAAGGAATATGAAAATATATCTAAAGACTTTGAAGCAAAAAGAAACGATATTCGCGATAAGTATATAAAGAAGTTAAAACTGAAACCACACTTTAAAAAATTAGATTTGTCAATTGAAGAATATAACTCCGCTCTAATGAGAGAAATTTATGAAACTATAGAAAGATTATATAATCATAAAAAAATCACCACAGTAATACAACGCAGATTTTTGGTGAGTGGGGAATTTAACACAAGTGAATATATTACTAGATTTCAAAAACTTGACCTTTTAAGTCAGTTTGATTTGCTGAAAACCGTTATCTCCTCTATGTTAAAAAGTAATGTAAGTAATCAGGGTGAAATTTTTGATCTAGGCAATAATACAGACATTGAAAATCGTGATAAAAAAGTGAGTTTCGGCAATTTTACTACAAATAAAAAAATAGATTTTGATTTTTCACTAATAAGAGAGTCTATAACAGGTTTTAAGAGCAAAAAAATAATAATCTATAAAAAATAATGTTTAGAACTTTAGTTATAAAGAAAACTTCTAAACTTTCGTTGATCCACGGCTACATTTCAATCTTTGACGGTGAGAAAGAAATCAAGGTTTTAATTTCAGAGCTTTCTTGTCTGATTTTAGAAAGCAATAGAACTTTACTAACTTCACCGCTTTTGCTGGAACTAATTAAGCAAAATGTTGCAGTTATTATTTGCGATGAAAAACACAACCCAGCAGGAACAGTCTTGGGTTTGAATAACTTTCATTCACAATTAACTGCTTTAAACACTCAACTTACCTGGCAAAAAGAAACCAAAATGCTAGTCTGGCAAGAGATTGTTAAAAGTAAAATCAATATGCAAGCGGAAGTTCTTAAAATTTTTGAGTTTCCAGAGCACGCTAATTTGAAAAAATACATCAAAGAAATTAGTGGCTTTGACCAAAGTAATCGCGAAGGTGTGGCAGCTAAAGAGTACTTTTCTGTACTGTTTGGCAAGAAGTTTTCGCGTGAACAGGAAACTGTTTGCAACACACTTTTAAATTATGGATATGCAATAATCTTAAGTTGTTTTAATCGCGAGTTGGTTTCACATGGCTACTTAACACAGCTTGGGATTTTTCACAAAGGTCCTTTCAACAATTTTAATTTATCATCTGACTTAATGGAGCCGTTTCGCCCGGTTGTGGATCTATTGGTGTTTTTATTTGCAGATACAGATTTTCCAAAAAAAGAAATCAGAAAATTGCTTTCTAAGCGTATTAAGATAAACGGCGAAGAACGTTTCCTTGACAACGCTATTTCTGTCTATACCACGCAAGTTTTAAATATTTTAAAAACAAACAAAATGATTTTTCCAAAAATAGAATTACTAGAAAGGAATGCTTATTTAGATGCAAATCAGAGCGATGCGAATAATTGTAATGTTTGATGTAAATTCAACTACTAAAACTGATCTTAGAAATTACTCTAGGTGGCATAAGTTTCTAGTAAACTCAGGGTTTATCATGATGACTGAATCTGTTTATTCAAAACTTGCACTAAACCCAGCAAACGCAAAAGCCATTAAAGCAGAAATCAGAAAAAATCTTCCGCCTGCTGGCACTGTACAGGTTGCTGAACTTACTGAGAAACAGTTTAACAATATTGAGTATTATTTAGGCGAACCTAAAAATAATGTTATCAACACTTTTGAAAGGTATACAGAGATATGATTTTAAAAATAACTGGTTGCGATAAATTTATTAACTTCAAAAACAATTCTTTAAATGTACTTTTTGTGCCAGAAGTCAATGAACTTTTTAATTTTATTTCGCTATTAAAAAAAGAATTTGAAGAAGAAACTGAGGGCTTAACTTTTTTTGATGGCGATAAAAAACTAAAATTAGATTCAGAAGTTGACCTGCAAACTGATTTGTTTTCACTTACCTCGAATGAAAAGAAACTAATCACTTGGTTGCATAAAAAAATTTTAAAAGAAAACGCAAACTCAGAAACCATGTTTAACTTCAATAAAGTAGAAGAAACAATTTTAACCTGGTTAAAAGAACTCAAAACTTCTACTTTAATTGATTTTGATTATTTTGAGGACATAGAAAATACCGATATTTTAAAACTAATGAAAGTGCAATTTAAAGAAAAAGAAGAAACACTTTTTGATAGATTTATAAATTACCTTGAAACTATCTTAGAAGCAAAAAAGATAAAACTACTTTTTGTTGGTTTTTTATTTGCGTATTTTTCTGAAAATGAAATTATGCAAATAAAAAATATTTGTGAAGAAAGCGAAATTACTTTAGTGTCTTTGGAAAAAGATAGGCCAAAGTTTTTGAATGAAAACAATAAGATTATTAAATATTTCAACGGTGATGTTTTAGAGTAGATTATTTTACATCAAGGTTGTATAATTTATGTAGAAAAGCACTCAATTTGTGCTTTTAGGATGTTGCACACAGGTTTGAGAGATGTGCAATTTCCGCCCCCTCTAAAACCATCTATTTTAGTTTTAAAATCCACATCGTGTTTGAGAGATGTGCAATTTCCGCCCCCTCTAAAACCATCTATTTTAGTTTTAAAATCCACATCGTGTTTGAGAGATGTGCAATTTCCGCCCCCTCTAAAACGACTACTTGCTTTCCAAACAATTTAAACGCGTTTGAGAGATGTGCAATTTCCGCCCCCTCTAAAACGTAAGTTAACTAGAGCAAACATCACAACTAGTTTGAGAGATGTGCAATTTCCGCCCCCTCTAAAACTTCATGTTTTTTATTCTCATTTTGCTTCTTGTTTGAGAGATGTGCAATTTCCGCCAAAAACATACAGCATTATTAGCGCTGTTTTATTTTTTTAAAGTTTGTCATAAAAAATAATTAAATAATTTTAATTTTATGACAAATGATGCTATACTAAATTCGAAAGGAAATAGATAGAAATGGATTTAGTAAAAATTGGCAAAAAAATTAAAGAACTAAGAGAAAACTCTGGTTTAACCCAAACCAATGTCGCACAGTTTCTTTCTTTAGACCAAAGTATGATCGCAAAGATTGAAAAAGGCGAAAGAAATATCAGTTTATATCTTTTAGAAAAAATAGCAACTTTGTTTTGTTGTTCATTGAAAGATGTGTTGGTTAATAATGATTTGAAACCAAATTTAACTATTTCGTTTAGAGCAAAAGAAACTAACACAGAAGATTTAGAATCCCTTTCGGTAATCAATAAAATAGCAATTAATCAGTTTGAAATGGATGAAATTGACGCGGGGAGTCAACATGAATAGGCAAGAATTAAGAGATAAAGCAGAAGAGCTTAGAAAAAAACTTGGTCTAGACAACTACAGTCCTATTGAAACTTTTAAACTTGTTCAAGCTATTGAAAATTTAACATTAGCCTTTTATCCACTCGGGAAAAATATTAGTGGTGCGTGTTTTAAAGGAAAAAAATCTAATTTAATTGCTTTAAACTCAGAAATGTCTATAGGTAGACAAAATTTTTCGTTAGCACACGAACTTTATCACCTATTTTATGGAGAGCCTGGTAAGAGCATAGTAAGCACCGTAAATGTCGCTAGCAACAACTCAGAAGAATATAATGCAGAAGTGTTTGCTTCGTATTTTTTAATCCCACAAATTTCTTTAAGAGAGAATGTAAATAAAATTCAAAACGAAAATAAAACCACCAAAATAACAATTTCAGACATAATCAAATTAGAACAGTATTTTGGAGTAAGCCACAAGGCCATGCTTTATAGATTAAAAGGCGAAAATTTCATAGATGAAAATGAATTAAAAGAAATGAAAGATATCGTTGTTAGCAAAGAAGCAAAAAAATTAGGTTATGACACAGCACTTTATTTTCCAAATGAAGAAAAGAAAACAACAGTGCTTGGACACTACATTAGTTTGGCAAATAAACTACTTGATAAAGAAAAAATTTCTCAAAACAAATGTGATGAATTATTGTTGGATGCGCTTAGAGCAGATTTAGTATATGGAATTGATGAAAAACAAATACCAGAACTTGGCTAAACAAATATATTTTGACACAGATTGTTTAGCCACTTTTTTATTAGTTGAAAAAGAAGAAATTATTGAAAAACTGTTTAAAGGCAGAATAATTATTCCTAAACAGGTATATGCAGAACTTGATAAGCCTGCTATCAGAAGAATACTAAAAACAAAATTAGATAGTTTTATTTTAAACTCAAACGCTGAGATTTATGATGCTGAAATAAACTCAGATGAAGAAAGATTATACAAAGAACTAATCTGCGGTAAAGAAGGTAAATCAATTGGCAGTGGAGAAGCAATATGTATAGCACTTGCAAAAACCTTTAATGGATTTTTATCTAGCAACAATTTAAAAGATATATGCCAATACATCAAAAAATATAATTTAGAATTTATCACTACAGGAGACATTTTAGTTATGGCCTTAAAGGAAAAACTAATAAATGAATGCGAAGGCGAAAGAATTTGGCAGATGATGTTAAAAAATAAAAGAAAATCGGTCCGAATACCTTTAAAGAATACTTAGAACACTACAATAATTCAAAAAAACAAACGCACTATCCTTGTAAATGACAATCTTGGGGGTTTTACAATTCTTTCAAAGCCAAGCCAATTTCGTTTTTTTGAACTAAATAGTAAAACGGCACGCCAATTAAGTAAAGTACTGCTCCTTCTCCGATTGCTACATAAATAAATGTTTCAAAAAATGGTAGTCCTAAAATTAAATTAAGCATCGCAGCTATAACAGCGCTACCAACAACACTTGGAGCAAGTAGGGCAATAAATATATTTTTCTTAAATGCATACATCAATATCAAACAAATAACTGTGGCAAGTGTACCAAAAATGACATCCCAAATACCAAAAGGACTAAACAAATTAGCCACAAAACACCCCAAGACTATACCTGGTGCTACTTTGAAGTTAATTAACACCAAAACCATTAAAATTTCACTTATTCTAAACTGAATTTGTCCATAAGAAAAAGGTTCTAACAACACAGTTAGTACAAAGTAAACAGCAGCAATTGCTGCATTTATTGTCAAAAGTTGTAAAGTTTTTTTGCGTTTATTCATTTCCTGTTTTTATTTTGCTGGTGTTCTGGAATACAGCATTTTTAAGTTTTTAAAAACTTACTGATTGACTTTTAAACTACACTCGGAGCAATATCCATAAACTGTCAGTTCATGACTTTTGGGGGTAAAGTTTTGCAGTTCTATCGCATCTTTTATTAAGTTTAAAACCTTGCAGTCAATTTCTAACATGTTTTGACATTTTTCGCAAATCATGTAGTGGGTGTGTCTGTCTTTCTTTACAAAAAAATACGCAGTTTTATCAAGCATGATGTGTTCAACTAACTTGTTTTGAGTAAGAAAATCAAGAGCACGATAAATGGTTGAAATATTGATATCAAACTCCAAAAGTTTAGCATAAATTTGCTCAACTGAAGCAGGTTTGGCAAGTTCTTTTAAAATATCGTAAACTAATTTTCTTTTCTTTGTAAACTGCATAAATCTTCCTTTTTCTGAACTAATTATATCATTTTAAACCCTAAAACCAGTTTATCGGTGCTATAATTAAAAAGTATATGTAGGGGGAAATATGAATAAAAAACCACAAATTGTTTTTAGTAGACCAGAAATGCTTAAACTAAATATCGCTGCTCTTGCCAAAAGAGGAGTATCTGTTAAAGACATCGCTGAAATCGCTTATCTACAACAATCTAAATACATCAAAGACATTCCATTTGAACTTTGCACAGAATCTGTTGAAAAAATTCTTTCACTAAGAGACGTGTTTCACTTTGTGCAACTTGGCATTGCCATTGACATCGCTGCTGAAAAGAAATTACTAGAAGGCCCAATTCAAGATATCATTGAGCAAGACCTTGGACTTTTTGGAATTGACGAGACCTTTGCGCTTGACCTTTCTGGAATGTATGGAACCATTGGTAAAACTAACTTTGGTGATATTGACGTAAATAAACACGGACTTGTTAACCGTTTAAATGAAGACGGTAAAAAAGACGGAGTTTGCCACACTTTCCTTGACGACATCGTGGGTGCAATTGCTGCTACCGCTGCTGTTCGTGTTGCGCAAATCTTAACTGAAAACGCTGTACTTGTTCAACAAAAATAGTTTAACAAAACTGTTTTTGTCTTAATTTTTCAACTTGGTGCAACCCAAAAAATTTAAAAATTTAATTTCCAGTAGTTTCTCTAAACTATTTGGTTTTGAAAATAATGTTGTTATTACAGATGACTTAAATGTTTTAACTAGACGAAACACTGTAATTAAGAACATTATTTTTCTATTTAACTTATTTTTATTTTTGTTGATGTTAATTATTTCTGTCAGCAAGATAGGACTAGAAGGTCTAGACCCTAAAGTTGTGCAAAACCGCACAATTGTCAACTGGGCGATAACTGTTGCTACCTTTCCTTTCCTGTTTGTATTTAACTTTTTGTTAAAAAGAATGATTCAACCGTCCAAAAGTGAGCCAAATCAAAACAGAGATGTTGCTATCCATAAGCAAAAAATTGCGCAGTACTTTATCATTTCTTACCTGTTTATCGCGGTTTCTCTGTTTTACTTGAAAGTCAATATTAGCCCGCTGTTTTTCAGAAACGGTCTTTACTTCAATAAATCGTTGGCATTTGTAGTCTTAGAGACTTTCTCATATTCTCTTTTTTACGTAGTTTTAACAATTATTTGTCTGTATCAAGACAGAAAAGCGTTTTCCTACAGCGCAGGGTTTCTGTTTGGTATTTTGACCATCATGCATATATTTGTAACAAACCGTTTCTATGCGTTTTCGTTTGTGAATTACAAAGACCTTTTAAACTCACTTGTCGACGTTATTTTGAGGTCTCTAGTCTTTATTTTGTACTCACTTGTTTTAAGGGCCTTGACTATTATCTCTGAAACCATTCAACACGACCGAATTCACGAAAAAGTGCAACGTGCTCGTCTACAAAACGAGTTTATTTCGTTAACCTCTGACTTGTTTGGCGTAGTTTTAAACTCAGCCTTAACAGACACTTCGTACCTTGAGTTTTTAACTAAAATTGCCAATCGCCTGGGTGAACTGATGGGCCTTTCTACTGCTAATTTAAATACGCTTGTCACTTACTGTCAGTATTTAGATAACCACAGTAATTTTGCTACTCTGCTTAACCACGAGATTTTAAAAAGCCTTCCACAAAGTGAACTGACAACAAAGGTACAAAACGGAGCGGTGATTGCTAAGCGTATCCAACTTGCTAAAAAAGCCACAGAAATCGTTAGAACTTCATTTGAATCCGGAATTTCTAAAACTTTTATTGAAAAACAAAATCAAATTCAAAACACTACAATTTCGCAAATTATTTTAACTGCCGACATTTACTGTATTATGAGAATGTCTACAGCCTACAAAGTTGCCTATTCCCACAGCGAAACGATTGCTCGTTTTAAAGAAACCTTTCGTTTCTTTATTCCTGAAGATATCTTTACTCGCTTTATTGATTTTCATCAACAATTTGAAACTCTTTACAACGAGTAGAAAAAATTAAAAATACACAAAAAACACTAAAGAAGGAGATTTTAAAAATGAGTTATTACTTTACCTCTGAGTCTGTTTGCGAAGGACATCCTGACAAAATCGCTGACAAAATCGCTGACTACATTTTAGACTCAGTACTTAAAAAAGACCCAAACGCTAGATGTGCAGTTGAAGTTGCTTTAACTACAAACTTTTGCTTATTTTTTGGCGAGGTTACAGCCAAGTATCAATTTGACTACGCAGCGCTTGCAAAGGAAGCAATTAAAGAAATTGGCTACACAGACCCTGCACTTTTGTTTTCAGCAAACGAAATTGAGTACTTAGTTAAAATCAAAACCCAGTCTCCAGACATCGCTCTTGGAGTTGATAAAGAAGACCAAGGCGCGGGCGACCAAGGCATCATGTTTGGCTACGCAGAAGACTCAACTCCTGAGTATTTACCTCCTTGTATTTACTATGCCCATAAACTATCTCGCCGACTTACAGAAGTTCGAAAACAAGGCATAGTTAACGGACTTAGACCAGATGGCAAAACCCAAGTTACCGCTAAGTTTTCAGATATAGGCGAACTTAAAGAAATTACCGCAATTGTTGTCTCTGCTCAACACGAGCCAGACGTTGACTTAAGCGAGTTAAAAAAACAGATTTACAAGTACGTAATTCAAGCAATTATTCCCTCTAGTTTAATTACTCAAAACACCCAAATTTTTATCAATGCTACCGGTCGTTTCGTAATTGGTGGTCCGCATGGAGACTCAGGATTAACCGGCCGCAAGATTATTGTTGACACCTATGGCGGAACAGCGCCACACGGTGGTGGTGCGTTTAGTGGCAAAGACCCTTCAAAAGTAGACCGCTCAGCATCTTACATGGCCAGATACTTGGCTAAAAACATTGTAGCCGCAGGACTCGCACACAAAGCTACTATTGAAATTTCTTACTGTATTGGAGTTGCCCAACCTACTTCTTTATTTGTTACTTTAGATGACGGCACTAACAAAGCACTTGAACAAAAACTGTTTGAGTTTATCAAGACCAACTTTGACCTTTCGCCAAAAGGTATTATTCAAAAATTGAACTTAAAACAACCAATTTACTCAAAAACCGCTATTTCTGGTCATTTTGGCAATCCAGAATTTCCTTGGGAACAACTAGATTCGGTTGCGTTGTTTCAAAAACTTTTATAAGCGATTTTAAATAGTTTGCATATTTAAAATAATTAAAATATAATTAACTTACTGCCCGCTTAGCTCAGTTTGGTTAGAGCATCTGACTCTTAATCAGAGGGTCTAGGGTTCGAGTCCCTAAGCGGGTACGGGTAAAAAAGATTTTAAAAATCGCTTAAGTCCGCTTAAGCGATTTTTTTAAAGTAATTCAAATCAAAAGAGGTAAAAATGCAAGAAACTCTTTTAAAAAAACTAGCCAATGCTAAGAGCTGTTTGGTGTGCGGAAGTAGACCAACTGACTTAAACTTAAAAATATATGAACTTAGCAATAAAATGCTTTATTCTAGGTTTTCTCCAACTGAATTTCACCAAAGTTACAGCGGAATTACGCACGGAGGCGCAATATCTGCAGTTTTAGATGAGTTGGCGTGCCGTGCATACATTCCTTATTTTCCTGAAAAACTAGCAATGACTGGTAGTTTAAAAGTTAAATTCATAATACCAGTTTTTACAAACTCTAATTACATTGCTCTGGCTAAAGTTTTGAAAATAAACGAAAAATACTTTTCGGCAAAGTCTGTAATTTTTAACGAAAAACAAGAAAAATGTGCAGAAGCAGAAGGTATTTTTGTCTTTGTTGAACCCAAAAAAATCAACACTATTTCTAGAAACGGCCACCAAATTGGCGAGCAAAGCGAGACTAAGTTTAAGGAAAAAAACCAGTCAGTTTTAATTTTTTACTTCTAGCTGCTCTAAATTGAAAATTATTTTTGAAAGTGTTATACTTATTTGGTAGATTTTATTAAGTGGTTACCTAATAAATTCTTGCCTGTACCCATAGCTCAACTGGATAGAGCATTTGACTACGGATCAAAAGGTTGGGAGTTCGAATCTTCTTGGGTACGCCATCTAATCGGGAAGTGGCTCAGCTTGGTAGAGCGCTTGGTTTGGGACCAAGATGTCGCAGGTTCAAATCCTGTCTTCCCGACCACTTGTAGGTGTAGTTTAGTGGTAAAACTCCAGCCTTCCAAGCTGGCTATGTGGGTTCGATTCCCATCACCTGCTCCATTTTTGCTCCTTTCTTTGAAAACTCCGCTTGCGGAGTTTTTTTATTTTTTTAGTATATCGTGCACCAAAATTTAGACAAGAAGTCTTTTTAAAAATAATGCAAAAAAATTAAGAAAAACAAATTAGTCCTGCTTTATTTGAACTTGGGCAAATGATATAATGATTGTTGATGAACACAGAGACAAAATATATTTATAAAATTGAAAATCCCCATGCTTTAGTCAATATTTTTGGTGCTAACTACAAGAATTTAAAAGCAATTTCTGACTACTTTCAAAGAGAGTTTTTAGTTAGCAACGATGCAATTGTTACCAAAGCCTTTTCTGAGCAAGAAAAAGTAATTTTTACGCAAATGTTTAACTCACTTTTTAAAGTTGGCAATAATATCGTACTTTCTAAAAGAGACCTGGCGTATTGTGCTAATTTAGCCGAAAAAGACGACCTTGATAATTTTGAGAAACTGTATAAAAATACCAAACCCATTGGTTACACTGCTAAGGGTAAAAAACTTTTTCCCAAAACTTACTCACAACTCATTTACTTTGAGGCTTTAAATAAATATGATTTAGTTTTTTCAACAGGTCCTGCTGGAACTGGCAAAACCTTTATCGCAGTGGCTTATGCTTTAAATGAACTTAAAGCAGAAAATGTCAAAAAAATTATAATTACTCGCCCTGTTGTAGAAGCCGGTGAGAACCTAGGATTTTTACCAGGTGACTTAAAAGAAAAAATTGACCCTTACTTAACACCGATTTACGATATTCTTTACGATATTTTGGGCCGTGAAAAAACCCTTTCTTACATTGAAAAAGGTTTAATTGAAATCGCACCGTTGGCCTATATGCGTGGGCGCACTTTGGAAGATGCCATTGTAATTTTAGACGAGGCTCAAAACACAACTTGCTCGCAGATGAAAATGTTTTTAACCCGCCTTGGTTTTAACTCAAAAATGGCAATCACTGGCGACATTTCTCAAATTGATTTGCCTGCAAAAGTTCAGTCTGGTTTAGTTCAGGCCAAACAACTGCTTAGCGATATTTCAGATATTCGCTTCATAGAGTTTGAACCAATGGACGTAGTTAGACACCCACTGGTCATGAAAATAGTTGACCGTTACGAAAAAAATGCGCGTTAATATCTTTTCTGAGTTGGGTGCTCGCGAAATTAAAGCAGAAGTTAAATTACTTACACGACTATTTAAAACAATAGACGACACAAAAACCCTGCAAATAATTTTGGCAGACAACACTTATTTGCATAACTTAAACAAACAATACAGAAATATAGACAGACCTACAGACGTGATTTCTTTTCCTGATGAAGTTGACGAACAAAGTTGTGGCGACATCTTTATTTCGCTTGACAAAGCCCTTGAACAGGCAAAAGAATATGAACATTCCTATGAACGAGAACTTTGTTTTTTGGCAGTGCATGGCTATTTACACGTCAAAGGCTATGACCACGAGACTCAAGAAGACGAACAGGTCATGATGGATTTAACTGAAAAAATTTTGAAGTTTATCGGAATGGAAAGGAAGAAATATGACTGGCATCAATAAAGCACTAGAGGCTATGAAAATGGCGTATTGCCCTTACTCAAATTTTCAAGTAGGTGCAGCCCTGGAACTTAAAAACGGTAAGTTTATTTTAGGATTTAACATTGAAAACGGAGCGTATTCAATGTGCAATTGTGCTGAGAGAACCGCTTTATTTTCTGCAATGTCTCAAGGATTTAGTAAAGCTGATTTTAAAACTCTTTTTGTGGCCGCAAAAACCAACACACCCATTTCTCCGTGTGGAGCCTGCAGACAAGTAATTGCCGAACTTTGTCCAAAAGACATGAAAGTTGTTTTAACGAACACCAAAAAAGATATCAAAGAAACTACAGTTTCTGAACTTCTGCCGTTTTCTTTTGACTTAGATAATGACCGAATTTAAAGCAGGTTCGGTGTGCATTGTTGGAGCTCCTAACACTGGTAAGTCTAGTTTACTGAACAACATTTTAGGCTACCGTGCGCAAGCGGTTTCTCCTAAACCAGAGACTACTAAAAAAGCGCTGCTTGGAGTTAAAACTACTAAGAACTTTCAAATCGGGTTTGTAGACACGCCAGGTATTACCTTTAGACCAACCACTCAACTAGAAACTCTGGTCACGAAAGAGGCCTACAGTGCAATTTACGGAAGCGATGTTTGTTATTTGCTGGTTGACCGCGTGTATTCAGAGGCTTTTTTGCCTGTACTTAAAGTCTTGAAAAGCGAAAAAATTCCGACAATTTTGGTAATCACCAAAGAAGATATTTTAAAGAAAAACAAAATTCTTGAAATCATTTTGTCATTTCAAGCAGTGCACGACTTTGCTGAGTTTATCCCAATTTCTAACGTAACTTTGAAAAACTTAGATAAACTAATTTTACTCACCCTGCCTTACTTTAGTGCAAGCGAGTTAATTTATCCGGCCGATTACAACAGTTCACAAACTTATAGCGAATACATTTTGTCGTTTGTCCACGAGCAACTGCTTAAATTATATGACAAAGAAATTCCCTACAAAGTAGCAGTTTCTTTGGAAGGCACTCAAGAAGTTGGCACAAAAACCGTGTTTTTTGTCAAAATAGTTTGCCAAAAACCTGGTCAAAAAGCCATTTTAATTGGCAAAAACGGAGCAGCAATTAACCTACTTAAAAAGAATTTAGCAATGCAAGCGAGACAAGAACTTAAACAAAAAGTTGAGTTTGACATTGTAGTTTCAGTTTCTGAAAACATTGAGAAGTTGATGCTTAAAAACTGGAAGGAAGAATAATTTATGGAAAAAAACGAAAAACTACTTACATTTGAAGAAATAGTTACTTACTGTAAACAACAAGGCTTTGTCTATCAAGGTAGCGAGATTTACGGAGGACTTTCCAATACTTGGGATTTTGGACCACTTGGAGCACTTCTTAAACAAAATATCAAAACAGCCTGGACTAAATACTTCATCCAAGCCTTTCCTCGCAATCAACTGCTAAACGGACCAATTTTACTTAACAACTTAGTTTGGCATGCCTCTGGACACGTCAAAAGTTTCTCAGATCCGTTAATTGAATGCAAGGCCTGCAATCAAAGATTTAGAGCAGACAAGTTAGTTTTTGATTTCAATGGTTTTGATGTAGACGGCATGAAAACTGAAGAAATTGAGCGTTATATTACTGAGCAGAAAATTCCTTGTCAAAACTGTCAAAAAACCGAATGGCTACCACTTCGTGCGTTTAATATGATGTTTGAAACTCACCAAGGGGTTGTTCAAGACAGTAAAGACAAAATTTACCTGCGTCCTGAAAACGCCCAAAATATTTTTATTCAGTTTAAAAATGTCCTTAGAACTACTCGCGCTAAGTTGCCGTTTGGAATTGGTCAAATTGGCAAGGCTTTCCGCAACGAAATTACACCTGGTAACTTTATTTTTAGGACTCGCGAGTTTGAACAAATGGAACTTGAATACTTTGTTAAACCTGGCACTGAACTTGAAGTTTTTGCTTTCTTTAAAAAATACTGCATGCAGTTTTTATTAGACCTGGGAGTAAATCCGGCTGACTTAGTTTACTCAGACCACAAAAAAGAAGCCTTAGCCTTTTACTCAAATGCCACTACTGACATTCAATACCGCTTTCCGTGGGGGTTTGACGAACTTTGGGGAATTGCCTCTAGAACTGACTATGACCTTTCTCAACACCAGAAGTTTTCAGGACAGGATTTAAGTTATTTAGATCCAGACGACAACTCTCGTTTTGTGCCCTACTGCGTTGAGCCTAGTGTTGGCGTTGAGCGTTTGTTTTTTATGTTTATCGCCAATGCTTTAAAAGAAGAAGAGGTAGAAGCCGGAGATGTTCGACAAGTTCTGAAAATCTCTCCGTTTTTAGCGCCGTATAAGGCCGCAATCATTCCTTTAAATAAGGCAAAGCACTCAGAACTAGCCGAATCCGTTTACCGTCAAGTTGCTAAAGACTTTGACTGCTATTTAGAAGAAAGTGGTGGGTCTGTCGGAAAGAAATACCGTCGCCAAGACGCAATCGGTACACCTTTTTGCATTACCGTGGACTTTGAAAGTGCAGAGACACAAACCGTGACCATTCGCGACCGCGACACCATGCAACAAGAGCGAATTTCCATCAAAGATATCAATCAATATCTTTTTAACAAAATTAAACTTTAGAAAATTGCAAACAAATCCAGAAAATATCTTTGCTAAAATCAACTCAGAAATCAGTATTTTAGAGTTAGTTCAAGAACTAGGGATAGCAGTTACGCAAACTGGCAAGAACTTCAAAGCGCTTTGTCCGTTTCACAATGACAGCAATCCCTCACTTTCTATTTCTGTTGAAAAAAACATAGCATACTGTATGTCTTGCAAAACAGGCGGTGCTCCTTTTAATTTTTATCAAAAATTTAAAAAACTAGACGTAAAGGCTACGCTTGAGTATTTTTCTAAAAGACTAAATTTAGGATATACCTACAAGCCAGACCCACTTGAAAATGAATACACAGCGTGCGCAGAGGCGGCTAAGTTCATGCACATGCGTTTACTTAAAACCAACTCTGGTGCTGAGTTTTTTTCGTATTTAACTGAAAAACGTAGATTAAGCCGAGAGACCATCGAGCACTTTCAAATCGGTGTTGCACTTTCTGACAACTTAATGTCAGAAACCTTGCTCAAACAAGGAATTGCTGTACAAACTTTAAAAAATATCTCGTTAATTGGTGTGCACGGCGAGCGTATTTATGATTTCTTTAAAAACCGTGTGATGTTTCCGCTTAAAAACATAAGCGGCAAAATTGTTGGCTTTTCTGGCCGTGCTTTAACTGAATCTAAAGATAACCCTAAATACGTAAACTCACCAGATACCTTGGTGTTTAAAAAAGAAGAAGTAATTTATCACTTGTCCGATGCACTTCAAGACAACCCTGGAAAAGAAGTTATTTTAGTTGAAGGTTTTTTTGACGTCATTGCTCTTTTTAACGCAGGTTTTAAAAATGCTTGCGCGACAATGGGAACTACTTTAACCGAGGCTAACTTAAAGATGCTTGTTGACAACGCCAAAAGCATTGTTTTAATGTATGACGGAGACTTGCCTGGACAAAAAGCCGCTGAAAACGTCGCTTTTAAGTTTTTAAGGTTTCCCAAAACCAATGTTTATATAGTAAATATTCCAAATAAACAAGATCCAGATGAGTATTTCCAGGCAAACGGCAAAGCAGGAATTGAAAAACTTCTTAGCCAAAAACAAGACATTTTTACCTTCTTCTTTAACAAAATTGTTAGCCAAGTTGATAGCACTGACATTAACTCTGTGATGCATTTTAAAAATAACTTTAAAGAAGTTTTTAAATACGCAGATGAGACAGTTAAGAACTTGTTTATCGCCAAAACTAAAGAAAAACTTAACATTGACTTGAGTTTAAAAGAAGTCGCCGAAGTCAAACCACCGCTAAAACCTACAGTTAAACCTAAAGCCAACTCAGAAATTGAGAAACTAAGACAGGCTATGAACACACTAGTTTTACACTGCTTAAACTCAGAAATTGAAGAGCACGCTGTTACTTTAATTAAAAGAGATATACTTAGGCATTTTGAGTTTCAAAGTTACAGTATTTTACTTTTTACGATTTTAACTCACTTAATTGAAAATAAGTTATATGGGAAAAACAAAACAGCCAGCCAAGTTAAGGTCTACTTTGAAACGCTAGATGGCTTAAAGCCAGAGGTGAGACAAGAGATTTTAAAGAAAATCAACTCAGCCATTGAAACTGTTGAAAACAACGAAAGCACAGAGCCAGCGGCTATTACTGCAGACATTGTTAAAATCCTTGGCCACATTAAAAAAATCCGAAAACTAATAGCAGCAACCACTAAAGAAGTTTCTGCAACTTCAAGTAAAGTAGAAATTGATACCTTTACTAAAGAAGCCAGCGAGATTTTGAATTAAAAAAATGAAAGAAACTAACAGACTGGAGTTTTTAGCAAGACTTGCTAAAGGCGCCAATGTAGTTTTAGATATAGGCTGCGATCACGGATATTTTTTAAAAATTTTGTTTGACAAGTATAACTTAAAAAAAGGCATAGCCGTTGACAATAAAAAACTGCCTCTTGAAAACGCCAAACGTAATTTAAGGGGCTACAACTGTGATTTTATATTGTCAAATGGATTTCAAAAAGTTAGCGCTGATTTTGAGGTTTGCAATATCTCGGGAGTTGGTGGAATTACCGCGATTGAAATCCTTAAGCTCACGAAACCTGGTAAATACATAGTTTCTGTGCACTCTAAGTTAACCGAGCTTAAGCAATTTTTAAACCAAAAAGGCTTTTGGTTATTAGACGAATACATTGTTTTTGACAAAGGCGTATACTATAATGTTCTTGTTTTAAATTTAAGAAACGAGAAACCTGAAACTAACTTTGACTGTTTTTATTCAGATTTTATTTTAAATAAAAAAGGATATGAAACTTACTTTCTTGAACTTAAAGAAAAGTGCGAAAAAATCTTGAAGTTCAGACCAAATGACAAAAGAATTCTGCTGGAACTTAAATACGCAGACCTATATTTAGCTAAACATCTTAAATAATTTTTTAAATAGAGAGGTATAAATATGAAAAAACTATTTTTATTTATCTTAACCCTACTAAGCGCGCTTAGTTTAACCGCGTGTAAACTGTACGACCCACGTTGGATAATTCCTGACAACAAAGAAAGTCAAAATAGTGGAGAAATTGAACAACTACAACGAAAAATTTTTGACTACTACAAACAAAATTACTACAAAGACATAGATGAACAGTTGTTTGATAGACTTAAATATGGTTCTCTTGAAAACTTTATGAGCCAAATATTAGATAAGTACTCAAGAGTGTTTGTCAATTATCCTGAACTTTCTGGTGGTGAACCTTCGCCATACGACCAAAAAGAAGAAGCAAGAGACGAAATCGGGGTTTCTTTTGAATATCAAGCGAAGTTTCCGAGGTTGATTGTTAAAACTGTATACCGTCAATCTAGTGCTTTTGGCAAACTTTATCCTACTGACGAAATTCTTGGTGTTCTTGATACTAAAAACAACGGAGAAAAACTATATTTTGAACAGGCTCAAGACATTAGTGCAAGAATTGCTGTTCAAATGATTAGAACTCAAACTGATGAAAACAACGGGAAAGTTAAGTTAATTGTCCAAAGCAAAGACACAAATGATGAACGTATTGTTGAAGTTGAAAGAAGAAAAACTTACCACCGTTCAGTTGAGGAACTAAGCACAGCCGATCCTAAGACTGCAGTTATTAGAATTAGTGAGTTTAAAAAAGATATCACAGGTGATGCTTTTGTCTCTCTTTTAGATAAACTAGAGAAGTCTAAGTTAACTTCAAACGACAGCACTTTAATTTTAGATTTAAGAAACAATCCAGGTGGTGAACTTGGTGCTCTTGAAACTATTGTTGGCGCACTGCTGCCAAAATCTGAAAATCCATATGCTAAATTAGTTAACTCAAAAACTAAAGAAGAGCACATAATTGAAGGTAAACTAGAGAGTAAAAAACCTTACAATATCAAAGTTTTAGTAAACCAAAACTCAGCCTCTGCTGCCGAAGTTTTGGCAGCTTGCTTAAAATATGGTGGCGGATATAAACTATACGGAACTGAAACTTTTGGTAAAAACATTTACCAAAGTTACTACGTGTTGCAACAAGCAACTTTCGCAAAACCACAAATTACACTTTCTTGCACCCAAGGATTTTGGCATTATTTTGACCACACACAAAAAAAATGGCAAACTTTAGATAAGGAAAACAATCCATTCGAAGTTGAAAAGCTAGCCGGCGAAAACGCATACACTTTAAACGACAAACAAGATTATTTCCTTGAAAAAGACATCAAAAAAGACACAGTTAACCAAGAGGCTAAAGTCATTCAAAGATATCTATCTCTTCGCTACGCCGCCTTGCTTAAAGCAAACTCAGAGACTTTGCGCACAGACGGATACATTGACGAAACCACTATTAAATACATCAAAAAATTCCAAGCAGAATCAGGTTTAACACCAGCAGAAACTGCCGACATTAACACCAGAAAAGCCCTTTACAAGGCGATGTCAACATACTACGACAATCCAGATACTGACTTTTTAGTTCAGTTTGCAAAAGCAAATTAAGGTGGGCACAAACTTTGGAAATCCCGCTTATTGAACTCAAAGACATCACAAATAGTTTTGACAATCAAATAGTTCTACGTGGTGTCTCTCTAAACATTAACGACAACGAATTTGTTACCCTTCTAGGTCCCTCTGGCTGCGGTAAAACCACTTTACTTAGAATCATTGGTGGTTTTGAAACCCCTGGTTCTGGCGATGTTTTGTTTTGTGGCAAAAGTATCGTTGACGTGCCTGCACACAAAAGGCAAACCAACACCGTATTTCAAAAATACGCACTTTTTCCACACCTTAATGTTTTTGAAAACATCGCATTCCCACTTAGAATTAAAAACTATCGTTTTAGATTAAAAGAAGCAATTAAAAAACTGCATCAAGAGTTTTTAGAAAAATCCGAAAAAACCAAAGACAAAATTGAGTTAAAAGAACTTAAAAAAACCTACAAAGCCAAGGTTTTGACACTAAAACACCCCAACGCTAAAATTGACTCAGAAATTAAAATGCTTAAACGCAGTGGAAAAACTGAAGATAATTTAAAGAAAATCGCTGAACTTAAAAAGAAAAGAGTGACGGCTAAGTCTATTGAAGTAGAACTTTCTAAAAAGGTTTTAAGATACTTAAAACTAGTTGGTCTGCAAGGCTTTGAAAACCGAGAAGTTTCCTCGCTTTCTGGTGGTCAACAACAGCGAGTTGCGATTGCTCGCGCTTTGATAAACGAACCAAAAGTCCTGCTACTTGACGAGCCACTTGCTGCTCTTGACTTAAAAACCCGCCAAGAAATGCAATATGAACTAAAAGAAATGCAGAAAAACGCTGGAATTACTTTTATTTTTGTTACGCATGACCAAGAAGAAGCACTGACTATGTCTGATAAAATCGTTGTTATGAACAAAGGAGAAATTCAGCAAATCGGAACCCCTGTAGACATTTACAACGAACCAGTTAACCGCTTTGTTGCGCGTTTTATTGGCGAATCAAATATTATTCCTGCTACTATGAAAGACGACTTTTTGGTATGTTTTGACCACAAAGAACTAAAGTGCGTAGACTCAGGATTTTCAAAAAATCAGGCAGTTGAAGTTGTACTTCGTCCAGAAGACATAGATATTGTAAAAAAAGGAACTGGTAAGTTTACAGGAGTTACAGACTCCGTGGCTTTTAAAGGTATATTTTACGAAATTGACGTGCAAACCAAAGACCGACTTTACACAATTCACACCACCGACTATGTGCCGGTTGGCAAAGAAGTGGATATAGACTTTAACCCAGAAGACATTCACGTCATGGAAAAGGAAAATGAATAGAAAAATTTTAGACTCAAAAAGAGTCTTTAACTTTTCTTTGTTTTTGCCTTACTTAATTTTAATAGTTTTTTTAATTGTAATACCATTTGTTTTAATGGTGCTGTATTCTTTTAAAGACAACGCCAGCGTTGAGCGAATTAAGTTTACTTTTGAAAACTACACAAATATTTTTACCGACAAAACAGCATCAAAATTGATGTATTCATCAATTAAACTATCAGCAACGGCTACTCTAATTTGCCTGGCCATTGGCTATCCTTTGGCCTACTCTATTACTTTTTTAAAGAAACGTGCACAAGTTTTGTGTCTAAGTTTAATTACTGCGCCAATGTGGATCAACATGTTAATCAAAGTACTTTCTATCAAGCAAGTTCTAGAAATTCTACCCTTTAATATTTTGGGTACCAACTCAGCAATTGTTTTAGGCCTGGTCTATTCTTTTTTACCTTTTATGGTCTTACCAATTTACGCCAGTCTTTCAAAAATGGACAATTCACTAAAGGAAGCTGCGGCTGACCTTGGGGCTAATAACTTCAAAACTTTTAAGTCAGTGGTTTTGCCACTGAGTTTGCCAGGTGTGTTTTCAGGGATTTTGCTTGTATTTTTGCCAGCAGCAACGAGCGTCGTAATTCCCAAATACTTAGGGAATGGCCGTTATTTAATTGGCAATTTTATTGAACAACACATCACACAGTCTGGACGCTTTGGCTTTGGCTCAGCGATTGCCATTGTGTTTTCACTCATCATGATTGCAATTTTACTGCTAATTAAGGTAGCAGACCGAATTAGGTATAAGTGGAATGAAAGACAATAGAAGTTTAATATTTAGAAAAATATTTGTCACACTGGCCATAATTTTGATATATATCCCAGTGCTTTTTGTCATCATTTTTTCCTTTAACTCCAAAAAATCACTAAAAGAACTCTCTGGTTTTTCAGTTAAGTGGTATCAAGAATTGTTTCTGCGTCCTAACTTAACCCAAGCGGTTATCTACACCATAATTATTGCCGTAATTTCTACAATCATTTCAACTATTATTGGCACACTGGCCGCAATTTCTATTGCGAATTTTTCAAAAAAACGCAAAGACGCTATTTTCTTTTTTAACAACATCCCAATCATTTCGCCAGACATTATTTTTGGGCTTTCTCTATTTTTCTTTTTTACTGCTTTTAAAATTCCGCTTGGTTTCTTTTCAATTCTACTTGCCCACATTGTTTTCTCGGTTCCTTTTGTTCTGGCTGCTGTTTACCCCAAAATTTTGACTCTAGATAAAAACATTTTAGACGCAGCCTACGATCTAGGTTGTGGGTACTTTTCAGCAATTTTTAAGATATTGGTTCCGCAAATTAAAGAAGGTATACAAGCAGGCGCAATTATTGCCTTTACTATGTCTTTTGACGATTTTATTATTTCTTACTTTGTTTCGGGTAGTTCAAATATCCAAAATATCTCTATATACCTATATACCTTGAAAAGAGGCCTAAATCCATCAATTAACGCACTGTCTACTTTGATAATTTTAGTTATCATGATTAAAGTAGTATACGACTATACAACTGCTTTAATTAAAGTCAGAAAAGAAAGAAAGGAAAATAGCTGCAATGTCTAAGTTAAAATTACTTAAGTATATAAATTCATTTGCTTTCCTTTTTTTGTTTTCTTTTTTTGTAATTTACAATTTTGTGGTCAACCGCAAAAAAGTTAAACTACTTATCCCAAATGAGTTTTTTGCAGATGAAGAATTAGTTCCACGATTTGCCCGCCAAAACAAAAAAGGACTCGCTTTTTCTAACTTTACCAGCAATGAAGTCGCAGTTCAAAAAATTTCAAACGAAGATAAGTTTGACATTTCTGTGCTTTCTGACTACGCGGCTGTGCAAATGCTTAAAAAAGGCTACATCCAAAAAATTGACTGGAGTAGAATCAAATACAAAAAAGAAGAGATTTTTTCACCGCAAATCTATAAACTAATCAAAGATTATAACAGCCAAATCAGCACCGACCCTGAGTTTGATTTTCTAGACTACTCAATTCCTTACTTCTGGGGGTATGTTGGTCTATTTTACAACACAGCCGGAGAGAACTCAGAAGAACTCAAACGAGATGTTGAAAATCTAGGTTGGGGAATATTTCAAACTAAAGAAAAATACCCTAAAATGGCGATGTATGACAGTTCCAGAGACGGTTTTATGGTTGCACTTAAACACCTTGGCTACACGATGAATCCGCTTTTAGACACCGACAAAAACCAAAAACAAAATCAACCCGCTATTGGTGCAGCAATGGATTTTTTAAAAACCTCTATTCAAAACAACCCAAAGATGCGATTTATTACTGACGAGATTTTCGACGCTATGACAGACGGCACTTTTGATTTAATTAACGCGTATTCAGGAGACGCTCTTAACATCATCAAAGGGCAAGACGGAAAGGTAAATCAAAACCTTAAGTTCCACAAACCCAAAAGCGGTACTAACTTTTTTATAGACGGACTGCAAATTCCAAAAACCGCGAATTTAGATAATGCTTATGACTTTATTAACTTCATGCTGGATTTTGAAAATGCTAAAGACAATGCAGATGAAATCGGCTATATTTCTCCGCTTAAATCAGTTCACAAAAAACAGTTAATGGATACTTTTGATTTAACCAACAAAAGTTTAAATCTTCGTCTACTTGATGCGCAAATTGATAAATTTTTTGAAACTGGCAAGGTCAGCGATATTCAAATTAAGCCGAAATACGAAAATCTATTTGAAATATTAACTGCGCAAAAAGGCGACAAAGATGAGCTGTTTTTACACGAAGATAACATGAAAAAAGAAATAGACAGGCTTTGGATTTCATTTAGAGGTTCAAATTAAAAGCGTTAAAAATCAACTTAAAAACTTCTTCTCAATGCCTAAAAATCCAAAGTTTTTCAAAAAATTTGTCTAAAATACAAAATTTAGGCATATTTTTAGCCAAAAACCACTCAGATTAAACCACAAAATGGCTTAGTTGTGTGTTTTTTCTCTTTATTTTTGGAAAAAATATTATATAATTATTTGTGTATTTAGTAAATATTTGAAAGGGATCTGGAGCAAACACTAAATACTTAAATAAATTGCTTCTAGATATAAATTAAGTATGAAAATTACTAAAGTTCAAGTTAAACTTCTTGAAGATTCACAAAAACTTCTTGCAGTTGCTTCAGTTGTGTTTGACGATGTATTCGTTGTTCACGGTGTAAAAGTTCTTGAAGGAGAATCAGGTCTATTTATTGCTATGCCTTCTCGTAAAACTAACACAGGTGAAAACAGAGACATTGCACACCCTATTGTAAGTGAATTTAGAGCAGAATTAACAGACGCTGTATTAAAAGAATACAACGCTCAAGTTCAAGCTAAATAAGTTAATTTAATATATTTTGTAAAATAAAAGTAGGGTCTACCTACTTTTATTTTTTTAAATTAAAAAAATAAGAAGGATACACATGGAAACAATTATTAATGGTAAAAAAATTAAACTGTTTACTCTATCTGCAAATCCAGATCTTGCAGATAAAATTTCTGCATACACAAATATTCCTTTGTCTAAAGTCAATACGCTGAAGTTTCAAGACGGCGAAGTTTGTTTGTCTGCTGATGAAAGTGTGCGTGCATGCCATACTTTTATTATTCAACCAACTTGCCGTCCTGTTAACGAAAACTTAATGGAATTATTTATTTTTGTAGACTCTTTAAAAAGAGCCTCAGTTGGACCGATTTCCGTTATCATGCCGTATTATGGATATTGTCGCCAAGACAGAAAAGATCAGTCTAGACTGCCAATTACCGCAAAATTAGTGGCAAATCTACTAGAAAAATCTGGAATTGACAGACTAATTTGCATCGACCTTCACGTTGCTCAAATCCAAGGGTTTTTTGACATTCCAATTGATAACTTCTCAGCAGCCGCGGTTTTTGCTGCACACATGGACAAAAAGAAACTAAAAGATGTAGTTGTAGTTTCTCCAGACCACGGTGGCGCTGCACGTGCGCGTAACTTCTCTAAACTACTTAAAAACGAAACCCCAATCGCAATTATTGACAAGCGCCGACCACGCGCAAATGTTGCCGAAATTTTAAATATCATTGGTGATGTTAAAGGAAAAACTTGTATCTTACTTGACGACATTATAGATACTGCTGGTACCTTAGTTGCAGGTGCAGAAGCGTTGCAAAAGGCAGGCGCTAAAGAAGTATATGCGATTGCTACGCATCCTATTTTTTCCGGCAACGCAATTGAAAAAATCAACAACTCTTGTCTAAAAGAAGTAATAGTCGCAGACACTATTCCTCTAGAACCACACGCTAAAGAGTCTAAAAAAATTGTGCAACTTACTATGAGTAAAATGCTTGGTAAAGCGATTTTAAATATTATTAACGACGTTTCTGTAACCCCTGTATTTCAAAAAATAGAAGAGTAGATGAAACTAATTGTTGGACTGGGAAATCCAGGCGTGCAGTATGAAAATACTAGACACAACATTGGATTCCAAATACTTGATTTAATTCAAAAAAGGTTTTTAAAACAATTTTCTTTTAACTCAAAGTTTGAGTGTTTTGAGTTAAAAGAAAAAATAGACGGAGAAACTGTTATTTTTATTAAACCTACAACTTACATGAACTTATCTGGAAACGCGTTAATAAAAGTTAAAAACTACTTTAAAGTAGATTACGCAGATATTTTAGTGATAGTTGACGACATAAACCTACCACTTGGTTCAGTTAGAATCAGAGAATCTGGTTCTGCTGGTGGACACAATGGACTGAAAAGCATTCAGTCTGTCCTTGGCACTACACAGTATAAAAGAATTAAAATAGGTTGTGGCAAGCCTGACATCGACATTGACTTAAAGGACTATGTTTTGTCTAATTTTTCTAAGGCAGAACAAAGCACTTTAATTAATGATGCCTATCCTGTTGCAGTTGATGCAATCTATGATTTCATTTCAGGTGTTGATTTTCACAAAATAACATCTAAATACAATATAAATGCTTGATTTAAAACTCCTTGATTTTTTAAAAGATGCATATAAGAATACCACACACTCTGTATCTGAGTGTATTTCTTATAATGCATTTTTTACTGTTAAAACCTATTTAAATAGCGCAGGGACTGTGTTTTTGGTTTTGCCAAATTTACATCAGGCCCAACTTTATTTTGACTATCTTTCCAATGTTTTTGACCCTGAGCAGGTTTTGTTTTTTCCAGTAGATGAATTGATTACCCAAATTATGGCCTATTCTTCTAAAGACTTTTTAAGCCAACGCGTAAACACAGTCCAAACACTTTTAAAAGATCAAAGAAAAATAGTAGTCACCAACGACCTTGCTTTAACTAAAAGACTTTTTAGTGTAAGTAAGTACCTAGAAAACCTGGTTTTAATAAAAACAGGTATGGAGTTAAAACCAGAAATACTCGCCGAAAAGTTGATAACTTTTGGCTATAAAAAAGAGTATACTTTAAGCGCTCCAGAGACTTATTCAATTCGCGGCGACGTTTTTGATATTTATCCACTTGGCTCAGCAGATCCAATTAGGATAAACTTTGCAGATGACTTAGTTGAAACAATTAAAACCTTTAGTCTAGACACTCAACTTTCAAAAACCAGAGTTGAGACGCTTTCGCTTTTTCCTGCAACTGAACTATTTTACACGGACTCTGAGTTAAAACAGGCCGAGTTTAAAATTAAGTCTTACTTTAATAGTTTAAATTTATCTGCTGAAGAAAAAGAAAAGTTAAACAAAGATATGCTTAATTTAGTTAACAGAACAGAACTAGATTCACTAGGCTTGTATTTAGGTTTCTTTGCTGAAAGCAACAACACTATCTTTGATTTTGGCAAATCTAGCGAAGTTATATTTGTAGATAAAGAAAAATATTTGGTCAACAACACTCAGCGCCAAGATGACCTCACTCAGTTTAAAACAAGTTACAACGGTAGTAATTTAATTACGAACAGTTTTTTATACGACTTTGAAAAATCGCTTAGCAAAGCGACTTTAGAGTTTCATACAAATGTTTTTTTAAGTGAAAAATACGTGTTTGAGCCAGATTTTTACGCAAGCAACTTTAAAAAATTTTATATCTACAATAAAGATATTTTAAATAAATACCAAACAATTTTACTCTATAAAACAGATGGTGAAAAAAACAAAATCGTAGATTTTCTTTTAGAAAAAGAAATTAAGTTTTCGTGTAGTCTTGATAATAAAGAAGTCAATGTTTTGTTGGTTAAAGACAGCACGCACCTTAGTTTTATAGACCCTTTCTTAAAAATTGCGGTGTTTTCTGCACATGTTTTGTTCAACTCAAACTCCAAACCGAAAGTTAGATACAAAGCATTACTTGGCAACTCCAAGACACTGGAAAACCCAGATGAACTTAATGTAAATGAATACGTTGTGCATGTTAATTTTGGAATTGGCAAGTACCTAGGTTTAACTACTAACACAATATCTGGATTTAAAAAAGACTATTTACTTCTTGAGTATGCTAACTCAGAAAAAGTATATGTGCCAGTTTCCCAAATTAACTTAGTGTTAAAATACGCAAAGCCTGGTTCAAATGTTAAGTTAAGTGCACTAGGCTCTAAAAAATGGACACAGTCTAAATTAAAAGCCTTTGAAAACGCAAAGGCTGTAGCCAGCCGTTTAATTGCTTTATATGAAGCCAGACACAACTCCAAAGGTGCAGAAATTAAAGGAGAGCCTGAACTTGAACAAGAACTTGCTCAGGACTTTAATTTTGAGTTAACCAAAGACCAGGAAACCGCCATTCAAGCGGTTTTTACAGACATGGCTAAGCCTGTACCGATGGAAAGACTGATAATTGGCGACGTTGGTTTTGGGAAAACCGAAGTAGCATTGAGAGCTGCCTACAGAGCTATAATTTCGGGCAAGCAAGTTGCTTATATTTGTCCAACTACAATACTGGCCAGCCAGCAAGCTGAACTTTTTAAATCTAGACTAACTAAGTTTGGAGTAAACGTTGCTGTGCTTTCGCGTTTGGTTGAAAACACCAAACAAAGTGAGTATATTCACGGACTTAGCACAGGAATTTACGATATAGCGATTGGTACCCACCGTTTACTTTCTAAAGATATTAAGTTTAAGAACTTGGGTTTACTTATAATTGACGAAGAACAACGTTTTGGCGCGATTGACAAAGAAAAAATCAAAGAACTTACTTTAAATGTAGACACGCTTTACTTATCTGCAACTCCAATTCCTCGTACTCTTGAGCAAACCCTTTCTGGCTTGAAGTCCTACTCCTTAATTGAAACCCCACCAAATAACCGATATCCCGTGCAGACTTATGTGCTTCCGCACGAAGACTTAATTGTCAAAGAAATCATTCAAAGAGAACTGTCTAGAGCAGGCCAAGTTTTTTACCTTTTTAACGATATTGCAAAAATTAAACAAAAGTTAGAAACTTTAAAGACTCAAGTCCCTGAGGCCAAAATTGCCTACGTGCACAGCAGGTTAAATAAAGCAGAAATTGAAAGCATACTTAGCGATTTTGTGGAACACAAAATAGATGTACTTTTAACCACCACTATTGTTGAGTCTGGCATTGACATTGCCAACGCCAATACTTTAATTGTTGAACGCGCCGATCACTTTGGCCTGGCTCAACTTTATCAACTCAGAGGTAGAGTCGGCAGAAGCGACAAAATCGCCTATGCTTACCTTACTTACCAAAAAGACAAAGAAATGACAGAAGACGCAAAAAAACGACTAAGTGCAATTAAGCGTTTTGTTAACCTAGGTTCTGGTTTTGCGATTTCTTTAGAAGACCTTTCAATTAGAGGCGGCGGCGATATTTTTGGCAAAGAACAGTCTGGCTTTATTGAAAGCGTAGGCACACAAATGTATTTAAAGTTAATTTCTGAGCAGTTGACCGGCAAACCAGCGTTTGAAGAAATTGACCCCAAAACTTCTATTTACTCGCAATCCATTGATCAGACCTACATAGAAAGCGAAAACTTAAGAATTGCTTATCACAAAAAAATTGCGAGACTAACTACTTTTAAAGAAGCCGCGGCTTTACTTTCTGAGTTTAAAGATATTTTTGGCGCAGTTCCTGAATCTGAGCAAAACTATGTGCACTCCGTAGTTTTAAAAAAACTAAAACAAAGACTAGATATTCAAAATATCTCGCTTGCAGACAAAGAAGTCGGCATAGAATTTAAAAACAACCCAAATGCTATAATGTCTAAAAAGCCAGTTTTGAAGTTTTGTGTAAAAAGCCTAAATGTGCGGCTAAAGTCTACTTTAAACTCAACATTTGTGTATTTAAAAACAGACAATTTAGCAGATTGGACTAAAGAAACCATTTTATTTTTAGAACACCTAGAAAAGGAGGCTGAAAATGCAGATAATTGATGGAATTAAAATCGCTGAACAAATTAAACTACAACTAAAGTCAGAAGTTAAACGACTAAATCAACAAACTAATTTAGTGCCTGGCTTGGCGATTGTGTTGGTTGGTTCAGATCCTGCTTCAAAAATTTATGTCGGCAAAAAAATCAAAGTCGCTTCAGACCTAGGTTTTCTGGCAACTCTCTTTTCATTTTCTGAAACTGAACCTCAAAGTAAAATAATTGCTCAAATTGAAAAACTAAATCAAGATCCTTTGTATTCAGGAATCATTGTGCAGCTACCTTTGCCAAAAGGCTTTGATAAGTTTAAAATACTTGACGCGGTTGCAAAAGAAAAAGATGTAGATGGCTTTGGTTTAGTCTCACAAGGTCTGCTTTTTGAAGGCAGAGCAGTTTTTTTGCCCGCCACTGCCAGAGGAATTCTTGAGTTAATTGAAAGCACCGGCACCGAAATTAAAGGTAAAAACTGCACAGTTGTTGGACGCAGTCTAATTGTTGGACAACCTGTTGCCAAAATTCTGCAAGACAGAAACGCAACTGTTACAGTTTGCCACAGCCATACTAAAAATCTTGAGTTTTTCACTAAAAACGCAGATATTTTAATAGTTGCCGTAGGTATTCCTAATTTTATTAAAGGCGATATGGTTATGACAGGCTCTGTAGTAATTGATGTTGGGATCAACAAGGTTGATGGCAAAATAGTAGGTGACGTTGAGTTTAGTTCAGTTGCAAAAGTTGCTAGCCACTTAACACCAGTTCCAGGCGGAGTCGGACCACTTACTGTAGTTTCGCTTCTAAAAAACACGCTGGAGGCGTTTAAAAAAATAAATAAACTTTAGTACACATGCAAATAAACTAAAACAACATATGAGTTAAAACAAGAATAGATAAGTTCTAAACATTGTTTTAACTCCAAATTAACACTTTTAACCAAGGTTTTATAACATAAGTTTAGCAAAATAAGACCAAAAAGTTCATTTTTGGTCTTTTCTTTTAACTTACTCTATTGTATAATCTAACAAGTTGCAAAAGTCCTTTTGTTAGGCTAAGTTACACCAACTAATTGCAACTTTTTGGAGGTTAAATGAAAGCCTATATTACTGCACAATTTGATTTCGTTGAAATTGAGAAAAAAACTCAAGAACTTGAGTCTATTTTTTTGGCGAATAACTTTAAAATAATTGCCAAGTCGCCGGCTGTCAAAGTTACTCCAACTAATTTAGTTCAACTTAAACACAACTTTGCTTTGGCTTATGTTTTAGAGACAATTTTAACTCCACTTCAACTCTTTATTTTTTTAAATCAATTAAAAGGTAAAGCAGAAAACGGGGAACTTAAAAACTTATCTTGGCTTGAACTTAACTTTATTTATGCAGATGACATTATTTTTAACTTACCTACCTTTAAACTGCCAAACCCAGTTAGATTAACTGATCCGATTCATTTGAACTTACTTTGCAAAATTGAGGCTGAAAAACTAGATCCTGAAAAGAAAACTTCAATTAAAACACTGGCCGAAAAGATTTCAAAAAAATATGTGCTAGATTATCTTGAGACCAGAGCAGATTTTAATATGGGACTAGAACGTATGAATTATTTTTTAAAGAACTTAGAGTTCTTAAATCAAATTCCGTATATCCATGTAGTTGGTACTAACGGCAAAGGTAGCACTTCGCTTTATATCTCTAAGGCCCTTGAGCGAAATGGATATAAAGTTGGGTTATTTCAGTCTCCTTATGTTAAAAGTTTAACTGACTCAATTTCAATTTCAGGCAAGGAAATTACTTTTTCAGAAATTTATTTGATTTTAAATGTCTTAATGCATTTAATCAATATTTCTGACAATAACGGTGTTGAAATTTCTCGTTTTGAACTTGAGTATCTAATTACCTTGATTCACTTTGCAAAAAACAAAATAGACTTTGCGGTCGTAGAAGCGGGCTTAGGTGGTAGAGATGACGCTACTAACGCAACTAAAAATAAACTAGCAACCGTAATTACCAGAGTAGATTTAGATCACACTAAGTTTTTAGGCAAAAACCGCCGTGTGATTTTAGAGCATAAAGCCGATGCAATTCGTGAAAACGGTTTAGCAGTTGCCTTGCCGCTAGGCAAGACACTTGAAAACTATTTGGCAGATAAATGCAAAGAACGCAATGCTAAGTTAGAAATAGTTAACTTAAAAGAAATCAATAAGGCCAATGTTGGCATCAACGTTTGCAGTTATGAGTATGGTGGTAGATTAGTTAAGTTAGAGGCTAGAGGTCGCGTCCAAATTCAAAACTCCTTTTTAGCACTAAACGTGTTAAAGCATTTAAATTACCGCGGAGTTATTAAAACCGATTTTGATAAAAACGTAGACGCGGTGTGCGAGACTAAATATCAAGGTAGATATGAGTTTATTAAAGAAAATGTCATGATAGACGGTGCTCATAACCTAAATGCTTTTAAAGAACTTTCTCAGTTTATCCGTGATACTTTGCCGCAAGGTTCATCTGTGCTGCTTTTAATGTCTTGTATGAAAGACAAAAACTACAACAAGATGGTTGAAGAAATTATTAAGATTAAAAACTTAACTGTAGTGACAACTGAGGTCACAATTAAGCCAGACAGAAGTTTAACTTCAATTGAACTTGCCAAAGAGTTTATCACACAAGGTGTCAGACCACTTGGTATGGTCGCAATCAAGGATTTTTTGGCAAAACTAGAAGTTTTTGCCAAAAAATATGACCTGGTTTTAATCGCGGGCTCTCTTTACATGATTACTGAACTTAAGTTGATCTTAGAAGATTTAAAAGAAAAATCAAAAAAAGAATAAGTTTTTTAAAAAAAATCCCTTTAATTTTGCAAAAAATTTTAATGTAAACGCTTACATTTTGAAAATATAAGTGGTAAAATATTTAAGCAAGTGTAAAGGGGTTTTTATTTATGAAAAAAGCATTTGTTTTAGTTTTGGTCGCGATGTTGTCGTTCTTTTTCTATTGTTGCACTAAAGTTAACTTAAACACCATAATGAACGAAGTTAGTTTAAAAGACTATTCCAATAAAAAAGTCAATGCAGATATTAAAACAAACTTAGAAGAACTGAAAGACAAGTATAAAGTTGACATAAAAGTTGAGTTTAACGACCACGAAATTGCCAGCTACGAAAACTCAATTATTAAGATAAAAAAGAAAAGCGAAGATAGCACATTGATTGTAAAGATTACTGTTAGTTATAAAAATCAGCGACTAAGCAAGTTATTTAAAATTTTTATCGCCAAAATAGATAATCCTCTGCCAGAACCTTCGCCAAACCCAGAACCAAATCCTCCTACTCCTGCACCAGAGCCAGATCCTAATCCTACTCCTAAAAACGCACACCCTGTAATTAAAGCAGTTCAAGCAAATGAAAACGAAAAAGTTACCGCAATCGGCTGGATTGTTGCCTATTACTTAAACTTTGGTGTAGCTCTTCAAGATAGTACTGGCGGAATTACTTTAAAATCAGGTAAAAACGACTCAGTTAAGTTTAGTCAAATCCAAGCACTCATCGGCAAGTATGTCCAGGTTTCTGGAACCCGTGTTGTTTACAATGGTTTAGTGCAAATTTCTAAAATTACCGAAATTAAAGAAATTACAAACCCAGAAGAGTCATTTCCAACTGCCCTAGATATTACTAAACTAGATATCGCTAAACATCAGGCTAGACTGCAAAGCACGCTAGTTAGTATCTCCAATGCTAAAGTAAAAAGTTTTGAAAAAGATAAAAAATATGGAAACATTAACATAGTCTTTGAGTTTTTCGGGAAAACACTTGCCTTTAGATATGACAGCAGAGTTAATAAAGCCAAATGGACAGCACTACTTGAAAACTTAAAACCAGGTAAACATTATGACCTAACTAACCTGGTATTCTCATTTTACAACCAACCACAATGCTCAATTTCAGAAACTTTTGAGTTTAAACCACATACTAATGAAACAGGCAAAATCAATGTTTTCTTTGACTTAAATGGTGGAACTATTGCAGGTGGTGTGCAACCGCAAATTATAGATGTTGGACAAACCGCTAAAAACCCTGGTAGTCCAACTAAACATAATTATGAGTTTTTGGGTTGGTCTAAAACTGGCAGAAGTGACGATATTTTTAATTTCAACGCTAAGTTAACCGAAGACACTACGCTAAAGGCTGTATATAAATACAATGGACCAGAAGAAGACTTAGATGATGTAAATGGTTACTATTCTTCTGTAAAAGGTCTGTAAGGCGATGCTCTTCGTGCGAGACTTAAACAAATTATAGACAAACCAGCAACTTCTTACGACACAGCGCTTGAAGCACTTAGAAAATCTGATGAGTCTATTGCAAACCCTGGTTATTTTTATTTAGCCTATACCGGAGACAGTCCAAGATATCAATATCGTATAAACTCAGAAAACGGCTGGAACCGTGAACACGTTGTGCCAAACTCTAAACTAAAAGAACACAAAATTGCCAAAGGTGAACTTCACAACTTAAGAGCCTGTGATATTATAACTAACTCAAGTAGGTCTAATTATCCGTTTGTAGAAGGAAGCGGAGCAAATAAAGCAATAAGCGGTAGTACCTATTATCCTGGTGACGAACACGTTGGCGATATTGCCAGAATTTGTCTGTATATGGCTCTTCGTTATAATTTTCCACTTAAAAAAGTTGGTAAACTAGAGACTTTCTTAAAATGGCATAGACAAGACCCAGTTAACGAGTTTGAAAAAAGAAGAAACAATATCTTGGCTCAATATCAAAAAAACCGAAATCCTTTTATTGACAACCCGCAATTTGTTGAAAAAATTTTTGGAAATGCAAAAACCACTTCTTTAAACGAAGTTATGTACAGTCTTTACTTGCAACTAGTTAAACCAGTTTGCATGTTTGGGCAAAAACTAGATTTATAAATTAAATTTAAGTAATATAAAAAGGCCTGAAAAGGCCTTTTTATTTGAGTATTTATAAGATATTTAACTTATAGTTAATTGATAATTTTTTTCCACTTTAACAAGATATTTATCTGAATTAAACGACAGTTTTCGTTCTCTTTTACCTTTCAATGCTGTATTTTCACTAACTTAATTGTTTTTATATCTATATTTATAAAGGTAATACAAGGATACATTTTTGTCATTTTCTGGTTTGCGACCCTTTATATAGAATGTTCGCGGTTTAAATTATTAAGTTTTGAATTTAAAATAGTGTGCTTAAAGCAAATTACACAACAATTTAGACCAACACTTGTTAAAAAATACAGATAAAAGTTATGTTTTGTGATTAGTTGCATACACCGCCAAAAATTATAAAATCGCATTGTTAAGCCTTTTTTCAATTTTATATAATTTCGCAACTTTTGTTTTTATAGCCGTTTGCTATATATATATATATGATTTGATATATTAAATAGCGTTTTTAGTGAAAGACAGATGAGGTTTTTAACTGTAAAACACACTAATAAAGACATATTTAAGGAAATTAATGTTGCCAATATTAAAGCATCTAAAATTTTACAAAATCACTTTATATAATTTATATTAACATATCGCAATATGTTTGGATAACTTACACAAGGAGAAATATATGCAACCTGAACAAAATATGCAGTTTAATATGCTCCGCAAGAAAAGAAAAGGATTTTTAATCCCTGCTTTATTTATTCTTGCGTTTACTTCACTTATTTTACTTGTTATCTTTTTATTTTCACACCCTACAGTTTATTTTTCTAAAAATAGTGGTTTCACTGAACACGACGCTGTTAAAGCTGGGAAAAATAAACTACGCTTTGTGGTGCCAGAAACTATAGATACAACTAAGTCTACTTTCATTTCTGTTAGAAAAGAATGGTTCACAACTAGCAGACTGGGAACAATTGTTGACATTAAGGCAAAACCAGGTAAATACTTAGCCCTTGACTTTACAGACCGTCAACACGACTCTGAAGTTTTTACTATCTACACTAAGAACTGGTTTGGAATTAAAAAGCAGTATGACGTAATTGTTGATTACTCTAACTTTCTTCGTATCTTTTTCCCTGAGTCACATGATGGTGCGATTCCTCGCAAACCAGAAATTCTTCCATATTCTAAACTACAAACCGAACACAAACACAAATACGAGGAACTTTACAAAATCAAAAGTTTCTATGCATACGACAAAGACGGAAAAATCGCTCCAGAACCTATTCACAGAAGAGATGTTTTTTCTAAAGACATCGCTCAAGGCCGTGCATTTATTGTTAACAACAGCACGCAAATTTCTTTAGTTTATGATTTCTTACTGCCAGGCATCTTTAAAAACCAGGCACAAAAAACTCAAGTTTACGACCTTGTTGACAAAACTGTCGGAAAAGCAAAAACTCTAGACCCTGAAAAACAAGGACAAGAAATTCAGTTTAATACTCCTCCTTTCTATATTTCTAAGTTCCTTGGTTGGTACTACATTGACCCGGCTGGCAACAGAGTTGACTTAAAACCAGGTGAAGAGTTTAATATCCCAACTTGGGTAAAATTTGAACTTACACTAATTGCTAAATATGATATTACTGCTGATATAGATAAGTTAGCTCCAGCCCTTGACAAGCAAGGTCTGGTTGCGGTTTCTTACTTTGATGGAGTGCAGCGAGTATTTTTAGATATTGTCAAGAGAGGTACACCACTTCGTGAACACATCTACAATAAGGATGGTTATGTTTATGAAGGTTGGTATAAAGACAGCGCTTTCACACAAAAAGTAGACTTTAGTCAAGAAGTTGCAACTACTCATATTTCGCTTTACTTAAAATCAATTCCTCAAAACCAACCACAACCCGAAAAACCAATTAAATACCACACAATTACTTTTAAAACTCCAGATGATGCTTCTAAACTTTATCCTGTAAAAGTAGCACGCGACCAAAAATTAGACGCAAACTATGCTAGTCCAAACATAGTTTCAAAAGTTTATCCGGACGGTAAACTAGAAGAGCTTGACTACTGGACAATTTGGGATCCTGTTAATAACCAAGACACAGGTGTTAAGTTTGACTTTAATACTCCAATTACCAGCGACCTTGTACTGTATGCTCATTTAAGACCATATAAAGCACCAGACTCAGAACGTCCAGTAAATTTCAAAGTACTTGACCATATTCAAAACCAAACACTTTACGACAAAACTTTAACTGCAGTTAACAACAAAATTCAAGACGCAGATAAAGCAGAAATCAACGGTATTTTAAGAAATACTCCTGCTGACGTCGAAACTCCAATGGGTACATATCGCTTCAAAGGTTGGTATTTAAATGGTGACATCAACTCTCCATTTAATATAGACGACACGCTTCCTAAAAACATCAAGCGTTTTGAAATTCACGCAGTTTATGACTTTGAGCCAAACGACAAAGTACCAAACCCACAAGATCCTGACAACCCACTTCCGCTTGATCCAAGTTTAGTTAAACTAACTTTCTTAACACCTGAGCGCACTGTACTTGCAGTTCAAACTCAAGAAAAAGGCAAGGCTTACTCAGGAACTCTGCCTACTATTTCTAAACTAGGCTACGTATTTAAACACTGGGCTTACTTTGAAAACAACGAAGTTAAAGACCAATTTGATACTACTGCTGTTTTGAATGACAACAAAGTACTATATCCTGTGTTTGAAAAAGATCCAAACGCAAACCTTGAAAACGAAGAACTTAACACAGTTAAAATCTACAACCCACTACTTAAATCAACTCAAGTCTTAAAAGTTAAAAAAGGTGAACTACTTGGAGTAGACACAAGCGCCTACACCACCGCTATTGAAGACAAAGAATACGCCTTTGATAAGTTCACTAAAGAAGATGGTTCTACTTTTGATCATTTAACTACGCAAATTGCTAAAGACTTAAACTTAACTGTTAATCTAAATGAAAAATTACAAGATGGCTTTAAGTCAATTGACACAAAAATTAGCGATCCTGTTCAAGGAAAAGTTTTATATGAAGGCAAAATCCGCGTCAAAGACGGCCAAATTTACGCACCAGACCGCGCGAAACTACAGGCTATTTTTGACACAGTTGGCGCAGACATTGACAGCGCCATGGGTAAACATCAATTTAAGGGCTGGTATTTAGATGGAGACACTAATTCTCCGTTTACAGTTAACGACCAAATTGATCAAAATACTGCTCGTCTAGATATTCAGGCAGTTTATGACTTTGAGCCAAACGACAAAGTGCCGAATCCACAAGATCCTGACAACTCACTTCCGCTTGACCCAAGTTTAGTTAAGCTAACTTTCTTAACGCCTGAGCGCACTGTACTTGCAGTTCAAACTCAAGAAAAAGGCAAGGCTTATACAGGAACTCTGCCTACTATTTCTAAACTAGGCTACGTATTTAAACACTGGGCTTACTTTGAAAACAACGAAGTTAAAGACCAATTTGATACTACTGCTGTTTTGAATGACAACAAAGTACTATATCCTGTGTTTGAAAAAGATCCAAACGCAAACCTTGAAAACGAAGAACTTAACACAGTTAAAATCTACAACCCACTACTTAAATCAACTCAAGTCTTAAAAGTTAAAAAAGGTGAACTACTTGGAGTAGACACAAACGCCTACACCACTACTATTGAAGACAAAGAATACGTGTTTGACAAGTTTACAAACAAAGACGGCTCTGACTTTGACCACTTAACAACTGCGATTACAAAAGACCTTGAGTTAACTGTTCACTTAAAAGAAAAAGAACTTGCTGGCTTTAGGCAAATTGACATTAAAATTATTGACCCTGTTCAAGGTAAAGTTTTATTTGACGGCAAAGTGCGTGTTAAAGACAACCAAATCTACGCACCAGACCGTGCGAAACTACAGGCTATCCTTGACACAGTTGGCGTAGACATTGACACTGTACTTGGTAAATACCGCTTTAAAGGTTGGTATTTAAACGGAGACATCAACTCTCCGTTTACAGTCGACGGCAATTTAGATCCAAATACTACTAACTTAACAGTTAAGGCAGTTTACTACTTTGAAGATAACAATAAAGTACCAAATCCAGATAATCCTAGTGACCCTCAGCCACTTGACCCCACTTTAATTAAAGTTACTTTCCTTTCAGACAGCTACTCAGTTATCTCTGTTCAAACAAGTAAAAAAGGAAAAGTTTTTGATGGAACCTTACCAAATGTTGAAAAACGTGGCTACATCTTTAAACACTGGGTTTACTTTAAAGCCGGAGTAGTTGGCTCTATTTACAACGAACAAGACGTGCTTACTGAAAACACAGTTCTGTATCCTGTCTTTGAAAAAGACCCAAGTGAACCTGAGCCAAAAAACACTGCTAAAGTCACTATGCAAAGCGAATTGCTTGGACAAAACGAATATAGGTTTGTCAAAAAAGGTACAAAACTAGATTTAGATCCACAACAATTTAATACTAAAGTTGGCAAATACTTGTATAAGTTCAAACGTTTCGTTGACGAGAACGGAAATACTTTTGACTATAAAACTAAACCAATTATTGAAGATATCACTTTAAAAATAGAATACGAAAAAACTGAGCCGAAGGCTAAATACACTATTAAACACGTATTTGAAGGGGTAGAAGGACAAATCCCTGAAACCACTCAAACTGTAGAAAAAGAAACTACTGTTGGCAGTGAGATCACTGTAGACAGTAGTGACGGTCTACCTGGTCTTGACCACGGCTTTGATTTAGTGGACTCAAGTGAAACTAAAATCGTTAAAGCAGATGGTTCTACTGAGTTTATCTTAAACTACAAACGAAAAGAGTTTACCGTGACTTACCAAGCAAACTACCACAATCAATTCCCAGGAACCACGGTTTTAAACGAACCACAAACTCACAAAGTTAAGTATCAAGAGAAAATCAAAGAACCAGATCCGGCTCCAAAACTAGAGCGACATGGCCGCACATATACCTTTAAACACTGGCAACTTGAGTCTACTATGAACGGAGTTTACTCAGAGCAAAACCCTTATAACTTCAACGCCAGAGTTAACCGCAATGTTGATTTAGTGGCTTACTTTGAAGAAAAAATTGAAAAAGTAAACTACAAAATCGTACATATGCTAGAAAAACAAGGTGAAAGTAGTGCACTTAACGGACAATACGACAAAATTGAAGAAGTTGTTCAAGACCAAAAAGTAGAAGATGGTGCTACTTACCGAGATTACTCAGCACTAGACTCTGACTTATACGAAAAAGACTTAGCACACCCAGATAATCTGCTAAATGCACAGCTTACAACTGGCGATAACTCAACCGAAGTTCGCCAATACTATAAGTTAAAAGAAACTACTGTAAACTTCCAAAAAACAGCAGGTATTGAAAGTTTAGATTATGAACAAAAATTAGTTAAGAAAACCCGCAAAATTGACTTACCTAACTACAACTTAAAGGCAAACTACGAGTTCACAGGTTGGAGTTTAAGTCAAAACGGAGCAAGCCAGGCTAAGTTTATCGCAAGCGGCGGCAGTATGGAAATTTATGCGAACACTAGAATTCTTGAATCTAGAGTTAAATACACTATTTTAACTCAAAGAGCAGATGGTGGATATGACACAACTTACGAAACTAAAACTGCCTTAATTGGTTCAGTTCACACAGCAAGTTATGCAAACCCAAATAGTTCTATTTACCAAGACCCTCGTTTCAACCCTTCTAGCCTAACTGTGAGTGCAAATGAAAACGAAAACCAAGTGACTGTAACTATTGATAGAAACGTCTACACAGTTACTTTTGAAGTTATAGGTCATTCTGGAACAATTTTAAATAGAGTGATTAGACACGGCCTTACAATTGGTGCAATTGACGAAAGCCAATTTGAAGCAGACGAACTTGGTATTATAAAAGCAGAACTTGATGGTCAAGAAAAAAATAAGGAAGAAATTGAAAGTTTCTTAGTTCAAAAAAACCATAAAGTAACTCTGCATATCGGTATACCTACAAAAATAGTTGGCAAATATCCACAAACCAGAGTTGATAGTCCAGCAGGAATACATCATGATGTTGATGTTGTTCGTGAACTCAAATTTAATTCTAAGGGTAAAGACCACACACTAAAATTCACTCGTAATTACTACAAAGACAATTCAGGTAATTTATATGAAATGTTTAACGGCAGCTATTATAAGTTTGAAGATGTTGTATTTTTAAAAATTCCAAAGAAAAAAACTTGGTTTACTAAGCAAATTATCGACTTTACTCCTTTTAATATATATATTTACAGATATCGCGATAATGGAAAACCAGAACATTCAATTTTTAAGGCTATGGTCGAAGAAATTGGCAAAATTTTAAATGTAGAAACCTTCATGCCGACACAACAAGCCGGTGACTTTAGTATTGTAGGTGCTTATTCTAATAATCATCAGGATAAATTGTTGCGTGATGCTACAGATTATGCGAAAGCAGTCTTAAACCAATACTCAAAAGCAACAAATAAATATCGTGGTGTTGATTTGTCACCATTTAGTGAATCTGGTGTTGAATGGCCATATTACAATGACTCTTATAAAAAATTCTGGTGGCTTGGTACACAGGAGGATTATGTTAGTCCAAAAGCAAGATTCATTTACTCAAACGGTGCCATTAGTGACCTTAGCGTTAGCAATGTCTTTGGTGTTGTAGTTTGCATTAGGTAATTTTTTACTTTATTGCTATTTAATTCTGACAAACAGTTCTTTGAACTTTAACTTTTTCAATTAAGTAATAGAAAATTTGTTTAAACGGCTTTTTGAAAACCCTATTAGGTTTTTCAAAAAGCCATTAAACTTACTTATACTTGCGCATTTTTCAATACTAATTTAAAATTACTTTATTTCATTTTGTATATTGAAGTGAAGTAGAGTAAGAACTCAATAATTTTCAAAAAATCAAATATAAAAACCCAAAATATTTAAATTGCTTTTGTTTAATTTTATAAATCAATCCACTAATAAATTTAAAACAAAGGTAATTTAAATATTTTAATTACAAGAGAACCACAAAAACTTACTTATTTTTTTAAAAAAGAGAGGTTTAAATATGCAAATTAATAAAAGAAAAAGTTTAATCTTTTCAGCTTCGTTTATCTTTGCCTTAATTTTAACTATTTTATTTTTAATTTTTTCATTTATGCACCCCACACTTCATTTAACTAAAGCCAGTGGCTTTAGTCAAAAAGACTTAAATAAACAGTCAAATAAACTACGTTTTGTTGTGCCAGATACTATTGACACCACTAAAACTACCTATATTTCAATTAAAAAAGAGTGGTTTGAAAGCAAAGGCCTTGGTAAAATCACCGAAATTAAAGCTAAACCTGGCAAATACCTAGCACTAGACTTCACTGACCGACACTACGAAGATGAAGTCTTTACAATTTACACTAAGAACTGGCTTGGAATCACAAGAAAACACGATGTAATTGTAGACTACTCAAACTATTTGCGTGTGTTTTTCCCAGAGTCTTACGATGGTGCAACTCCGCGTAAACCCATAATTCTTCCATATTCTAAACTAGAGTCTGACTACAGAGCAAAACTAGAAGACCTTCGCAAATACGACTCTTTTTTTGCCTACGATAAAAAAGGCTTAGTCACTTCTACTGCTGTTCACAAAGAAGAAGTTTTTAACAAGCAAAACGCACGAGGTCGCGCGTTTATTGTTAACAACAACACACGCATTTCTTTAGTTTATGATTTTGTGCTACCTGGTATTTTTAAAGACCAAACACAAAAAACCCAAGTTTACGAGCAAGTTGAAAAAGCAGTTGGTAAAGCCAAAACTTATGATCCTTTAAGTCAAGGTCTTGAAATTAAGTTCAATACTCCACCTTTTTATATAACTAAGTTCCTGGGCTGGTATTATACAGACCCTGCGGGTAATCGTGTTGACTTACTGCCAGGCCAAGAGTTTCAAATCCCTACTTGGGTGAAATCTGAACTTAGACTAATTGCTAAATATGAAATGACTACAGACGTAAGTAAGTTAGGACCAGCCTTAGACAAACAAGGCCTGGTTTCAGTTTCTTATTTTGATGGACCTGAGCGCGTATTTTTTGACATTGTCAGAAAAGGCACACTACTAAAAGAGCGAGTTTACGCAAAACCAGGATACGCTTATCAAGGTTGGTACACTGACCCTGAACTGACTAACAAAGTAGATTTCAAAAAAGACATAGCAGACACACACACTGTGCTTTACTTAAAATCTAAAGAAAGACCAGAGACTCCTGTACAAACTCATACTGTAAACTTTATTACTAAAACTCATGCAAATCAATTACTTCCGCTTACCGTTAAACACGGTGAAAAACTTGACTCAAACTACTCACTTCCGACTACTGTATCTTATCTAGACAGCGAAGGTGATTTATATGAACTAGATTACTGGCGCTTAGTAGACCCGCTTACCGGCACTAAAACTAGATTTGATTTTAATACCCCAATTACCGAAGACATTACACTTGAAGCCGTACTTAAAAAAAGACCGATTCCAAATTCTAAGTACACCATAAAGCGATACTTTGAGTCACTAGAACATCCAGGTGAGTTTATTGAAGACATATCTAAACAAGAAGAGGTGATTGGCCAGGTTCCAGGTCAAGAGGTTGAATTACTTCAGCATCAATATAAAGCTCCAGAAGGTTTCGATTTAACCTCCGATACTGAAACTAAAAAAACAATCAATAAAGATGGTTCTACTGTATTTGAACTTAAATATACTAGAATTCGCTACAAGGTTAACTTTGAAGTTAACTACAATAATCACTTTGAAAGTGCAAACGCGTCTAGTGAGCCTACGCAAACCATTGCTTATCAAGGAAAGGTACAAAAACCTCAACTTACACCTTCCTTAACAAAACTAGGTCATACTTATACATTTAAACACTGGCAGTTAAAAGATGCGATGGGCAATGTTTATAAAGAGGTTAAAGCATTTGATTTCATCAATACTCAAATCACCAAAAATACCACTTTAGTTGCTTATTTCAAAGAAGAAGTGCAAACTGCTAAATATACAATTAAGCATATTTATAAAGGTTTAGTTCAAAGCCAAGATGTTGTTGAACTCGAGTCTAAGAACGGTCAAGTTGGTAGTTCGGTAACAGTATCCGAAGCCAATGGTATTTCAAAACCTGGTTTTGAAATCAAACCACAAAGTGAAACTAAAATAATTCAGGCAAACGGTCAAACTACCTTTACTTTAACTTATGAAAGAAAAACTTACTTAGTTGAGTATCACTACAACTCAGGTACACTAAATGGAGAGACATCTACTTCTAAAACTTACAAGTTCGAAGAAGTACTTAAAGATGTTGAACATCCTAAAAAAACAGACCCTGCACAACTAAAAGACTATACCTTTGTAGGTTGGCAAGATGAAGCAACTGGCGAAATGATAGATTTTTCTCAAGATAACAAAGTTGTAAAAAACTTAAAATTAAAAGCAATTTGGCAAGAAGCAACTGCAACTCGTCCAGTTTACCTGAAAATTATTTGGGAAAAGATCAATGAACCTGCAGACCAAGAAGTTGAACAAAAAATCTCAACTCCAAGAACAATTGGGGCAACCGCCCAAATTACAGACGCGGATATTCAAGCGGCTTTAAATCAGTTTATATCAAACAATCCACGTCCTTACTACGAAAGTAATTTTGATGCAGCTAATTCAACAACATCAGTAACTATTACAACTTCAACTGACAAACACTACATTACTGTATACTTTAAAGCCCGCACCTACACAGTTAATTTTGATTATGATGGTTTGGTGAACTCATCTGTAGCAGATGTGCTAAAATCAGCGATTACTCTTAAATACACACAAAAATTAAGTGCTGAAATTGTTGATAAAATGAAAGCAGTTTTAAAACCTGGAACAGCTGATAAAGACTATATGTTTGATAAACTTATCGACAAAACAACAGGCCAAGAGTTTGATCCTACTATTGCTTACAACAAAAACCTCGAACTTAAGCCTGTTTTCAAAGAAAAAGATGTATTAGTCGACATTACTCCAAAAGTCTCCGATTTTGATGAAGACAAAGTAGAAAACCCAACTTGGCCAAAACAAACTGTTAAAGTTGGAACTAAGTTTGACTTCCAACCAACTACTAACATTAAATCTGGCTGGCGTTTCCTTGGCTGGACGAAAACTCAAGGCGGTCCAGTTGAAGAAATAACCGTGACCAGAGCAACTCGCGAAGTTTATGCTGTATTTGCGCCAGGTGACACTACATACAAAATCAAGCACATTTTTGAAGGGATTGAAGATATCTCAGAACGTGAAGAGGTAATTACCAAATCTGCAAAAACTAACGATTCAGTTACTGTATCTGAATCAGATAAACTAAACGGATATGACCACGGTTTTGAAGTCAAAACCACTAGCCAAGCTCAAACTATCAAAGCAGACGGTTCTACAACGTTTACTTTAAGATATACACGCCGTGAGTTTGATGTAACTTTTAATGTTAACTTTAAAAATCAATTAGAAGGTATTGCCTCTACAAACCCAGAAACACAAAAAGTCAAATACGAAGGCAAGGCAAAAATGCCAAACGACGTCCCTTCAATTACTAAACACGGCCGAACTTATGAGTTTATCCATTGGCAAACCGAAGTTTCAATGAATGGAACCTATTCAGAACAAAATGCTTATGATTTTTTAAGCAAGGTAACTAATAATCTTTCCTTAGTTGCGTACTTTAAAGAAACAATTCAAACAGTTCGCTATAAAGTTATCCATAAACTAGAAAAACAAGGTAAATACAGCTCTCTAGATGGCAAATACGATGAAGTTCCTGAAATTATTTCAAATCAAAAAGTAGAAGACGGCGCAATTTACCGTGATTATTACGCACTTGACTATAACTTATATGAAAAAGACGCGACACACCCAGACAATGTGTTATATGCACAACTTACAGCAGGCGACAACACAACAGAAGTTCGCCAATACTATAAGTTAAAAGAAATCAGCGTTGAATTTAAAAAAACCGAAGGTATTAAAAACTTTAAAACAGCAGATACTATTAAAGTTAAAAAAACTAGAAGAATCACGTTGCCAGAATATGAATTAAAAGATAACTATAAGTTTATTGGCTGGAGTTTATCTGAAACTGGGTCTGTTGAAAGTGAGTTTATTGCAGGTGATAGCAATATGCAAATATTTGCTAAAACTGAAATACAAGAAAGAGAAATTACCTATACCATTAGAACTCAAAAAGTAGATGGCAGTTATGATGAAAACACCGCAACTAAGAGCGGAAAAATCGGAAGTAAGCATACTGTTGAGTACACAAATTACGACAATACAATATATCAAAACCCGCAATATAGTAAGTCAGAATTAACGATAAGTGCAAATCAGGCAGAAAATAAAGTCACTGTTACTATTGACCGTAAAACCTATACAGTAACTTATCAAGTTAGTGGACACTCGTCTACTATTCCAAACAAAATATTTAGACACGGACAAACTCATGGTGAAATTGACGAAAACCAGTTTCAAGCAGACGACCTTAAAATCGTTAAGTTAGAACTAGACGGAAATCAAAAATCTAAAGAAGAAATTAAGAATTTAATAGTTACAAATAACCACACAATAAAAGTTTATGTAGGTGAGGCTACTAGACTAGTTGGCAAATATCCTCAAACTAAAGTAACTAATACCGCAGGTATTGTTGAAGATAAGCAAGATAATCGTCAACTTCACTTTAATTCAAAAGGTATAAACCACTTAATGGAGATTACTCGTCACTATTACAAAGACAATCTTGGCAACAGATATGAAAAATTAAACGGAGCATACTATAAGTTTGAGGATGTTGAGTTTGTAAAGATTCCAAAAAAAGACACTTGGTTTACTAAACGCATTATTGACTTTTCTCCTTTTAATTTTCACTATAATGATTATGCTGATAACTCAAAACCTGAACACTCTATTTTTAAAGCAATGGTTCTTGAAATCGGGAGTATTATTGGTGAAACTACTTATATGCCTACATATGGCGACGATAGAGATTTCGATATCAAACCTGCTTTAGGTCCTACTAGTAATAACTTCAAATTTAGAAAACAAGCTACAGATTATGCAAATGCAGTTTTAGGCCAATATGTAGGCTGGGAAAAACAATATCGTGGTGCAGATTTAACTGCTTTAGGTGTAGGCAGTGATTGGCAGCCTTTTTACCAGGACAGTCATAAGTCAAACTGGTGGCTTGGTTCACAGTATATTAGCCAAAACTCTAAACCAAGAGCACGCGCTATTTTAGCTTCATACTTGTTTTTTAGCAATGTTAACTATGTTTATGGTATCGTGGTGTGCATTAGGTAGTTTTCTTCTTTTTTCCCCAGCAATTTAATTATGTTTTGTCTTGAAGATGGTATGTCTTTTACTTTTCAGCATATAGTAATCAACAAAGCAGTTTAATTGGCTTTTTAAAAACTTTATAGGTTTATCAAAGAACCTTAGACTGATTTCTATTTGCACATATTTCTACACTAACTTAAAATTACTCTACTTCACTTTTGTATATTAAAGTGAAGTAGAGTAAAAACTCAATGATTTTCAAAATTAAATATTCTAGTTACATAAGAACCATAAGAGCTTACTTATTTTTAAAAAAGAGAGGTTTAAATATGCAAATTAATAAAAGAAAAAGCTTAATCTTTTCGGCTTCGTTTATCTTTGTCTTAATTTTAAGCATTTTATTCTTAATTTTTTCATTTATACACCCCACTCTTCATTTGACTAAAACCAGCGGATTTAGTCAAAAAGACTTAGATAAACAGTCAAATAAACTACGTTTTGTAGTGCCAGATACTATTGACACCACTAAAACTACCTATATCTCAATTAAAAAAGAGTGGTTTGAGAGTTCTGGCCTTGGTAAAATCACCAAAATTAAAGCTAAACCTGGCAAATACCTAGCACTAGACTTCACTGACCGACAATACGACTCAGAAGTTTTTACAATTTACACCAGAAACTGGTTTGGAGTTAAAAAACAACACGACGTAATAGTAGACTACTCAAACTATTTGCGTGTGTTTTTCCCAGAGTCTTACGATGGCGCAACTCCACGTAAACCTATTATTCTTCCATACTCTAAACTAGAGTCTGACTACAGAGACAAACTGGAAGAACTTCGCAGATACGACTCTTTTTTTGCCTATGACAAAAAAGGCTTTGTTGCATCTGCTGCTGTTCACAAAGAAGAAGTTTTTAACAAACAAAATGCACAAGGCCGCGCGTTTATTGTTAACAACAACACCCGCATTTCTTTAGTTTATGATTTTGTGCTACCAGGTATTTTTAAAGACCAAACGCAAAAAGCGCAAGTTTACGAGCAAGTTGAAAAAGCAGTTGGTAAAGCCAAAACCTATGACCCTGAAAAACAAGGTCTTGAAATTAAGTTCAATACCCCTCCTTTTTATATAACTAAGTTCCTAGGCTGGTATTACACAGATCCTGTAGGCAACCGTGTTGATTTACTGCCAGGTCAAGAGTTTCAAATCCCTGGCTGGGTTAAATCTGAACTTAGACTAATTGCTAAATATGAAATGACTACAGATACAAGCAAATTAGGACCAGCCTTAGACAAACAAGGCCTGGTTTCAGTTTCTTATTTTGATGGACCTGAGCGCGTATTTTTTGACATTGTCAGAAAAGGCACACTACTAAAAGAGCGAGTTTACGCAAAACCAGGATACGCTTATCAAGGTTGGTACACTGACCCTGAACTGACTAACAAAGTAGATTTCAAAAAAGACATAGCAGACACACACACTGTGCTTTACTTAAAATCTAAAGAAAGACCAGAGACTCCTGTACAAACTCATACTGTAAACTTTATTACTAAAACTCATGCAAATCAATTACTTCCGCTTACCGTTAAACACGGTGAAAAACTTGACTCAAACTACTCACTTCCGACTACTGTATCTTATCTAGACAGCGAAGGTGATTTATATGAACTAGATTACTGGCGCTTAGTAGACCCGCTTACCGGCACTAAAACTAGATTTGATTTTAATACCCCAATTACCGAAGACATTACACTTGAAGCCGTACTTAAAAAAAGACCGATTCCAAATTCTAAGTACACCATAAAGCGATACTTTGAGTCACTAGAACATCCAGGTGAGTTTATTGAAGACATATCTAAACAAGAAGAGGTGATTGGCCAGGTTCCAGGTCAAGAGGTTGAATTACTTCCGCATCAATACAGAGCCCCAGAAGGCTTTAATTTACTTAATTCAACTGTTTTAAAAAAGACAATTGAAAGAGATGGAACCACAACATTTGAACTTAAATACTTACGTAATCGATATACAGTTACTTACGAGGTTAATTACAACGGCAATCATTTTGCCGGAGTAACTACTTCTGACCAACCTAGTCAGACTGTTCTATACGAGGGTAATGCAACTAAACCAGCAACCCCTTCACTTACTAAACTAGGATACACATATACATTTAAACACTGGCAACTTAAAGATGAAATGGGCAATTCCTACAGAGAAACTCCTGAATTTGATTTTGAAAACACCAAAATCACTAAAAATACAACTTTAGTTGCTTATTTTGAAGAAACACCAAATTTAGTTAACTACACAATTAACCATGTACTTCCTGGTTTAAATAATGCAGTCGGAGAAACAAAACCAGAAATCAAACAAGCGACCGTGGATACTAGTTTAACTATTGATGAAAACAATGCTAACCCAGCTTATCTTGCAGGTTTTGAACCGATTACAAATAGCGAAACTAAAAATATTGAAGCAGACGGATCTACTGTCTTTACTATTAACTACCGTCGCCGTAAGTTTACAGTAACTTACGAAGTAAACTACAACGGCAACCATTTTAATGCAACCCCATCATTACAAGACCCTGAAACTGTTGAGTATGAAGGCACTGCTACTAAACCAAGCACCCCCACTTTGATCAGAGTGGGCTATACCTATACATTTAAACACTGGCAACTTAAAGACGAAATGGCTTATCAACAAGGCGCAGAGTTTGATTTTGAAAACACCAAAATCACTAAAAATACAACTTTAGTTGCTTATTTTGATGAAACACCAAATTTAGTTAACTACACAATTAACCATGTAATTCCTGGTTTAAATAATGCAGTTGGTGAAACAAGGTCAGAAATTAAACAAGCAACTGCCGACACTAGTTTAACTGTCAGCGAAACTAACGCTGACCCTGCTTATCTAGCGGGTTTTGAGCCGATTGCAAACAGTGAAACTAAAAATATTGAAGCAGACGGATCTACTGTCTTTAATATTAACTATCGTCGCCGTAAGTTTACAGTAACTTACGAAGTAAACTACAACGGCAACCATTTTAATGCTACTCCGTCATTACAAGACCCTGAAACTGTTGAGTATGAAGGCACTACAACTAAACCAAACACCCCTACTTTAGCTAGAAATGGCTATACTTATACATTTAAACACTGGCAACTTAAAGACGAGATGGGCAATGTTTATAAACAAGTTGCTGAGTTTGATTTCAATACTAAAATTACTAAAAGCTTTACCTTAGTTGCTTACTTTGAAGAACAAGCAAACCCAGTTAACTACATAATTAACCACGTACTCCCTGGTTTAAATAATGCAGTTGGTGAAACAAAACCAGAAGTCAAACAAGCAACTGCAGACACTAGTTTAACTGTTAGTGAAACTAACGCAAACCCTGCTTATCTTGAGGGTTTTGAGCCTATTGCAAACAGTGAAACTAAAAATATTGAAGCAGATGGCTCAACTGTTTTTACTATTAACTACCGCCGTCGCAGGTTTACAGTAACTTATGAAGTAAACTACCTGAACCACTTTGAAGGAACACCGTCTATTCAAAATCCCGAAACTGTTGAGTATGAGGCTAACGCTGTTCAACCATCTAATCCAACAATTACAAAACACGGACGAACTTACACTTTTAAACACTGGCAGTTAAAAGATGAGACGGGCAACTTATACAATTTAGCAACTCCTTTTGACTTCAACACTAAAATCACTAAAAATACTGAACTAGTTGCCTACTTTGAAGAGACAATTGATAAAGTTAACTATAAAGTAGTTCATTATCTTGAAAAAACTGGTGAAGACAGTGCGCTAAACGGTCAATACGACAAAATAGAAGAAGTTCAACAAGACCAGAAAGTAGAAGAGGGCGCTGCTTACCACGATTACTCAACACTAGACTCAAACTTATATGAAAAAGACACAGCGCATCCAGATAATCTATTAAACTCACAACTTACAACTGGAGACAACACAACTGAAGTTCGGCAATACTATAAGTTAAAAGAAATAAACGTCAAGTTTGAAAAAACTGAAGGTATTGACAGCTTTAAAACAGCAGATACAATCTCAGTTAAAAAAACCAGAAAAATTACTTTACCTGAGTTTAACTTAAAAGACACATATAACTTTATAGGTTGGAGTTTAAGTCAAAACGGTCAAGTTCAATCTAAGTTTATAGCAGGCGATGAAAACATTAAAATATACGCACAAACCGAACTTCAAAACAGAGTAATCACCTACACTGTTAAAACTCAAAAAGCAGATGGCAGTTACACTATAAACACAGAGACTAAGAGCGAAAAAATTGGTACAAATCATACAGTTACTTACACAAACCCAAACAATACTGTGTATGAAAACCCAGTATACAGTGTGGATAACTTGACTGTAAGCGCAGATGAAAATCAAAACAAGGTAACCATTACTATTAACCGTAAAACTTACACAGTGACTTATCAAGTTGATGGTCATGCGTCTACTATTCCAAATAAAACATTTAGACATGGTGAAAAACATGGCGAAATTGATGAAAGTAAGTTTGAAGCAGATGAACTTGGCATTGTTAAGTTAGAACTAGACAATATTCAAAAGACCAAAGAAGAAATCAAAAACTTATTAGTTACAAAAAATCATATAATTAAGGTTTATATAGGAGAACCTAAAAAAATAGCAGGTAAATACCCGCAAACTAAGGTTGATAGTCCTGCTGGAATACAATTTGAGAGAAAATATGTTCGTGAACTTAAATTTAATTCTAAGGCTGTTAACTATACAGTAAACTTCACTCGCGAATACTATAAAGACAGTTCAGGCAATAGATACGAAAAGTATAAGGACAATTACTATAAGTTTGAAGATGTTGAGTTTGCAAAAATTCCTAAACAAAGGACTTGGTTTACTAAACACATTATTGACGTTTCACTATTCAACATTTATTACAATGGTTACTCTGATAACGGCAAACCTGAGCACTCCATTTTTAAAGCAATGGTTGAAGAAATTGGCAAAATTATCGGTGTAACTACTTATATGCCTACATATGATGATGGAGATTTCAGTGTTAAACCTGCTTTAGGTACTAATAATCAAAACATCAAATTAGCACGAGATGCTACTGACTACGCCAAAGCAATTTTAGGTAATTACGGGGGCTATCAAACTGGAGATTATCGTGGTGCTGACTTAAATCCTTTTGCAGAACCTGGTGGTTTAATTGCAAATTACCACTGGCGCAGCAGATGGCAATGGTGGCTTGGCACTCAGTATCCTCGCTCTAACCCAAGCGCGCGCCATATCCGCAGAGGCGGCCTACTGGACGACAGCGATACCTACTCAGTTTATGGTGTAGTAGTTTGCATTAGGTAGTCTATTGACCTCTTGTTGTAATTAACTTTATTTTGTTTTCATTTTAAAGATTTTCCCACTGCATGCTTTCTCATGTGTAACAATTGTTTAATTTGTTTTTAAGGTGAGTAGATTTTATTGCAACAACTTTACTTTACTACTGTTTGCTTGCCTAATGTGTTTATAAAAAAATAAGCAATTATGAGTTTTCAACAAAAGCATATAAGTATTGTTAGACACCCAGTTTCTTTCACAATAGAAAAAGGTTGTCTATCGCTAAATAGATTTAAATTTATGTCTTGCTTATTATTCCAAATTTTATAAATTTTTATATAGTGGATGTGGTTTGGAATTCTTTAATAGAATGCCTATGTCAATGTTCTAATCACTAACCTTATAAAAAAATGTCTAATAAAAAATGCCGATGTTTCCATCGGCATTTTTTATGTGTGTTGTATGTAGTTGGTTTGTAAAAAAACCTAAACTCAAAACTAGCGTTTTGAAAATTGAGGTGCGCGGCGAGCTTTGCGAAGACCGTATTTTTTGCGTTCTTTGACGCGTGGGTCTCTAGTAATTAGTCCTGCTGGTTTTAGAATTTGTCTAAGTTCAGGGTTTAGTTCAAGAAGAGCTCTAGTAATTCCAAGGCGAATAGCTCCGGCTTGGCCAGAAATTCCACCACCGTTGACATTAGCAGAAACGTCATATTGACTTTCTAAGTTAGTTAAAGCAAGTGGTTGCATAACGTCAAGGCGAACAGCCGCAGAGGCTATATAGTTACTAAACTCACGGCCATTTACTAAAAACTTACCTGTACCTTTAGTTAAAATAACTCTTGCAACTGAGTTTTTACGACGACCAGTTCCTCTAAATTGTACTAATTGCATAATTATTTAACCTCCAAAACAGTTGGTTTTTGGCCACTGTGTCTGTGCTCTTCACCAGCATAGACAAAAAGTTTTTTACCAATTTGGCGACCTAGTCTAGTTTTTGGAAGCATTCCAAGAATTGCTTTTTCAACTAATTTAGTTTGGTCTTTAGCGTGCACATCACGAGCAGCGATGGCTTTAAGTCCACCTGGGTAATCTGTGTGGTGATAGTAAATTTTGTCTGTCCATTTTTTGCCAGTTAATTGAATTTTTGCAGAGTTAATAATTACTACGTAGTCTCCGCAGTCTACGTTTGGTGTGTAGTCGACTTTACCTTTACCTTTCAAAATAGAAGCAACGAAAGTAGCCAGGCGACCAAGAGTTTTACCGCTTGCGTCAACTAAATACCATTTTTTTAAGTTACTTGGCTTTGCCATTAGTGTTTTCATAAAAATAATAAAATCTCCTTTTTTTAATTAAGTTAACTTTTTTAAAAAAGGGCTAACTCGGAAATTAAATGTACCTTTAAAATCATACCAAAAAAGACAGTTTAAGTCAAAAATTAAGCAGTTTAAAAAACAACTTACGCTGTCTTTAAACTGCTTTGGAAACTTAGTTAGTCTTTATTTTTAACGCTTCTTTTAAATACTTTAATTACCGATATCAGGATTATTAAAGAAAAAGCGAAAAGCGTTAAGGTCAAGCCTCCGATGATTGCGGCTTGTTTTGGGAATTTTTTAAAAAACTTTATCGGGTCTTTAAAGAAATCCCAGTAGATTATTGGGTCTTTGACAAAATCAAACTCCCATTCAACTGTGTGCATGGAGTAATTTGAACCTAGGGTTATATTAACCTTTTGGCCACTAATTGTGATTTTTTTAATGTCAATTGTTGGAAATCTTTTTTTAATTAAACTAATAGTTTTGCTAAAATCTTGGTTTTTAAGTTCGCTTGAGTTTAAAATAAACTTCCTATTTTTAAAAACTTCCCAATTTAATTTAGCAATCAGTTCTTTTTTTGAGATAACTTGTGCATAAGCCTTTATGTCTCTGTCTACATTGTAGCCGGTGTAGATAAAGTGATTATCCTCAGCCAACCAACCTACAAACAAGGTATCTTTGCCAACAGGCGGAATTAACTTAGCGATTTGCGCAGCGTTAGCGATACCTTCTTTATTGAAGTCAATAGTTTTATCGCCTTCTTTGTATAGCAGTTCTACTTTAGCCTTAATAACTTTTGGAATTAGTTCAAGATCACTTGTATATTTACTTTGACTGACGTCAAAACCTTCACCTAGACCTTTTATTTGCCATTCAATAAGTGAGTATCCAGGTTTGCAGTCTTGATTTAAGTTATTTAAATCAAATAACTGATATTTGGAATTAAATGGCAAGTTAGTAATATATTTAAACTTAAACCTACCTGGTTTTTTAAAAACTGCTGTGTGTTGAGTAGTGTCTATAGTTATTTCTTTTAGTCTATCTAAAATTGGTTTATAGTAAATTTTTGGAGCAGTCAAAAAAGAGTCTTTTAATTTAAACTTACTTGTCACTTGGATGATATCTGAGTTAATTAAATCTAGTTCCCAGCCATATTTAGTTAAATCAGGAAGGTCAAATAGTGCATTGGGGTTAGTTAACTTAGTTTCACCAATTGTTTTTTCAAACTCACCGTGTTTTAAAACTTGTGAGACAGTTGTTTCTTTTTGGGTAGTTTTGGGCTCTTGGTGTCTATAAACTGCGGTAACTTCGGTGTCTTTAGACAAAGGTGTGCGAGCGTTAAAAACTTGGTCATTTAACTCTAAATGTGAGAACTTAGAGCCAAGCGCAAGATGTGGAAAAAATGGTTTTAAGAAGTTGTTCTTTATAGCCTCAAGCACACTTTGACCTTTTAGCATTTGACCTGAGTAAAGCAGAGAACCATCTGCACTTTTAACTAAAAAGTTAATTAAACTGCGGTTTTTTTCGTATTTTGCCTCAACTTCTTTTAAGTCTTTTGTGACTTTGCTGATATCTTTGTCAAAACCTACAAAAGTTTTATCTTGGTATATTTTATTTGGATAGAAGTTAAGTCTTGAACAAAGGTCAGCGCTTAGCTCAGTTTGCCCACTCGGGGTATTTACTTTAACTAAAGTAGTACCTTGGTAAGTAGTTTTAATCTGAATTGTTTTTTTGGCAATTTTAGTCTCAGTCGCCGCTATTATTTCAAGTAGATATTCACCATACCCCTCAATTTGTTTTTTAAATGCACCTGCTTTTGTTAAACGCCAGTTTAAATAAAGCGGTTTTTCACCGTAAATATTTAAATGTTTTAACACTAATTCAATTAACTGATTTGCTTGCTCTGGGTTTAAACCTTCGGTAAACTCACCTTGTTCAAATTGTGGAAGTGCATCGTTGGTTAAACAAGATTCGTCTTCTTGCTTTAGTCCACCAAAGTCAAAGTCAGTAAGTTTTGGTTTTTTTGGTTCAAAAACAATAGAGTCACTTACAAAACTATCTTCGTAGTTCTGGTGGCTGGCGGGTTGAGTTTTTAACAAGTGCTTTTGAAAAATCTCGCCACCATCTAGATTTTGGTCCCAAGTAAGGTCAGTAAAATACCAACTTTGATTTAGATAAACGTAATTCCAAGCGTGTGGTCCATTGGCATTGCCACCCGCTACTAAGGTCGGGATTCCGAGTTTATTTAGCATATAGGCATAGGCCTTGGCGTATCCGTCGCAAACTGGTAAGTTTTCTCTTGAAAACACAGAAAAAGCGCTGTGGGCAATTTTAAAACTAAACTCAGCGGAACCTAGGTTTTCAGCCGCTGCCTTGTTGTAGGGTTTGCGCTTAAGTATTGAGTCGTGTAGGTTTTTGGCAATCTCTGCTCTGGTAATTACTCCGTCTTTGTTTTGGTCTTGGTAAGCCTCTTGCCAGGTTGAGTACTCTGAGTAGGCTAAAAACTCATCTAGTGCTTTTTTAAAACTTACTTGGTTTGAAAAATAAGACTCTAGTCTCAGAGTTTTGACTTTTTGAGTTGTGGTATAAACTTGCTTGTTAATAGAACCAGTTAGCCAAAAGTATTCAGGTTTATTTAAGAAACTATAGACAATTTTGGTTAAGTTATTATCTTTGTCTACTATTTCCATACCATCTAAGTCAAGTTCTATAGCACCAGAATCAGATAACCCTTCTGTTGCTAAAAGTTCAAACATTTTGTTTTCAATTTCTTTGGACTTAGCCTTTTGGTCTGGATTTAATTTAGAGGTTTGGCTGTATTTATCTATGGATTCACTTGGTTTGAAAATTAAGTTTTTTTCCTTCAGTGTGTTTAGTTTCTCAAGATAAGTTTTTTTACTGACCTGTGCTTTGTAGTAGTTGATATCTTTAACTTCGGCTTTTGCGGTAGTTTTTAAAAAAACTAAACTTAAAAGCAAGAAAATTAAGAAAGTTAAAATAACTAAATTAAAGGATTTTAGTTTTCGCAAAGTATTCACGCTCCTTTTTAATTTATTATAAAGTGCTTGAAAAGCATTTTTAAAAAAACGAGGTTGCCCTCGTTTTTAAAATGTAAATTAGTTCAAAACTAACAGTGTTTATCTATTTTTTGAATTGAAAGTATTTAGGTAGACCGTTTTCAAAAGGTGTCTTCATTTCGCCTTGAATCAGTGGTTCTGCGTATTCAATGAAATCGTCTGTCAAACCTGTGTGGTCTTTTTTAATCCACTCAAGTGGCACTCTTTTTTCACTATTTTTAATGCGAGAAAGCGAAACTACACCATACTCTAGTTTGTAAATTTGCCCAGGCACACGTTTAACTGCAATCATCTTATCAGTGTGTCCCATAATAGCCGCAGTTGCACCAAATACACCTGAGTTGTAAGCCTCTTGAACATCAGTTTTACTTTGCAGGTGAGCACTTGAACGTTGCATAGTAGAAAGCTCGATGGCTCTAGATTTAACATCACAAACTTTTTTAAGTTCATTGGCCAAAATTTGGGCAACTCCACCCAGTTGAGTGTGTGCAAAGGCGTCTTTAGTTGCTTGTTTGTAAAGTTCAGCAATATAATTGCCTTCACTGTCTTTGATACCTTCAGAAACTACTACGAAAACATGTGGTTGCTTTTTTAATACTCTTTGCACATCTGCTATAAACTCTTGAATTGAAAAAGTTTGTTCAGGTAGATAGAAAAGGTCAGGGCCTAAGCCTGCTTTTTTGGCAAGCATAGCACTAGCTGTCAGCCAACCTGCGTTTCTACCCATAATTTCTACAATATTGATAGAAGGGGTGCTGTAGACATTAGCATCTTGTTTTAATTCCATTAACGTAGTTGCGATGTATTTAGCGGCAGAGCCATATCCTGGTGTGTGGTCAGTTAAATCTAAATCGTTGTCTATAGTTTTTGGAATTCCAATAACTCTGCACTCATACTTCTTGGCTTGCAAGTATTGAGAAATCTTGTAAGCACTGTCCATTGAATCGTTGCCACCAATGTAGAAAAAGTAGCGAATGTTGTATTTCACAAAAGTCTCAAGTATTTTTTGATAGTCAGGATGTTGTAGGTCTTTGTCTAGTTTATATCTACAACTGCCCAAAGCAGACGCTGGGGTGTTTTTTAGAAGTTCAAGTTGTTGTTTATCTTGAGCACGAATGTTAATCAGCCAACCGTTAATAGCGCCAACTATACCGTTTTGTGTTCCGTAAATATTTTCAATAAATTCGTATTTTGCGCATTCTTCATATATTCCTAGAAGTGAAGAATTGATAACACTGGTAGGTCCACCAGATTGTCCAATTAATACAGATCCTCTTAATGCCATGTTTTTACCTCTCATTCAATTATAACACACCTATATAAGAATAAATTGCTTTAACAAATAGACGATTTTAAAACTTCAATAATCGGCTTACTAGGTTGTTTCAAAGGATTTTAAAAATAAAAACTCAGCCTTAATTTGTCTAACTTTTTGTGCTAACTTAACTAAGTTTTTAATTAGTAAAAAAAGCCAAAATTTAGGCAAAGCTTGTCTTTCGTGTTAAAATAAGAGAGGCATTTTATGCCTTATTTAGGAGCAATTTTATGAAAATAGCAATTTTAACTTCTGGCGGCGATGCGCCAGGAATGAACGCAGCAATTCGGGCAGTTGTGCGCACAGCAGACCAGGCAGGTATTGAAGTTCTGGGTATTAGAAATGGTTACGCTGGTTTAGTTGAAAACGATTTTATTAAACTAAAGTCAACTGACGTTAGTGGGTTTTTACAAATGGGCGGAACTTTTTTGGGAACCAACCGTTTAAAAGAGTTTGTGGAAGTAAACGTACAAAAAATTGCAAAAAACAATTTAAGACAAGCCAAAGTTGATTATTTAATTACAATTGGTGGAAATGGAACCTATCAAGGAGCTTTAGCTTTATCTAAACTTGGTGTCAATATAATTGGTATTCCCGCAACTATTGACAATGACCTTGGCGGAACTGACTCTACTATTGGTTTTTCAACTGCCCTAAACACTATTATGGATGCAATTGATAAACTGAGAGACACTTCATCTTCACATCATCGTTGCTCTGTCATTGAAACTATGGGCAGAGGTTCTTCAGAACTTGCGATTTACTCAGCGATTTGCGGGGGAGCTGAATACGTAATAACTCACGATAAACCTTTTGATAAGGCGGATTTAATGGCTAAATTTAAAGAATATAAACGCCAAAACCGCAAACACGCCATCGTGGTGGTTTCAGAAAAACTACTAAATGTACACGAACTTGCTGAAGAAATTTCAAAAGAAACCGGTTTTAACTCCAGAGCCACTGTGCTTGGATACGTGCAACGCGGCGGTTCACCTGTTCAATACGACCGCTTTTTGGCAACAGTACTTGGTGTTAAAGCCGTTGAACTGATTAAGGCAAAAGCAACTGGCGGCCTGGCAGTTGGTCTAAAAAACTCAGAACCTGTTTATACAACTCTTGAGACAGCACTTCTTGAAAAAAGAGACCACAGCCACCTGTTTAATATTTTAAGGTTGGTATCTTAAAATTTATAAACTAATTTCTAACCTTTCGCCCAAAGGCGATCAGGTTAACGCAATTAAAGAAATTACTAAAAACTTCAAAGCTGGAGTTAAAGAACAAATTTTGCTTGGAGCGACTGGAACCGGCAAAACTTTTACTATTGCCAATATTATTGCCAACTTAGATAAACCAGCGCTAATTTTAGAGCCAAACAAAACCTTGGCTGGCCAAATTTACTCAGAACTAAAACAAATTTTTCCCAAAAACAATGTTGAATACTACATCTCTTACTACGACTACTATCAGCCAGAGGCCTACAACGTAGCAACTGATACCTATATTGCCAAAGACGCCGCAATTAACGACGATATTGATCAACTTAGAAACAAAACTATATCTTCACTACTGGAGTCTAAAAACACGATAGTTGTGGCCTCAGTTTCGGCAATTTACGACATTGGTGATTTTGAGGAGTTTAAAGCACAAACCTTGTTTGTACGCAAAAACGCCAAAATGAGTATTGCTGAGTTTATGGCTAGGTTAGTTAAAATTAAATACATTAGAAACGACTTTGATAAAAAGCGCGGAACCTTCCAAGTAAAAGGAGATACCGTCTATATATATCCGGCCAACACCCACGACCTGTCAATTCGCGTTGAGTTTGAAGATGACTTGATTTCAGATCTAGTGTTTGTAGATAAACTAAACTTACGCCCACAAAAACGAATTGAATTTATTACAATTTACCCTGCTACTTTTTTCTTAGTCAATGAAGCCAAGCAACGTTTGGCAATTGAGCGAATTAAGGCAGAACTTGAAGACAGACTAGCCGAACTTAACTTTCAAAACAAACTACTGGAAGCCCAGCGACTTCAACAAATTACTAACTACGACATTGAAATGATTGAACTAACTGGCACTTGCACGGGAATTGAAAACTACCAAAGGCATATGCAGTTAAAAGAGCCGGATGCCACCCCATCTACTCTACTTGAGTTTTTTGGCTCTGATTTTATTACGGTAGTAGACGAATCTCACATCACTATGCCGCAAGTAAAGGGTATGTCTGCTGGCAATTCAGCGCGTAAGGCTAACTTGGTTGAATACGGTTTTCGTCTACCTTCTACTTTTGACAACCGCCCACTTTATTTTAATGAGTTTACCGCAAAACTAGATAAAGTCATTTACATGTCAGCAACGCCAGGTGAATACGAAATGGCTCGCAATTTACCGGTAATTGAACAAGTTATTCGCCCCACTTATATAGTAGACCCAGAAATTGAAGTCAGAGAAAAACTCGGGCAAATTGACGATTTGTTTGTAGAAATTAAAGCAAGAGCTCAAAAAAATGAACGCACCTTAGTGACTTGTTTAACTATCCACACCGCCGAACTTTTAACTAAGTATTTTAAAGAAAACGGTCTGAAAGTAGCGTATTTGCACTCCAAAGTCAAAAGTATAGAACGTCTAAAAATCATTAAAGACTTAAGAGCAGGTAAGTTTGATGCTTTAGTTGGGATTAACCTACTTAGAGAAGGTCTGGATATCCCAGAAGTTAGTCTAGTTGCGATACTAGACGCAGACATTCCAGGACTTTTTCGCTCAAAAAACTCACTTATTCAAATAATTGGCCGAGCCTGCCGTAACAAGGCCGCAAAAGTTATAATGTATGCAGACCAGGTAACTAAACAAATGCAGGAAGCAATTGACGAAACTTACCGCCGTCGTGATATTCAACTTAAGTTTAACCGCGAAAACGGAGTTTCGCCAATCGTGATTGAAAAACAAAATATTGAAAACATAGAGTTTGGACAAAAAGTCAATCCTGCAATTGACTTTATTGCTAAATCCGACAAAGATGTGCCTGAGTTAATTAAAGAGTTGACTAAACTAATGGAAAAAGCGGCAGCTGAGTTTGACTTTGAAAGTGCGATTAATTTTAGAGACGCCATCGCTGAGCTGAAAGGACTTGAATAATGAATAAAACTCCTAAAGGCAAAATTAATCAAACAGCTGAGCAAGTGCTGCTTAAACCACTTAAAAGAAATTCATTAAAACAAGACCAAGACCTGGCATACAATGCAGCTCGTGGCGAGGCTTACGAGGTTTTCTGTATTAGTGAGTTAATTAAAGAAAACCAAGACCCTCTGGTTAAGTTCATCACCCCACATTTTGATAAGTCTAAACACATCGCTCAAAACCAATTTGAAAACTTTAATATCACCAATAACGCTTTTTACTACATTTATAAGTTTGATTTCAACGGGCGCACTTTAACTTACCCGCTTTGTGAGTTTGATTTAATTGCTTTAAATCAAGCAAAAAAACACCTGCATTTTTATGAGTTTAAAGCGAAGCGCAACTTAAGCGCGCAAGACTCCATGCAAATCAAAAAAGCCCTGGACTTTATTCCCCACATTTTAAAACGTAAATATACTTTTGACTACACCTTTATTTCAAATAAAGAAAGCGGCGAAGAAATTCAGAAACTAACCAAGACCAGAGTAATTTCTGAACTTAAAGACCCAATTTTAATTAAAGACGCACAGTTTTTTGCCAAATATTTAAGAGAACCCAAAAAAGCAGAGACTCTGCCAGTAATTGTCCTTGACCAGATTTTTAATAAGTTTGACTTTATTTTGCATATCTATAAGTTTTGTCTGGAATACAAAAAAGTAATGGAAGTCCTAGATTTTGTAGATGACCCTCAACACATTAAAATCAGTTATTTTGATAAACTTTTGCCTGAACAATACCTAGTTGAACGAATTTATGACTTTAGAACTATCTTTATGCCAACTTTTTATATTTTTAATACAATTAAACGGATTTATCAGAAAATTGAGTACAGACATGGTCGCTTTTTTAAAGACGGTGAAGTGATTTCAGAAAACAGAAAAACCTATATAGAAATAGTGGCTTTGCGTAAGTTAATCAGAGAAATTGGGCTTACTGCCTTAACTGAAAGCGTGGTGAGTAAAAAACCTTTAAAACCAAAGTCTAAAAATAAAACAAAAAAACCAAAGAAAACCACACAACCGACAAATAAACTGTAGTTTCAATCAAGAACAAAATTCAACCCTTTTAGGTTCCGACCTAATAGGGTTTTTTATTCAAAAAATAATGTAGTTTTTATAACAAAAAATACAGTTTTAATTAAAAGAACCAAAAAGTGTTTAAAATTAAGCGATATATCGCATAATTTAGAAAAGATATTGTCATTAAATAGTATTTATAGTAAAATATAGTTGTAAAAACAGCGATATTTAGGGGAGTCTACAATGGTGTTTGAGAGAAAAAAATATTTAGACAAGTTGATAGCCAAACAAGGAAATGGTTTAGTCAAAATTATTTCTGGGATGCAAAGAGTAGGCAAAACTTATTTGCTTACCAGGTTATTTCGTGACTATTTGCTAGAAAGTGGAGTTTCTAACACCAGAATTATTATCGTAGAACTAGACTTGGTTGAAAACAAAACTTTAAGAAAAGCGAAAAACTTGCTTAAATACATTCAAAAAAGAACTGATGACCAAACTGTTAACTACTATGTTTTTTTAGAAGAAATTCAGTTAGTTAAAGACTTTCCATTTCTTTTAAATAGTTTACTTAGTCGCGGAAACTTAGATGTCTATGTAACTGGCAGAAACTCAAAGTTTTTAGCTAAAGACATTGTTACTGAGTTTAGAGGCAGGAGCGATGAAATTAAATTATATCCACTGACTTTTTCAGAAGTTTTTGAACACAGTAAATTAAGTAAAGAAGACACTTTAAAAGATTATCTTTATTTTGGCGGAATTCCAAAAGTTATCTTAGCAAATACTGAGGAAGAAAAAATAACCTTGCTTAAAAATTTCTTTGAACTTACCTATATTAAAGATATAGTTGAAAGAAAAAAGATAGAAAACGAAGCAGAGTTAGTTAAAATAACTAAAACTTTAGCCTCAAATATAGGCTTGCTCACCAATCCACATAAACTAAGCAATACTTTTCTTAGTTTGACTAAGACCAAAATCTCGGTTTATTTAATAGAAAAATACATTGATGCTTTAATAGATGCTTTTTTGCTAAAAAAAGTGACCAGATACAACATCAAAGGCAAAGCCTATATCTCTGCACCTTTTAAATATTATTTTCAAGATCTTGGAATTAGAAACTCAATTTTAGATTTCAGACAATTTGAGCCAACTCACTTAATGGAAAACTTAATTTACAATCAGCTAATTTCTAGTGAGTATTTAGTTGATGTAGGTGTAGTTGAAAAGAATGTGCTTAATGAAAATGGAAACGGCACTAGAGTGAAATTAGAGGTTGACTTTGTTGCAAACAAAGGAAACAAGAGACTCTACATTCAGTCATGCTATTCAATTGAAGATTTAGAGAAACAAAAAATCGAAGTGCGACCTTTTAGAGAAATTGACGATAATTTTGAAAAAATTTTGGTTGTGATGAACTTACCGATTAGAAGTTATCAAACTGAAAATGGTATTAAAATTGTTAGTCTACTTGATTTTCTTTTGAGTTAATTGCTAAAACAAAACAAATAAAACATTAATTTCCCTTTTTAATTAATATGATTCCCTTGTTTTATCCCTTAAAAAGTTGCATATTTTAGGCGATAAAAAATAAAAGTAAGAGATAAAATGAGAAATTTTGTTTGTTTAAAAATTAAAAATCCAACACCAGATAACGAAACTAAAACTTAATTTCCTGAATAATTGGAAATGCAGCACCTTTCAGTTTCTAGGTTGAGATTTTACCTTGTAATCTGAATAAATAGTAATAAAAACTCTGAAAAATTAGTAATGAAAATCTTGAAAAATTAGTAATAAAAACTTTGAATAATTAGTAATAAAAACTCTGAAAAATTAGTAATAGAATAAAAATGCGTTATAATTAAAACTAAGAGGTAACCAAAATGAACCAAATTCAGTACAAAAAAAGACTAATTGAGGCGAAAATAAACAGAAAACTACTCTACAGTGGTGCAGTTTTGATAGATGGTGCTAAATGGTCAGGCAAATCAACAACTGCTGCACTGTACTCAAAAACAATAATTAAATTGCAAAACCCAATTATTAAAAAAAACTATAAAGCACTGGCTGAGCTATCTAAAATTGAAGTGCTTAAAGGAGAACCACCAATATTATTTGATGAATGGCAGGAAGTTCCAGAAATTTGGGATTTTATTCGTTTAGACGTTGATGAAACACAAGCAAAAGGTAAGTTTATACTTACTGGTTCTACTAAAAAACAAAATGTAAAAACCATGCACACCGGAACCGGTAGAATCAACTCAGTTATGATGCGACCAATGTCACTATATGAAAGTGGTGAGTCTACTGGCTCTGTTTCTTTAAAGTCCTTATTTGAAAAAGCCAAAATATACCCTGTTTATTCAGAAATTTCTGTTAGAGAAATTGCAGAACTGATTTGTCGGGGTGGTTGGCCAGGTAGCCTAGCATTACCTAAACATCTGCAGTTTAATATACCAAAAGACTTACTTTCAGGCATACTTAGAGGTGATATAGACGAAGTTGACGGAATTAAAAAAGATAAAGAAAAACTGAAAAAAATCATAAAAAGTTATGCTAGAAATATTTCAACACTAGCAACAAACAAGACAATTTACCTAGACCAAAATTACGAGCAAATAGTTGAAGCACATACTTTTGAAAAACATTTAAATGCTTTAAAAGCACTTTATATAGTTGAAGATGTACCACCTTGGTCTTTTAAAATCAGAAGTTCCTCAAGACTAAAACAAGGTTATAAAAAACAGTTTGTAGACCCAAGCATAGCAGTTGCTGCGCTAGATTTATCTCCAGATAAATTACTGCAAGACTTTGAAACATTTGGTTTCTTTTTTGAGTCTATAGTTACTCGCGATTTAAGAGTATATGCTGATATGCTTGATGCCAGAGTTTACTATTACCGAGATTCAAGTGGGCTTGAAGTTGACTTAATTTTAGAACTACCTGATGGAAGATGGGCCGGAGTTGAAGTTAAATTAGGGCTAAATGAACTAGATAAGGCTGCTAAAAATCTACTTAAACTCGCTAAACTTGCGGTCAAAGAACCTGAGTTTTTAATGATTGTCACCAATAGCCAAATGGCTTATACCAGACCAGAAGACGGTATACACGTAGTTCCACTTGGTTGCCTGCGCGATTAGGTAAATTAAAAAAAGAGATGTTTTAAAAACATCTCTTTTTTTATGCATTAAGCAAAAATAGTTTGTTTGCTTTGGTTAAAGTAGTTTTGTTGAATTTGGTGAATAGAACTAATGAAAAAGTCAATTTGTTTCTCAATAGTTTGGTTGATTAAAGAAATATTGGCAAGTTGCATGTAGTGTCTGAAAATTATTTCGGTAAACTGAGGAAAGTCTATAAAGGGGTTGCGGTTGCCTTGAATACGGGCAATTCTTTCGTTGCGGTTTTGTTCAAAGACAGTAACTGGGTCTTTTGTGTGGAATTTAATAAAGTTGCGAACATCGCCAATTTTAGCACGTTTTTTTCCTTCAATTTCTGAATTACCGTTGTTTTTGAAGTACGCATTTTTACCTGGTTTTTCAGTAGTAACTTTTAGCCAATCATATCGCACTAACATATAGGCAAGAATTCTGGAAACATCACCAATGTGAGCATCACCTGGGTAAAACCAAGTAGCGTTGCCATCGCCAGTGCCTGAACCATCTCTATAGTATGAGTTATTGCGTTTACTGTTTAAATTATTCGTCAAAACACGTAAATTATGTAGATCAGAATCAATTCCTTTACTACTATCTCCAGCATGGTCTTGAGTTCCCATATAACTGTTTGGCCACACGTGCTCGCGATTCCAAGGTATACCTTTGTTTCCCCAGCGAGTTGAGTATTCTATGCTGTCGTAAATTGACCAAGCCATTCCGTTGTCTAGTTTGTCAATTTCACCAAGTTTCTTAGCGTACCTGTAGTTAACAACTTTAGTATGTTTGCGGATAGTCAATTCTCTAAGTTGACTTAGAAGTTCAGCAGGGTTTTCGGTGTTGAAGTTAATTCCTTCGTAGTATTTTTTTGCGTTTTCTGAAAGAATAGCAGTGTTTGCTCGTCTAAATCCATCGTGTTTCGCCTCAGGTTCAATTGATTTTTCGTATTTAACTTCCAATCTTAAGTTGCCTTTGACTGGGATTTCAAAAGTGTTGTCTGCTTTAATTAAAGAAGTTCTATCTTTACCATTAATTAGCAACGATTTAACGCGGTAGTTTGGCTTAGTTTTAACAGCAAACTTAAGTATGGCACCTTTTTCGGCTTTGTTGTTGTTTAGTTTACCACTTAGCAGACTTAGTTCTGAGTTTTGGAAGTTAACGTCATAAGTATCTGAGTTTTTATATTCAACTTCAATATTAACCTCTCGGTATACATTAATTTTAAATTTGTTGTTATTAACTAAATCAGTTCTATTTTTACCGTTGATGGTTAATTTTTTAAAGGTTTTGCCTGGTAATTTTTTAATTTCAAACTCCAGCATTTCACCTTTTTTAGCCTTGTTGTCTGAGCTAATAGTTCCTGCGGTTAAATTAAGGTGTGCATTGTTGTAGTTAACTGAATAATCTTCTGGTTCAGCAGGGTCAGAGCCATTAGTTTTGTAAATCACTTCCAAAGTAGTTTTTTTGTTTACTTTAATTGTAAACTTATTTCCTTGAACTAAGTTAGTTTTATCTACTTCATTAATTATAAGTTTTTCAAAAGTTTTACCCGGAATTTGTTTAATTTCAAACTCCAGTTCAGCGCCCTTTTGTGCTTTGTTTTCAGCAGTCAGGTCTCCTGATTTTAAAGTTAAATTAGCGCTGTCGTAGACAACTTCGTATTCAGTATCTTCGGGGTCTGTGGTACTTTCTTTAAACTCAACTGAAATAGCGATGTTTTCAGAAACTGTATATCTTAATTTATTGTCAATTAAAGCATCAGTCCAGTCTTCTCCGTTTATTTTAAATGTTGACACTTCTTTACCCTTTGGTACAGTAACTTCAAACTCAACTTCAGTATTGTGTCTAACTCGGTCTAGACTGACACCAGGTGTTGTAATTTTAACTTCCGCAGGTAGCGAAATTGTGTAAAAATCACCTTGAGTTGGCAGAACCTTAAACGCAGTTTCGTATTCAAATGAGTTTGTGTTGTCAAAAGTGATTTTAGCAACAATTGAAATAATTCGGTCTCTGCCATCATCTGGCTGCAAAACATTGACACGGTTGCCAACGATTTGGAAATACTTTTCATTAGATTTATCTTTTAGTTGATAAATTACTGAAATTGACTTACCTTGGTAAGTACCTGCTTCTAAAATTGAATTTTTAATTTTGAAAGGTTTAGTAATTTTTAGGCGATCTTTGTCTGGTTTTGTAAATTCATATTTAGTGTTTTCAATTAACACATCTTTTAAAGTTTCTATTTGAATTTTACAAGCGTATAGCGAAAATATAGAGACAATGGATATAAAAAAGATAAAAATTTTTTTAAAAATACTCATTTGAGACCTCTTCTATTCATCTAATATTATATCAAGTTTGGTTAAAACTTTTAGCAAAAATATGTAGCAATACTGGTTTTTTAAGTGCTATACTTTAAGTAGAAATTTAATTTTTAATTGAATTTAAAAGAAAGCAGGTGTGTATGAAAAGTGGGCTGTTTTGCGATCTTTATGCCTTAACCATGGCAAACTCTTATTTTTTGGCCAATAAACACGAAGAAATTGTGTATTTTGATGTATTTTTTAGAAATATGCCAGAAAACGGAGGTTACGCTGTATTTGCTGGACTTGAAACCACGCTAAAGTTTTTAAAGCAAGTTCGCTTTAAAGCAGACGAACTTAAATACTTAGCAAGTCTCGGAATTTTTGCACCAGAATTTTTGTCGTATTTAAAAGATTTTAAGTTTAGAGGGGAAGTTTATTCTTTTTTAGAAGGTAGTTTAGTTTTTGCAAAAGAGCCAATTTTGACAATAAAAGGCACCTTAGTTGAGTGTCAGTTAGTTGAAGCCTTTATTTTAAACTCAATTAACTTCGAAACTTTAATTGCAACCAAGGCCGCCAGAATTGTGAAAGCCGCAAAAGGCCGCGCGGTTTTTGAGTTTGGCACTAGACGTGCGCATTCAAGTAGTGCAGCGATTAAAGGAGCGCGCGCGGCTTACTTAGCCGGAGCGCTTGCAACTTCCAATGTTTTGGCGGGTAAAACTAACAAAATTCCGGTAGTTGGCACTATGGCGCACTCCTATGTGCAAGCGTTTCCAGATGAATACACAGCATTTTTAACTTGGGCTAAACATAATCCTGAAAACATTAGTTTGTTAATTGATACTTACTCAACCTTAGAATCTGGTCTTGTAAACACAATTAAACTCCAAAAAGAAGTTTTAGATAAACAAGGTCTAAAAGTGAAGTCAGTTAGAATAGACAGCGGAGATATCGCTTATCTTTCTAAATACATCAGAAAAGAACTAGATAACGCTGGCATGAGTTTTGTCAAAATTTGCGCGACTAATTCGCTAGACGAATACATTATTACTGATCTGCTTGCCAACCAAGGCGCAATGGTTGATTTATTTGGAGTTGGTGAAAGACTGATTACCGCAAGTTCTCAACCGGTGCTCGGAGCTGTCTATAAACTAGCTGCAACCATTGAAAATGGGGTTGAGGTTCCGAAAATTAAAGTATCTGCAACTCCTGAAAAAACTACACTGCCTGGCGCAAAAGAGGTTTTTAGAATTTATAAAGAGGACAAAGCAATTGGCGACTTAATTGCTAAAAAAGGCGAAAATTTAGGACAAGCAACGTCTATATATGCGCTCTCTGACCTGCAGACTAAATTAACTTTAAAAGGGTGTAGGCTAATACCTGTGCGTACACTGGTTTTTAAAAACGGCGAAATTTTAGTTAAAGATACATTGAAAAAAGCCAGAAAAAGACTAAGTGGGCAATTTAAGGAAGTTTGGCCAGAGGTTTTGAGATTAAGCAACCCACACCCTTTTTATGTAGATATCACGGAGTCCTTGAAAGACCTGCAAACTAAACTTCAAAACAAGGCAGGCCGCAATGCTTAATATAGTGTTATTTGAACCACTAATTCCTGAAAACGTTGGGAACATTATGCGAACTTGTGTGGCTTTAAAAGCGCATTTGCATATAATTTGTCCAACTGGGTTTGATATAAACGACACAAGAATGCGAAGAGCAGCTTTGGACTATCGTCAGTTTAGTCAGGTTACTTATTACCTTGATTATGATAATTTTTTAAAACGTAATAACCCTTTACAAATTTACTTTTTAACTCGCTACGCAAAGCAGTGCTATGCAGACCTTGAATTTAACCCAGACCAACCAGTTTATTTAATGTTTGGCAAAGAAACAACTGGGATTGATAAAGAAATTCTTAAAAATAATTTAGACAAATGTTTTAGAATTCCAATGTTTAGACATGTTCGCTCTTTAAATCTTGCAAATACCGTGGCGATAGTTGGCTACTTTTGGGCAGAAAAACTAAAATTTCCTGAAATGGAGAAATTAGAACCAGAATGCTTTAAAGGTAGTGATTTTCTAGAAAAATAGAAATTAAGTAAAATAAACCCCTTATCAATTCGATAAGGGGTTTTTTCTTTAGTTAGTAATTTAATCTATATTAAGCGGGCACCGCAACTACAGTAAATGAACTAATGTAAAGTGGTTTTTCTGCGGTAATTACAATCTTTTCAACAGCATCTGCAAATGTGAAAGTTTTTGTAATATCTTTACCTTTACCTTCACCTTCAATTTGGTTGCCATTCACATTACCAAATCCAGGTTTAGCGTTTGTACTTCCGAAAACTACAGTAATTGATTTAACTTTGTAGCCAGAAAAAGTAAGTTCAACAGCACCTTTTGCTTTAGTTGAAGCAAGTTTTATACCTTTCGCATCTTTGTAGTATTTACCTTTTTTAACAAGACTTGCAGGAATACCATTTACATTACTTTCTTTAAGTTTATCACCTTCAAACTCAAAAGTTGCTGTTTTTTCAGGATTTACTTCACCTTCTTTTAAATATTTGTAAGTAACTTCATATTCAAAAACTTCATCTTTTAAAATACCTTCTGAAACTGTCGCTTTGAACTTAACTTTGGTGCCATCAAGGCTTTGGTCAGTTTTAACTTTGCCATCTCCGTCTAAAATGTCGGCAGGAGTATATGTCCAGGTTAATTTTTGGCCGTGTAGTTCTTGAGGTAACTTAACTTCATCTCTTGAACGAAGTTCACTCTTTAAGTCAAAAAATGCTTTCAATTCAGATTTTACTTGATCGCGAGTTTGGTTTTTCTCAAACTCAGTGTCTAGGGCAAGTCCAGTTTGACTTAAGATAAACAAACCACGTTTATTTTTAAAGTATCTGTAGACTGCATCTTTGATGTGAACAGCCTTTCCATCTGCAAGCAATGCCTTTGCAGTGTTATTTAGTACTACTAACTCAATTTTGTTTCTGTTGTCAATTTGAAGGTAATATTTTTCACTAACTTTTTTAATTACTTGGCTGTTAATTGAAACCAAAGTACCAGTTTCAGTATTCCAAAGAGCGTTTAGGTCAGCAACATTAGTAGCAGCAACAAGGTCTATAGTTTCTGTGCCTGCGTATTTGCGAATGTCTGAGTTTTCGTAGTACACATAGTTTTTGCCTTCAAAACCGTGAATTTTAATATATTGATAAGTAGTCTTTTCAAAGATACCTTTGTTGAAGTCAAGGATAACGATATCGCCAACTTTCGCAGCAAAGTCTTTCATTACTAGTACTACTAAGTATTTACCAGTTTTATCGGCTAGAGCAAGGTTAACAAATTCACCTTTTTGACCTTCTGCGCCACTTATTTCTTGAATGTCTGAAATTTGGGTGACTTTAGCAAGGAAAGAACCTGCTTTGGTGTGCAAGTCACTAAAATCTAAATAACTTTCTTTTTGACTAATTGTTAAGTTTATATCGTAGTCAATTTGGTTAGCACCGATTTTATTGTTTTCAACCTTAGTGTAAAGATCTGCGGTTCCACGTTTAGTTAAACTCCAGTGTTCAAAAGTGTAGCCTTCGCGTATATCTAAAACTTGTTTTAGCTCAAGACCATCAAAGTAGTTAAATTCAACGAAGTGTTCACCGTTTTCTTCTTTGACATCACTCAAAGCAGATTTGGCTGAATTATATGAAAATCTAGACATAGAAGAGCCATCTAAGTAAGCCTTGTATTTAGTAATTTCAATGTTTGCGGTAATTACTTTGTCGCCGACTGAACCTTTTTCAATTTTAGCAATATCCCAACCTTTAAAGGTGTAGCCTTTGCCGTTTGGAAGGGCAGTGAAGGTAATGTCTTCGCTTTCTACAGTGTAGGTAGTTGGGTTGGTGTTTTGAACTTGGCCAATTCTAGAATCAACAACGTATTCAATTTGGTAAGTAATTAGTTCAAATTTTGCGTGAAGAGTAATATCGGCTTTAGTGTCAGTTATGTCTTTTGCTTCTACTTTAGTCGCAAAAGTGTCTTCTTTAAACCAACCAACAAAGCGGTAGCCTGGCATGTCTTTTGGAGTAAGTAGTTCATCGGTAATCTTGCTGTTGTGGATAAACTCTTTTTTCTCTTCTTGTGGACCATGTGCTTTAGTGTTGTATTTTAAATTAAGTTCGTGTTTAAGTGGAGCAGGTTGTACTTCTTTATCTTTTTGTTCTTGAGAAAGCGCGGTGTTAACAGGAACTTTGTCCCATTTAGGTGTCTCGCCTTCTAGTACTGATGATTTTAAGTAGAAAGCAGGAACTTCAGGTAAAGTCATCATTGCTGCGTTTTTAATTTGTGCAGCCTTAATCATGAATCTTGAGTAAATTACTCCAGAACCATCGCCTTCTTCGTATGAAAGTTTCTTAACATAGTCTGCTTTGACAAATCCTTCTTCAAAGGTAATGGTCATAACTTTGTTAGCGTAAGTTATTTTGATCTTACTTAAATCAAAAGCATCTGGGATGTCTAGTCCGTCTAATACTGATTTAGGGTCAGCGATAGCAGCCTCAAGTTGAGCGTCTTCTGTAAAGGTTAAAGTTACTGTATTTTGATTTATAACTTCTAGTTTTGCAGTAAAGTTAGACTCTTCAAACTCAGCCTTTAAAGTTAAGTCCTTAAACTTACCGTCAGTAGATTTAATTTCTTCGTTTGTCTCTGTATCGATCCATCTTTTGAAGTTATGTTTTTCTTTAAATGCGGGTTTGAATTCTACCTTGTCTTCAACTGTGTAGGTTGCTTTGTTGTCAGGTGAGTTTTGAGCGCCTTCTAGTCCTTGGTAAGTGATTGAATAAGTGTGAACTGTTTTAATTTCAGAAATAGCGATGTCTTTTTCTGCGTTTTCAGGAGTTTCAGACCAAGTAAAGTCATAGCCTGGAGTTTTACTAAACTCAGGGTAATCAATTTTTTGGCCATATGCGTAGTCTTTTACAAGTTCTGGTCTGCCGTCTGTGAAAGTAAACTTAACAGTAGGTCTGAAGTCTTTTAGTTTAGCGTAAACTGTGATGTCGCCAACTGTACCTTTTTCAATTTTTTTAATTTCAGTTTGGAAGTCTGCCTCTTTATACCAGCCTTCAAAGATTTTGCCAGGAGTATTTGGGAACGCCATTAAATCAAAGGTTTCTGTAGTTACGTCAAACTCTTTAGTTTGAATAGTTGCATCGCCTGACTTGTAAGTTAAGGTGTATTTAATTAAAGTTTCTTTAACTTCAAAGATTTGGCCGTCTAGGTTTTTTTGAAACTTAGCGTTTTCGCCAAGTGCTTTATCTGTGCTTTTAAATACCCATTCTTGTGTGTAGCCTTCTTTTGCAGGAATAGCAGGTGGGTTTACTGGTTGGCCAACGTGGCCTTCTACTTTGTGTTCAGTTGCACCAATAAAGAAACGATAGGTAATTTTTTTGTGTTCAGTGTAAACAGGTGTAATTACTGTAGACTCAGTAAAGTCGTGTGGGAAGGTTTCAGACCATTTAGCGTAGTGGAATTCTTTTTGTGGAACCTTTGGAATTCTTTTGTCTTTTGCTGTGAAGTGTGAGTTCCATTGTTTCAATTCTTTGTCTGTACTGTTGAAGTTCTTTCTAACTTGAAGTTTTGCCAAGTCTGTTCCGTCTTCGTTTTTAAAAGTAACGTCCAAAACAGTGTACTCAACAATATTTGGCACTAACTCAGTGTCTTCAGTTAACTTATTGATATCTGCAACAGGTTCGTTGGTTGCTTTGTTTAACCAACCTCTAAAGTCGTATTTAATGTTTTTTTCTTTAAATAAGTCTTCATATTGACTTAACTCAAACTTACCAGGGAAGGCTGTTAGTTTTCTAAGTTCTGTTGTGTTGTCTTTGTCGTAGAAAGTTAAATTGATTTTTTTAGTTTGTACAGTGATTTCAGGGGTAAATACAGTGGCTTGAGTAAGTGAGTTAAATTGGTCTTCTGGCAACCATTTTAAAGTTTCGTTTTCTTTTAAGTTAAGCAATTTATTAAAGTCAGCATTAACGTCAACCACTTTTCCTTCTTTTGAAGTACCACGGTAAATTTCATTGCCGTCTCTGCCTTTGAAAACTACACGATGTGTACCTTGTGCAGCAGTTTTTGCAACTAATTTAAGGTCGTGAGTAACGTTTTTTAAATCCTCTTCAGTGACGGGTTCCAGTTTATTGCCTTTTCTGATTTGCCAGTATAAAAACTCACCGCGTTCAGCGCTGTCGTATTTATCTTCTTTTGGCAATTGGCTAAGTTCAACATTTGAACCACGTGCAACTTCAAGTGCAGGGATGTCGTCTTGAACTTGACTTTTTGAGTTAGCAAAAGTAATTCTGACTTTACTGCCTTGTACGTTTACTTTAAACTCACGAGTTTTGCCTTCAATTTCAGCAGTTAAAGTAACTTCAGTAGTGGTTTCTGGGGCAATGTATTTAGCCTTACCATCTTCTATTTTCAAAACATTTGGGTGAGATGAAGTCCATTTAACTGACTTGCCTTCAATTTCTTTAGTTAATTCAAGGTCGCGGTCAACTTTTTTTGGTAGTGGTTTTAGTTTTTTAAGCAGTTTTTCTGGAGTTTCTGGCTGTGGTTGAGGTTGTGTACCTTTTTTAGCAACAGTGAAAGTAAATTCTTTTGAAGCAGAACCCGCAGTTGCTTTTAAAGTAACTTCAACATCTTCATCTTGTTGTACAACTTCAATTGTGTAGCCGTCTTTAATTTTGGCTGCATTTTGACCCTTTATAATTTCGTAAGTAACGTCAAAATTACCAATTTTACGATCTAGCGTGAAGTTTTTATCAATTGTTCCACTTGGGACTTTCAATTGAGTTAAATCTGGATCTGTTGGTTTAGGACCCGGATTTGGTTTTGGTGTAGTTTTGCACGAAAACATGAGTGCAAAAATACCTAGTGTTAAAGCAGTGATTGCAAATATTTTCAAAATTGTTGAAAATAATTTATTTGCTTTAGTGCCTGGTTTCATATTACCCCCTTTATTGGCCGAACTTCGACCTGAATTCATACATCTATTATATTCTATATAATGCAATTTTGTAAGCGTTTACATAAATTTTTTAAATATTTTTTTAAAAACTAAAAAAACAGTTTTTTATTTATATTTTTAAATCAAAAAGTAGGAAAATAGAAAACCGCCGTGTCTATGCATTAAACACAGCGATTTTCGATTTAGTTCTTCAAATTATTCTAAGAGTGCTTCTTTTGCAAGTTTATCGGCCATATCATTGAAAGAAATATTTGAATGGCTTGGCACTTTTTCAAACTTAATTTCGCTAAACTCAGGCTTAATACTTGCATAAAACTCAAGATACATAAGCGAAATTTTAGAGTGTGCTTTCCATTCAGAAGTTGTCCAATGAGACAAGCCTTTGTAGTCGTGGTAAATCTTGATTTTTTTAAATCCATTTTCCTTTGCCCATTTAAGTGCTTCAATTACGCCAAATACTTCACCCGCTACATTTGTCATTTTCAAAAACTCACGGTTAGCACTGCAACCATAGATATTTTGTTTTTTCCCATTTGGCAAAATCAGGTGAACTCCGTATGAAAACTTAGCAAGTTCTTTTGAAAAACTGCCGTCCGTGAAAGCCACCAAATATCCCGCTTTTATATCTTTTTCAACCACGCTTTGCCAAAAGTCGGCGCCATTTAGAAAACACTCAGCCTCTGCTTTGGTTAAAAAAGACTTAAATATTGGCTTTTTAAAACCAGCAATCGCAGCCTGGCATTCTGGCCAAGTTTTAAAAATTCCTGTTTTATTGCCTGCTTTTACAGCGTAGTATTTCACAAACTTATTTTAACTCAGCCTCAGCTTCTTTTTCTTTGAGTTTCTTAATCAAGGTTAATAGACTTTGGATGAAAATTGAGCCAGTTGAGTTGCCAATAATTACGATAAAAATAAATAAAGCGACTTTTGCGTAGTTGTATTGGAAACCAAATGAAAATAAAGAAAAAGAGGCGATACAGTGGTCAAAGCCAAGTAGTAAGAAAGTCCAGACAGCAAACAGTAGAGAAAGCAGACCGATTGCTTTATTTTTAGCATTGTTGAAACTATAAATTGCCGAGTGCAACAGAATTCCAGTGCCAATTGCTCCAAGGAAAGTTCGCCAAAGTGGAGTTTCTTTAAAATCTAGTTTTTTGGCAACCATTGTTTGAATTAAGTCTGCATAAGTTTTGGTGGTTCCTGGTACAAGTTTTGCCGGAAACACTGTGTAGTAAAACAGAATCGTAAAAATTACTGTGCCTAAAAAATTAGTTAAAAAAACGATAAGAAGTTCAATTAAGTAATCGGGTTTTCGTTCAAACACATAGCCAATTCTACCAGTAAAAAGTGCGGCATCTAAGGCAATGATTAAAATGATTCCCACACAAAAACCAACACCTGCGATGAAGTAAGTGGTCAGAGTTTGAACTCCACTGCCTTGTGCGTATGAAGTTAAAACTAAAAAAGTAAAAGCAGCAATAGCGACCAAAACTCCTGAAAGAAAACCTTGTAAGGCGAGTTTGGAATATTTATATAATTTTGTTTTGTTTTGCATAGTCAAAATTCCTTTATTTAAAAATCTATATAAGTAATTTTACTCTATATAAAAAAAATAGGTTTAAATAAGCAAAGAAAGGTAATTTTTAAAAATAAAATAATGTTTTGTAAATGTGCCTTGCAAGGCAGTTTTACAGTTTTAACAAAGTCTTTATTTTTCCATTAAAAAGCCTTATAAAGCGATTATATCAAACTATATTTTACGATAATCGCTTTTGGATTTTTAAAAATATTGTTTGCTTGTCTTTACTTATTTTGGTATACTGAAAGCACTTAGAGGTGCAGATATGTTTATCACATTTGAAGGTGGAGAAGGTAGCGGAAAATCTACTATCATTAAAAAAATTAAGGCTCTCTTTGAAGAAGGCGAAAACGAACAAAAATACTCGTTAGTGAACCAAACTACAGGCGAAACTGTTCCGCTTATTTTCACTAGAGAACCAGGTGGACTTAACATTACTTTAGCCGAAGAAATTAGAGATGTTTGTCTACATCCAAAACACGCCACAATGCAAAGCGAAACCGAAGCACTATTGTTTGCGGCTTCTAGGTCTGAACATGTCAAACAACTAATTGAACCTAACCGCGAAAAAGCACTAATTATTTGCGACAGATATATAGACTCTTCATATGTTTATCAAGGCGTTGCCAGATGTCTAGGCATTGAATACATTAAGCAAATTAATAAAAGTATTTTAAACTGCTTACCTGATTTGACCTTTATTTTTATCATCAATCACGAAAACGGACTAAATCGATTGTCTGCTCGAAATAAAATCAACCGCCTAGATAAGGAAAGTCGTGCTTTTCACAATAAAATTGATGAAACTTACCGCGAACTTAAACAAATTTTCCCTGAACGCAAGTACATTGAAATCAACGCCGAGGCTGCTGTTGAAACGGTTTTCAGACAAGTTTTTGACAATTTAACGAAAGAACTTGCTAATAAAAATATCAAAATCGTGCAAAATGCTTAAAAAAGAACATTTTTTTCATCTTTCGCTGCTACCTGCTGCAAAAAAAGACGCACATATTTCCTATATTCTTGGTCAGATTAAAGCAATTTTAAAACAAGAAGGTATGTCAGATGCCGAACTAAATACTCTTGAGTTCAAACCATCTTGCAACCTTTTTATTTTAAACAAAGAAGAAATCATCAAAGACACCTTACTTGAGTTTACAAACACCTTTAACTACACTTCTTTAAATCAATACTCTAGATTTTTTATTTTATTCGGTGTAGATTTACTAAATACTGCTCAAGCCTCTAGTTTACTTAAGTTTCTAGAAGAACCAAAAACCTCAACTTACGGCTTTTTGGTGCCAGATAATCCAGATGCGGTGCTAGACACCATTAAGTCCAGAGCCTTTCCAGTAACTTATGAAAACAACGAAAACTCCAAAAAACCAGTTTCCCTTGACGAAGAAATCTATGAACTTAGCGGTGAACTTTTTAAAGACAGAACTGAAGTTTTTGAAAACAAAACGGTTTTTGATAATTTAAAAACACCTTTTTTAGATTTTATTTCTGTGATTTCAGAGCCTGAAAAAAGATATACACTCACTTTGGCTAAATATTTTTCAGTTGAACACGAAAGAACTGCAGGCCAAGTTTTTTTAAAACTCATTCAAACTTTTTTAATGGACGCAATTAACTTTAAGTTAAAGCGAAGCCTGTATTTTAAAAGTCAAGAAGAACATATCTCTAAACTGGCTGATTTTCAGATGAATAAACTAATTAAGACATTTGATTTTGTGCAAAAACGCACAAAAGCCTTTTATTTTCCTGTCAATGCTCGCGTGCAAATTCTTACAGCCTTAGCCGCTTTTGATCAATTTTTAAAATGAAGACACAAACTAGTTTTGAAAATAACTTTCCTACTCTTTATATTGTGCCCACACCAATTGGCAATTTAAAAGACATAACATTTAGAGCTATTGAAGTTTTAAAAGAAGTAGATGCTGTTTTTTGTGAAGATACCAGGAGAACTCTCGTCTTACTTAACCATTTTGGTGTTCAAAAGCCGCTTTTTAGATATGAGAAGTTTAACGAAAAAACAGCGAGTAGAAAAATTATTTCTATGTTAAAAGAAGGCAAGAACATCGCCTTGGTCTCAGACGCTGGTACTCCTGGAATTTCAGACCCACTTTTTGAAATAATTAAAACAGTTAAAGATGAAAACTCAGTCAACGTTGTGCCGCTTCCTGGTCCAGTTGCTTTTGTGCCAGCATTAATTTGTTCAACTTTTCAGACAAACTCTTTTACTTTTCTTGGGTTTTTGCCAAGAAAAAAACAAGAAGCCGCAAATACTTTACTTGAATACTGTGAAAGAAAAGAAACTCTAATAATTTACGAATCTCCGCATAGACTAATTAAAACCCTTGAATTGCTAAAGACTGTTTTTAAGTCCAGAGAAATTATGGTCGCACGTGAACTGACTAAGCTGCACGAGACTTTTTATTGGTTTGATTTAGTAGACGCAGATTTTGGCGAAATTCAGAATTTAGGTGAGTTTGTTATAATTATAAAAGGTAGTGATAAACCCAAAATAGAGACTAATTTACCTGCCAATACACTTTTTTTAAACTACCGCAGCCAAGGTTTTTCTGACATGGAAGCCATTAAATTAACTGCAAAAAAACTTGGTAAACCTAAGTCAGAAATTTATAAAGAGGTTAAAATCAATGAAAAAAACAAATAAGTTTTATATTACATCTGCACTTCCGTATACTTCTTCATACCCGCATATTGGCAATATGTATGAGCTGATTTTAACCGATTGTATCGCTAGATTTTATAAACTAGCTGGCCGCGATGTTTACTTTCAAACTGGGACTGATGAACACGGTCTAAAAATTGCAGAAAAGGCTAGTGAGGCGAAAATGTCGCCAAAAGACTATGTTGACAAAATTGTAGCCTACATTAAGGACAACTTAAGCCTACTTAACATTGAATACGACAATTTTGTCAGAACAACTGACGACGCACACACCGAATCAGTTGCTAAAATCGCAGACATTATGTTTAAAAAAGGCGATATTTACTTGTCTTCATACGAAGGTCTCTACTCAAAAGCAGAAGAGGCTTATGTCAACGAAAAAGACTTGATAGATGGGCTTTTGCCTAGTGGCGAAAAACCGATTTTAATGAAAGAAGAGGCTTACTTTTTTGCTCTTTCTAAATACCAGGCTAAATTAGTTAAACACATTCAAGTTCACCTTCGCTTTATTATGCCAGAAAGCCGAAGAAATGAAATTTTGGCCTTTTTAAAGGAACCGCTTCTAGACCTTTGCGTGACCAGATCCTCTTTTGACTGGGGAGTAAAGGTTAATTTTGACAAAAAACACGTACTTTATGTTTGGCTGGACGCTCTTTGCAACTACATTACCGGAATTGGCTACAATCCAGATAAAACAAGCCCACAGTTTAGTGAACTTTGGCCAGCAAACGCCCACATTGTCGGTAAAGACATTACTCGCTTTCACTGTGTATACTGGCCTTGTTTTTTAATGTCGCTTGGCCTTGAATTGCCAGAGACAGTGTTTGGACACCCTTGGGTTCTAACTCACCAGACAAAGATGTCAAAATCGCTTGGCAACACCATATACGCAGATGAATTAGTCAAAACTTTTGGTGTAGATAAAGTCCGTTTTTACTGTCTTTCAGAAATACCTTTCAAAGACGACGGTAACTTAACTTATGACTTAGTCCTTGAAAAAACCAACACAGAGTTAGTCAATACTTTAGGTAATTTAGTTAACCGCACATTTGGCATGTTGGCTAAATACTTTGACTCAAAATTCAAACCAAATTACACAAGTTTTGATAAAAACTTTGAAGAAATTGACACATACATTGAAAGTCTACCTGGCAAACTAACTGAATTATTTCAAGAATACAGAGTTTCAGAGGCTGCTAAAACTATTTTGGAACTAGCGCGTCTTGCTAATAAGTTTATTGACCTTGAAGAACCTTGGAACTTATTTAAAAACCAAGAACACGAAAAACTAATGGCTACACTTACTACACTTTTTAAAGTTATTCGTGTGCTTTCTATCACCTTGCTGCCATTTATTCCAGAAACTGCTAAAAAAATTCAGATGATGTTAGAGATTAGCGAAGACACACTTGAATCTGTGCTTGTGAAAACTCCTTTTAAAGAAATTGTCTTTGAAAAACCAGAAATTCTTTTTGTCAGACTAGACAAAAAAGACCTTGAATAATTTTTATGAAAACCAAAGAAAAAGCCCCTGTTTACATTGAACACACGCATAAGCAAACTCAGTTAAATGAATCTAAAAAACTTACCTTTTACAGAACTTTGAACCCTTTAGAAATCCCTTACACCGAAAAACAAGCGAAAAGACGCGAGTTTATTAAAAACATGGTTTTACCTGAAGCCAATCGTCTTTTTATGGCTGTGTTTTTCACCTTTATCTACGGAATTGGCTTGGCCTGGTTTCTAGAAGCATCATATGTTCGCATGTATACAGGCGGAGTACCTGGAATTGGTCAGTTAATTGTTGACTTTTTGCACCACGTCGCTAAAGTTAACCTAAACCCAGAGAACGCAAAAACCGTGCTCTCACTCTTTATTATTCTTGCAAATATCCCAATCTTGTTGCTTGGTTGGTTTAAGGTTTCTAAAACCTTTGCGTTTTACTCAACAGTTTCAATTGTCTTGCAAGCAACTTGCGTTAAGTTCCTGCAAATTGATTTACTTAAAACCACTTCACCTTTGATTTTAGCGATTGCTGGTGGGATTTTTATTGGAGTTGGAACTGGTGGAACTCTTAAATATGGAGGCTCAACTGGTGGACTTGACATAATCGGACAAGTTCTGGCTTTAAATAAAGGCAAAATGTCTGTTGGAAAAATTTCAACCATTATGAACTTAACAATTATTTCACTTGGTTGCTTTTTTGCAATGTTTGCAGATCCCGCAAACTCAGTAATTAAAAGTTTTGTTGAAAACATTGGCGGACCTGATGGCAAAATCCTGAAAGGAATTGGTCAACTTAAAGACAAACCGCAAATGCTTTATGCTCTTTACGTTTTTATCTTTACTTCAATTAGACTGCTTATATCTATGGTCGTGATGGACAAAATCCACAATTCGTATAACTTAATTGAAGCCTTGATTGTGACAACTAAAGAAACTGAACTTGCGCAAACCTTAGTTAAAGAACTAAAACACGGAGTCACTTTAATTGACGCCAAAGGCGGATACAGTTTCCAAGATAAATCGGTGCTCTTAACCGTTTTTTATCAGTTTGAAGAACAAAAACTAATTAACTTAATATTCGAAATTGACCCGAAAGCCTTTATTACCTTTAAGCATATTTCTTCTTTTAAAGGTAGATTTAGAATTAAGGCGCTTGCCTAAATAATTTTTTTGAAATATTTAAACCCATTTACATCAACTCGGTCTAAATGGGTTTTTAAATTAGCCAACAATAAAAAAACTCTGGTTCAACCAGAGTTTTTAATGTCGAATGGCGATGCAGAAGGGATTCGAACCCCCGACCGATAGCTTAGAAGGCTATTGCTCTATCCAGCTGAGCTACTGCACCAACAAATAGAATTATATAAAAATAACCCTATTTTTTCAACTATTGCCGCAAGTTTGTAATAATCTCGGCAATTAGTATTTTTTAATGTAAAAAAACGCAATAATCGTACCAGTCAACAAGAAACCAAGACCAAGTGTCGACAAGGCAAATGAAGTATAGACTAAAGCATGCTGCACCAAGTCTAAAGATACTTTTTGTATTAAAAACAGGTTTAGTGCAATAAAGACAAAACTAAGCGTCAAAATATCTAGACCTAGTCTTAAAAACGCTAAATATTTCTTTTCAGATCCACCCGCGTGGAATCTAGCAAGTAAGGTTAAAGCACCTGGCATTAAGGCAAGGAACTTAAAGTGTGCAAAGTTTTGGAGTTTAAAGGCCGTCAAAATTTGTTTAAGTGCGTTGTGTGTAAGGGGTTTCGCGTAGATACTTTGGATAAAAAAACCCGAAAACTCAGAGTTTTCAAATTGACTTTCCACACCTTTTGGTGTCGGCATTTTAAAATCAAAGTAAAAACTTAAAATGACAACTGCACTAATAGCTAAAGCAGTGCTCACTCCAGTGATTTTTAAAACAAAACTCCTGGTTGAACCTAAAATCAAGAAACAAAGCGAGACTAAAAACATAAAAATAAAAGAGTAGTAAATGGACTCGTTTGAAATTGATTTAAATTTTTTAAAAAACCCAGTTTTAGCGAAACTAAAAACTTCGCCAAGCGAAGAAGTTAAGGCTAACAAAAAATAAGTGGTAGTTAAAATAATTAAGATATAGGCAATAAATCTAAAAACAATTCTTGCTTTACTTGCTTCATTTTCAACTAAATACCCTTTTATCATCCTCGCCTCCTTTTGGTTTTTCTTTAAAAAACAAGGTCCGTTAACTATGATAACACTTTTAATGTAAAGTTATTTTTAACTAAAAAAAGTGTGGTTTTCACCACACTTTTATTGATTTATTTAGCAACTTCTTTCTTAACTGGTTTTTTCTCTGTGTAGACAAGTCCAGCAATTGAAGTAGAGATTAGCAACACACAAACACCTAAGTAGTACCAAGCAACATATGTTTGCATGAATACAAGCGATTTAGTTAATGCTTTTAAGTTTGCTTTGCTAGCAAAGTTGTTAAATGCTTTAAAAGCAAACGGCAACATTGCTAACATAAAGACAAATAAAGTAAATGCCAATAACGAACTATCTACTCTTGGTTTGCGGATAGCCGCAACTAAGAAGAACACAAACAAGCAACCAAGATAAACATTTAACAGTTGAGGAAGAATTTTATTTGCGTTGGCAACTCCTTCAAAATAAAGAAGTTTTTTCATACTTCCATTTGCACTTGCAAATAGTTTTGAATTAAATAGTCCCTGAAAAAATGGAGAAGTCACGTTATTTGGCAAACCAGGCAAACCCATATGTAAGTTAATAGCTAAATAAAAAGCATCAACTGCAAACAACACTGTCAATAGACTAACTAACACTTTTCCAGCAGTAGATTTACATAGTGATACTACAGTTAATCCTAAAATTAGTGAAAAAAATGGAAAAATTATTGAAAATAGAACACCCATGTCCAAATGAAGCGCTATAAACATTTTTTCTATACCTGGCGCGATTTTAATCAAACCAGGAACTGGTGAGTAAATTAAAAACACAGAAACTAGTAGTGTTGACACTAAAAGTAAGGCAAACATAGTTTTTCTAAAAGCAACAGATTCTGACTTAGTTTTATTTTTTTGAGCTTTTTTATTGTAATTGTAGAAATCCTCGTCTACACGGGCATTTTTTTGTTGAAAAAAATAAGGTCTTTCTTTATACATATATCTCTCCTAAGAACATTTTTATTATATCATGAGCCCAAGAATCTCTATTTATTAAATATATAAATATCGCTAATAGAATAAACTCAGTGTTTAGTTTTTTTAAAAAATAAAATTAAAATCAAAATTAGACAAAAATCAACGAAATTATGCTATATTTAATACAAATTGCACGTTGGTGCGTTTGTATATTTCTAGTGCCTATTTTTAATCTTTTGAAATAGGTGGAATGTATTAACATCAACGGAAGGAAACGAAAGAGGTGATTTATATGGCTGTTGTAACAGTTAAGCAATTATTAGAAGCAGGTGCCCACTTCGGACACACTACAAAAAGATGGAATCCGTTAATGAAACCATACATCTTTGGCCGCAAAAATGGTATTTATGTATTGGATTTAAACAAAACAGCGGAGAAGTTAGAAGACGCTTACAAGGCTCTTTTACAAATAATTAAAGAAGGTGGACAAATTATTTTTGTCGGTACCAAAAAACAAGCGCAAGACGCTGTCAAAGAAGCGGCTGACCGCACAGGTCAATACTTTGTGGCAGAACGCTGGTTAGGTGGTACTTTAACTAACTTTAAAACAATTAAAAATAGAATCAAGTATCTAAATGAACTGATTGAAAAAAGAGAAGCAGGCGAGTTTGAACAACTTTCTAAAAAACAACAAGCAGAAAACGCGCACATTATTGCTAAACTTGAAAAAAATCTAGATGGAATTCGCACAATGAAAAGAGTGCCAGACGCTTTATTTGTAGTTGACCCTTCAAAAGAGTTTAACGCAGTGCGTGAGGCTAAAAAAGTCGGAATTCCTGTGTTTGCAATTGTAGACACTAACTCAGATCCTCGTGGAATTGACTACGTAATTCCTGCAAACGACGACGCAACTCGTTCAGTTCAATTGATTATCAATGTTTTGACCAACGCTGTAGTTGAAGGACAAGGTGGTGTAGTTGAAGCAATCGAATCTCAAGACGACATTCAATTTACTTTGGATTCAGTGGAAATTCCTAGCCGCGATGAGCGCAAATACGACTCACGTTTTGAACGTCCTGCTCGTAAACCTAAGTTCAACCGTGAACGCCAAGAACAAAAACAAGCAGAAAAATCTGCACAATCTGAAGAAAAAGTAGCAAAACCAACTGTAAAATCAGAAAAACCTGTTAAAACTGCAAAAGTAGAAAAAACAGCAGAAAAAGCAGTCAAACCTGAAGTTAAACCACAAGAAATCAAAGTAGAAGAAAACGTTCAAGAAAAACCTGTTAAAAAAACTACTAAAAAGGTAGAAGAAAAAGAAGTTAAAGCAGAAACTAAGGTAGAAGAAAAGGTTCAAGAAGAACCTGTTAAAAAAACTACTAAAAAAGTTGAAGATGACAAACCTGCTTCTGAAAAAGTAGAAAAACCAGCGAAAAAATCTGCAACTAAAAAACCTACTGCTAAAGTTGAAAAAGCCTCAAGCAGCACTGGAACTAAAAAAGTTTCAAATGAAATTGAAGGTTCAACTTCAACAACTCTATCTGTTTTTGAACTTGAAACTAAAACTCTTGCTGATTTAAAAAACCTAGCAAAAGCCCTTGGCCTAAAAGGTTACTCAGCATTAAAAAAAGTTGATTTAATTCAACTGATTTTAAACCGATAATTTAAATCAACGAAACAAAGGGATTGCTAGTAACTGGTATATCCCTTTATTTTGAAATCAATAACTAATTTAAGAAAACCAAAACTGCAATTATTTAGGAGGAATTATTATGGTAACTGCAAACGATGTAAAAATCTTGAGAGAAAAAACTGGCGCTGGCATGCTAGACTGCAAAAAAGCCCTTGAACAAACTAACGGCGATATTGAAAAAGCCGTTGACTTTTTAAGAGAAAAAGGCTTGGCAAAAGCACAGTCAAAACAAGGTAGAACAGCAGCCGATGGTCTTGCTCGTATCTTTATTGAAAAAGACCTAGCCTTAATTTTGGAAATCAACTCAGAAACTGATTTTGTTGCCAAAAACGAACACTTTTTAGAACTAATTGAAAAAGTAGGGGCTGTTTTAATCAAACACCCTGTCTCTTCACTTGAAGAAGCACTTGAAGTTAAAGAAAACGGACAAACTATCTCTGAAATGCTTTTAGCGTTAACTGCGAAAATTGGCGAAAAAATTACACTTCGCCGTCTAACTTACCTAAAAGCAGGCGCTGGCCAAACATTTGGCACATACCTACACCAAGGTGGTAAAATTGCTGCTTTAACTTTAGTTGAAAACGCAACTTTTGAAATCGCGAAAGACGTGGCTATGCAAGCCGCTGCTATGAAACCACAATATCTAAATCCAGAAAGCGTACCCGCTGAAGTACTTGAACGCGAAAAAACCGTACTTACTCAACAAGCCTTAAATGAAGGCACTAAACCTGAGTTTGTAGAAAGAAAAATCGCTGGTCGCATCCGCAAGTACTTTGAAGAAGTTTGTTTAACTGAACAGTCATTCTTTAAAAACCCATCTGAAAAAGTTAGTCAATATTTAGCAAAAACTGACTCTAAACTAATTAACTACATTTGTTTCAGAGTCGGCGAAGGTATTGAAAAGAAATGCCAAAGTTTTGCCGATGAAGTTGCAGAGCAATTGAAAAAATAAGGCATTTCTCACCTTTTTTAAAACTAACTAAAGCAAAAAAATGTATAAGTCAATTCTTTTAAAAATTAGCGGAGAGGCTTTAAAAGACCCAAGTGGACACATTCTTTCTCCCAGTATGCTTACAGACATTGCCAAAGAAATTAAGCAATGTGTGGACCTTGGAATTTCGGTTTCAGTAGTTGTTGGCGCTGGCAACATTTGGCGAGGCGCTATTGCCGAAAAACTTGGAATGGCCAGAGTTCAAGCAGACTACATGGGTATGCTTGGCACCGTTATTAACTCCTTGGCTTTGCAAGAAGCACTTGGCAAAATTGGCCAAAGTGCGGTTGTCCTTTCTCACCTTGAAGTTAAAAAAATCACTGAGCCTTTTGTCCAAACCAAAGCACTTGAACATTTGGCCAAAAAACGCGTGGTGATTTCGGCAGGCGGTACAGGCCAGCCTTTCTTTTCAACCGACACAGCTGCTGCTTTAGTTGCCTCTTCACTAGGTGCAGACTGTATTTTAATGGCTAAAAACGGAGTTGACGGAGTGTATTCAGCAGACCCTAAACTAAACAAGTCAGCAGTGCTTTTTGATGAATTGACCTACAGTCAAATTATTGAAAAAAACTTAAAAGTAGTTGACAAAACAGCCGCTGCGCTTTGCCTTGAAAACAAAATTTCAACACTTGTTTTTAATATGAGCAAGAAAGGCAACATTGTCAAGGCTGCAACTGGCGTAAAAATTGGCACTTTAGTTAAATAATTTAAACAAAACATTAAACAAACGTTAAAGGAGTATTAAATGGTAGAACTAGATGAACTGCTTTTAGAAGCAGAAGATAAAATGCAAAAAACGATTGCGCATTTTGAGTCTGACTTAACACAAATTAGAACAGGCCGTGCAAATCCAAAAATTCTTGACAAAATTCAGATCGCTTACTACGGAGTGCCAACTCCTTTAGCCCAAGTTTCGCAAATCACAGTTGTTGAAGGTACACAACTTTTTGTCAAACCTTACGACAAGTCTTTACTTAAAGACATAGAACACGCAATTTTGGCCGAAAATCTAGACATGCCTGTCAATACAGACGGCGTAGGTGTTAGAATAATTTTTCCCAAACTAACAGAAGACCGCCGCAAAACTTTGGCCAAAGAAGTTGAAAAGGCTAAAGAAAACGCCAAAGTATTTATTAGAAACGCCAGACGAGATTTAAACGACTTAGTTAAAAAAGCCAAATACCCAGAAGACCTTGAAAAACAAGGACTAGACGAAGCGCAAAAATTAACCGATAAATACATCGCGAAAATTGACGAAATCGCCCAAGTTAAAACAAAAGAGGTAATGTCTATATGAAAAAAACCACTAAACGCGTGCGCACAAACAGAAGACCACGCACCCTTTCTTTAATTTCTATCATTTTAATTCTTTTTCCGTTTACTGGGATTCTTTCGCTTGAACGCTTAATTTACGCCAAAGACAAATTACCTGGCATCATTCGTTTTGTTTTAGGTTTATTTATTTTCATTGGCTTTTTCTTATGGATTGCCGACATCGTGCTATTAATTCTTAGACGCTACAGACGCGAGGCTGTTCTTTAATGCAATTAACTAAGTTGGCTAAGTTTTTGATTTTATGTCCTTTGACCAATATTTTTGGGCTTGACCGTTTTTATTTAAAAGAACACAAGTCAGGTTTAATTAGACTAGGAATTTTCTACGTTGGGATTTTTTACTATCTGTTTGACTTAGTTAAGTATATTCAAAAAAAATACTCACCTAACCTAAACGATTATTTAAAACAAGATTTAAAGCCAGGTAATCTATTTTTAGTGCTTTGCCCTTTAACTTCTTTACTAGGGCTTGACCGCTTTGTATATGGCTACAAAACAGCCGGCGCTATCCGTCTGCTTTCTGGTCTACTTTTAGTTGGCTACGTTTTTCACTTAACAGACTTGATACTTTTGTTAGCCGGTAAATACAACGCCAACGAACTGTTTTAGTTAACTATGCCAAATATTTTAAAAAGAGCCATTACTGGCTTTTTTATTTTAGGGATATATCTGCCACTTTTAATTTTAAGTCCTGCTTTTTTGAGCTTTTTTTTGCTTAATCTAGTGCTAGCACAAATCGCTGTCTTTGAACTTGCGCGCGTTTTTAACTTAAATCAAAATAAAACAAAACTCACAATTCTCCATATTTTGGTATTAGTTTTACAAGTTGCGGTTTCCGCAATTGCTTTTCAAAGAAGTTATTTACCGCAAACCGAACTAAGCGAACTTAACTTAAGTATCTATCTGCTTTCTTTAGTTTTGATGCTAGTTTTAGTCAACATCACTATTGCTATTCTTTATTTTGGCGAAAAACAACAACTTGCGCAATGTTATTTTTTAGTTAACTTTCTTGCCCTTTCTTTCGGGGGGATGATTTTTTTGCGCAACCATCATTTGCTTTTTGCTTTGTTTCCCTTAATTGTCACCGTCTTAACCGATACTTTTGCCTATCTTGGTGGAATTACTTTTGGCAGACACAAAATGAGCAAAATCAGCCCAAAAAAATCTTGGGAAGGTTTTTTTATCGGCACCGTCTTTGCCGCTGTTGTAACTAGTGTTGTCTATTTTCTTCTACTTCGTTTTTACTACACTAATGTTAGTTTTTTTGGACTAACTAAACAAAGTCATCCTGCTTACTTTATTTTACTTTTTTTAGTGTCATTTGTGTTTGCGGCAATTGCACAAGGCGGAGACTTAATATTTTCTTTATTTAAACGCCGTGCGAACGTCAAAGATTACTCAAATATTTTGCCCGGACACGGTGGAGTTTTAGACAGAGTTGACGCGCTTTCTGTAACTACTTTTTTGACCTTTTTAATTTTTTTAATATACACTGTCTTATCTGCATTTCTTTTAAAATAAGGAGCGTACTTTGCCAAAAAAATCAATTTTACTGCTTGGAGCCTTAGGCTCAGTTGGCCAAAAAACGCTAGACATTCTGTTAACCGAAGAAACCCCTTATCGCCTTGTTGCCGTGTCTTTGTCTAAAGACAACGAAAAAAATCAAAAATACTTTGAAAAATACCAAAACAAGGTCAAAATTTGCATTCTTCAAAATAAACGTTTTTTAAAAACTTACAAAGCAACGTACCCAGAAATTACCTTCGTAGCTGGCAAAAGAAATATTGAAAAGCTAATTTACTCAAATAAAGTCAAGGCGGTTTTTAACGCAGTCTCTCAATCTTTTGGCTTAATTTACTCATATTGGGCTTTAATGGCCAAAAAAACTTTAATTTTAGCCAACAAAGAAAGCCTCGTAATGGCGGGCTCTATTTTAACTAAAATCGCGAAAAGCAAACAAGTTAAAATTATTCCCGTGGACTCTGAGCACAACGCGCTTTTTTGTCTAAAAAACCATTTTGGCAAACTAGAAAGCATCGGAATCACTGCAAGTGGTGGTGCTTTTTTTAACAAATTAAGAGCTGAGTTGAAACAAATTGACAAAGTAACTGCGTTAGTTCATCCAACCTGGCAAATGGGCGCAAAAATTACAGTAGACTCACAAACTATGGTTAATAAAACTTTTGAAATAATTGAAGCGATGTATTTATTTCACTTTCCTTTAAAAGAAATTAAAGTGCTTCGTCAAAAAGACTCCAAAATCCATGCTTTCTGCACGGCAAACAAACACACTTACTATCTTTATTCTGAAAACGATATGCACCATCCAATTAAAAATGCACTGCTTTGGCCAGATATCTATAATTATTTTGAAATTAAAGACACGCTAACCGAAGTAGTTGAAGAAATTCCAAGTGGTCGTTTTTTAGTATATGACAGGTTGCTTAGCGAATTTGACCCTGAGTTTTTTGGCACTGCTTTTTCAATCCTTGACGACATCGCTATTGCTAAGTTTTTAAACGGTTTTCTTTCTTTTTTAGAAATTGATGAATTTATCTTAAAAAACCTTTATTTAAAGGATTTTTCAAAGCGATTTAACTTAGGAAATATCTTAAAATTAAGCAAAAAAATTCAAAAAAAATTTAAGTATTAAAAAAAATTTTTCAACCAATGCTTTTTTTTGACATATATATTTAAAAGTGCTAAACTTAATAAGGTTGTTTGAAATAAACAGCTCTTTGAAAACTAAATAAGACAAATACACCAATTCTTTTACAAAGAATAAAACTAATTAGAGTCATTTTAAACTCTTT
>CAUTMM010000003.1:0-162935 GCA_963539835.1 uncultured Acholeplasmataceae bacterium
TCCTTGTTTATCTAGTTCTGGACCTATTTTGTCGGTATCAGTAGTGATGTCGTATCTAGCAATTAGTCTTAGTTCTGATTTTGCCCATTTTGGAATTGACACTTCTTCACCTGGCTTTAGATCTACACGATTACCAGTTGGGTCAATGTAGTACCAACCAAGGAACTTAGAAATATAGAAAGGAGGGGTATTGAATTTAATGTCTATACCTTGTTTTGCAGGGTCATAAGTCTTAAATTTGCCTGCTGTTTTTTCAATGTAGTCAAAAACTTGAGTTTTTTGTGCCTGATTTTTAAAAATACCTGGCAGTAAGAAATCATAGACTAAAGACAAATGAGTATCGCTGTTAACCAAAAACGCACGACCGCGGGCATTTTCTTTAACAAAAACTTCATCTTTGCTAACTGGCTGTCCACTTGCTAGACCTTTTTCATCAAAAGCAACAAAACTTTTTAATTTGAGCAATTCTTCATAAATATGTTTATATTCTGTTTTTAATTTTGAATAAGGTAAGATAATTGCTTTACGTGGCTCTTCTCCAGCGCTTGGTTCTGGAAAAAACACACGCAAAAAATTCGAGTAGTCGACTATTACATCGTGTTGTCTTTTAATTCCGAACCAGTTTTTAGTGTAAATTGTAAAGACCTCTGAGTTGTATTCGCGGTCTGAAAAATCCAGTGCCAAATATTTTTTAGGCTTGGCTTTGATGTCTATAATTTTGCCCGTTCTGCTAGTTTCAAACCATTCTCGTTTAACAGAAATGTAGGTAGACTTAGTGGTATCTACAGTTTCTGGCACCACTAATCGCAGTTTATTTTTACCTGCTTTAACACCGTCGTGTTGAGAAAAGCCACTAGCTTTAGAAAAATAAACTGTGGGATGCATAAATAAAAAGATTGTGAATAAAGTAATTAAAACTAATGTAAGCAATAATATTGCAGAAATTAGGTATCCGCGTCTTTTTTTGTTTGTCTGCATTTGATATATTCTCCTTCTTACAAAAAAAATAAGTAAATATTTTTGTTTCCATATCATTATAGAAAGTTGAAATTGAACAATAAAAAAACCAGATTTTGGGCTTTTATCTAACTTTAAAATAATAGCCTTACAAACGTATTTTAGCGGATTCTTGTATTTTAAAATTTCAATAAATCGTTGTTATACTTTATCACAAATAACTTTAAGATGTATTTTAGCCAAAAAAAAAAAAAAAAACGTAATCGCTTAACAAAGCGTTTTTGTGTTTTTAAATATAATATTTTTCTTTATTTTTAGTAAAAGTTTTTTGCAAAATGCAAAATAAAACCCTTCAAAGAAGTTTTCTTTGGAGGGTTTAAAACAATAGAGTAGTATTTATTTAAAATAAATTTAACTTTAACCTATAAGGAAATTACCTAATGCAAACAGAGACACCAATCATATATGACACGTCTATACTATCAAAATGATGTTCATATGAACCATCTGGATAAGTTGTAACACGATAGCAAAACGCTTGTGGGTTCTCGCTTACCCGTTGACCTTCAAGCCACCAATATTGTAGATTTTGGTCATCATACCAAGGTGCGAAACCATCTTGTTCAATAAAAGGTGTCAAATCAACACCACGGTATGTTGCGACATGTCCATCTTTTCCGCCATGCACAGCGCGTGCATAGTCAGTTGGTGTTTTGATAAGTTTAGGGTTAGAAAACTGAGCATCTAGTGCTGATTTAATTGAAAAATCACCATCATCAAAAGTTACAGAGAAAGTGTGAACTCCAAGAAATTTCTCAATATCTTTGACTAAAGAACTATACACTGAACGTTCTGGTTTAGAGTTATCTTGGTAGCCATAATAATAAATATTATAGAAAGCAAAATCAATAATGTGTTTAGTAAACCAAGTTTTTTTATTTGGAATTTTTACAAACTCAACATCTTCAAACTTAAAGTACTGACCGTTGTATTTTTCGTATTTATTGCCAGCAGAATCCTTCCAAAAACTACGAGTAAACTTAAGTGTATAGTCTTTGGCTTTTGAGTTAAATTTAAGTTCACGTTCTTCGTCTTTAAAATGCGAAATACCTTCTGGGTTCTCTACTTTAGTTTGCGGATATTTACCAATTTTTTTAACAGGTTCGCCAATATAAAGTGTGACTTTAAGATGTTTATTTACTAAAGTTTTTTCAAGCACTTGTTTAGTTAATACTTTGCCGTCTAGTTCTGCCTTTGCAACAGCAAGGTTGTCTGCTAGAAAAGGTGTTTCGTCAATTTCGCCAATTTCAGCACCATGTCTCTTGGTTCTGGCAGGTATTTTTGCAGCGTGCCCTTTGACTTCAAAGTCAACAGTGTAGACTTTTCTTTTTAAAGTAATAGTTACTTTGTTTTCACTAGCCTGAGTGTTGACAGTAATAGTTGTTTGACTAAACTCAGGGTTTTGATAAATGTTTTCATCAGGATTTGAAAAATTAACTGTGTGAGTGGTACCAATTATCGCTTTTTTAGTAATTTTTGTTTCTTCAAAACTACCGTCAATATTTTCTTTTTTTACAAGGTAGGTAATTTCAGATTCTTGCACAGGTAGTTTCTTCAGTCTTAAGTGAGCATTAAGAGTTAAGTCACTAGTAATCGGGGTATTAAAGTCAAAGCGTTTACCGGTATCTTTGCCAGAAACTGGGTCTACTACTGTCCAGTAGTCAAGTTCTGAAAACTGACCATTTTCATATCCTGTGACCATTGAAGGCAGTGAGTAGTTTAAATCAAGTTTATCGCCGTGCATTGTGTAGACTGGCACGAGTTGATTTGCGTAAGTAGGGGTAATGAAAGTTATTTTGTGGTCATGTGGAACTGCAGATGTTCTTCTTGATTTTAGGTATAGAGATATGTTTTTGTTGGCTGTGTTATTGCCAGGTGTAAAGTCATATTTTTGCGTTAAAGCCTCGTCTGTATACCAGCCTAAAATTTCGTAGCCTGGTTTGTTTGGCTTGAAGTTTTCAACAGGAGTGCCTTTTTTAATAATTGCAAAGTAAACTCTTTCAGGTCCGTCAAAATAAGAAATTGCTACGTATCCCAGTTTGTTAATCTCGTCAGCTGCTTGATTTGAAATTTCGTATTTGTATCTAGCAGTTAACTTAAACTCTGCTTTAATCCAACTTGGGATAGTAATCTCTTCACCGATTCCAACGTTAACACGACTACCAGTTTCATCGTAGTAAAACCAACCCAAAAATTCAGAAACGTAGAAAGGGGCTTGATTGAACTTAAGTTTTAAACCTTTTTCTTTTGGGTTTAGAGTTTTAAGTGTTTTTTGGCTTCTGCTGACTTTTTCTAAAATGAAGGTTTTTTGAGCTTGATTTTCAAAAATGCCAGGTAGTACAAAGTCGTAATTAACGATAATTTCGTTAGTTGTGTTGACTAAGAAAGCATGGCCTTTGGCTTCGTTTTTAGAGAAAACTAAACTTTTGGAAACTGAGTTTTTTTCTTTTTGGCCGTCTTTGTCAAAACGGAAAAAACTCTCAAATTTATAAAGTTCTTCTTTGATGTGTCTAAACTCATGATCCATTTTGTGATAAGGAAGCACAATTGGTTTTCTAGTTTGGCCTAAATGGTTTTTTTCAAAAAATACGCGCAAGTAGTTTGAGTAGTCGATAATTACGTCGTACTTAGTTTTGATGCCAAATAGGTTTTTAACAGTTAGCTCAAAAATGATTTCATCGTATTTAAGATTAGTGAAATCAATTGCCAGCGCTTTTCCCTTCTTTGGTTGAACACTTACAACCGAACCAAGACGGTTGGTAGTAAACCAATTCATCTTAATCGGAATTTGTGTGTGGTTGACAATGTCTACGCTTTCTGGCACGATAAATCTAATTTTACCTTTTTCGTATAACACTGCTTCGTTTTTAGAAAAACCGCTTTCTTTTGAAAGATAAACAGTAGGGCGCAATAATAGCAGAATTAAAAATATGGCAATTGCTGAAGTGATAAGCACACCAATTGCTGTTTTTAGATATATTGATTTTTTTCGGTTAGTTGTGTTGTTCATAAATGTCCTCTCATATAAGTCACTCGGTTTAGCTTGTACTTTTTAAAACCTAACAATCTTAATTATATATTTAGAAATTTTAATAATAGTGGTGTTTAAACTCCAAAAAAAAAAAAAAAAAACGCTTTATAAGGCTATTTATTCAAATTATTTACGCTTGTTTTGATAAAAATTAACTAAAAATTAGACTTCTTTTATGGTTAAAATGATATATCAAAACCTAATAAAATTAAAAAGTTGTTGAATTACCGGAGGCAATTAAGGAATAAAATAGTAATTAAGTTTACTTTAGTCGCTTATTAAATTTGACTTCTTTTTCCCTATTTTATACACAAAGGCAGTTCTCAAAATTTCTTTTACATTCGGAGCAATAACCATGGGACACACTTACTTGCTAACACACAATAGTTGACACAAATTTTAACTACTTTAAAAAAGAAAAGGCCCTCTCGGGCCTATTTTTCTTTGGATTGGTCTTCTTTTTTCTTTTGTTCAAGAACAAGTTGACCTTTGTAGTATCCGCATTCTGGTGTTACACGATGTTGTAGTGTAAATTCACCTGTTTGTGGGCAAACTGTAAGCGCAGGACGTTGAAGTTTAAAATGAGTTCTTCTTTTACGTTTAGCAGTTTTTCCAGTTCTTCTAAATGGAACAGCCATATAGATACCTCCAACTGCCAAACATTATAGCAAAATCTCTCGTTTTCGCCAAATAAAAAACAAGTTATTTTAGTTTTTTAACGAACCTAATTTTACCAGTTATTGTAGTCTTTAAATTAAGTAAAATTAAACGATTTAGTTGTAAATTGACTAAAAAATTTGTTTGGTTTTCATCAACGCAAAGGTATTTACCACGAAGTGGTAAAACCTTTTTTGCGTCTAAAAGAAAGTAGTGTTTTTCAGGGACTGCTTCATAGTAAACATCAGTGCGAAGTAATCTTTTAACTAACTTAAAATTGCCAACTTTTTGTGCAAGTTTAGCACTAGTACTAGAAATTATTCTGCCTTTTTCACAAATCAACTCTTGCACAAAAACATTAAAATCAGTCTTTAAAGTATCAATGTTGCCCTCTCTGTTTTTACCATAACAAAAATTTTGGCCAACTATTGTAGTGTTTACATTAATTTGTTTTAAAAACTTATTAAACTCAAGGTAAGTTTTATTAACAATTACTGAGTTTAGTTTAAGAAAAGAAACTTCGACTGTAGGCACAATTGCTTTAGTTTTTTGAATAATTTCTAAGCGAGTAAACAAAAAAACTTGTGCAAACGGCTTTTCTACACAAATTACGTGCAGTTCTAAATGTGGATATCTAAGCAGATTAGCAATTAAAGCACTGTGCCCTTTGTGAACCCCGTCAAAAGAACCAAGTGCTACCGCTTTTGGTTTAGCAAAAGAAATTACCTTTGTTTCACCATATTCGTTTTCTAAATTAAATAACTCTGGGTTTGTATTCATTTTTATCACTATTGTATTTAACTAAAGCAATAGGTTTACCTGCTTTAGTTGCAATAAAATCTCTTTTAACATCAATATGTTTAAAAGAAATAGTTGCACCGTTTTCAATTAACTTAGTTGAAAACTCCGATAACTCAATAAAATCATATTTAGTTTTTAGCCAATCGAATAATTCTATTTTTATAAACTCACCTGTCTTAATTTTAGGTAAAGTAAACTCGCCAACAGCAGTGCGGTTTAATTTAGTTAAAGTAGCCAAGGTTGAGTTTTCTTTGCATAGTGCAGAAATAAGTGAGCGCACATAAGTGCCTGCATCTACCTTGCAAATAAATGTAAACTTAGCAGGAGTAACTTGTTTAAGTTCTAAAGCATATATTTTTTTAAGTTCTGATTTTAGTTGAGGATATTCGCCTTGTCTGGCTAAATCACAGGCTTTTTTGCCATTAATTTTTTTAGCAGAGTAGATAGGAGGAGTCTGCAAAAAACCAGATTTTAGGTATTTGTCTATTGTTTGTTTTGTTTTTTTAAGTTCAAGGGGTTTGTCGGTCTTAGCAATAATTTTGCCAGTTAAATCAAGAGTATCAGTTTCATATCCAACTTCAAACTCACCTGTATAGACTTTTGCAAAATCAAAATCTTGAACAAAACGAGTTGCGCGACCCGTTAGCACTAAAAGCAGACCAGTTGCGAAAGGATCTAGAGTTCCTGTGTGTCCGACTTTAGTGGTTTTATCCAGTTCTTTTTTAATACCAAAAAGGGCAGCAAACGATGTGATGCCCTTTGGTTTATTTAAAAGATAAATGTAGTTTTGATTTTTCAATTATTTAAAACTAGATACCCAGCCAACTAACTCATCGCGAGAAAGTAGGCCAACTTTACGGTCAATTTCCTTACCGTCTTTAAATAAAACTAGTGTAGGAATTGAGCGCACTGCAGAAAGTAAAGCAAGTTCACGATAGTCATCAATAGAAACTGCATAAACTTTTGCAACTCCTTTAAGTTCAGCGTCGGCAACTTCAGTTACTACTGGAAGTAGCGCTTGACAAGGTCCACACCATGGAGCAAAAAAATCTACTAAAACTAGTTTATCGCTGTTAATAACATCGTTGAAAAGTTCACCTTTATAAATATTCATATTCATCACCTCTTCTTAAAATATAGCACACTGAAAACAAAATAATTATTTTAAAGTCTTGCGTATTTTTCTAATATTAAAAAAGAAAAAATACTGTAAATAACCAAATAATTACTGGATATTTTTGCGTTTTAAATTACCATATTTGGTATAATTTAGATATTGTGAGGTATATTTATGCGCCGCTTTTTTAAAACAATATTACTACTCATTTTAGTGCTAATTATTAGTATTTTCGCTGTTGCAGGCACTTTATTTGCTCTACACTTTAATACAGTTAAAACACCCGAACACGCCAAGAATTATCAGTTTGTAGATAATATACGCGAAAAAATAGAAAAGCATATATTTCTAGAATCTGCAACCGGCAAGAAGTTTGAGTTTGACTTAAACGCCGAAACTTTAACAGAAGTTCTAAATCATTTAATTGTCTCTAAAAAAATTGCAGATAAATCATATTTTGAAAATAATTCAAACGACAAAACACTTTATAAAACTAACCCTGACTACGTAAGAATTAAAAGTGTGTTTTTTACAAAAGATAACGACTTTTTTTATCTAAATGTTAACTTCGCATACAAGGCTTTAGGTGAGTTTCACAGTAGTTTAACTGCTCGTGTTCAGTTAAGTGAAGATAAAAAAACTGGCGAAATTAAACTAACTTTAGATAAACTATGGTTAGGTAAAATTGGAATTAGTTGGTCTTTTGGCAAGAAAATCGCTGACACTTTTGCCAAAAAAACAGTAGACAGTGCTTTGAATAGTTTAAAGCAAATGATTGCTAAAAATGCACCATATGTGTCTTTAGATATCACTAAAGAAAACGCAGTTTTAAAAATCAATAAAGCAGGCATGTGGAGTTATGTTTCTAAGTCAATTGACAAAGACTACGAAGTTGAAGAAACTAATCCAAACGGTACAACTAAAAACAAGAGTTTGCTTAAAACTGTTAAAGAGTTTATGGACGAAAACTCACTTTATGATTTCACAGTTTATAAAAACTCAGTTAAGTTAACGCTAGATACAAGCAAAATTTATGCGAAAGACGAAGTCACTCAAACAGAGCGTCCTGCAATTAAAAGTGAAGATGAGTTAAAAGACTACTTTAAACAAAAAACCACCGATATTTTCATGAGTGCGTTAAACAAAACAAACAACAAAGCAAACGAACTTTACATGACAATTTCAATGGAGGAAATTAACCAACTATATCGCTACTTTTTGGAAAAAAATGGTTTTAAAAAAGACGAGGCAATGCGTACCTTTAAAATTGGTTCAACTGAAATTAAAGTCAAATACAAAATAGACATCAAACCTTTTATTAAAAAAGTAGACGGTAAACCTATGCTAACCATCCGCTTAATCTTAACTGTCACAAACGTAAGTGGCAAGCCTGGTCTTGACGGTAAATTTTTCCAAACAGTAGTGGACACCGTAGTTAAACCAAAAATTGAAGGTAAAAACATTTCATTAAATATACTTGATGAAAACAAAAAAACTAACATCACAATCGGCAAAGACATCAAACTTTCTCACAACCGCGCAATTAATTTACTCTATTTATTTTCAAAAAGTGTTGATTACTTGGATAAAAACCCAACTTTCAACAATATTTTAAGTTCACTTTCACCAGAAACCACAATTAGTCCAGACCTTGAGTTTGACGAAGAAAACCAGGTAATTAGAGTTAAATGTCTGCTTAATGAGACTAACTCTGACTTAATTGAAACTTTGAAGAAAACAAAAGAAAACTTAATTCAAGCACTAGATAAACACACAGACACCATTGCTAATAAAAACATTAAAAACGAAGTTAATAAACTAAAAGACAAAATAAATAAAGGGGGGGCTATCAACGCAGCTGACACCAAAAAACTCTACGACACAGTTGCAGGTGAACTTAAGTCTACTGCAGAAATTGAAAAATTTAAGTCAGGAGTTTACGGTGAACTTAAAAAAAGTGGTGTTGATTTAGATATGCTTAAATCTATTTTTTCACCAAAAATCAGTTAAATTAGTTTAAAATTTTAAAAAAGCACTGACTGTTGTTAGTGCTTTTTATTCATCTTGTGTTATTTTTGTGCTAAAAATTATTAGTCTAAAATTTTATCGTTTAGTAAAAATTCCTCAACCCCTATATAAAAAATACCGTTGGTGTCATGTCTTGGAATGATTTTATTTCTTACAATCACAATCTTTTTAAAAGAGTCGTCAATTTTTTTAAGAGATATAGTTTCTTGTGCAAATTTCTCTTGTGTGTCTACATTTAAAGCAACCTGGATGTAGTATCTTAAATGTCCCTTATTTACCACAAAATCAACTTCTAGCTGAGTTTTTTTGCGTTTTCCATCCTGCTTAAACTCACACTCAACTACACCGACGTCAATATTGTATCCTCGGCGAATTAAGTCGTTGTAGATTATATTTTCCATAATATGATTTGCTTCGATTTGTCTAAAATTTAGTCTTGCATTTCTAAGACCAATATCTGCAAAGTAGTATTTTAAAGGTGTGGAAAAATATCTAGAACCTTTTACATCATACCTGTTAGCGCGGTATAAAACATATGCCTCTTCAAAAAAAGTAAGGTAGTTTGAAATAGTGTTTGCAGATATTTTAATTTGTTTTTCCGATAAAAATCGTTTTGCTAGTTTACTTGGATTAGTCAGTGAACCAATTGCTGAAGATGTAAAATCTAAAATCAGCCCAAGAGTATCACTTTCATTTTGTATTTTATTCCTTTCAAGAATGTCTTTAATATAGGTTTCTTGAAATAGATTTTTTAGATATTGGCTTTTTTCAAAATCGTTTTTCAAACTATAAATATAAGGCATTCCGCCGTATACTAGGTAGTTTTCAAACGATAAATCTTTGTTTTCATATAAATCGTAAACTTCTTTAAATGACAAAGGATTTACATGTATTTCATCACCACGGTCCCTAAACTGAGTCAATAATTCAGTGGAAAGCATTTTAGAATTACTACCAGTTACATAAATGTCTAGATTTTTATTTTTAGTGAGTCCTAATAGCACATCAACAAAAGACACATTTTTAACTTGACTATCGGTGTAAGGATTGGCAACATTTTCAGATAACTGAATTTCATCAATAAAAATATAGTGCATTTGATTTTGGTTTTTAGTTTTTTCTTTAATATAGTCATTTAATCTAAATGGATTTCTGTATTTTAGATTATCAATATCATCAAGCGCGATTGCTATAATTTGTTTTTCTTTAACACCTATTGACAAAAGATATGATTTGTATAAATTAAAGAGAAGATAAGACTTTCCACACCTTCTAATTCCAGTAATAATCTTAATTCTTCCGTTATCTTTTTTGTCAATAATTTTGTTTAAATAACAGTCTCTTTTAATTATCATATAAACCTTTCATAAATAATTAAGGTGGAAATACACCTTTTTATTACGAGTTTATTTTACCACAAATAGATAAAGAAGAGAAATAAGACAAAAATAAGTGTGGTTTTAGACATATTTTTAATTTTTAAAAAACTATGCCGAAATTTTATTAAGTTTTGCTATTATTTTAGTTTTTAAAAATCTGATTTATTTAAAAATAAAACTCTGACTAACATCAGAGTTTAAAATCAAATGGAGCAGACGAGGGGAATCGAACCCCCATTTCAGCCTTGGCAAGGCCGTATAATAACCGTTATATTACGTCTACGTCTCTATTCACTTAACAAAATAATTTTACCACATCACAAAAAATTTACAAATTATTTGATTGAATAGAAATATAATTAAAAAATTTAAAGTAAACCTCCATTAAAACCACTGAATCCATTAACGCATCGTGTGTTTTTTTACCAGGTTCTTTTTCAAAATAAGTTTTATAGGCATTAAAAAGCGAGACGTCGTTTTTTAACACAAAGTAGTCCTTGTGTAGACGAGAAAGGTCAACGAAGTCAGTTTTTTCAAAAAAATTAGGAAGTTGGTGAAACTTGATGTTTGCAGTCAAACAAGGGTAGTCAAAATTGCCCCAAACCACAAACTTAGTTCCGGTTTCTTTTAGTTTTTTTAGTTGTGTGTAAAAGTTTTTAAAGGTAATCGCGTTTTTTTTGTATTGCTCTAAGTCAAGCGATAAAAACTCAGCAGTTTTTTTGTCAATTTCTAAACTAGATTTTACAAACTCAGTTTTTTTAGCAAATATTTTTTTGCTTTGGTCTGTCAATACATAGCCAAACTGAATGATTTGCTGTGGTGACTTAATTTTTCTTAAAGGCAGCAAAGTCATTTCAAAATCAATAAAGCAAAGTTTATCAAAACTAAGCAAAGTTTGATACATTTCACTTCTGATTTTATTTAAATCAAAAATTAGTCTTTTGGGGTTAAGCGCAAATATTTTTAAAATTCCGGCAACTTGGAAAAACTTACCGTGGTCATTTTTAGAAACTACCGAATTTTCTTGAAACTCAAGTTCAACCAAGTAGCCAACTTTAATGATTTCAAGAAAATAATTTAAGTTTTTAGGTAGCCTGAAACGAAGTACTTTGTTATTTTCAAGTGCTTCAATTTCTCTTTTTATTTTAGAAATTTTTTTAACAATAATAGTGGCTTGGTTCATTCTTTTAACTCCTTAATTTGTCTAATTTGATTTAATCTTAATTTAAATGTTTTGAGTTCCTCAATGCTGGCGGACTTTAGTTTAGCAACCGAGCCAAAATGACGAATTAACGCGTGTTTTTTTGCGTCAGAAATCCCGACTAAATTATCTAACTTAGTTTTAAAAGCAGTTTTAAGGAGTTTTGCTTTATGGGTTTGATATGAGAACCTATGGACCTCTTCAGAAATTCTAATTAAAAACTTATATAAATAACTGTGCTTATCGAGTTCTTCAGAAGAGTTGTTGTAAACTAATGCACTTAGTCTATGGTGTTCGTTTTTCTTAAGTCCAATAACTGGAATTTTTTTGTTTAAAAGACTAATCTGTTCAATGGCTGCTTTAACTTGGTTTTCAGCGCCATCTACCGCAATTAAATCGGGTAGATAAGCGATTTCTGGGTCTTGAATACGCCTTGAAATAACTTCTTTAATCCCAGCAAGATCGTCGTTTTTAGGAGTATTATTTAAGTTAAATTTACGGTAAAGCGACTTTAAAAACTGTCCGTTTTTTAAAACAATACAGCCAGATACTTGCGCTTCTCCTTGAATTTGTGCGTTGTCGTAAGCCTCAATCGTCTCAGGCATAAAACCAATTTTGTTTTTCAGTTCTTCCAGTCCTTTTTCTAAAATTAAAGATTTTTCTAAATACACAGCGCTGAACTTAGTCAGGATGCTTTCTGCATTTTTTTGAGCAAGTTTAGTCAGGTCATGTTTTTGGCCTTTTTTAGGAATTTTGGCGAGTTTACCAAATCTAGTACTTAAATCCTCTACTTGAAAATTATCTGAAAACAGAAGTTCATCTGAGTAAATTCTAGATTCATATATTTGTCCTAAATACTGAAGAGCGTAGTCTTTAGGGTCACCAACATACTCAAAAATATTTCTTTTCTGGTCAACAGTTTTGCCAAATCTTTGAATCAAAATAGAAATAGCCACGTATTTTTCGTCAAAAGCGATGCCGATAATATCTCTGTTTTGTGAGTCGTGACTATTGACGGTTTGATCTACTATTGTTGCTTTAATTGCCTCAATTAGATTTTTAAAATCCAGTGCCAACTCAAAGTCTGAGTTTTCTGCGCACTCTTTCATTTTTACATTCAAAGTTTTTAAAATGTCTTTAGCCTTGGTTTGAAAAACATGCTTAACTGCTTTGGTGAGTTCTTTTGCCGTAAACTCTTTTTCTAAATCAGATATACCTAAGTTATTTGCCAGACCTGTTAAGATATCTTGGTCAGTTTTAGAAATTTTTCCGACTCTTTTAGGAAAAATTCGGTTCAAAACCTCGCAAGTTTCTCTTGCTTGAAAAGTATTTGGAAAAGGGCCAAAACCGTTGAAGTTAAATTTACGCACTCTTTTGACCAAAAGTTTGGTATATGGTTTTTCAACTACCACAATGTATGGATATGTCTTGTCGTCAATTAGTCTAATGTTATATTTTGGTATGTATTCTTTAATTAAATTTTGCTCTAAAATCAAGGCATCTTGCTCTGTGTTGCAAACAACGTACTCAAGGTTTTCAATTTCCTTAACTAAAAGTGCGGTTTTGCCAAAAACTTTTGCTTTAAAATAAGAAAGCACACGGTTCTTTAAGTTTTTTGCCTTGCCAACATAAATAACGCGACTATCTAAGTCGCGCATAATATACACCCCTGGGTTTTGGGGTAAGTTTTTTAAATTTTCTTCAAGTGTTAATTTCATATCTTAGTTTTAAACTAAGTTATCTTGAATTGAAATTAAAACTCAATTTGCACGTTGCCAGCCAAAATTTCTTCAAGTGCTTTGCCAACTTCTTTGTCGCAAAGTGAGTTTTCAACTTGAACTTTTTTGCTTTGAATAAGTTTAGCAACTTTTGCAGAAGTGTAGGCTAGTTTATATTTTGAATTGATGATTTTAGTCAGTTCATCAATTGAAGGATAACGCATTCCGTCTTTTTGTTTATTCATAAATTATTTCTCCTTTTGAATTGCATCTATATAACTTTTAAAACTGCGCTCAGAACGACATTCTTCGGCTAAAACTATAGCCTGCAGGATTTCTACAGTTTTAGAGATTTCAGAGTTGATAACTATGTAGTCATATTTATCTGCAAATTTAAACTCGTTTTTCGCTTTTTCAATGCGTTCAGAAATTCTTTGGTCAGTTTCAGTTCCACGTTGTTTAAGTCTTGAAATTAAATCTGCTTTCGTAGGCGGGGCAATAAATATATAAATTGCATCAGTTAATGCATTTCTAGCCATTAAAGCACCATTGACATCAATTTCTACCATCACGTTTTTACCAGTTCTTCTTAGTCTCTCAACCTCTTCAAAAAGTGTGCCGTAGTAGTTGCCAACAAAATAATTCCATTCTAAAAACTCTTGATTTTCTAGTTTTGCTTTAAAATCTTTTTCGGAAATAAAATAATAGTCAACTCCGTGTTTCTCTCCATTTCTTGGGGCGCGAGTAGTTGCAGAAACTGAGAAAACAAAATTATTTACTTTTTCAAACAACGCTTTTCTAATTGAAGATTTGCCCACCCCAGAAGGGCCAGACATCACAATTAACAAGCCTTTTTTTGCTGCTTTCATAATGTTAATTATATATTATATTTTTGCTTTTTAAAAGTTTTTTTTGAAAATAAAAAAGCCTGGTTAAAACAATTTAGTAGAAAGGAGAAGAATGAACCACTAAATTATTTTATCCTCGGCTTTTTTAAACTAAAATAAAGGAAAACTATTCTGGTTTTTGAATTTCTAACTCAAGTTCAGCCATAATCTCTGGGTTTTTCAGCAAATATTGCTCAACCTGGGCTTTACCTTGACCGATTTTTTCGTCTTTTAATGAAAACCAAGACCCAGCTCGCTGAATTAGATTTTTTTCAACCGCCAAATTGATAATTTCTGAAACTCGCGAAAAACCAGTTCCGTACCTAAGTTCAATAGAACAAGACCTGAAAGGCGAGGCTACTTTGTTTTTAACTACTTTAATGTTAACTAAATTGCCGTAAAGTGTGCCATCTGCTTGTTTTAAACTTTCGCCTTTTCTAACTTCTATGCGTTGAGTTGCGTAAAACTTAAGCGCCCGTCCTCCCGTTGTAGTTTCAGGGCTGCCAAAAAGCACACCGACTTTTTCTCTGATTTGGTTAATAAAAATTAAAGTGGTATTAGATTTTGCAACAATTCCAGAAAGTTTTCGCATAGCCTGACTCATTAGTCTTGCGTGTAGCCCTACATGGCTGTCTCCCATATCACCTGCTAGTTCTACTTCTGGAACTAATGCAGCAACGCTGTCTACAATCACTAGTCCGATTTTGCCACTTTTAATTAGTTCTTCAGTAATTTCAAGTGCTTGCTCACCACTGTCGGGTTGTGAAATCAAAACTTTTGTGCAGTCTACACCAAGGGCTTTTGCGTAATTGACGTCAAGAGCGTGTTCGGCGTCTATAAAAGCGCAGACTAGACCTTGTTTTTGTGCTTCTTTAATCGCGTGTAAAGTCAAAGTAGTTTTTCCACTAGACTCAGGTCCGTAAATCTCAACAATTCGCCCACGCGCGTATCCACCGACTCCAAGTGCTTTGTCTAAAGCGAGTGAACCACTTGGAATAATTGCAATTTTTTCAAACGCTTCGTCTCCGTCTAAAACCATCATGGAACCTTTGCCAAATTGTTTTTCAATATTTTCAAATATTTTTTGAAAGTCTATATTGTCAGTTGTTTTATTTGTCATTTAAGTTACCTCGTATATATATTTAGCCGAGGCACAAAAAAATTACTTAAAAATAATTTATTTTTTTACTAATTTATTTATAAAATGAGTGAAAAACGCCTAAAGAAGCGAAAAAAATAATAAGTAACTAAGACAAATGCTGAAGTAGTATTTGCATTTTTTACTAGTATATAGACTAAACTGATTTAAAAATTTCTGCTCTAAGTTGCCAAATGTATTGCATTCCCGACCAGATAGTTAAGATAACTGAAATTAAAATTAAAGCAAACGAGATTACAGGAAAGCGGGGAGTTATCATTTTATCTAGACTAAAGCCATTGAAAAGCAACCAAATTAGTGCACCTAGAGTAAAGGCTGTTTTGATTTTACCAAGCCAAGCAGCGGCAACAACTTTGTTTTCACCAACTGCAACTAATCTAGCCGCAGTAACTAAAAATTCGCGCGTTAAAATTAAGAGAACTGAAACTAAATAAAGCAGTAAAAATAAGTGAATCCCGGAAATTTTGATGTTAAACTGTGCCTGCCAAAACGGAAAAACTGGCAAAAAAATCAGCGCTGTAAACACTAAAATCTTGTCAGCAATTGGGTCTAGAAATTTTCCAAAAGTTGTAACTTCACCGCGTTTTCTGGCAAGATAGCCATCTAAAAAGTCTGTCAGCGAAGCGAGGCAAAAAAGCACCAAAAAAACCAGTTGAGCAATCGTGATTTGAAAAAAGCCAGGAATTTCTGCCTGTAGACTTGGCACAAAAAGTAAAATCAAAGAAACTGGAATTAAAGCAATTCTGCTTAAAGTAATTTTGTTGGCAATTGTCATTTAGAATCTCCTTTTTTTCTTTTAAAAAAATGCGAAATAATGTATAATTGATAGCGTTGGAGGAATTATGGCTAACATCAAACAACAGATTAAAAGAAATAAAACAAACGAAAAGGCTCGTTTGCGCAACAAGTCTTTTAAATCAGCTTGCAAAACTACAATGAAGAAAGTCAACTTAGCCGTTGAACAAGGTGATAAGACTCAAGCAATTTTAGCATTAAACGCAGCATATAAGAAATTAGACATGGGCCAAAGCAAAGGAATTTATCATAAAAACTTTGTTGCTCGCCATAAATCTAATTTAGCGCTTAAAGTTAATCAACTATAAGAAAGGAGTTTTTTAAGAAACTCCTTTTCTTTTTTTTAAAAAACTTATTTAAAACTAAATATATTGACTTTAAAAAATGCGAGTTATCGCATTTTTTTATCTAATTTAAAGGTCAAAATATCTTTAAGGCCGCCGCGCTGCGGTAGATACAAGATTTGCGAAAATCTCAAGTTTTCAGGCACTGGGTAGGCCGCAGGATATCCCAAAGTATTGATGTAGTGAGTTAAAAGCACACCGTTTTCAGCATGTTCCTCAAACATTTTAAGCATTACTTCGTAAGTTGCCAAAATATCGTCGCATGCTCGGTGTGTGTTTTCAGTAGTCACACCATATTTAGCAATAGCATTCTTTAATTTCCACGGAAAACCGTTAAAATCACGGTAAAGCGCAATTACGTCTAAAACGTCGTTTTCAAGACGGAAATCTGGTTCAAAGAGACAAATAAAACGGTATAAGAAATTCAAGTCAAAGTTAACGTTGTAGCCAATTAAAATTGGCTCGTCTTTAAGCAGTTCCTTAATTTCACGGTAAGCCTCGGCTTTAGTTACTCCACTTTCGTCAATCATTTCTTGTGTAATGTGAGTAAGTTCGGTAATAATTTCGGGAATTGGTTCTTTGTTTTGAATTAACAGGTCAACTCTTTTAACTTCCTTGTAGTCTTTGCCAGATTTTTCAAGCAGAATTGCGCCAAACTCAATAATTTCATTTTTAAAAGAGTCGAGGCCTGTGGTCTCTAAGTCAAACAATAGTATTTTTTTATGTTTTAAATCCATTTTTTTCAGTCCTCCATAATAAAAAAATCAAAAACATCTTGGATATTTCTGGTGTCGTATTTAAATAAATAGTCAAAGTCAGCTAGTTTCTGCATTTTATTAAAAAGATATGTTTGCGAAAAAGCTTTGGCTTCTTTTAAGATGAGTGCTGCTCTTGTATTTGACACAAAAGTAGAAGTAGCCAAGGCTTCAACTGGGTTTGGCGAAGAACTGGCTTGTTTTGCTAAGTATAGGTTTAAATAGGCCAAATATATTAACTTATTTAAATGAGTCAAAGAAATGCCTGAGTTGACAAACTCATTAAACAAAGCAATGGCTTGTTGTTTTACTTTATTTAAAATTAGTTTAATTAAAGTAAAAACATCTTTAGTCTCTGTTTTTAAGTTAAGGGCCTGAATTATTTCGGCTTCGGCTAAATTAGCGCTTATTGCTAATTTAACTTTACTGAGTTCAGATAAAAATAAGTCATAATCAGTTAAAAAAATGGTTTTCAGACTTTCAACTAAATTATCAAATTTAGCAGGTTCTTTAATTTCATTTTTAATAATTTCTGTAAACTCACTTAAAGGAATCTCAGAGAAATCAAAGTACTCAGCAATTAGCATAATTTTATTTAAATTAGAGTTAGTAAAATCAACTTTATCTAAAATCAAGTAAAAATTAACTTTAGGGCTTTCTTTAACTAAGTTAAGGCAATTTATAAGTTCTGCTGTGTTTTTTTCACTTCTAAGCAACTGCTCTAAATTAGTTAAAACTAAGTTTTTCTGATTCAAAATTAGGCCAACTGTTTGACATTCTTTGGTGACTTCAGATATAGTGCATTCGGCTAAATCAAGAAAAATAAAGTCAGATTCTATTGTTTTTTTAACCTCTTTAATTCTTTTTAAAGAATATAAAAGAGACTGGTTTTTAATGACATAATTCACATATAAAGTATAGCATTTTAGTGTATGTTAAAGATAGTTGCAATTTAAATTTATGTTTGTTTGTATCTCTGAAAACACTTCAATTTAAGTATTGCTCGAGACTCAAATCTTAATATACTTAGTAGAACGTCCACTGCCAATTTGTTTTATTTTTTGGCTGTCTTGCAATTCTTTTAAGGCTCTTTCAACTGTTCTTTGTGAAAGCGTTGGCAAAAGAATTAAAATATCGCTTTTAGATAGTGATTTTAATGTTTTTTCAAAAACTTGCATTACTTTTTCTTGGGATGTTAATTTCTTTTTGGCAATCAGCTTAAATCTACTATCACACTCTTCGTAGGCTCTTAAAACAATTCCCAGCATATATTTAATAAAAGGAAGTTCGTCGTTTTCACCAATATGCCAATTTTCACTGGATTTTTGCAAAACTTCATAGTACGTTTCTTTACTCTCTTCAATTAGCATTTCAATACTTAAATATTTACCAACTAAATAATCGGATTTATATAGTAAAAGCAGTGTTAAAATTCTGCTCATTCTACCGTTTCCATCATCAAATGGGTGGATACACAAAAAATCTAGTACGACAGCAGGTATTATCAACAGTGGCGATACACCTTCTTTTGCGGCTACGTTGTATGCTTCTATCATTTCGTCAAAATATCTTTTTGCTTCAAAAGAACTAACTGATTGAAAACGCACTTTTTTATTTCCATTTTGATCTACTTCTACAATGCTGTTATCCATTGTTTTGAAATTTCCTTTATACCTAGCATTGGAATATGAATAAAGTTGATTGTGCAAGGTTAAAATGTTATTTTTATTAAACTCAATATATTGATAGTTGTCATGAACTAAATCAAGAGCTCGTCTATAACCCGCTATTTCTTCTTCGTCTCTTTTTCTTGGTTCTGCTTTATTGTTCATCAATTCTTTTAATCTGGTATCGTTTATGTAAATTCCTTCAATAGCATTTGAAGATTTTGTACTTTGCATTTTTGCAACATTAATCATTTTTGCCAAAACATCTGGGTAGTTTTCAACATACAGTTCTTGTTTTCCTTTGTATTCATGGATTTTTGCAATAACGCTGTGAATTTGAGCAGGTAAAGATAATTCATTCAGTTTTAGATAGTTAAACTTTTTCATCGCAACCTCCTTTTATATAGCCATTTTATCACATTTGGCTTATATAAATCAATGTTGACGAGATTATTCTCGCCATTATTTGCAGTTTTGTGTATTAAAGTTTCATTTGTCGTGTAAAGATTAAATTATGTTTAAGATAGTTAATTTTACATATTAGTGTTATGTTTTAAATAAGTTTATGATAGTAGAACATTAAATTAAATATGGCTTAATAAGTTTAAAAAACTTTTATTTTGCTTATAAATTAACTATAATATAAGTAGTTCGCAAAGGAGTAAAAATGAAAAAAATCTTATCAATAATCATGTTATTTACCTTTATTTTTACGCTTGCCTCTTGTGTTAACCCTAAAGACAAAGCGTTTTTGGGAATGCAGGCGCCTTTTGGTAAAAGTAAAGTTGTCAAATCTAGTTTTAATTTACCACAAGAAATTCAGGGTGTGAAAATCAAATGGACCCTTAAATACATCCCTAAAAAGAATGAAAAAGGTGCGTCTGAGATTTCTGGTGCAACCGTTAAAATTGTGAGAAACGAAATTGACCAGAAATATGAACTAATTGCTAAAAATGAACGTGGTAAAACTGTTCAATTTGACTTTACAGTTCCGGCGCTTGACAAAGTTAAAAAACTAGAAGTTAGTTTCTTTAGTAAAGCAGGCAAGTTAATTCAAAAAGTTGAGTACACCGAAAACGAGACAATCCAAAAAACATTTACATCAGAACAACTTGGTTTATCTCAAGACGAAGAGTTAGTTGGTTGGAGCAATTCAAAAAATAGCGCGACTGCTTTAGAGACCATCAAAGCAACTCAAGAAAACCAAAGTTTGTATCCAGTTTATCGTCTGAAAGAAAATGTTAAAAAAATTACTATTAACTTCTTTGACAAAAAAGGTAATTTAATTGAGGCCGTTGAACATGATTTTGGTCAAAGTATTTCTAAAACTTTTTCACATAAACAACTTGGACTTGGTCAAGATGAAGAGTTTTTAGGCTGGACTCCTTTTAAAGGAGAAGCAGCAGTTCCTGATTTAAAAGCCACAAAAGAAAACAAAAACTTGTATCCTGCCTACCGCCAAAAAGAAAATCAAGGTCCAACTAAGAAAATCACTATCAACTTCTTTGACAAAACAGGTGATTTAATTGAAGCAATTGACTATCAAATAGGCGAACAAATTTACCAAGGGTTTTCAGAGTCTCAACTTAAACTAGCAAGTGACGAAAAACTAATTGGCTGGACTAACCAAAAAGGTGGTACCACTCCGCTTAACCCACTTGAAGCCAAAAAAGAAAACAAAAACCTGTATCCAGTAATTCAAAAACAAACAAAACCAAATCCTGGTGCTACTGCCGAAATTCCCGAAGACCCAGAAGCAGATGGTAAAACAGACTTAGAACAGGCTAAAGAAACTAAAAATAAGGTAGATTTATCCGGAGTTGAAAAAAACCCAGCAACTCCTGGCTTTACACCAAAATCCACCCAAGAAAAAGATATTAGACACACTTCAAAAAATAAAAAACTAGGTGTTAAACCCTTAAAGGCTGTAGAAGTTGAAAAAGAAGTTTACTACACGACTTTGGAAAACTTCTTTAAAGCACTAGGCAACTTAGTTGACTACCGCAAAGAATACAAAAACCAAAAAGACCAAGAAGGCAGAGTTTACACCTTAAAAAAACGTATTGAAAAAGTACAAAACGACCATGTTTACTCACTTAAACTAATTCAAGAGTTTGAGTTTACTTCAACCCCTCCTGGAGTTGAAAAGGTTGAAAACTACACTTTAACTAGCGAAATTTACTATGACTCCTTAAGCGGTAAGTTAACTATTTCTAAAGTTTCTTTACTTGACGATATTTTTTCAGAAGAAGAAGGAGATTTTGTTTCTTTTTCAGACTACCGCTTCAGAGGTAGAATTGAATCTAGACCAGATAAAGAAAAAGGCCGTATTTTTGATTTAAAGAAATATCAACTAATGGGTTGGCAACAAAACGGTAAAGAACCGGTGCTACCGGTTTCTGTGCTTTCTATGATAATACACGAAAAAAGTGGATTTGCAACTTACTGGACAGGATATGAAATCCGCACCAACGAAGTTGCAAGTGACGGAGATAAATCAATTGACCCTGATGACGCAAATGAAGAATACGGCAAGTTCTATCCGCACGCAGATGACGAAGAGGAAGAAAAAGTACCAAGTTCAGTCTATTCACTTTGGTTTAAGTCAATTAACTTCTTTGTCTCTGAATACTACTGGGCAATTGACCGAAAAGAAAAACTAATTAAATCAATTAACCAAAATAAAGAAAAATTACTTACTGAAAACTCAACTGACTACTATCAAACTTTAAATGAACTTTTAGAAGACACAGAAGACTTGCACTCAGGTCTATTTGCTGAAGCCTGTGCTTTTCTTTATACCAGTGGTAATCGCCAGTATGACAACGAAAATAAACAAAAAATAAAGGCATTGAAAGAAGCATTGGCAAAAAAAGTAAATAAAGAAATTGAAATTTCAAATGACGGCAAAACTGCGATTATTAACTTAACTCATATCAACTACGTAAACGAAAACGACAAAAGTATTTTAGATAAGTATTTAGAACTAACTAAAAAGATTAAAAAAGATTACCCGACTGTAGAAAACTTAGTTATCAATCTAGCAATTAACGGCGGTGGTGAAGTTTATGCGGCTATTGAGTTTGTAGCGGCTTTAGCTGGTCCAGATAAAGAAATTTTTTACAGTGAATACAATGCCGCAACTTACAAAACTGACACTACTTACGCCAGAACTACTCTAAAAGCCACCGAACTTCCTAAATTTAAACGTTCCTTTTTGCAAACTAGTGTAGGTTCGTTTTCTTCGGCCTCTATGATTGCAGGTATAGTTCGCGATAATAAAATCATGCCGGTAATTGGCACAAAAACCGGAGGTGGAGCGTCTAGCATCACTCAGGCTTACTTACCGTGCGGATCTGTTGTTGAATACTCTTCAGACAGCGTATATTTGACTGCCAAAAAAACAGTAGAAGCAGCACACCGTGAGGCTGAGTTTGGAGTTGAACCTGACTACAACTACGGGTTTACTGAAGACTACGACAACATCGCGAATTTCTTTAATCCAAATTATGTGGCACAAAAACTTGCTGAGTTTAATCTACTGGGTTAATTTGATAAGTAAAGTGAAAAAAGCACGTTCAAGTATTTTATTTTACTTTTTTATTCTTCCTTTACATAAGTTTTAAAACTGATTTATAATAAATTAGGAAGTTGATCTGAAGGCTGGGTGTAAGATGGTAAGAAAAATTAGTCTTTTATTTATTTTTTTAATAAGTTGTTTCGTGTTTTTTTCATGCAAGCCTAAACCTACACCAATTCCAGACAACAGCCAAAATGAAGTAAGTCCGCCTAAGCCTTCGCCAAACCCAACTCCTACCCCAAAGCCCGAAAAACCAAAAACACTGGACCGTGGGATGCTTAATATTGTGGCGAAATCTATGTATGTAAAGAACTTGGATAAGTTTTTAGGCAAACCAATTGACGAAGTTGACACAGATGACTTTATCTTTAGTTTCAAAGAAACCTATGGTTGGAAGGACACTGACTTTAAGTTAATCAAACCCAAGTTTGAAGACCACAATGCAGAAATTATCATGAACTACAAAATAGCTCACAAAACCTTGCTTTCAAGTGTGCACATACTTAAACTAACTGGCTTTAAAAAAGCCACGCAACCAGCAATTGAACCAGAAGATAGTGAAGAGAGTTTAACTAAGGCTTTTAAAAACGCAGACTTAGTTTTAAGTCAAGAAAGCAAAAGTACATATCTGTTTGATTTAACTGAGTCTGACTTTAAACTACTTAATGTAGAAGATAAGCACCACCCTAACTTAGTTTTAGAATTAAATAGAAACTTCTTAACTAACTCAGTGTCAGTTTCATACTACTTAAAACAAGGTCAAGAATTGTCTTTTAAAAAAGTAAAAACTTTTACTGATTTCAAAAACTTAGATGCAGAGACAATTAAAGCGGAGTTTTTAAAAGTAAATCCAATCACAACTGACTACGGTTCAGATATCTTTAAATACGGTAAAGCCTTAAAAACTGAACACAATAATTCTGTCTTTACCTACAAAATTTCTTACTTTTTAGCGCACGAACAAACAAAATCAGTTGAGGTGTATCTAAAGGGGTACTTTAAAAACTTACGTTTTGAAACGACTGTTTTGTTAACTCTTAATTCAAATAAAGATAAATTTGAACTTAAATCAACAGGAATTGTTGAATTTAGTCCTAGGTTGGACGAAAAAAGTTTGAAAAAGTTTGAAATAATTACTAAAATTAACTTAAACCAGATTAAAACAAACGAGATTTTTTCTAAATTAAGTCTTACTTTAAATGATAGTACGGAAATTGATTTACTTACCATTTCTGTCTATCTACTTAAAATTACTGCAATGCCTGCAAAAAGAGGTATATTGAAGTTAAAAATAGAGGTCACAAAAAAGTTTAAAACCTTGACTTATTCAAACGGTATGTTAAGTGAAAATATTGAGCGAAAACCTATATTTTCACAAATTTATCAATATAACTTCCAAGAATAAAAAAAAGCAACTTGCGTTGCTGTTTTAAAAAATATAAAATATTGCTTTTGGTTTTTAAACAATACGGCCGTCTTCGTCTCTAAAACCGCCAAAAATGATTACAATTAAATCAATAAGGGCGCCAATTCCAAATAAGCCACCTGTTAAAAGCCAAAGAATACCTGTTCCGATTTTGCCAACGTAGAATCTATGAACTCCAAGTAAACCAAAGAAGAAACATAGAAGAAAAGCAATAATTCTTGATCTGCTGCTTTTGTCTGTCATTTTTAAACTCCTTTCTGTTGTTTTCATTATAAAAAAACTAAAGTAAAAATTCAAGACAAAAATCACTGCTTATAAGCAAATTCAACCAAGGTTTTAAATCCCTTAATTGTGCTATTTTTAAATAAAATAAAAGGAGAAAATATGCAATTTACAAATATATTTAAAAAAACTATTTTAGTTTCACTGATGCTTTTTTCAGTTGTTTTTTTAATTTCGTGCAAGAATACACCAAAACCTACACCAAATCCAACTCCGACTCCAACCCCACAACCAACACCAAATCCAAACAACGAATACAAAGAACATGAACTTGATAAAACATATTACCAAGGTGTGGATTTTCAGACAAAAAACGACGAGGAGTTTATCAAGTCTCTTAGAAAAGTTACGCGAGAAAAACATACCAATTACACTTCTTACAATGAAGTGAGACATCTTTTGACAAAGACCGATAAACTGGATAACGGAAAACTTTGGGGTATGTATAACGGAGAAGAGTTTGCACCAAAATGGACTGGTGGCAGACCTTGGAATCGTGAACACGTTTGGGTAAACTCCAGACTGGGTGTTCCAAGAGTAAAAGGCGCTGATCGCAATTTAGCCGCTGATTTACATAACTTAAGAGTTTGTAATACCAATGTAAACTCAGCCAGAAATAATTTCTACTATGTTGCAAAAAATGAAAATGGTCAGTATTTTGACGATCACGCCGAAGCACAATTAGCAGGTTCTCGCAAATACTTCCCAAGTTATAAACATGGAGGAGACGCCATTCGTATTTTGCTTTACATGATAATTCATTATGAGGAACTTAATTTTGCCGCAGAAGAACCAAAAGGCCTAACTTATCAAAAGGAAGGCGCGTATATCGGAAATGTTGATGACTTTGCTTACTTGATGCAAAAAGACCCAGTTGACCAGTTTGAAATTAACAGAAATAACAGAATAGAAAAAATTCAAGGGAACCGAAATCCTTTTATTGACCACCCAGAAATTGCTTTTAGAGTGGTTAGATATTTTCAAAATCACAAAAACAAAGAATTAAATGAACGAAAACGCGTTTTTAAAATTGAATATTTTATTCAAGCGCTTTTAAAAAACCAAACTAGATATTCACACTTTGAACAAGAATATTGCTAGGTAAAATTCGCATAAAAAAAGACCAGTTTATCTGGTCTTTTTAATTTCTTAACTAATTTGCTTAAGTCTAACGAATTAAACCTTTAATTTGGTGAATTAAACCGTATTCAACCTCAGTTGGTTCAAACTCAGCGTGTTCACCGGTAAATAAGCGGTCGCGAAGTGGGAAAGCATAACTTGAGCCGTTTGAGAATCTCAACACTAAGTTAAAAGTTTCACGACGAGGATTTGTGATGTCATCTAGTTTATATTCAGTGTCTAGTGAAAGTACATCTGAATACAGTACGTCAGTTGAAGAAATTGGGTAAATAAAGTCAAAGTTGTAGTCAGCTCTGGCGGTATATACTTTAATTGAGTCTGGTGTTAAAAATAGCAGAGTTAAGTTAGCAGTTTCATAAAATACTTCTTGGGTATCTTTATCTTTTAGAACAACTTTGAAGTTTAGGGTTGTTTTTCTTAAAATATCTGGAGTTTTGATTAACATAAAGTTATTAAAATGATATTGAGCCGGATCTAAGTTAAATAAACGGCAGGCTTTGTTGAAAGCCTTGCGGTCAGTTTCATAAATATACTGACTAGCCTTTTCATAACCGTAACTTTTTGGGTTGTCTAAAAAGAATTTATGCATAAATTCTAGGCGGTTTTTGTCCATATAATACCTCTTTAAATGAACTCTGTAGCCTCAAAGGGCTAAAAAAATTCGTGTGTGTTTTTATTAAGTTAATTTAATTATTTCTTTTCAGTGTGAACGGTAGTTTTGCGTTCACGTGCACAGTACTTGTTAAAAGAAAGTTTGTCAGGTGTAGTTTTTTTGTTTTTATTTGTGTAGTAGTTTTCTTCTTTGCAAGATGTGCAAACTAGTTTTACTTTATCTCTCATAATAAGTCCTTTTTTGATTTAAAAATATATACGTTATTTTAAAAGAAGGTTTGGCGGGCAGCCGCTTTAACTTCTTTAGATGCAGCGAATGGAATTCTAGTAGTTAGACCCATTTTAGCAGCAACGATTTGTTTGGTTGGCCAAACAAATAAATTACGGTTCCATTGATCTACGATGTCGTTGTAGTAGATTCTAGATGCTGTAATTTCTCTTTGAGTGTTGGTGTTGTCACGCATCGCGCTTTCAATCACTTGGTTTGACTTAAGCTCTGGGTAAGCCTCAAATGCTAAATTGATTTGTGAAAAGCCGCGGTCAACTTGAGCCTGGATGTCGTTTCTAGTCTCTTCACTAATTTGACTAGTTTTTGCCCCGCCTCTAAGCGCAGCTACCCCTTCAAAAACATCTTTTTCGTGTTTTAGTTGTTGTCTGACTAAACCTGCGACATTTTTAAGAATTTCTAAACGGTGTTCAAGGTAAGTGTCAACCTCGGAAGCAGCACGTTGCATTTTTTGCTCAAGACGCATAAAAAAGTTTCTTGCTTTAATTTTTTTAAATAAGAAAATTAAACCAGGAAGCAGCAGTGGAAACCACAGCAAGAACTCAAATACGGTAGAACCCCAGCCTACTTTTGCGTCTAATCTTTTGCCAATAACATTAATATCTTGGCCGTCTTGTAGAACAGGGCCATTAACTTCATCTAATAAATTTGCCATTTTTATCTCCTTTTTAAGTTTTTAAAGTTAAAACTCAAAAAAATCTTTACCTTTAGTATTATATCTTAAAACAGCCTTATTTGACAATTGAAACTGAGTTTTCTTCAGTAAATGCTTGACTAGATTCAAATAAGTTGTTTTTAAAATAATTTGAGCCATCAGGATTTTTTGAAACTTCAAATGTGCGTTCATCAAAAACCGGAATATACTCAGTCCAGTGTACAGGAACTTGGTGTGGACCGTCACCACCCATGACAACAACGTAGTCAAGACGTGGCTCTGTTTTAAAGGAATGCACACGACAAACGTTTTCGTATTCTGGCAGTAGCTCAACAATGTATTCATCAATTCCAGCCTCATCTGGCAGCATGATTGCCTTGTCTAACTTAGCAAGCAAGACAAGTTTTTCTAATTTAGATACTTTGCCTGTGTATTTGGGTTGCAGAGAAACATTGCTTTCTAGTAAAACTGGGTTGGAAAGATATGGAATAAAACTGTCGTAAAGACTAACGCTTAAAAGTTTTGCGTATTTTTGGTATTTCTCTAAAAACTCACTTAAGTTATAACCTACTAAATCTAAAGGATTTACCGAAAAGCAATCCGTTAAATCAGGAGTTATAACCTCGTTAGTGTTGTGCACTTTTGCGTAGGTGTATTCGCGACCAGTTGGCAAGGTTTTGGCAAAGTTGACCAAGTTTTGTTGGGCAACTTGTCCAAAAAATGCACGGTATTTTTGTTCAGACGAACGATTAGTTGCTGGAAAAAGCGCTTCAAACTCCGTGTTTGACATTGGTGTGAAGTTTGAATTAGTTTTTTCAATTTTGGCAAGTGTTTTTTCAGCTTGTTTAATGTATTTGTCGTGTTTAGCGGGATTGTAGTCAGAAAGCGAGTCTTTAGTAAACTCAAGTTCAGGAACTGCTTGGGCGTATAGTGAGTTTAAAGCGAAATATTGATACTCTGGTTTGGGTTTAACTAATGTTGCGTGAAGCGTCTCGGAAACTATTCGGCTATGCTCACCGTATCCAGTTTCATAGCTGATTACTAAACTACCGGTGTAGGTGTGCGGCACCATTTTCATATTTTTATACATCGCAATTATAAACGGGTTTTTGTAAAAATAACCTGCTTTGTAGGCAATTGGTGAAGTGGTCTTACTTGGCATGTAAAGTGGGTCAAAGTTTTTCTCAATGTAGGTAATAAAATTGCTGTCTGCTGACTTTAAAAACTCAATTTCCGGAATTTGCGCCTGCATTTGGCTAAAAACTTGGCTATAGTTGAAATTACTATAAAAGTCTTGTAATTTAGCGAAAGTCTCTTGGATTTTTGTGTCAATTATTTCTTCAAAATTAGCAATTGATGCTTTAAACTTCTTACTTTTTTTAGAAATAAAAATAGAAATGAAAACAATAAATGCAACAAAAGCAAGCGCTACTACAATCAAACTTGCAAATACAGAGTATTTAGCCGCAGGACTAAGTGGAATATCTGGCTCTGCAAAAACATAGTAAGCACCTCCTATTGAGGCGAGCATCAGAATTACTAAAAAGGTAAGCAAAATGCCAAAGCCTACTTTAAATAAACCAAACTTGCGTTTAGTTTTAGCAAGTACTTTGTCAAGGTGATTGATTTCTCTGCAGTCTCGTTGGTTTTCAGTTAAGGAAGTATTGGTTTTTTCAATTAAATCAGACAAATAAGCCTTAGTTGCATCTGCGTGTTCTCTTAAGAAATCTTCTCTGTATCTAACTGGATTTAAAATATCTGCGGGCATTTTGGCTAACCTCTATTTTTTAATTTTTACTTAAAAATATTTATTTTATAAATTAAAGTAAAGCAGTTTCAAGAGCAACTTCCATCATTTTGTTAAAAGAAGTTTGGCGTTCTTCTGCAGTTGTGACTTCTTTGGTAACTAAATTGTCAGAAATAGTTAAGAGACAAGCGGCTTGTTTACCAAGTTTTTGAGCATTTAAAAATAAAGCAAACGACTCCATTTCTACGCAAAGCGGATTGGCTTTCAGGCGTTTTTCTTCGTAAACTGGGTTGTCTGCGTAAAACACGTCAGATGAGTGAATTAAGCCAACTTTTAAATCAACTCCGATACTGCTTGCTGCTTGTTTGATTTTAGCATTTAGTGAAGCTGAGGCAGTTGCAATGTTTGACTGGTAGTTCATCAAAGCCAGGCCATAGGTAGTCTCTGAATACGCTGCGTCTGCCAAGACTACTGAGTAAACTGGCAAGTCTGCGTGGTAAGAACCAGCAGAGCCAATTCTAATAATCTTTTCAACGCCGTAGAAAGCAAATAGTTCATATGAGTAAATTCCAATTGAAGGTTGGCCCATACCAGAGCCAAAAACTGTAACTTTTTTGCCCTTATAAGTTCCGGTGAAGCCAAACATATTTCTAACTGAGTTGATTTGCACAACATCAGTCAGGTAAGTTTCGGCGATATATTTAGCGCGAAGCGGGTCACCTGGCATTAAGACAATTGGCGCGATTTGGCTTTTGTCTTTTAGACTAATATGCGGAGTTGGAATCACTTTCTTCTCCTTTAACGATTAACAGGCCTTTTGAAGTTCCAATTCTAGTTGCGCCAAGTTCAATCATTTTTTCGGCGTCTAGTTTGTTTTTAACTCCACCAGATGCTTTAACTTCAGCCATGCCTTTAACGGTTTTAACCATTAAAGCCACATCTTCAAAACGTGCACCGTATTCAGCAAAACCAGTTGAGGTTTTAACAAAATCAGCCTTAGCGCGTACAACTAACTTAGACGCTAGTTTAATTTCTTCTTTAGTAAGAAGTGCTGTTTCAATAATTACTTTAAGCACACGTTCACCGCAGGCTTTTTTGATTTTCTTAATTTCTTTAAGTACACGGTCTTTATGTCCATTTTTTAAATCAGACACATTGATAACCATGTCAATTTCATCGGCGCCTTTTTTAATTGCGTCTTTGGTTTCAAAAACTTTAGTTTCAGTAGTAGTCGCTCCGTGTGGGAAGCCGATTACTGTACAAACTAGCACGTCAGAGCCTTCAAGTTCTTGTTTTGCCAATGGAATGAAGCAAGGGTTGATGCAAACTGATTTAAATTTATATTCTTTGGCTTCCTTACAAAGTTGGATGATACTTTCTTCTGTGCAGTATGCACCTAGTTTTGTGTGATCTATGTATTTATTTAGTTCCATGATATTTCCTCCTAATCAACTAAATTATGCAGTCTACACTCAGTAAACTGTTTTTCTACATCTGGTAGTCTATATTTTAAAATAAGTTTTTGGACTTTTTTAGCACGCTTTAAAGGAATGATTTTACTTTCCTTTAAAAACCCAGGCACAGGCTCAAGATAAGCCTCTGCGATTTCTTTAATTTGCTTAAAGTCCAGCACTCTGTAGTGTTCGCCCTGCTCAAGATAAACTAAGTCTAAAACAGGTGGGACTAAAAGCCCGGTTTTCTCTGGCCAAACAACGGCAAAATATGCATTGTTTTTGTTGTCTTTAAGCAGTTTATATCTAGGTACAAACACACCGGTTTCGCTAAAATGTTGAGAAAGCGCGCGGTATTCTTCTAAGTAAGTTAAAGCCAGCGTAGCTGTGCGTGGCGATACTTGCAAGTAGTTAATTAGTTCTTCTGGATGTCTTACCTTGTATTGTCCTTTGATGTATTTAAAAATTTCTAAGACCTGGCTCTGGTCAAACGGCAAAATGTCTTTGAAAAACTCAGAGTAGACAACTAATCCAAAAGTTTCGCATAAATGCTTAACTCGGTTTAAGATAAGTTCAACAAAGTAAGTAGGTGAAACAAACGGAAAAGACAGGCGAAAGTTAATGTCGTAGTACTCTGGGTTTAGTTTCCAAAGTTCAGGGACACTAGATGAGCGAGTGATATAAAAAGCGGCTTTAAATTGCAAATCAGGGTGTCTAAGCACGTATTTTACTGAGTCTTTTTCGTTTTCAACTGAATAGGCACCAACTGCCAAAAGATAGGAGTGCAAGTTTGCGTTGATAGCCGGTCGTTGGTCGCTTTTTTTAAAAAAATGAATGTTAAAATCTTTCACAAATATTCCTTAATTCTACTTAAAAATTATACTAAATTTTTAGATTTTTGGCTAAATTTTAGTAAAATCGGTGAAATTAGTTAAAATCGGTGTTGCTGAAATTAAACCTTTTTCAACAGCCTGAAGGTCGGTTTGTTTGACAGAAATTTTGGCGTCTGTCGAAAGCATGGTTTTGAAAACCAAAGTAGAGTCTGTGGCTTCTTCTTTTAAAAACTGATAAGTGGTTTTAAAGTCAGCAAGTTCAGTAATGCAGGTGCTTTTGGCAAGAGTTGGTGGAATATTGACATTTAAAAGCGGGTATTTTAAAAATAGTTTTTTAAAAAAATACTCATTTAACCAAGTTTTTAAGTTTAGTTTAAAGTTGTCAGAAAGTGTTTCGCGGCTAGATATTAAGCAAGTTGGAACTCCAGAGACAGCTGCGTTAAAAGCAAACGGAAAAACTAAGTTAGTCGCAAGATCCGCGCCAAGCACTAGGTTTTTGTTGCCAGCAAATACGCAAATGTCAAATTTCACACCAAAAGTTTTTTTAGCCAGTTCTATAATTGCAACTGGTTTACTTTCAAAAAGGTAGGTATCGCGAGCAGAAGAAAGAGTCGGAACAACTCGACTGAGTTTTACATATCCCGGGTTTTTAAGACAACCTCCCACTGGACTTTCTGGAAGCACTAGAGCCCAGACTACTCCAAAATGAGAAAGGGTTGCGGCAATAAAGTCTTGTGTTTGTCTTTCTTGACTAGACATAACTAAAAGTACATTAAGCATTTGGATACTCCTTGGCAATAATTTCTTTGCAACGCAGACACAGTCCTGCTTCATTTAAATCAGGTCTAACATTCCAACAACGCAGACAAGACTTGTCTTTAGAAACAGTGGCGCTCGCTTTAAAGTCTTTGCCGAAGTTTAGGTTAACTTTGGCAACTTGCAAGACAGTTGGCAGGTCAAAATTCAGATTTTTAAAAGCAGTTAGTTGTTGGTCTGTCAAAGTAAGGTTTAAAACAGCCTGTAGAGATTTGCCAATCTGTCCGCTTACGCGCATCTCTTCTAGAGTTTTTAGCACCACTTGTCTTATTTCCGTAAACTGAGCAAAATCAGCAAGCAGACCACTAAACTCAGAGAAATTACCTACACGTGGGTAGTACTTCTCTAAATAAATTTGTGAGTCTGGGTCTTTAGTTAAAGTTTGCCAAGCCTCTTGGGTGGTGTGCGGAATTATTGGGTTTAGCAGAACTAGCAGTTTAGTTAAAATATCTAGATAAGTAGATTGCACTTCTTCGCGAGCATATGAATGTTTAGGTTCAACGTAGAGCGTGTCTTTAGTTACATCTAGATAAAAAGCAGATAAATCATTGTTAATAAATAGCACAATTGCTTGCAAGGCTTTTGCAAAGTTATAGTTTTCAAACTGAGTTTTAACTTCTTTAACTAATTCATTTAACTTAATTGTGTAAATTTTAGATAAATTGCTGCGCATTGAAAAAGCGTAGTAGTTGGCTTTGTCAAAATCGCTTAAGTTAGAAAGCAGATAGCGAATGGTGTTTCTGATTTTGCGGTAGGTCTCAGCCGCGATTTTAAGTAGGTTTTGAGAAACTCTAACATCTTGTGAGTAGTCAACGGACGCTGCCCAGATGCGAAGCACATCGGCACCAAGGGTTTTTGCAACTGAATTGGGGTCAACTCCGTTGCCGGCTGACTTAGACATCTTAAAGCCTTTTTCGTCTAACACAAAGCCGTGTGAAATAATTTGTGAGTAAGGAGCAGTTTTAGTTAAGGCAACTGAGTTTATTAAACTTGAGTTAAACCAGCCACGGTATTGGTCAGAGCCTTCTAAATAAAGTGCAGAAACTCGGCCATCTAGACTCAAAAAAGAAGTTCCTGAGTCAAACCAAACGTCCATAATATCGGTTTCTTTTCTGAATTTACCGTTTGGAGATTTTGGGTGAGTAAAGCCTTTTGGCAGCAGTTCTTCGGCAGGTAGTTTAAACCAAATGTTAGAACCATGTTTTTCAAAAAGTGCTTTGATGTGCTCAATTACTTTGGTGTCTAAAATAGGGGTTCCGTCTTCTGCGTAGAAAACAGGAATTGGCACGCCCCAAAGACGTTGGCGCGAAATACACCAGTCTTTGCGTTGTGCTATCATGTTATTCATGCGAATTTTTCCCCACTCAGGTGACCAAGCAACTGAGTCAATTGCTTTAAATAAGTCTTTTTTAAGCGGTTCAATTGACAAAAACCACTGTGGGGTTGCTCTAAAAATAATAGGTTTTTTTGTGCGCCAGTCGTGCGGATAGGAGTGCGTGATTTTAAACTCACCAAACAGTGCGTTGGTTTCTTTTAAGTATTTAATAATCGCTGTATTGGCGTCTTCAAAAAACAGACCAGCAAAATCACCTGCGTCTTTTGTCAAAACCCCACGCTCGTCAATTGGCGAAAAAGCAGAAAGGCCGTATTTTTGGCCAACTTTAAAGTCATCTTCGCCATGACCAGGTGCGGTGTGAACAAGTCCAGTTCCGTCTTCTGCCGAAACGTGTTCACCAAGTATTACCATGTGTTCTTTTTTGGTAAGAACGTGCAAATAGGTAACCTTTTCAAGGTCGGTGCCTTTGATTTCTGAAATTACTTTAACTTCTGTTAAGTTTAATTTAGTTTGCAGGGTTTTAAGTAAATCAGATGCAACCACTAACTTGCCACGATTTGTTTCTACAATTGAGTAAGTTAAGTAAGGAGACGCGCAAATTGCTAAGTTAGCAGGCAAAGTCCAAGGCGTGGTTGTCCAAATTAACAAACTGGCGTTTTTAAGTTCACGAATTCCTTTGGTTTTTTTTACCTTAAACTCAACAAAAATAGAAGGAGACTCAATGTCGTGGTATTCAACTTCGGCCTCGGCCAAGGCAGACTCTGAGGACCAAGACCAGTAGACTGGTTTAAATCCACGGTAAATTAAGCCTTTTTCCGCCATTTTGGCAAAAGCCTCAATTTCTCTGGCCTCAAAGCTAGAGTCAAGTGTGCGGTATGGTTTTTCAAAATTACCAATGCAGCCTAGTCGCAAAAACTGAAGGCGTTGACGGTTAAGTTGCGTTTCTGCAAACTTTGCGCATTCTTCTCTAAACTTAACAGGGTCACCTTTGCGGTTAACGCCCAGTTTAATAACGGCGTTTTCAATTGGCAGGCCATGCATATCCCAGCCAGGGGTAAAGTCCACTACATCGCCATTTAATTGACGAAATCTGACAATAAAGTCTTTTAAGATTTTATTTAAAGCATGGCCCATGTGGATTGGGTTGTTAGCGTAAGGCGGTCCGTCGTGGAAACAAAACTCTTGGCCTGAATTTTCTTGATTAATTTGATTTCTTTTTAAAAAAAGTAAATCGTTTGCCCAAGGTGCTTGAATTAAGGGTTCTTTTTCACCTAAGTTTCCACGCATCGGAAACTCAGTTTTAGGCAAAAGTAGAGTATCTTTAAAATCCATAATTTCTTTAAAATTTCCTTCTTTTAGTCTTTAATTACTTCTTTTAAAAATTTATCAATCGTGCCATCTAAGTAAAGGGTGTCGTCGGCAAACAAAAAAACCTTTTCGTTCATTTCGATAACTTCACCGTTTAACGCACAAACACAGCCAGATAAAAATGCAATTGCTTTGTTGGCATCCGCGATTTTAAGTAAGTCAAAGTTCAAAACTACAGGCTTGCCTTGTTTAATCATTTCAGCAAACTCAAGTAAGGTTTCGTCATCTGCTTTATCTAGTCGTTTAAAGACAATTAGTTCACGTTTTGTGTAGGTAGGGGTTGTAGCAATTGGGGTTTTTTTCTTAAATCCAAACATGTAAATCTCCTTTTAGTTTGAGTTAAACGTTGAAGCGAAAAGTAATGATGTCGCCGTCTTTAACTAGGTATTCTTTGCCTTCTAGGCGAAGCGCGCCGTTTTCTTTTGCTAAGCTAACTGAGCCATACTTAAGAAAATCTGCGTAGGCAACAACTTCTGCTTTGATAAACCCACGTTTAAAGTCAGTGTGAATTATTCCGGCGCAATCTGGAGCCTTTGAGCCAGTTTTAAAAGTCCAGGCTCTGCATTCATCAGCACCTGCTGTGAAGTAGGTTGAAAGGTTGAGTGTTGCATAAGTAGTTTCTACAATTTGGTCAAGACCAGTTTTATCAAAACCGAATTGCTCTAAATACTCAATTCGCTCTACTTTGTTCATTTTAGCAACTTCTTCTTCTAGTTTCACGCAAACCGCTAAAACTTGTGCTGAACGACTATGCGCGTATTCCTTGATTTTAACTAGGTTAGCATTTGAAGTTTCGTCTTGCGAGTCGTCTGAAATATTGGCGATATAAATCAGGGGTTTTAAGGTAAGTAAGTTAAGAGACTTAACTAAGAAGCGTTCATCTTCAGTTAAGTTAGGCTGGGTTTCTCCAAGAATTGCTGTTTTGACTTTAGTTAAAACTTCAACTTCTTGCATGGCTTCATTGTCTTTTTGTGTGCGTGCTTTTTTTTCAATTTTAGCCAGTCTGTTTTCAACAATTTCAAGGTCTGCAAGGGCTAGTTCTGTGTCAATAATTTGGGCGTCTCTAACTGGGTCTACTGAGTTTTCAACATGCAGCACATTGTTGTCCTGAAAACAACGCACAACTTCAACAATAGCATCAACTTCGCGGATGTGGGAAAGAAACTTATTGCCCAGACCTTCGCCACTCGCAGCTCCTTTGACCAGTCCTGCTATATCTATAAACTGATAGGCAGCATAAGTGGTTTTTTTAGGCAGGTAAACAGAGGCAAGTTTATCTAAACGACTGTCTTGCACCACAACTTGGCCAACATTTGGCTCAATAGTGGCAAACGGGTAGTTGGCAGACAAAGCGCTGGCCTTAGTTAAAGCATTGAAAAGCGAAGATTTGCCGACATTCGGCAGGCCAACAATTCCGGCTTTCAGCATTATTTTCGTGCCCAGAACGGAATATCTGAGTTTTCATCACTCTCCGCATCTTGGCTCTGGTCTGAATCTTGATTAAATGACGCAAAAAAATCGTCTTGCGCTTGGTCTTGAATTTTTTTAATTTCTTGATTAAAAAAAGCTGTCTCTGTGTTTTTAACCAGTTCATTGGCAAAACTTTCGGCGTCAGTGTGAGATTTAGTTAACTCAACACCAGTAGCAATTACTGTAACAATTATTTCGTCAACCAGTTTGTCGTTAATCATGACACCCATGATGATGTTAATATCTGTTGATGTGTTGTTTCTAATTTCTTGTAGAACCTCGCTTAACTCAAATTGAGAAAGTTCAGTAGGTGCGGTAATATTTAAAATTGCGTCGGTTGCACCTTGAATTGAGGTTTCCAAAATTTTTGAAGAAATTGCAGCTCTAGCGGCTTTAATGGCTTTGTTTTCACCACTAGCTACACCAATTCCCATGATAGCGGTACCTTTGTCTTTAAGTACAGTTTTCACGTCTGCAAAGTCAACGTTAATCACACCTGGATACATAATTAAGTCAGAAATACCTTGCACACATTGGCGAAGTACGTTGTCGACCTCACGAAAAGATTCAAGCAAGGTAGTGCGGCGGTCAGAAATTTCGTTTAATTTGTCGTTTTCAATGACAATTAAAGCATCGCAGTTTGGTTTAAGTTCCGCAATTCCACGCAGCGCATTTTCACGTCTGCGTTTACCTTCTAAGGTGTAGGGTTTTGTAACCACACCAACGACAAGCGCACCTTCTTCTTTGGCAACTCTGGCCACAATTGGCGCAGCACCAGTTCCAGTACCTCCGCCCATTCCACAAGTTACGAAAACCATTTTAGCGGGTTTCAAGGCTTGGCGAATTGCGTCTTCAGACTCAGTTGCCGCCTCATGTCCGCGCTCTGCGTTTTGACCGGCACCAAGTCCCTTGTCTGGACCTTCGCCGATTAGTATTCTGATTTCTGCAAGCGAGCGTTTTAGGTCTTGTGAGTCGGTGTTAATAGCAACATAAGTCACACCGCTTACATTGTTTTCAATCATACGGTTAATTGCGTTGCCACCGCCGCCGCCAACACCTGCGACCATGATTAGGGGTTTAATTTGAAAATTGTTTACAGTATCCATAAAAGTACCTCTTTATTTCAATTATAACTTATTTTTTGCGATTTTCGCGTGTTTTAAGCCAGTTTTTCAACTGTTTCTGTAGTTAGTGGTTACATAAAACTTGGCTTTAAATTCACTGAATTTACCGGCTTTTGCGGCCTCTTTAATTTCGTTAACTAAGTGTTTTAAATATGCTAAATTTTGAACAGTAGCAATTCGTTCACCCAGTTTTTCTTTAGTTTTAAATAAATGGTGTAAATAACTTTTTGAGTAATTGGCAAACTTATGTCCAAGTCCTTTATCTAGTGGTGAGTGGTCGTGTTTGAACTTGGCGTTTTTGATGTTAATAGAACCTGTTGTTGTAAAAATATGGCCGTGTCTCGCGTTTCTAGTTGGCATCACACAATCAAACATATCAACACCGCGTTCAATTGCTTCAACTAAATTAGCAGGTTTGCCCACACCCATTAAGTACCTTGGTTTGTCTTCAGGCATTTTTGGAACTATAAAATCCAGGACTTTGTACATCTCTTGGTTGGTTTCGCCAACCGCCAGGCCTCCAATTGCGTAACCTGGTAAATCAAGTGCTTTAATTTCGTTTAGTGACTTTAGTCTAAGTTGAGTGTCAAGGCCTCCTTGGTTGATACCAAAAAGTGCTTGACCTGAGGTTAAGGCACTCAGGCAGCGCTTCAGCCACCTGGTAGTTCGCTCAATTGACTTTTCCATATATTTAAAGTCCGCGTAAACCGGTGGACATTCGTCAAACGCCATTACAATGTCTGCACCAATTGCCATTTGGATTTCCATAGATTTCTCTGGTGTTAAGACCAACTTATCTCCATTTTCGGGGTTTATAAACCTTACACCTTCTTCGGTGATTTTGCGGTTTTTAGTCAAAGAAAAAACTTGGTATCCTCCACTATCGGTAAGCATAGCCTTCGGCCAATGCATAAAAGCCTTAGCGCCTTTGACTTCAGTTAAAACCTCGGTGCCGGGATGTAGCCAAAGATGATAGGTATTGGCTAAAATTAGGCCTTCTGAGATTTCTTCAATTTCCTTGACGTCTAAGGTTTTAACAGTTGCTTTGGTGCCAACCGGCATAAAAACAGGTGTTTCTACCACTGTGCCGTTTTCAAAGTGAAGTTCACCTAGTCTAATTCCTTCTTTAGTGATGTGTTTGGTAAACTTAATCATTAATATCGCTAAGTAAAGCTGTTTCCAAGGCTTTAACTGACTTAAATATTGTGCTTCTTGGAGCAATAGTGTGCAGAAAATCAAAAGAACGAAAACCGTAAGAGACTAAAAAGCAAGGGATTTTTGCAACTTCTGCAAAGCGCAGGTCAACTTCACTGTCGCCAACAAAAATGCACTCATCTTGACTAAATCCGTATTTGCGACTAAGGAAATTTAGGGAATCTGGCGCTGGTTTGGCGCGAAGATTTTGACTGAAGCCAAGCACGTGTGTAAAGATGTTTGGAAAGTAAAAGTCTACGATTTTTTTAACCAAAAACTCAGGTTTATTTGAAATTACAAAAAGTCTAGCACCGTTTGATTTCAATGAATTTAGCATATCTACAATTCCTTTGTAAGGTTTAGTGTATTTAAGCGGATCTTCATTGTAGGTTTGGTTGTAGTGTTTAACCATTTGGTCAATGTTTTGTTTGTCATTTAACACACACTGCATAAGTTCACGCGAGCCATTTCCTGTGCAGTAAATTATTTTGTCTTTATTGGCTTTAGCAAACTTAAAATAAGTAAGGGTTAAGTTTACTGCTTTAATGATGTCTTTAGATGTGTCTAGAAGTGTACCGTCTAAATCAAAGATAATGTTTTTCATAATTTCTCCTTAGGTAAATTGTCATAGTTTAGGTAAAAAATGAATGCTGTTTTTCGTGATAAAAACCAGCGGATGCTGGTTTTTTTAAAATAAATTAGCCAGTTAATTTCAAAATGGTTTCAGTTGCTGCTTTAAAATAAGTAGTTGGATAAAAGCTTTTTGAGTGTAAAAAATAAAGTGTGCTTTCCTTTTCAAAATAAGCGATGTTGACAGATGTAAAGTTAAAACCGTGATTTTTTAAAAATACTAGGTTATCTGTCTCAAGTTCAGCGTGCTGAGAGTGCGCACTGTATTTTTTGAAAATCAAACAAGTCAAATAAGCAATTCTTTTTTGTTCAAAGCGTTTTAAGACCTTTTTAATTTCTGCGTCAATTTTAGTATCCAAAAAACCGATATTTGAGTTTTTTAAATAAAAAATCAGTTCAAGCCCACGATTTTGGGTGTTTTCATTTATATATAAATTAAAATCCAAGGTGCTGCTTTGTAGTTTAAAGTCATTTGCTTGCAGTGAATCTGACAGTTTTTCAAAAAAAGTTTTTTTAACCAAAAATGGCTGCACTTTCGTTTCTTTTAACCTAAAATATTTTTGTTTTAAATTTAAAGTTGCGATTTTAGTTTTAAAAACTAAAACTAAAATAAAAAAAACTAGCACTAAAAATAAGGAAATAGTTGTAAAAATAGGTTTTGGTGCTTTTAAAAAATAAAGCAATAGTGCAGAAAGCAGGACTGCTAAAAAAGCAGTCCACAGCACGCTTAAATAAATTAGTTTGGTTTTTTGGATTTTTTTACTTGTCAATTTTTGCCTTAATAGTGCCATCGCGGCGAGTACTTTGGATTAAATTTCCATGTATTGAGTAGTAAATACCATTAAAATTACTTTCTTCGTCGTACTTTAGTTCTTCTTTGAATTCTGTACCTGAATCAAAATACCAACCTTTAAATTTATAATTGCCTTCTTCATCTTTGCCGTATTTATCTTTGAGTACATTAGCAAGTTCAATTAGTTTTTGAATTTTTTGGCCAAACAGCACGTCAACTTCGTATCTTTTGCCATCAGCAATAATTGTAATTTGATATTCAACTGGCAAGAAATACGGCCAAAGAGTGATGTCTTCAAAATAGGCTTTTTCTTTAAGTGAGAGAACTACTGAGTTAACGGGATCAAAGTCAGCTAGACTAGGGTCAGTTGTTGACCAACCTTTAAAATCATAGCCAAATCGTTTCGCGTTTGGCAGGTTAGTACCTTTTGTAAAGTCGTATTTATTGGGTATATCGCCATCAAGTGTAGTGCCTGCCTCGAGTGGTGCAAAAGTGATTTTAATTTCGGTGAACTCAATTTTGGCAAACAAAGCAGCAGATTGAGTGAAGCGGTGAGTGTCAAAGTTAATCTCTTCTGTATGCGCCGCGTCTAAGTACCAACCTATTATTTTAGCCGGAGCATAAAGTTCATATCCTGCTTGGATAACTTCACCCTTAGAGTTAACTTTTTTAGCAACTGGTTTACTTAATTTAATTCCATCTTTAGGAACTTCTGGAAACTCACTTGGCGCTAGGTGACCTTGTGGAATGTAGTAAGCAATTTGAATACCTTTGACTTTATATGTCCCGCAGGCTGCAAACAAAGTTAAAGTTAAAAAAGAAAACAAGACAATCAGTATTTTTTTTGCCATTATTTTGCCTCCTTAATTTCGGCTTGCATCGACTTAATTTCGCTTGGTGAAGCGAAAACAAAGTGTCCAGGTTTAATTTCTACCATTTCAGGTTCTTCAACGTCGTAAGGATGAAGAGTAGGATCGTAGTAAATTCGCCTACGGCTGCGTTCGTAGTCAGGATCTGGCTGAGGGATTGCAGAAAGCAGAGATTTAGTGTAAGCATGCAGCGGATTTTTAAATAGTTCATCTGAATCTGCCAGTTCCACAATTTTGCCGTAAAACATCACAGCAATGCGGTTTGAAAAGAACTTCACAACCGAAAGGTCATGGGCAACAAATAAAATAGTTAAGCCTAGCTTTTCTTTTAGGTCTTGAAGTAAGTTGATAACTTGCGCTTGAATTGAAACGTCTAGCGCAGATACTGGCTCGTCGGCAATAATAACTTCAGGTTCCATTACAAGCGCGCGGGCAATGCCGATTCTTTGTCTTTGTCCACCTGAAAACTCATGCGGATAGCGAGTCGCGTACTCTGGTGCCAGTCCAACTTGAAGTAGTGCTTTGGTAACTCGCTCTTCTAGTTCCTTGCGGTTTTTAATACCTTTGATGCGCAGACCTTCTGCAATAATTTCTTGTACAGTCATACGAGGATTTAGACAAGAAATTGGGTCTTGGAAAATCATTTGGATTTTAGACGCGGCCACTTTTGCAGATTTAGAGCGGTGCTCACGAGAAACAAACTTAATTTGTTTAATCAAAGCCTTAGCCTTTTCTAAAAAGTCTAACTTAGCGTCTAGATACACTTGGTATTTAAGACTAAGTTTCTCCAATACTTTTGAGTTTTCTTTGATATATACGTAGTTTTCTTTAGTTAAAGGTCTAAATAGTAGACATTTTTTGGTTTTTGCCAAAACTGCTTTATTTTTAGTTAAAACAAAGTAGTTTTTTATGCGAGTAAAGAAAAACGCACAAAACTCAAGTAGTTTAACTGCTTTAAATCTTGGTCTTTCTTTAAACCAATATTTAAAGAAATTGACGAATCTGCGGCGTTTAAGAGCTTTAAATTCACCAAAGTCTTTGGCAGTTTTTTTAGTAATTTGGCTTAACTTATTTGCATCTTTTGAGTATTTTTTGAAAACTCCAAAACAAGCAAATAGGCGAGTAAGTAAATAATTTTTTAAATAACCTTTTTTAGGAAGGTCGGCGTTTGCTTTAAACTCAGCGATTTCATTGGCTTCACGAACATACTGAATGTCGGTTTTTTCTTTGTGAAAAGCATCTAACTCTTTTAATTTAGCCTGCATTTCTTCTTTAGAAATGATTGTCTTTGCGTTTTCTTCAATTAAAGGCAAGTATTCTTTTTCAAGGCTTAAAATAGTTTGTGCAAACTGCTCTTGAAAGTCTTTTTTTAACTCAAGTTTAGTATTTTTAGTCAAGGCAGCTGAGTCGTTGATACCGCTAATTTTTTGACGATAGGCTTTTTTGGCTTTTTTCAAAGCAATTTTGTATTCTTTTTCTTTGGCGTTGTAGGTAAAAGAAATTATTTCTTCGCGTTCTGCTTTGTAGTTTAAATTACCTTTTTGGATTTTGGCAGCATAAAAGTTTTTAATGTCAAAAATTTTGTTTTTATAAAGCAGACTTTTTTCGCGTTCCGCTAAAAACTCAGCCTTTAAGTCTTGGCGAAATTTATGAATTTTAGCCTTATCTACCAGGTAGTTTTCTTTAAACTCATTAAATCTTAAAGCGGCCTCTTTAGTTTTGGGAAAAACTGAGTTAAGCAGAGTTGTTTTATATTGGCGTTTTGCTTTTTTTAGTTTAGAAACTAAATCACCAACTCCAGCAACTATAGTCTGTCCACCTAAAACTACGCGGCCATCAGATGGTTTGTATAGTCTAATGATAGTGCGGCCAGTTGTAGTTTTTCCACAACCAGATTCACCAACTAAACCAAATACTTCGCCTTTAAAAACATCAAAAGAAACACCATCTACGGCCTTGACTTTAAGTCGGTTTTTGCCAACTCCTACTTTAAAGTGTTGTTTTAGGTTTTCAACGTGTAAAAGAGGAGCGTTTGCGTAATCAACTTTATGCTTCATGAACTTTACCTCTCTTTTTTTTGATTTCTAAAACCGCTTTTGGTGGAGTTACTTTAGGTGCATTTGGATGCAGCAACCAAGTAGCGGCATAGTGAGTATCTGTGACTTTAAACATCGGAGGTGCTTGTTCAAGGTCTATTTGCATTGCGTATTTGTTTCTCGGTGCAAAAGCGTCTCCTTTAATTTTTTGAGTTAAGTTAGGTGGGGTTCCGCCAATTGCGTCCAATTTTTCAGAAGTGGCCAGCGACGGCATTGAAGAAAGCAGAGCCCAGGTATAGGGATGTCTAGGGTCATAAAAAATCTCGTCGGTTGTACCGATTTCAACAATTTTACCCGCATACATCACGGCTATGCGGTCAGCGATATTAGCAACTACCCCGAGGTCGTGGGTGATAAAAATAATAGAAAGATTGCGCTCCTGTTTAAGTTTTTGAATTAACTCAAGAATTTGCGACTGAATTGTAACGTCTAAGGCTGTAGTTGGCTCATCGCAAATCAAAATCTCTGCGTTATTGGCAAGTGCTATTGCAATAACTATACGTTGGCGCATGCCACCTGAAAACTGAAAAGGATATTGGTGATATCTTTTTTCAGGCTCTGGAATACCCACTTCTCGCATCAGTTCAATTGCGCGTTTTTTGGCCAAAACTTTATTCATGCCTAGTTTAAAAACTAAAGTTTCGGTAATTTGTTTACCGATTTTGACAATCGGGTTAAGTGAACTCATCGGGTCTTGGAAAATCATTGAGATTTTAGAGCCTCTGATTTCGTGAAAAGTCTCTTCTTTTACTTTAAGTAGGTCGCGGTTTGCGTATAAAACTTTGCCGTTTTCCACAATTGCATTGCCGGCCAATAGCCCCATTAAGGCTTTTGAGGTTACTGACTTTCCAGAACCAGACTCGCCAACTATCGCCAAAGTTTCACCTTTTTGCAAGTCAAAAGAAACACCATTGATGGCCTGAAGAATACCAAATTGCGTTTTAAAAGAAATTTTTAAATCTTCAACTGACAAGATAACTTTCTTGTCTTTATTTAAAATAGCCATTATTCAACACCTCTTAAACTTGGGTTAAACGCATCTCTTAAACCGTTGCCAAATAAGTTAAAGGTAATCATTAAGATAGAAATGTAAATAGCCGGGAAAATCAGAACATGTGGTTGCGATTGCATCACACTTTGACCTTGCTCAAGAAGTTGACCGACAGAAATTGTGTTACCATACTTCAAAATTCCAAGATAGGCAAACGAAGCCTCTGAAAATATAAATGAAGGAAGAGCTAGCGCAAAAGACGTTACCATGTAGCCAATCGCGTTTGGAAAAATGTGTCTAAACATAATTCGTGCATCAGACGCTCCTAGTGTGCGGGCAGCCAGGATATACTCGCGGTTTTTAAAGCGATAAAACTGCATTCTGGCCATTGAGTAGTAGCCAATCCATCCGGTAATTGTAAAAGCAAAAATAATTACTGGGAAAGTTGTTCCATATTTAATGACAAGTAGCGTTAAAACTGCGATAAAAGGAATACCTGAAAGAATTTCAACAAAACGGTCAAACAGCAAGTCAAAAGTTCCGCCGTAATAGCCAGAAATTGCACCAACTGTAAGTCCAATTAAGGCGTTTACCGAAATCACGGCCAGCGCGACCATAAAAGAAATTCGGGCGCCTTGCCAAAGTTGAGTGTACAAGTCTTCACCAGTGCCAATTGTGCCAAACCAGAAGTTAACCTGATCAACAGTTTGTCCAAGCGCGGTTTCAAAGAATTTAACCGAAACTTTGTAAATGTCTTTTTGTTGATCTACTTCGTGAATTGCGGTAATTAAGTTGCGTTTAAGTAAATTTTGAAACTCTTCTTTAGTAAAAGTATAGTAGTTGGGTTTCAAGTCAGTGCCAAAGTAAGATTTGGTAAAATCTAGAAACTTATACTGATCAACTTTTACCGGAATATTTGCACCTGGAGTTTTTTTATGCACTTCGTCCATGTATTTTTTGCTGGTATCAGACAAAAACATATTGTTGTATTTAGGATGAGACTTGGCTTTTTCTATAAACTCACGTGGCAGTTCTGTAAAGCGAGTTCCGGAAAATATACCCGGAATTCTGGGAGGCAGATAACTTAAATCATTTTTAAACTCTAGGCGAGTAGGTTCTTTGTAGTTTTTTAAAATCGGGCCAAAAACCACGAAAAACAGCAAAATGCAAATGATAATGAAAGCGGTTAGCGACATTTTGTTTTTCTTAAAGCGGTTCCAGGCGTCTTTGTAGTAGCCAACTCGCTTAGTTTCAAGCGGTTTGTCTTTAATTTCTTTATCTTCGTTAATTAAAACAAATTTACTTCTATCTAGGTCTTGCATAATTATTTACCACTTCCAATTCTGACACGTGGGTCTAAAATTGTGTAACTCATGTCGGCTAATATCGAGGTAATTAAGCCTAAAAACTCAAAAAACACCATGTTTAGTAAAAGCACTGGGTAGTCTTTTTGACTAAAGGCAGTCAAATAAACTTTGCCAACTCCATCTACTTTAAAAATGGTTTCAAGAATAATAGATCCGGAAATCAGACCAAGGAAACCTAAAAAAATTGCAGGCGCGAAAGGCACTAAAGCATTTTTAAGAGCGTGTCTGTACACTGCTTGCCTTTTAGATAGACCTTTTGAGCGAGCCAAGAGCATGTAGTCTTGAGTAAGTTGCTCAGTTAGTTCTGCGCGAATTGAGCGAGCCCAGCCAGCAATTCCACCAAACACCATTACGACAGTTGGCATGATGTATGTAGAAATACCATAAAGTGCATTGGCTTTAAACTCACTTGGCGATGCCACACCGAGACTTGGCGCCCAGTGTAATTTCCAGTAGAAAATTAACTGAAATACAACGGCTAAAACGAAAGTAGGAATAGAAATTAACACCATAATGCCAACAGATATGACGTTGTCTGCTGTTTTGTTTTTATAAAGTGCGGCAACTACTCCAAGCATTATGCCAAGCGGTACAGTAATTAGATACGGCACAATTTGAAATGCCAAGGTATTTGGGATTTTTGAGAAAACCACAGAACCCGCAGATTGGCGTTTATGTGCAGAGAAACCAAAGTCGCCGTGTGCAAAAATATTTCTAAGCCAATAAAAAAACTGAACAATGATTGGTTTATCTAGACCTTCTCGCTCGCGAATTATGTCGTAAAGCGGGTCATTGCCCAAAGACTTGTTGTAGTCTGGCAACATGTGAATGAAGGCAAAGAAGATAAAAATTACGATTGCAAAAGTAATTAACATTAGTCCGAATCTTTTTGAGAAGTATTTTAGCATCGGCAAATTCCTTTCGTTTATTTTTGTGTTTGATATAAAAAAGATAGAAAACACACAACTTTGAGCGGTTTTCTATCTTTTTTTAGTAGTTTTTGCTTAAATGTGTTTAAAACATTATAGCATTTTAGCCTATTTATATAAATATATAGGTGTGTTTTTTTGTCTATTTTGGGTTAGTCCAACCATAGTCAGCTGGAGTTAAATTTTTCCAGTCTGGGTCGGTATTTAGGTGTGAGTATCTTTGTTGACCAAAGCCAAAGATATTGTGTTCAACTTTGATGCGAGGAGAAATTACGCGTTGTGAAAGTTCTGAATAAGATACGTTGTTAAATAGTGGGATTTGAGTAAAAGTTTGGAAGTAAATTTTTAAGAAAGCATCAACTAAACGGTTGCGGTCTTCAACTTCACCTGGATATTGTGGAGCAGAACCTGCCCAAACAGTTTGACATTTAATACCAAACTCAACAACTTGACGTAAGTTACCTACAAAGTAGCCGTTGTTTTTCTTTAGAGTTTCGTAAAGTGGCCACAGAGTTCCACCATCTGTTTCCTTGTTGATTTTGCCTTGAGCCTCAAGTTCTTGTAAGAATCTATAAGTTGCTGTAAGGTCAATTTTGTCTTCAGGTTGCACCCAGTATTTTTGATCATCGAAGTTTTCACCGAAATCAGCAAGATCAGCAATACCAAATTTTGCACTAAGTTCAGATCTAAAGAAAAACATAAATAGTGGGTTCATAACAGATAAGTTAGTTGCGTTTGTACCACCAACTGCAGTGATTTGCAGTTCAAATTGGTTAGTAACAATTGTGTTGTCGTTGTCTTTTTCTAACTTAACATCAATAGTGATATTTTTAAAAATACGCTCAAAAGTTTCTTTGATGTATTTGGATGCTCGTTCTAAGTATTCAATGTCTGGAGCAGATAGACGGAAAGTCATTTTGTGGTTTTCAGGCACGCCTACTTCTTTTAAGGCTTTTTCGTAAAGTTCTTTTGCCTTAACCGGATCGTATCCAGAGTCAATTCCAGATTTTTCAAGCAAGGCCTTGTATTGAGGTCTTTGAACATAGTAAAGTTCGTCTGTATCAAACTGAGTGGCGTTGGCCGGAACTGGTGCATAAATTGGGTCAGAAGTTGGGTGAATTCCTTTTAAACCTTCTCGGTTAACTGCCATATAAAGCGCTTTTCTAAAGTTAACGTTTTTAATTAGTTTCTTAACGTATTCGTCTTTTGTATCAGTCAGTGGGTTTGGAACCATAATAGTTGGTGCGCCAGTTATTGATTTTCTAATTAAACCTTGTTTAACTTTTTCTTCAGAATATCTTTCTTTATAGTAGTCTTTTCTGATGCTTAAGTTATCAATTTCACCTTGTTTGAAAGCATTTAAAAAATCATTTTCTTTAGCAAAGTAAGTATATTGAACTGACTTGTAGTTAGTAGTCCAAGCGTATTCGTGTGCAAAGTTTTTGTTGAATCTTAAGTATTTACCAGGAGCCCAGTCTGAAATTGTAAAAGTACCGTAGCTGACAGGATGGTTTTTTTCAGTTCCATAAGTTGAGTTTTTACCATCTTTGTCTAAAGATGCCTCATAGGCTTTTTTGTTAACTAGTTTAAATTGACCAAAGTCACTAAATACATCCTTAACAGTAACTTCTTTTTCGTATTCAATTTCAAGAGTGTAGTCATCAATTGCACGAATTCCAACATCTTCTTTTTTAACTTCAGGGAACTTATCGCCTTCTTTACCTACATAATATTCATTTTTAGTAACTGAAGGTAGTATTGCCGCTTCTATTAAGGCTTTGGTAAGTGCATCGAAAGCCTCAGCTTTTTTGCCTTGTTTAATTGCAGATACAATAGCCTCGTAGAGTTTGTCGTTTTTTTGAATCATACTGTTGATGATTTGACCAAATAGGTCTTTTACTTGCGCTTCAGTTAAAGCAGTATTGTTAACTAGTCCAGAAGTAGTTAGTGAGCCTTCCCAAACTGTTGTGTTTACTGGTAAAGTTAATTCATAGTTAACTGTACCGACTTTGATTTCTATTTTAGTTTCTTTGCTAGTTGTTAACTTAGTTAAAATCTTTTCACTAAAGTCAAAGTTAGATTCTTTGTCAATGTATTTACCGTCTTCGCCTTTTGCACCGATAATTTGGCCTTGTGAAAAGTATTTACGAGCATTGACAATAGCAACACCACTTTTTCTACTACCAGATGGATACATACCGTTTGAACGTGAGTTTAATTGAACTGGGTCAATGTATTGTAGATATGAATACACATAGTCATGGGCAGTAACTGGAGTTCCATCTTCCCATTTAATATTTGGGTTTAAAGTGATGCGGTATCTTTTTCCTTTTTGAGTAGACGCGATGTTTTCGTTGAATTTACCTGCGTGTGTTCCGTCTCTTCCTTCAAACTCGCCGTCTTGAATAGTTGGGTAAGAAGTTGCGCCTCTTAGTTCATGTTTTGTGACAAACTTATTAATCGCCGAACCTTGGATTTTAGAAAAATCACCAATGTGGTCAGCAATTTTGTCTTTAATTGCTTTGTCCCAGTCAATGTCTCTTTCGTAAAGAAAAGTTGAAAGCATATTCATGAAAGCATTTTCGTAGTTTTGTGTATAAGTTAGTGGATTTAAAATAGGCTCTGTAGACATAGTTACCCCAGAACGGTAAGTTTCTGCTTTAGACCACTTGTGAGTTTTTGAATCAAGTGGACGGAAAACTGGGTAAAGAATCGGGTCTTTTTCGCCTGATTTTAATTCAAGTGGAAATTTAATCGGGTTTTGTTCACCCCACCAACGTCCACGCGCTGATTTAAACCAACCTTCAAAACGCAACCTTTCGTTTGTCTGAGGTTTGAATCTGTTTTCGTCTAATTTTTCAACTAAACGCTTGCCGTCTTTTTCAACTGATTTAGTTTGAACGCCACCATTGGTAAGTTGTTTTTCGCCAACACCACATGAGGCCAATACCAGTAATGAAAAAAGTGAGACAACAATAAGTAAGAATTTTTTCATTTTTTTACTCCTCCTTTTTGGGTATTTTTATAATAATACCACATTGTCAAAAAAAACACAATAATAATTTAAACTATTTTTTTTGCTAAATCAAATGGCTTTGTTGACGGGTTTGTGTATGAAAAAAAGCCACATTAGCGCTTATTTTTTTGAGAAAAAATAAGTTTGCAAGTGGCTTTTTTAAAAAGTTAAAAGTTTTTACCTATTTAACAAAGGGTTTAACATTGCTGTCTAGAGGAATTTCTCCATTGTAGGTTTTGTCAAATGTAAGTTCGTAGTTTAATTTTGATACTAAAGTGCCTTTTACAGTTTTACCAATAATTTTATGTTCAAAATATTGTGCAAACTCAAAACTATATCTGAACTTAGAAATGGTGTGGGTTTGCGCATCAATTTCCACACTAACTTTGATTTCTCGGATGTTTTCTTGTTTAAGTTTACCTGCTACTTTATCTTGTCCGTGTGAAATCAAGAATTCTTTAATTAAATCAATTTGACTTTCTGTAAAGGTAAGTTCATAAATTGAACCTTTTTTAGTAGCAGCGCTGATTTTCTCTTTAGTGTATTTAAACAAGGCTTTTGCGTAAATCGAGTATTCATATTGGTCTTTAAAGTTTTCTTTAATTGTTTCTTTTGGATTTGAGTCTTTATTAGTTTTTTTGTCGTGTTTGTAGGCTACTTTATGTAGGTTTCCGTCTTTTAAGAAATGATAGTTGTGTTGGTCTTTAAGTAAAGCACCACTTGTAATTTCGTCTCTTAAGTAAGAAAGGCTGTTGTTGCGGTTATAGTAAGTAGTTCCGTTAAAGAAAGCACCTGGTAGTGGAACGTTTTTAAGTTTGTTTTCAAAAACATTAGTAAAAGAAAGACTGTAGTTGTATTTAAATGTATCTTTTTCAACTGTGTTAGTTCTAGCCTCTAAGAAATACTCTAAATCAGTTAGGTATTTTGCGTAGATTTTTGTGTCTTTAGTAACTTTAGTGTTTAAATCTAGTTTTTTGGTAAGTTCGCTGTCTTGAAACCAACCAACAAAGTTATATCCTTCTTTCTTTGGAGCATCTGGAAGTTGAATTGTTTGGTTGTATTCAATTACTCTATTGGCGATTTTATTAACGCCATCAAAGAAGTCTACATTGTATTTAAGCGGGGTAAACTTAGCATAAACATTTAAATTGCTAACAACTTTTTGAGTTGCCACAAATTGTTGTGAAAATGCTTTGTCTAAATACCAGCCTTTAAACTCATGTCCTTCTTTTACAGGGTTTGCGGGTAGGTCAACTGTTTTATTTTTTTCAACTGTCTTGTCAGCAAGTAGTGTTTGTCCATCAAAGAACTTCACGCTGTATTCAACTTTAGAAGGTTTTGGTGTTTCATCTGGATTTGGTGTAGGTTTTGGAGTTGGCGCAGGCATTGGCATAGGTGAAGGCGCTGGTGAAGGTTTGTCGCCACCACATGCAACTAAAGTCAACAATAATGCTGGAAGCAGTAAATACATTAAAATTTTTTTGATTTTCATATGTAAAATCACTCCTTTTTTCAACAAAGTATATGATAGTCGTTTTTTTTTTTTTTCAAGTATTATGTGTGATTTTTTAGTTTTTTAAAGAAATAGTGGTGTGTTTGGCAAAAAAGTTAGTTGCAAAGTTCACGAGTCTTTGCAACTTAAAAAACCAACTTTCTTATACATTTAAACCTCTTTGGCTGTGGTATAATTTTTTTAGAGGTAAACACGAAATGAACAATATATTTTTATCAGGTCAAATAGTTTCAGAACCTTTTGTAAACAAAACAGGTGACAGACAAATTACTAGTATGATACTTTCTGTAAAAAGATCATTCGGTGAAATAAGAGATAATTTTAAAATTTATTTTTTTGGTCAAAAAGCAGAAGAGGCAGCAAGTTTAGTTAAAGACCAATATCTTTCTTTGCATGGTCGTTTTACTGCCTACAGTTATATTGATAACTATACAAACACTAACAAAACACGTTATAGTGTAAACGTTGTTGATTTTGAAGTTATTAAGTTAGAACAACTACAAGAAGAAAAAACAAACAGTTTTTTTGACAACACAGATTCTATGTATTCCGATTTTTCAGAAAGTGACTACAACGTTGAAGTAAAAGGCCAAGACTCTGATTTAGACCTTTAAACTAATTTGTTTTTAAAATACTGTTTTTAAAATAAGTAAAGCGATATTTAAAAAATATCGCTTTTTTTCTGTTTTTTATTAAAAAATGTGCTTACTTGTTAATGGTTTGTTAAACTACAAATTTATTGCTGACTTTGACTAAAATTAAGTACCCATCTATACTAGTTTTTGAAAAAGGAGGTATAAATTAAATGATTAACAACGTCACGATAGTGGGTAGAGTGGTTTCAGATGAAGATAAAGTTTATGAGTTTGAAGACGGACAAAAAATTTTAATCTTAACCCTGGCAGTCAGACGCCCTTTTAAAAATCAAGAAGGTGCGTATGACACTGACTACATTAGCATTAAATTAAGAAATAATTTATGCACAATTGTTCCACAATACAGCAAAAAAGGCGATGTTTTGGGAGTAATTGGTAGACTACAAATTAGAAAAAATGAAATTAACGGCAAAAACTACCAAATTCCTGAAATCATTGGCGAACGTGTGGTTTTTATTTCCCCAGTTAAGCAACAAATTGAGGAAACTAAAGAAAATGACACCGCCGAAAAAAATGAAGAAAAGCCTACTAAAAAAGGCAAAAGTGCAAAAACTTTAGATTAGTAGCTGGTTTGGTCATCGACACTAACTAAGTAAAAAAGGGCAGCGGCGCTGTCCTTTTTTATATATACAACTGGAGGTAAGTTGTATTTAAAAATAAATCAAATGGAGGTTCTGAACGGATTTGAACCGATGATGAGGCTTTTGCAGAGCCGTGCCTTACCAACTTGGCTACAGAACCAACAACCACAATAAATTATACAACAAACTGTGCTTTATTTGGCTTTAACTAAAAGTTTTTGATAAACTAATCTACTTTTAAACCGTTTAAGTTATTGCCGTTTAAAAAGTCTTTTGCCGAAACGATTTTTTTACCATCTTTTTGAATTAAAAGAATTTCAATAGAACCAGTTGCACATCCTATAAACATGCGCTTAGCACTAACTTCAATTAGTCCAGGTTCTAAGGTTTTTTTTGCCAACGCTGCCCTAAAGACTTTAAAAATTGTATTGTTTTGCAAAAAGTAAGCACCTGGTTTATCGGCGTTTGCGTTAATTTGAGCAAGGACCTGGATGTTGTCTTGCATGAAATCAAGTTTTTCTAGTTTTTTTGCGGGTATGTAGGCGAAGGTTGCGGCTTTTTCGCTTTGTTCAAGCGGTTTGATTTTATCTAAGTTTGCCAAAACAGAAATCAAAAGGTCTCCACCTGTTTCTGCTAGTTTTTGATTTAAAGTAGTGAAATTATCTGTATCTTTAATTTCTACCTCTGTTTGACTATAGACAGGACCAGCGTCCATTTTCAAAACCGTTTGCATGATAGAGACGCCTGTGGTTTTCTCTTGGTTGTAAATTGCCCAAAAAACAGGAGCACCTCCTCTGTATTTGGGAAGCAGGGAAGTGTGGACGTTAATTACTTCAAAAGCAGTAAGCACTTCTTTTGGTATCCACATCCCAAAAGAAGCAGTAATTAGTTTATCGGGATTAAGTTTAAGCAGTTCTGGTAAAGTTTCTTTTAAGTTAGCCGAAAAAATCACTTTTACAGTGTTTATTTTTGCAAAGTCAATTAAACCTTTAGTTTCTTTGTTGAATTTTGGCAAGTTTTTGACAACTAACGCTAAAACTTCATGGTGCTGCATCAGTTTATTTAAAATTTCTTTAGTAAAGTTGTCATTTCCAAGCAGGATTAGTTTCATATTCCCTCTTTTTTTAATCTTATTTTGATATCGGTATTTATCTGCATAAACTCAGCGCATTTTTCAACTAGATATTTATAAATTTCTGTTTTAGAAAAAAGGCGAGTTTTTAAAATATAAGTGTCTTTATTTAAAATATGCTTAAAAAGTTCTTCTGGTTGCAAAAAATTGGCTACATCTAGTGTTTTTAAAAAACTAAAGAGTTTTTTAAACAACTCAAACAACGAAGTGCCTTCGGCAAAGAGTAAATAAGTTTCGCCAAACGGAGTAAGAGCACTCTCTTTTCGGTAATTTTCTTCGCGTATCAAAAATTGAGCGTAATCTTTGGCAAGCAAAGTATCTAGTTCTGGGGATTTGCTTTCAGAGATAAAGTAAACCTCGGCCTGTTGTGCGTGCTTTAGCGTTCTTGCTAACTTTAAATAGTTAAAGTGATTAAAATACGGATTTTTTGAGTTAAAAAGCAGTTCTGGTAAATACACGCAAATTGTTTTAACTGACTTTAAATAGTCAATGGAGATATTTTCTAAATTAGAAAACACAATTCTGTCCGTTTTTTTAATTTCTTTTTTTTCAAAAAAGCCATTTAGTATTTTTAAATCATTTGGTTTTGCTAAGTTTAGTTTTTCTAAAAAATACATGTAGAAATACTGAGCACCTACGCTTAGTTTTAAAAACTCAGATTTTTGACATACTTCGCATCTGATTTCTTTAGATAAAAATAAACTACAAAACTGACAAAAATAACAAGTCTGAATACTATCGTATCTGAGGTAGTCAAAGCAACGCGGACACCTTAAAACATTTGCGCAATCCGCACACTTAACAAAGTTAGCGTATACCGTGTGGTCTGTTAAAAACAAGGTGTTTTTACAAGTAGCCAAATTATATTTTAAGTTAGCCATGACTTCTTTTGAAACTAAAGAAAGGTCTGAGTTTTTAAACAAATCTGCAACCAACACTTGCTTGATTTCACCTAAATCTGCTAAATAGTTTAAGTTTTTTGTGCCTGTTTTGTAAACTAAGTCAAAACTTGGAACTAATGAAAAAACAGAAACTAAAAGACCTTTTAAATTAGCAATAATTTTGACAACTTCTGAAGTTGAAATACCAAGATCAGTAGTGCTTTCAAAAAAGTCATCAAACAAAATTAGGTGTTTTAAGCCGTCTATCTGCTGATACATTACTTTCTCAAAGCCAATGATAAGCAAAAACCCAGGCTTTGCTACTGCTTTTTCAAACAACGCAACTTTAACACTTGTATTTAGTTTATCTGCTGAGTAAATTATAATTTCTTCAGGTTTTACTCTACTGCTAAATAAATTAACGAAATACTCTAAGTTAATTGAGTTTTTTAAGCAAAGCAAAACTTTTTCGCCGTTTGTTTTGGCTATTTTAACTTGGTTAAATAAATTGGCTGTTGTATCAATTAAGTTATATTTAATACTTTGCTGATCTAAGTCTAGTGGTTTTTCAAAATAACTAAAAAAACGAGTTTTTTTAGTCTTACTTTGCTCAACTGTAAAGTAGTTTCTAACTAGGTTTTGTTTTTTTAAATTAGCGATTTCTTTGGCGTGTTTTTGTTTTAAAGTTTTAGTTAAAGTTAGCTCTGCGCCTTTAAAAGGTAAATTAGTTTTGGTTGTCTTATTAAGTAAGTGTAGTTTTTCAATCGCCTTTAAGTTAACCAAAGGTGAAACTAAAGTTAAAAAAATATCAATTTTTGGCAAAAAACTTAACTTGCTAAACTGTAAAAACAAACTAAACTGATCTTTAGACACAACAGGCAGTTTATCTAAAAACTTCGTGCAAAACTTAAGTAAACTAATGTCTTGCTTAATTTCTGTTTTAATTGCTAAAATAAAACCTAAAACTGTGGAACCTGCGAAGTCTACTAAAACACGTTGTCCTAAAAACAGTGCTTCGCTGTACTCTTTTTCTACTTTATAGGTGTATGTCTCTAAACTGCCTTTAAAACTACGGGCAATTAGCACCGAGATAAAAAACATTATTTTAAGTTTTTCAGAATTTCGTCTATTTTGTTTCCGTATTCAAGTACGGTGTCAATTTCAAATCTTAGTTCTGGAATTTTGCGGCAGTTTTTAGAAACAGCCAAAGCAAACTCATGTCTAATTTTAGGGGTTTTTTGCTCAAGTAATTTTTGTGTGTAGACAGCAGTTTCTTTTTTGTTGTCAAAAATCATGTAAAAAACTTTTAAAACTGACAAGTCTTTTGAAAGTTTGACGTCAACTACGTTAATATAGCCACTAATTTCGTCAACTATTGTTTTGTTAATAGCCTTAGCAATCTCTCTTTGAAAGTAAGATTGCATGCGAAGATGAGTTAAAGACATAGGCTTTCTTATTGCTGCCTTTCAACTTCTTTTAAAACAGAAGCCTCTATAACGTCGTTTATTTTAATGTCTGAAAAGTCTTTGATTTTAATACCACAGTCAAAACCAGTTTTAACTTCTTTTGCGTCGTCTTTAAAACGACGAAGAGTCTCAATTTCGCCTTCGTAAATAACTTTGCCTACGCGAAGTAGGCGAACTTTTGCGTCTCTAGTAATTGAACCTGCAACCACAAAGCAACCGGCAATTGTGTCTTTTTTGACTTTAAATAGTTCTCTGACTTCAGCAGAACCTAGCACAACTTCTTCGTATTCAGGTTCCAGCATGCCTTCAAGTGCTGCTTTGATGTCATCTTCTATTTGATAAATAATGTTGTAAGTTCTAATTTCTACACCTTTTGACTTAGCAAGGTCTCTGATTTGTGCAGACGGACGCACATTGTAGGCCAGCAAAATAGAGCCAGATGTATTGGCAAGCAAAACATCTGTTTCATTAATTTGGCCAACAGATTCGCGAATTACCGAAACTTCCAGGCCTTCGTATTTTAAATTAGCAAGCAGTGCACGGATTGCTTCAATTGAACCGTTGACATCACTTTTAATAATTAAGTTTAAAACTTTTTTCTCATTTGAAAGTAGGTCTTCAAGAGACTTTGGTTTAGCGACTAAACTTTGGGTTTTTTCGCGGTTAGCGCGTTCAGTTGCAACTTGTTTTGCAGTTTTTTCGTTGTCAAAGCAAATAAACTTATCGCCAGGTTTCACAGAACTCTGCAAACCGGTAATTTCAACTGCGTCTGCCGGCTCTGCTTTCTTTAAACTTTTGGCGTTGGCATCTACTATGGTTCTAACCTTACAATACGCGTTTCCAACCACCGCGTTGTCTCCAACTTTCAGTGTTCCGTTTTCAACAATTACCGTTGCTACATTGCCGCGACCCTTGTCTACTCTGGCCTCAATTACAGTGCCACTAGCTAGGCGAGTTGGGTTTGCTTTTAAATCTTCAAGGTCAGCGACTAGTAAGATCATGTCAAGTAGTTCATCAATTCCTTGATTCTTTAAAGCAGAAATTTGAACTACTGGAACGGTTCCACCCCAGTTTTCAGTTAAGACATCATACTTAGCCAAATCACCAAGTACGCCGTCTGGATTAACACCAGGCTTGTCGCATTTGTTAATAGCCACAATCATTTTAACTCCGCAGGCTTTGACGTGGTCAATTGCTTCTTTGGTCTGCGGCATCACAGAGTCATCAGCTGCCACAACTAAGACAACAATGTCGGTAACTTTCGCTCCTCGTGCGCGCATTTCTGAAAAGGCAGCGTGCCCAGGGGTGTCTATAAAGGTGATTTTTTGGTTATTTTTAACCACAGAGTAAGCACCGATATGTTGAGTAATCCCACCGGCTTCGCCAGATGCTACTCTAGAATGTCGAATTGTGTCAAGCAGGGTAGTTTTACCGTGGTCAACGTGGCCCATAACAGTCACTATTGGTGCGCGTTTAACCAAGTCTTTAGGGTCGTCTGTTTGAACGTGCTCATCAAACTGAATTAGTTCTTCTTTTTTGTCTTCAACAACTTCGTATCCAAGTTCTTGAAAAATTATTGTCAAAGTGTCTTTATCTAATACTTGGTTGACATTGGCAAAAATTTTAAAACTTAGACAAGTTTTAATAATTTCAATGGGAGAAATGCCGATTTGTTTCGCGTAATCTGCAATAGTGTTTGCCTGATTGTAGATAACTTTTTGATTTTTCTGTTTATTTTTATTAACTTTAATACTCATTTTAACTCTCCTTTCCCTTGAAAATAAGTTTCTTGAATTCCAAGTAAAGTTCTGCTTGGACTTCTATTTTAGTTTGTCTAAAAATCGCTTTTGCGAATTTTAAAAAAATAATTTCCGGGTTTTTTTCAATATAAAACCCGCGGTTTTTTTGACTTTGATCTGCATCTATTTTTACTTGGCCAGACTCAACAAAAAAACGAATTAAATCGCACTTGTTTAATTTCTTTTTAGAAACCACACAAGTGCGTGGGTTGTTTAGCATCAGTATACAATGCCCTCTTCATAGGCCTGAGTGGCTGATTTAATGTCTATTTTTTTCCATTTAATTGCGTTCATTGCCAAACGTACGTTTAGTCCGGCTTTGCCGATTGCCAGAGAAAGTTGGTCGTCTTTAACAATCGCAGTTGCGGCTAAGTTTTCTGTGTCAATTGCCACAACTTTGACAATTTCAGCAGGAGTTAGTGCGTTTTTAATTAAGTCTTCTGGGTTTTCTGAATATTTAAACAAATCAATATTTTCATTGTTAAGAGCACGGCGAACATTGCGAATACGTATACCGTTTTCGCCAATACAAGAACCAACTGGATCAATATTTTCACGGTTTGACTTAACGCAAACCTTAGAGCGTTCTCCGGCTTCGCGAGAAACTCCGATAATTTCAACAATGCCTTCTTTGATTTCAGGAATTTCTTGTTCAAGCAAACGTTCAACTAATTCAGGGGCTTTGCGAGAAAGTTTTAAAATTATTTCTCTTTCTTTAGAAACCGAGGTTAAAACAACTTTTAAGGTTTCACCTTGATGTGGGTTTTCAGTTTCAAGTAATTGGTCGTACGGAATAAAGGCAGAAATGTCTCTACCAACGTCAACGCGAATGCCTTTTTCATCAGTTGAAATTACGCGTACGCTAATAATTTGGCCAACTTGGTCTAAGAAATATTGGAAAATATTTTCTTGATTAAGTCCACGAATTAAAATATTAAACTGGTCTTTAACTTTTTTAGCAGCGTTGTAGCCAAACTTGCGTGGATCTACTTCTTCTTCAATGATATCGCCGACTTTAGCGCGTGGTTTCTTTTCATGTGCTTTTTCTAAAGTGATTTGAGAAATTCTTTTGCCATCAAAACGTTGCATCTCTGAGTAACTTGAAACCACTAGTCGTTGCGTGTAGACATTGACTTCTTTTCTCTCTTCGTTAATGTTTACGCGGCAAGACTCAACTCCGTGTTCAGAGCAACATCCAAGCTCAAGGGCTCTTTTAAAAGCATCCTTAACGCGTTCACGGTCAACTTCGTAAAGTGTAGTGATGCGGTCAATTAGTTCAACTAAATCTTTTCTTTTCATATTTTTCTCCTTATTTTTTTAAAAAAAATTACTACTCAAGCGTAATATTTGAAAGATTTTGGTATTTGATTTTAAGAGTTTTTTTAACTGCTTTAACTTTAGTTTCAAAGTAGGCGTGCTCTTCGTCTAACTCAGTGAGTGTAGCGCAACCTTTAAACTGAGGTGAAGTGAAACAAAGTGATTTACCCAAGTACTCTGTAAACTCAGCCTGGTTTTTAGCCAAAACATACAAGCCTTTTGATTCAACTAAAAAACCGTGTGATTTGCTTAGTTCTGGAAACTCTAAAGACAGGGTTTCTGAAATCTCGCCCATTAGATCTGAGTTAACAGAATTGGTGTCAAGAGTTATTGAAATGTAGGGTTCACCAAACTCAGTGGTTTGTTTAACTGAAAGTACTTTAATTTTAAAAGTTTCTTCTACTTTTAATTGAATTTTTTTAAAAGTTTCTTGCAAAATAAACTCCTTTAATAAAATTGAGTGGCTCGGCCACTCAATTCAATGTATCTATTAACTTGCCTATAAAGTATACCACAAACACGCTGCCGTTTGTAATTTTTGGGTTTTTGTGTTTATTTTTGATGTTTTGTGTAAAACTTTGTGAAGTGAAGAGTTAAGTTTGTGATTTCTGAAAAGACAAAAAGCACAGCACTGAAGCCAAAAATTGTTAAAAATCCACGCCAAGTGATGTGGCGGAAATTAACTAAACTAAATGCTTTGCCACCAGGGATAAAAATCAAAGACATTTGAAAAATAAAACAAACGATAACAGCAATATTTAAAAACCAGTTGGTTTTTTGTTTATAAAAAGGTTGTAGACGATTGCGAGCAGAATACACAAACATAAACTGAGCGATACAAAGTGTGTAGAAAGCAGCGGTTGAACCGAACAACTCTTTAAACTGATTTAAAGTAAAACCTTTACCGTAGTAAGAAAGGTCTAAATTAAGTGAACTTGCCACATGCGGTGCGATTGAATGGTAAGCGATTAAGTAAGCGGCGGTTGCAGCCAAACCAAGTACCAGACCTTGCGTAAAGATTAGAACACCAAGCCCGTTTTTAAAGAAACCGGCTTTCGGGTCTCTTGGTTTTAACTTCATTACATTTTTGTCAGTCTTCTCAAAAGCAATAGCGATACCGATAAACGAGTCTGTCGCTACGTTAATCCACAAAATTTGAGTTGAAGTAAAAGGTTCAAGTTCTTGTCTAAAGACAAATAGACCAATTAGTGAAATTACAAAAATTGTAATTAACTCACCAATATTTGAAGCAAGGAGAAAATGAAGTGCTTTTTGGATATTTGAAAAAATCCCACGACCTTCTTTAACTGCTTTTAAAATTGTTGCAAAGTTATCGTCAGTTAAGATCATGTCAGCCGCACCCTTGGCGACTTCTGTTCCAACTTTACCCATAGCAACACCGATTTGTGCAGTCTTTAAAGCAGGACCATCATTAACACCATCTCCGGTCATAGAAACAATTTTGCCATGTTTTTGCCAAGTTTCAACAATTCTGACCTTATTTTCAGGCGAAACTCGCGCGTAGACTTTGATGTTTTTAATTTGCACAAAAAACACATCATCTGTCATTTCGTCTAACTCAACACCGGTAATTGCCAGGTCTGAGTCGGACTCAATTATTTTTAAGTCTTTAGCGATAGCCTTTGCAGTTTGAACATTGTCGCCAGTTATCATAATCGTTTGAATACCCGCAAGTTTTGCGTTTTCAATAGCAACTTTTACCTCTTCGCGAGGTGGGTCTTGCATCGCAATTAAACCTAAGAAAGTAAGGCCATTTTCTTCCTCTGTAGTATAAGGACTGTCAATGTCGGTTTCTTTAAAAGCAACCGCGAGCACACGATATGCTTCATTTGCAAGCGCAGAAATTGCAGGCTTTGCAGCATTCACTTCTGCTGTGTTAGTACAACGTTTTAGTAGAACTTCTGGAGCACCTTTGGCAATCAAGATTTTTTTGCCGTTGATTTTATGAACTGTTGACATCAATTTACGCTCAGAGTCAAAAGCAAGTTCTGCTATTCGCGGATACTTTTGTAGAAGACTAGTAAAGTTAATTCCATTGTTTTTCGCGAGTTCCACTAGACAACTTTCAGTTGGGTCGCCAACTACGCGTCCACCAATAATTTCTGAGTCATTTGAAACTGCAGCAAACTCAATTAACTGAGTTAAATCAAGATTTGATGACTCAAGTTCTTTGTCTAAATAAGTTTTGCCTTTTAGCCAAAGTTTTTTAACTGTCATTTTGTTTTGAGTTAAAGTTCCGGTTTTATCGCTGCAAATTACAGAAGTTGCGCCCAGAGTTTCAACCGAAGTTAAAGTCTTTAAAATCGCACCACGACGCGATAGTCTTTGCATGCCGGTTGCCAAAATTATCGTGATAATGGCAGGTAAACCTTCAGGGATTGCGGCCACCGCAATAGTAGATGTAAGAATCAACAAACTTAACCATTTTTGTGCACTAACTGTGGTTTTTGAAAAAATATAGGCTTCTGTGATGTTGACCGCAAATATCACAAAACATAGCAGAACTGCGGCTAGCCCTAGAAATTTTCCTAGTCTAGAAATTTGTTTCTGCAATGGAGTTTCTTCAGATTTTGCAGCTTTTAGGGCGCATGCAATTTTGCCAATTTCTGTTTTCATTGCAGTTTCTGTAACAACACCAACTGCACGGCCGTATGTGACTACAGTTGAAGAAAAACACATATTGCTACGTTCTGCTAAAGGAGTTTTTGGGTCAATTAAAACAGCTGCATTTTTTAAAACAGGTAGTGTCTCGCCAGTTAAACTAGATTCGTCTACCTTTAAAGAAAAGCATTCAAACAAGCGAATGTCTGCAGGCACAATGTCTCCTGCTTTTAAAATTACAATGTCGCCGACTACTAACCTTGCTGACTCAATTTGTTTAATTTCTCCATCTCTAATCACAGTCGCATGTGGCTGATTTAGTTTTTTAATAGCATCTAGCGCTTTTTCTGCTTTCATTTCTTGAAGTAAGCCAAGTAAGGCATTGAAAACTACAATTGCAGTAATCACCCCACCTTCTAGAAACTGGCCAACTACAAAAGAAAGCACTGAGGCTAAAATTAAAATTATGACCATTAAATCTTTAAATTGCAAAAATAGTCTAAAGAAAAAGGAGCGCTTTCTTTCTTTTACAAACTCATTTAATCCATTTTTTTCAAGTCTAGTGTTTACTTCTCCTTGTGTTAAACCAAACTTAAGGTTGGTATCTAAGTTTTCTTTAATTTCTTCAATTGGTTTCAAAAAGTTTTCCATATAACTCCTTAAAAGATAAGTTTTTATAAAAAAACTACCAAAGGTGAAGTTGAACTGAGGTGTGCCCATTTCTTATGTACAGAAAACAGGGTGATAATCAAACTTCGTTGACTTTTGGTAGTTTTTTGATTTTATTTTTAAATTAAAAAGACAATATCCAATTAAATAAATTCTTGGCTTATCTTTGAGACATAACTTTCAGTTCTGTAAGTAATTTAACTAAATCTGTATAAATTTTGGCATCTTGTCCGTCTTGTGGGTCTTTAAAGTACTTACCAATTTGATAAAGTTGACGATAGTTTTCAATAGTTCCAGTTTTTGCTCCAAAAACTTGACCGTAAACTAATGAAAAAATACTACTAATTGCCGGATGGATGTTTGCACCATCTTTTGAAATAAAGTCAACTAAGTATCTAGAGAATTTAGAGACCGCTTCATATAAGTTTTTGTCGCCACCTGCTTTCAACTCAGTAGTGTATGATTTATTTCCAACTTTTAAAATTAAGCCCAAAATAAACTCATGAATATTTTGAAATGCTTTAACATTATCTTGATATTGGCGAAAGGCTTTGGCTTTTTCTGCTGAATCTTTGATTTTATCTAGATCTTTTTGAGCAAAGTTATGAAAAAACTTGCCAATTGAGTCAAACACTGCTTTAAGTGCGTCTTGGATTTTTTCTTGTTTGAGCAGTTCTTGAACTGCTAAGACTGCCTTATTTAAAGCGCTTTGCGCTGCTTTAAAATTAGCAATTTCTGCATCAATTTTGCTTTGTTCAACTACTTTACCTGCGCTAATTTGGTCTTTTAAGTTGCTCAGTTTACTTTGACTTAACTTTAAAGCGTAGATATTTTTGCCAAGTTCCACAAAACTTGGAAAAAGTGCAGCAACTTCTTGCCAAGCGCCAAGGTTTGGTAGTTTTGGAAATAGGGCTTGCACTTGTTTTAAAAGCAAGTCAATTGATTTTTGGTTAAGTTCGCTTTTAATAAAGTCAATTACTTGTTTTTTATATGCTGAATCTTCTTGGCCGTCTTTTTTAAAAACAAAATTATCTTCAATTAGTTTAGCAATGCCATCCGCTGTTAGCAAACTAAGTAGTTTCGCAAAATCAAAACCTTTAAGTTTAGGCACAGGTTGCTTTAAGGCTTTTTGAATTGTGTTGTAAAGGTCAATGTAGTTTTCAAGCAGACCTGGGTTTTCTAAAGTTAGTTTTTCAGGGAAAACTAACTCACCTTTTTCATTTTTAAATTGAGAAATAAGTTTGCCAAATATGCCATCATCAGGAAGGCTGCCATCTTTGATTTTATCAAGGCCAAGTTTAGAAATTTGGCTTTCAATTAACTTAATAACGGTGCTAAGAACTGGGATTTTTTCATAAATTTCTTTGGCTTTAGCAGTAAACTCAGCTTTTTTTAAAGTTTGTTCAAGTTGTTGATATTGAGCAAGTTTAACGTTGTCTAATTTAGCAACAGTAAACAAAAAATTGTGTGTAAGTTCACCAGCAGTAGCGGTTAACTCAACTTCGGTGTCGTTAGTTTGACGATAAATTTGCACTTCAAGTCCTGATAACTTAGCTGCTTCTTTGCCTTTTGTAATTTCGTAGCCAATTTTTAAATCGCCTAACTTAGCGGGCAGTAAGAAGTTTGATTCAACTCGGCCACTTGGCACTGCAAGTTTACTTAAATCTGGAGTATCTGCGGGTTTTTTGGGTTCCTTTTTACAAGATGCCACTAAAAAAGCAGAAAAAAGAAGGGTAATTAAAAGTAATAGTTTTTTCATAATTTGTTCTCCTAAATAGTTTTTCAAGGTAGGTTAATTTGTGAATTTGCCTCAACTAATATTATACATCGGCAGGATTTTTTGGTGTTTCTGATTTTTCAATATAGCGACATTTTGGAAAACCTGTACAACCTTTGAAAAACCCATATACAGATTTTCTTAAAATCAATGGTTTTCCGCATTTTGGACAAGTCTCTGTTAAGATTTGTGCGAATTTCTTTGACGGCATCTTCGCTTCAGCCACTGTCAAAGTATCCATAAATTCGCGGTAGAATTTAGTTAAATACTCAACTTTATCAATGTCGGCGTGCGCGATTTCATCTAGTTCTGTCTCCATTTTAGAGGTGTAGGCGGGGTCCATTAGTTTAACAAAGTACTCGTCAAAAGAAGAGACTAAATCAAAGGCTAGGTCAGTTGGAATAAACTGGCGTTTTTCCACATTGATGTAAACACGACTTTTTAGAGTTTCAATAATTTGGGCGTAAGTAGAAGGGCGACCAATTCCGAGTTCTTCCATTTTTTTAATCAAAGAACCTTCGTTGTACCTAGCCGGTGGCTGGGTTTGCTTCTCTTCGCTTTGCAGTTTAGCGTCAATTTCTTCGCCTAACTTAAAGATAGGCAGAACTTTGTCTTCAACTTTTTCGTCCAAAATACGGTGTCCTTTAAACTGACACACACTTTCGTGTGCCTGAAATAAATGTCCGTTTTTCGCTAAAGTGACGGTTTTGTTTTTAAAAACAGCGGCGGCTAAATTCGCAGCCAACGCACGGTTGTAAATTAGTGTGTAGACTTTAAGTTGCTCAGGAGTTAAAAAACTAGCCATGGCCTTGGGGGTGTTGTAAACTGAAACTGGGCGAATCGCTTCGTGTGCGTCTTGAGCAGCTACCTGGTTTTTCTTAACTGGATAAACTCCAAGGTAAGCACTACCGTAAGTTTTTGTAATGTAGTCTTTTGAATCTTGAATAAAAGTCTCAGACACTCTAGTTGAGTCTGTACGCATGTAGGTAATTAAACCGGTTAGTCCTGCATTAGTTTCAACGCCTTCATATAGACTTTGGGCAACCTGCATGGCCTTTTTGGCAGACCAACCTAGTTTATTTGCAACTTCTTGTTGAAAAGAAGAAGTGGTGTGTGCTGGTTTGGGATAAGTTTTAGTCTCGCTTTCCTGAATTTCTTTAACTAAGTAAAGCGGAGTGGCCTCGCGTTCTACTTTTTCTTTAATTTCTTTAGTAACTTCGTGTTTTTTAACAGAAATATAGGGAGCCTCAAAACCTTGGCCTACTAACTTTAAATCAAAGTAAGTTTCTGGTATAAACGCCTTAATTTCTTTTTCGCGAAGCACAATTAGTTTCAAGACTACAGTCTGGACACGACCGGCTGATTTTCCGCCAATTTTTTGTCTAGCAAGTTTAGATAATTTAAAGCCAATAATTCGGTCAACCATGCGTCTAGATTCTTGGGAATCAACTAACTTCATGTCAATTTGTCTAGGCTCAGCTAAAGCCTTTTTAACCGCGGACTTTGTGATTTCGTTAAAAACTATCCGAATAGGCTCACCTTTATCTAAACCTAAGACCTCGGCTAAATGCCAAGCAATGCTCTCACCTTCCCTGTCGGGGTCAGACGCTAAATAAACTTTTGCGCCTTTGGCTGCTTTTTTTAAGTCAGCAACAATTTTTCTTGATTTGACAATCAAAGTGTAAAGTGGCTCAAAATTATTTTCAATGTCGATACCAAGACCACCAGGTCCCGCAATTTTTAAGTCGCGAATGTGTCCTTTTGAAGAAAGCACCTGAAAGTTATCGGCTAAATAGCCAGAAATTGTTTTTGCTTTAGTTGGAGATTCAACAATAATTAAGTCCTTCATTTAAAAACCTCTAAAACAAATAATAACACAATCAACCTTCAATGCTCTTTAAATCAAAATAAAGTTTGCCAATTTTACCAGTTTGGATATCTTTAATTAAAAAAACATACACTCGCTCGTAGTCTGGGTCTTTTCCTTTAAGTACAGCACCAGTTTTTAAGCATATTAAGTCTAGCAGTTCTATTACGTTTTTAGTTTCATCAACCCCATATTTATTTTTAAGCAGGCCTGGAAAATATTTAGTTATATATTCAAGTGCGTAGATGCAAATCTCGTCAAGTGACAAGATTTCTTTTGGAATAGAGCCAAATAGTGCTAAATTTAAAGCCGAGTTTTTCTCAAGTTTTGGCCAAAGCAGACCTGGCGTGTCAAATAAATCAAACTCAGGGTTTAGTCTATAAAGCGTAATTAGTCTAGTTACTCCTGCTTTGTTTTCAACATTGGCAACTTTTTTTAAAGAAAAACGGTTGACTAAACTAGACTTACCAACATTTGGAGTGCCAGCAATTAGTGCAGTGATTTTGTTGTTCAAAATACCTTTTTTTGCACGTTTTTCAAAAATGGAAGGGGCTACAGTTTTTTTAATAAAATTATGAAGACCACTAATGCCAGAGCCAGTCAGTCCGTTTACTTTAAAAGAAAAGTAGCCTTTTTCTTTTAAAGCAGAGATAGTTTTTTCTAAATGTTTTTGTTCAACTAAATCCGTTTTGTTTAACAAGAAAACTATTGGTTTGTTTTGAAAAATTTGCATGAGCTTCGGATTGATTGACGAAAAAGGCATTCTGGCGTCAAGCACGTGAATTAAGATATCTATGTTTTTCTGAATTTTTTCAATTTCACGAAAAGCCACTGCCATGTGGCCAGGATACCAGTTGATTTCCACTAAATCACCTCGCCAATGATTTTTTGTACAAATAAAGTACCTGTTCTTGAGTCTTGAGAGTTTTTAAAGTTATCACCAAAAAATAAGTAAGTGTTTGGCTTTACTCGGTATTTATCTAATTCATTTGTTTTATTTAAAGTATATTTTCGCATATTACTGATTTCTTTGTCGCTAAACCTAGTAAATCCAAGTGGTCTGACTTCTTGGTTTTCTACTTTTAAATCAATATTAGAAATTTCTACAATGTCTCCGGGTAAAGCGTAGATTCTTTTAATTACGTTAAAGGTTTTGTTGTTTAAGTCTTTTACCGAAAGCACGTAAACTCTGCCTCGAACTGGTTGAATACGAAAAGTTTTAATAACAGTAAACTGTCCGTTTTCATAAGTCGGACTCATTGATGCGCCAGATACTCTGACTAATGAAAATAAAATTATAGACAACAGGATAATTACAAAAGCAAAAGCCATAGAAACAGGTTGAAGCGCTTTTTTTATCCTTTGATACTTAGTTAAGTTTAAAGTATTAAAGTAAGTTTTGTTTTTAATTTCTTTAATTTGTAGATAAATATTTTTTGCACAATACGGCAAGAAAAAAATGAAAAAAACTACGCCAACTATAAATTGCGAATTAATATAATTTTGTTTAATTGAAAACAAAATAAGTAAAGTTAGTGGTAGTACAAAATAAGTACTTAAATTAACATAAGCAAATAGTTTGTAGCTAAATGGGGCTTTAATTGGGCTAGGTAAGGTGTGATTTATTTCCATGAGATACCTTTAAAAGTTTTTCAAAATTTCTTCAAGTCTAACTGAATTAACTTGGACTTTAGATGGTTTATTTGAACCTTCTGCTGGTGCGCAAATTCCAAAACGCACAAAATCAGCGACATATTTTTGAGCGGCGTTAAAGCCTACTGCAAAATTTCTTTGAATGGCGTTAATTGACGCACTTTGTTCTTTGACGACAAACCTTGCAATTTCTTTAAAAAGTGGACCGATTTCGGTGGTTTGTTTAGCGCCAAAATTACTAGTGAGTTTTTCTGAACTGATTTCAGGTTCTTGTCTGGCGTAATTAGTTTTGATGTAGTCAATTGCTGCAAACAACTCATCGTCAGAAATATAGGCGCCTTGTAGACGAACTACGGTATCTAGTTCTTTGAAAAGCATGTCACCACGACCAAGCAAACGCTCACAGCCAGTTTCGTCAATTATGGTAGAAGAGTCGGTATGAGTTGCAACTTTAAAACCAATTCTAGTTGGAATATTTGCCTTAATTGTTCCTTTTATGACATCCGTGGTTGGACGTTGAGTGGCCACAATTAAATGAATTCCGGCGGCTCTGGCTTTTTGAGTCAGTCTTTGAATTTTAGCCTCAACTTCTTGGCCATATTGCACAATTAGCTCCGCCAATTCTTCAATAACTATGACAATATATGGCATTTTGTCGCCAAAAACAGTCTTGTTTTCCACGCGCGAATTGTAGTTTTCGATGTTTTTGCATTTAGCCTCATCCCAAAAAACTTTAAAACGACGATCCATTTCGCTAATTGCCCAACTTAAAACAGCAGTTGCTTTTTTAGGGTCAGTAATGACTTTAGTAAGTAAGTGTGGAAGTCCTTCATAAGGTTTTAGTTCAACTACTTTGGGATCAATTAAAATTAGTTTTAACTCTTCTGGCGAGTTTTTTAAAATTAAGGAAGTGATAATAGTGTTCACACAGACTGATTTACCTGAGTTAGTAGCGCCTGCAATCAGTCCGTGTGGCATTTTAGTAATATCTAGATTTACGATTTTGCCGTCAATGTCAATACCAAGCGGCACAATTAACTTGTTTTCAGGTGCTCTAAATTCGCTTTCCCGAATTACATTTGAGTAATTTACAATTTCTGGGTTGATATTAGGAACTTCCACCCCGATGTATGGTTTACCTGGAATTGGGGTTTGCATACGAATTGAAGTAACAGATAAGTTCATTTGAAGATTATGAATTAGTGAATTGTAGCGACTAACATTAGTCTTACTATCTGGTTCAATTTCGTATCTAGTTACAGTTGGTCCTTTAATTGAGTTCACAACCCTGCCAGTAAAACCAAGCTCAGCAATAGTGTTGTCAATAATTTTAATTTGTTCAAGCAACCAGTCTGGTTTGTCGTTTAAACTTAAATTAGACTTGTGAAATAAGTTAAGTGGGACAAAGTATTCACCTTCTTTTGGTTTTGCTGGTGTAGATTGAGTGAATGCATCTGGTTGAACTGTACTTTCGTTTACCGCTGGTGAAACTGACATAGCGCTAGTAGATTCAGTCAATGGACTTTGCGCGGTGGTTTGAGTGAAACCACGAACTGAGTTTAAAATATCTGCATCTGAGTTTGCAGAAGTAACCTGAACGTTTGGTTTTTGAAACTCACGAAAATTAGTTTGAACTGAACTTTGTTCTTGAAAGTATGCGGGTTCTTGAGTTTTGGCTTTAGTGATTTTTACAGGATTGTCATTAACTCCGGCTGCTTGAAACTCAGCACTACTTTTAAAAGTTTCTGGTTCAAACGTTACGCTGTGGACTTCATCTAGTTGTTTAGAAGGATCTTCTATCACCACTTCTACAAAACTAGTTCTAGGTTTTTGCTTGCGAAAAATTGGAGAAATAGTGGTGCCTGTGTTTGTCTTTTCTGGTTTTCTTTGACTTGCTTGATAAATTTGCTCTTGACCGTCTGTTGGAATACTTAAAATATTGTTAAACTCGTAATACGCGTTTCCGTGTTTATCTATAATTTCGTTTTGTGTTATTTTTTTATCAGAGACACTACGAAAAGCCTCGTATTTTTCCAAGGTATCAAAACCTTCACCAACTAACGCCTTTGGGTTTGAAATGTTTTTAACATTTCTACCAGTTCCAGGAGACGCTACTATAGAAGGTGTGAATTCCTCGGCTTCTCTAAGCCCATTAAGTGGGGCAAATTGGTGAATTTTAAATTTCTTAAATTGTTGGTTTTTAGTTGGTTTTTTAACTTTTTTTCGCCAGAAACACATAATTATTTCGCTCCTTTTTCGCTGTTTTGATTAACCTGCTTGTAAAGTTCCTTAAAAAACTCTTTATCAGTTTCAAAAAAAATATCAGTGCTAAACATTTTTTTTGAGTAAATTTTGTAAGTCTCTTCACCGGTAATTTTAATAATTTCGTAGCCAATTTTGTCAAAAATCTTGTCAATCAACTTATCAAAAGTTAAAGTTTTTATCCAGTAAAGTGGGTTAAAAAGTTTGGTTTTAGAATAAGCCTTAAGTGGTGCTGCTCCTGCTAACTTTGAATCGTCAATTTCACTCTTTACTGACCTAAACTGATCGATTCGCTTCAAAGTTAAACCTCTAAATAAACTAAAGATTTTGGCTGACATCATTTCATCAATTCTAGCAGCCAAGTAACCAGCAAACAATATAGTTTCATCAATTGTCAGTTCAAGATAAGGTTTTTTTGATTTTGGAAAGTAAAGCGAAGTAATATCGTAAGCAAGTTGTTTAGAAAGAGTGTAGGCAAATCCGATTTGCCCTTGTTCTTTTTTGGCAACCTTGTCGGTTTTATATAGTTGCAAAGTTGCAACAATCGCTCTTTGCACATCAGTTTGCATATCTTTTTTAGCTTTTTTGACGCGGGTTTTTTTGTTTATCGCAATTAAACAGGCGTAAATGTAGAAAAGTAACATCAAAAAGAAACCCAGCGCCACACCAGATAACATCATTAAGATAGATGAAATTAAATTTTCAGGGGCAAACGCTTTGCCTAAAGTAAAATAAATTGTTGCCTGCATACTGTATATTATATAATATTAAGACGTCTTTTTAAGACATTTTAATGAAAGTAAATGAATAGAAAAAAAGAAATAATTAAACTAGATTTAGCATTTTTAATTCGCTATATGGGAGACGCCTTACTGTACCCATTTATGTTTTTGTATTTTCAAAGTTTAGGCTACAAAAATGATCAAATTAGCTATATTTTAATTATTTTCCCATTAGTTTCAATATTTATTAACCCTTTTTGGACATATTTTGCCAAAAACATCAACAGAAACATCTTTTTAATTGTGTTGCTAACTGCACTTGAAACTGGTGCAATTTTAGCCTTTATTTTCTTTACTAAAAATATTTACATTGTTGCTTTAATTTCTTTAGCAATTGCCATTTTTAGTCAGCCAATTTACTTGCTTTTAGATTCTTTTGCGGGTGGCTTTTGTGAAAACAATGACTATGAGTTTGCCAATATCCGGATATTTGGAGCAATTGGTTATGCTTTACTTTGTGTAGTTGGTGGATTAGTTGCAGACTACTTTGGGTTCAAAGTTTCTTTTTTGTCTGCAGTTGCTTTGTTTATTTTAGCCGGAGTTTTGATCTTTTTAATTAAGCCGATTAAGTTTAACAAATGTGCAAAGTTTGCTGAAAAAACTCAACTAAAACTGCTTTTTAAAAATAAAAAGTTTTGGATTTTTACAACTATTTTTGTCTTGTTTATGAGCACTTTTAAGGTTTTTGACCAATTTCAACCAGACTACTTTTCAGTAGTAGGTGCAATCAATAAGTCTTGGTATGGTGCAATTTTAACTGGCTTTGTGGTCGTTGAAACCATCTTTATTTTTCTGTTAGCAAGATACTTTAAAGAAGTTGACTCCTATGTACTTTTTGGAGTTGCGATTGCTCTTACCTTATTTAGATTTTTTGTCTATATCTCTACTGATAACATCTACGCAGTAATTGCAGTAACTCTGCTTAGAAGTATTTCGATGGCTATTTTTATATTTGTTTACTTTAAACTACTATTTAGCCTTGTTGCCCCAAATAACTTTAATTTCTCGGTCATCATAATTAACTCACTGGTAAATGTTTTGTTTATTGTATTAAATATTTTTGCAGGAAAATTAACTAAAAATCACGACTATTTTTACTTCTTTTTAATCTGTATCGTGCTTTGTGGGGTTGCTTTTTTAATCTACGCGCGTGATATAATGAAGAAGATTGAAAAGGAATATTTTGATATCAATGTTAACGCCTGGTCAAGTTTATAAGTTTGAAATAATTAAAAAAACTGACATCGCCTATATGGCGAAGAATTTTTTTGATGAAGAAATTTATTTTCTACATTTCAATGAAAGCGAACACCGTGATTTTAAACCAGGTGATGAGGCTGAACTTTATCTTTTTATAGATAGTAAAAAAAGACCTGCTTTGACTGTGAAAAAACCAATCATTCAAAATGGTGAAATGGGGTTTTTAAAGGTAGTTGGCAGAGTTGATGATCTTGGTGTTTTTTTAGATAATGGGGTTGCAAAACATTTACTGCTTTCTAAAGACACATTAGGTGAAGACAGAGAAATTTGGCCACAAGTTGGTGACTACGTGCATGTAAAACAATTTTTTGAAAAAAGATTGGTTGCCAAAATCGTTTTTCCGATCAAGATTTCTGAAGATAAATTTAGTGAAATGGAAATAGTAAAGGCTCACGTTATTAACATCGGAAAAGACGGAATTAACTTACTTACTCCAAACTTAGTTAAGTTATTTGTACATAAATCATGCATTATTGACAAAGTTAGATTAGGTCAAGAAATGTCTGTGGTTATCCGCAGACGCAACTTCGATGGCTATAACTGTACATTAAAAGAACTAAACAAAATTGACATATTTAATTTAAAAGCAAGAGAAATTCTTGCCTATATTCAAAAGCAACCGACGCAAACTATTAAAAATAAACTTACGGCCGAACTGGTTGAAAATGAGTTTAAAGTTTCTAATCGTAGATTTAAAGAAATTTTGCACTATATGCTTGAGAAAAATCTAATTAAAATTGAAAAAGGAATTGTTAAATTAACAGGTGATCACCATGGCTAAAAAATTTGTTTCAAAAATTACTGATATGGATGTAGATTTTGGTAAATGGTACCAAGACCTTTGCGTTGAGGCTAAGTTGATGTCTTACTCAGACACTCAAGGCTTCATTATTTACCGTCCGTATGGCTACGCAATTTGGGAAAAAATTAAAGAGTTTCTAAACATACACTTTAAAGCAACTGGACATAGCAATGTTTACATGCCTATGTTAATTCCAGAAAGCCTATTTCAAAAAGAAAAAGACCACATTGTAGGTTTTGCGCCAGAAACTGCAACCGTTACAACCGCTGGCAGCAAAGAATTGGAAGAAAAACTAATAGTTCGTCCAACTTCAGAAGTTTTGTTTACTTCACACTTTGCCACTGTTGTTGAAAGCTACAAAGACTTACCGCTTAAATACAACCAATGGTGTTCAGTTGTGCGTTGGGAAAAAACTACTAAACCTTTTCTGCGTGGGCGTGAGTTTTTATGGCAAGAAGGTCACACAGTTCACGAAACTGCAAAAGAAGCCAAACAAGAAACTCAAAAAATGCTAAAAGTTTATGAAAAACTCGGCAAAGACTTACTAGCTATTCCTTTTGTCGCTGGTAAAAAAACCGAAAAAGAAAAGTTTGCGGGTGCTGAGGCTACTTACACAATAGAAGCCTTAATGCACGATGGAAAAGCCTTACAGTCCGGAACTTCTCACTATTTTGGTGATGGTTTTACCAAAGCATTCGGCGTAAACTTTCAAGATAAAAACAACAAACTTTGCGCACCTTTTCAAACTTCTTGGGGAGTGACTACTAGGTTAATCGGCGCAGTTATTATGGTACACGGCGACAACGATGGACTGGTTTTACCACCGTATCTTGCACCAACTCAAGTAATTGTAGTCCCTGTACTTCCAGATAAACTAGACAAGGCTAAAGTTAATTTAGTTATAAAAGAAATTAAAAAATCAAAATTAAGTTATGAAGTTGACGAAAGCGATAAAACTCACGGTTTCAAGTTCGCCGAAAGTGAAATGAAAGGTATTCCTTTTCGTGTTGAGTTTGGGCCAAATGACTTAAATGAAAACTCAGTAATTGTCTTTAAAAGAAATACGCGCTCAAAAACAAAAGTTTTAATTTCTGAGCTAAGCAGTTTCTTAAAATCTGAAATTAAAGTGATGCACAAAGAAATGTATGAACGTGCGTTTAAACATTTAAGCTCAAATATTCGCCACGCGAAAACTTACACTGAGTTTAAAACTTTAATTGAACAAGGCGGTTATGTTTCTATTGACATCAACAAAACTGCTGAAGAAATCATTAAAACAGACACAACAGCAACCGCGAGGGTTATTAGCAAAGAAAAGCCTGAACTCGCAATTTGTCCAGTAACTGGCAAAAAAGTAAATTACCGAGTATTGTTTGCCAAGGCTTATTAGTGAAACGAGATTTTCTCGCGACTTTGTTTAAAAATGTAGAGAACTATCAAACCAAATAAGTAAAATATTTTATAAAATAAAAATAAGGTTTGATTGTCAAAACTGTTTCCAGAAAGCGGAAGCATTAACAAAAAATATACAAAATTTCCTTTTAAAAAACTAGAAATAATTGTAAAAATAATAAAAAAGGCTTGGATAATAAAAATCACTTGCCTTTTTTTATTTTTAACAAATATCAAGATGAAAAACAAAAGATACAAACTGTCGAATGGTGTTAAAAGTAAAGTTTTAAATTGAGAGTATGTTAAAACTGAATATTTAGATAATTGAAAGAAAATAAAAGAAAGTGAAATAAAAAATATAGAATACAGAAAAATTAGCATTAGATAAAATACTAACTTTGCTGTATACACTACTTTTCTTTTTACAAAAGGAATCAATTGTTTAATATGTTGTTCATCGTGATTGATAGTCAGCAGTCCTGTGGTGATAATAAGAAAAATTTTTAGAATCTGGAGGTAAATGCTAAAAATTTGCGTAGTTTTTTCACTTTGTTTTAAAAGCACATCTTTGTCTGTAAAATTAGGAGAGTATACTAAAAAGAAAAGTGGCAAAAAGATTACTACAGATGCAATAATTAACAGCCTTGCTTTTTTGTCAAAATAAGTTCTTGCTATATAGTTCAGCATAGCACAATCTTTCTTTCTACAAAACCGCTAAATACTTCTGGACTATGCGAAATTATTAACACAGTTTTATCTTTAGTTTCTTGTTTTAATATCTCAACTATTTTTTGTTTTTTTGTAGGGTCAAAACCAGACAAAGGTTCGTCTAAAATCAATACTTCTGAGTCTCCTATAAGCGCGGCTAAAAATGCAAGTTTTTGTTTATTTCCTTTAGATAGATTTTTAATTTCCGTATCTATAGGTAGTTCTAAAAAGTCAATGTATTTTTTGTTAACGTAGCCTTTTTTAGTCTTTGCAATAATTTCAAGGTACTCGCTAGCCTTTAAATTTCTTGGTAAATCTGCTTTTTCTGCAAGGTAAGAAATTGGTTTACCCGTCTTTTTTAAAATACCTGATTTTGGTTTAATAAAGCCAATTAACAGATAAATTAAAGTTGTTTTTCCGCTCCCGTTTTCTCCAATTATCAGAACTTTTTCACTTGCTTTAATTTCCAAATTATAAGGTTTTTTAATATAGGGAACCACAACTTCTTTAAGTGAAAAAATATCTTTTAAATTAGAGTTCATAAGTATTTACCCAACCTTTTTCTTTAATGTTTTCAAAATCTATAATGTTTTCAAAATCACACCTAATATCTTTTTTTAAACAATTTTGAAGGATAGTTTGTGTGCCGTTTTCAAGTTTAACCTCCGCTATAATTAGAGGCTCTAAAACAGGAATGGTTAACTTTGAGTTTGTAAAAAAGAAGTTAATTTCTTGTCTTTCGTTTTTGCTAACTGTGTATTTATTTTCTTTAAACAAGCTAAAATAAAACTCAGCAGTATCAGAAACAAAATCAGCTGAAAACGAAACATCAAAGTTTGTGCCTGTTTTGAAAAAGTCGGGTTCAATTTGTATTTTTTTAAAGCTGAACAGCACATCTTGTGAGTCAAACTTATCTCCTTTTGCAATTTTAATTTTACCCAGTTCTAAATTTAAAACTTGATTGTTGATAAAGATGATTTGAAGTGTTGTAAACTCATCACTATCTACAAGTAGTTTTGGTGTGTTGAATTCTAAAGTGATTTTAAATAGGTGTCTTTTTTGGTTTAAAAAACTCTTATTTACTTTAATTTTGTTTAATTCAAGTTTTAATTTAGTATTACTATTTAGCCTAGTTAGGCTAAAATGCTTGATATTTTGCTTTGTGATTTTTGTGTTTTTACAGTCTGAATAAAGATATATTTTAAACTGACTATGGACCTGATATATCACACTTCTCTGTTCTTTAATTAAGTAGATGCGCTCTGTGTTTTTTAAAAGTAAAGCAGTAAACGAATATACCCCAAGTACATAAACTAATCCAACAATACTAAAAAGCAGTGCTAGTACTGCTTTTTTCATAGTTTTGTGCTCGTTGTGTGAACTATTTTAGTTGTTTCAGATACCTTTAAAAGATTGTGTATCTGAACAAAACTACTAATTAGTAAATCGCTTTGTCTGGCTATTTTAACACCGTCTTCAGTATCTACAAAAATTAAAATAAATGGGTTATAAGTTTGCCATAAATTAAGTGCATTTTCTTTCCTTTTAACTTCAAAGTTCACTCTCTTGCCCTGGTCTTCTTTTTCGTATGTATAATCAGCGTTTCCTAAAATCATCTTAATGTTTTTTATTTTATCGGCATACTCTTTTAAAACTGAAAAAGATAAAGTATAAACTTTTAACTGATAGTCAGCGCGATCATGGAAATTCCTGCTGTCGTAAGTTATATTAACAGAATACTCTAAAGCAAAAGGTCTAGCAATTAGACTTGAGTTAATTATTTGAACTAACCCAATCTCTAAAGATAAAGTTTTGGCGTTTTTAAAAGTAAGCACTAAAAGGCTTGAATCAAAAGTTGTGTTCTTTTTAAACTCATCAACTGCTGAAACAGTTAAAATATTTTGGAAATATTTCATGTTCTTTCCATTTTCTGTAATCTCTTCTGGCCCTCTATATCTGGTTTCTATGTGTTTAGTTTGTATTGACTGACCTGTGTTTACATCTTTGAGATAAATTGTTTTAATTTTATTTGAACTTAAAAACCAAGGATTTTTTCGGCTTGTGTAAATATAAAAGTTTTGGCAGTTTTTATATTCAGTGAAAACACTAGTTTGTTTAATTGTTTTAACTTTAAAGTTTTTTGGAACTAAATATACCACAATTAACACTGTGCAAACTAATGAAATTACTAAAATTGGTGTTAAAAGTACTAAATGTTTTAGTTTTGATTTCATTAACGTTTAGTAGTCTCTTTCTATTCTATAGGAAATGTAGACGCCAGTGTGTTCAACATATTGAAACTCACCCCAGTCTTCGTACACCCAGAAAAGACTACGGGTCGCGTATCCATTAAAAAGATAGCCATAGCCCATTTTTCTAACTACCAGTTTACAGCCAGGCTCTATTTTAATAGTTTTAGTTTCTTTATTTTTTTCAGATTTGCTTTTTTCTAGTTTGTTTTCAAGCTTGCTTTCAATGTTGCTTTCACCTTTTGCGTTAAGTGGAGATTTAGTGGGTGTGCTAATGCTACCACCAACGCTCATTTTAAACGAGCCGCTTTGCGTATACTTTTCACTTTCTTCAACTATACGCTCTATGGTAATTTCTTGTGCAGTGCTAGTTGAACCTTGGTTAGAAAACTCAGATATAACTTTTAAAACAAAAGATACTTTTTTTGCATAATTGAGATATTCTACATACTGTTTATTTATATGTCTATATGCTGTGTTTCGTTTTGCAATTTCAAACCTGTCTCTTTCTTTTTTGTCTTCATCTGACAGCTTCTTCGTTGGCTCCTTTGTGTAAAAGTCAATCAGTTTTGTTGTTTTGTCTAACAAATACAAACGAACATATGGGTAAAGATTCGTTTTTGCGCTTACCTTACCTGGAAATAAAACACTTAAGAATAAAACGCTTACTAAAATAAATGAAAAAAGTAAATAAAGTTTTTTCATAAATATCACCTCATCAATATATTTATATGAAAAACTTTTTTTACTTAAAAATATGTAAATTGTTCTTTTTATGAAGTGGCGCTTTGAAGTTGAGTCAGGTGGTGCTTTTTAAAACCCAGATTTTATAAAGCCTATGTAAAAAAGAACGTGTAGAAGTACTCTTTTTTATAGTTTAAAAGAGAGAAAAGGTGCCAATTTCTTAGATATGAAAATAGGCACCTTTCATAAATACATTTGTTACAAATTATATTTAGTAAAAAACATGTATTTAGTTATATTTCAAATACGTCAAATTTAAATTTGTGGTGTCTTAGCATCTTTTTTAGTCAATAGCACCACAGTTTCTACGTGAGCAGTATATGGAAACATATCAAATCCTTTAATTGAAGTAATATCGTATTCTTCTGCGAGAATTTTTAAGTCCTTTACTAATGTTTCAACATTGCAAGAAACATAAACAACATTTCTTGCTTTTTTTTGACAAATAAATCTGCAAACTGTTTCGCCAAGTCCAGTTCTAGGTGGGTCAAATAACATCACATCAAAATCATGTTTTTTATAGTCAACCCAAGTTAAAACGTTTGAAACAACGGCCTTGGCGTTAGGAATTTTGTTTTCATATATGTTTTTCTTTAAAGCCAACACCTGGTCTTTAATTAGCTCAACACAATACACTTCTTTAACTTTGTTGGCAAGTTCTAGTCCAAAAACACCAACTCCAGAAAAAGCATCTAAAAGAACGTCCGTTGGCTTAAAGATTTTAAAGTCTTTAATATAAGTAATTATGTTTTGAAAAGTTGAATAGTTTAACTGAAAAAAAGAGTTGGCAGTAATATAGTAATTCTTATTTAAGAAATTAGTGTTAAAAAAATATTGACCTTTAAGTAGTCTATATTCGGCCGCGTTTTGTTTTGTAGATTTATCTCTGTAGATAAAAACACCAAATTGTTTGAATGAAAACTCCGAACTATAAATATAGTTAATAAGTTTTTTAAAGTCATGTTCGCCGTAAACATGTAAGTTAACTGCTAAATCTAAGTTAGTTGCTTTGCGAACAGAAACAGCAAACAAACCATGTGGTTTTTTGTCTACTACTGGAAAGTCAATTTCACTAAGTGTTTTTTTAAAATAATTTAAAAAACTAGTTATTAACTCATCTTGCGAAATTAAGTTATTTGCTGGTTCAACTAAATTTGTGTTTGGTCTATATAGACCCCATTCAATTGCTTTATTAATATGTTTAAATAAAACTGTAGTTTCGTTGCGGTAATTTAAAGGATTTAATGCACCTTCAAAGTGTTTGAAAGTTTTAGGGTTTACGTGTTTTCTTAGTTTGCCTTTAACATGGAAAACTATTTTTTTATACTTGTATTCTAGTGTTGCTGGATAAGCAAGGTGAATAAGGGGTAGGCCTATAGTTTCAGAAAAACTAGCTGAAACCTCGGTCCTTTTTGGTGATTTTTGGATTATTTTAATAATTTTTCCAACTAAAACGCCACGGTTGTTTCTTTCGATTTGTGCTTCTATTTCTTCACCTTCCACAGCCCCATATATATAGACTGGTTGGTTGTTTAAGTAAGCAATACCTTCGCCGTCATTGCCAGTTTTTAAAATATTTAATTTTGCTATTTCTTTTCTATCCATACGCAAATTCTTTCGCCCATCTCAAAAGGTAAAATAAACTTAGTCAAAGTGATGTTTTTAACTAAATTAACTAACTTGGTTTTCTTAAACTCAGCAATTTCCTCGTTGGCTTTAGTTGCCTTGTAGAAACACATCTTGCCACCCATAGTTAATTTTGGCAAAGCATACTTAACTAACGAAGTAAGGTCGGTAACTGCGCGGGCTGTAACTAAATCAACAAAAACTTTTTTAATGTTTTCAACTCTGTTGTTAATAACTTTTAAATTAGCCAGATTTAGTTCATCTTTAACTAAAGTCAAAAACCTTGCTTTTTTGCTAATAGACTCAGTTAAAATAACTTCAATATTTGGAAAAAATAAAGCAATGATAATACCTGGAAACCCAGCACCTGAGCCAATATCTAAGATAGACTTAGGTTGAGTTAAGTCTGGGTTTTTGAAAAAAGGTAAAATAGAATCAAGAACATGTTTAACTAAAAACTCAGTTTTATCGACGATTCTAGTTAAATTAACTTTTTTATTTTCTTCAATTAAAAGTGAGTAATACTTGTCAATTTTCAAAACTAGTTCATCAGTTAATTCAATGTTAAATTTTTTAAAAATGTCTTTCATAATTATCTTTTCACTTTACTTTTTTGAATGTAGATAGAAAGGATTTGAATGTCGCTGGGGTTAACTCCAAGTATTCTTGATGCTTGGCCTAAAGTTTTTGGTCTGACTTTCTCTAATTTTTCTCTACATTCAAAAGCCAAATTAGCAACTTGATGGTAATCAATATCTGCAGGAATTTTAAAATTTTCAAGGAACTTAAACTTCTCAGCAGTCTTGATTTCCTTTAAGATATAGCCTTCGTATTTAATTTGTATCTCTGCAGCAAGAGTGACATCTTCTGGAAATTTTTCTTTTATATAATGGTTTAAAACCTTTAAATTAACCTCTGGCCTTTTAAGTAAATTTGCTAATGAAATTGACTCATAAAGTGAGACATTGTATTTAGAAAGATGACTTAAAACCGTTTTAGTTGGAGTGATTTTTGTATTCGTTAAAATATCTGTTAATCGCTTAACAAGCCCTTTTTTTAGTAAATATTTTTGATAAGTTTCGGTATCTATCAGACCACGATTGTAAGCAATTTCAGATAGTCTAAAATCGGCGTTATCATCTCTTAAAAGTAGTCTGTATTCTGCACGAGACGTAAGCATTCTATAAGGTTCGTCTGCCCCCTTGGTAACTATATCGTCAATCAATACGCCAGTGTAGGCCTCATTTCTTTTTAAAATAAGTGGTTCTATGTTGTCGATTTTAGCAGCAGCGTTTGTTCCTGCAATTAAACCTTGACAAGCAGCTTCTTCATAGCCAGAAGTTCCGTTGATTTGACCTGCGGTAAATAGGTTTTTAAGCATTTTGGTTTCTAAAGACAAATATAGTTGAAAAGGATTGATAGCGTCGTATTCAATTGCGTAGCCATATCTAATTATTTTGCCTGCCTCAAATCCAGGTAAACTCAAAACTAACTTTCTTTGAACAAAACGAGGAAGTGATGTAGAAAGGCCTTGTAAGTAGGTTAAGTTATTTTTAATGCTTTCAGGTTCTACAAAAACTTGGTGAATATCTTTTTCTTTGAATCTGACAATTTTGTCTTCTATTGAAGGACAATATCTAGGACCTCTACCTTCAATTACTCCTGAGTATAGAGGTGAATATTTTAAATTTGCTAAAATTGTCTCTTTAGTATTCATAGTGGTATGCAGGGTATGCAAATTTAAATTTGCCTTGTGTTTGGTTTTTGAGTAGTAAGAAAATCTAAGTTCTGGATTGTTCTCGTCTTGCTTCGCAAGTTCGGTAAAGTCAATTGAGTTTGAATCAATTCGCGGTGGAGTTCCAGTTTTTAGTCTCACAATTTCAAAACCTGCTTTTCTTAAAGACTCAGAAATTCCAAAAGTTGTGCGTTTGCCGTCAGGTCCCGTTTGGTAAGTTTCACTGCCTATTAAAATTCTTGATGCTAAATAAGTACCAGTTGTCAATACCACGGTTTTGGCAAAATACTTTGTATTACTTTCAGTAACAGCACCGATAACTGTTTGGTTTTCAATTAGCAACTCAGTTGCGTATTCGTGTAAAAAAACTATGTTTTTTAGTTTTTTTAATTCCTTAAACATGTTTTTTGGATAAATTTCTTTGTCAATTTGCGCACGAAGTGCCCAAACACCAGGACCTTTAGATGAATTTAGCCTACGCATTTGAATGGTGGCACTATCTGCAACCTTGGCCATCAAACCACCAAGTGCATCAATTTCGCGCACTAAAACACCCTTCGCAGGTCCGCCGATTGAGGGGTTGCACGGAAGGGTGGCGATTTGAGATTTATCTCCTGTAATAAATAAAACTGACTTGCCTAAACGAGAAAGGGCAGCGGCGGCCTCAATACCGGCGTGCCCTGCCCCAATTACGATTGAGTCAAATATGGGATTATTTAACTGCATTTTCAATAAAATCCACTAAATCTGCTTTGGTGAATTTTAATTTTTCGCGAATTTCAGTCTCAGATGAACTTAGGCCAAATTCATTAATTCCAAAAACGTGTGGTGTGTATTTATACCAAGAATAAGCAGAACCTGCTTCTACTGCCACAATTTTAGAGTTGCCTAAAATCTCGGTTTGTTCGGCTTTTGTTAGTCGGTCAAACAAGAAGCAAGAAGGCATAGAAACTACACGCACACCTTGACCTTTGGCCTCAAGAACTTTTGCGGCTTCAAGTGCTAAAGTAACTTCTGAACCTGTTGCAATTAAAGTAAGTGTGTGTTTATTTTCCTCTTTCTTAATAACGTAGGCACCTTTTTGAATGTCTAGGGCTGAGTTTGGGTTTTCCACTACGTTTTGACGAGTTAAAACTAAAACAGAAGGAAAGTCATTTTCTGCAAGCATTATCTTGTAAGCAGCCAAAGTTTCTTTAAAGTCGCATGGTCTAATAACGTTGACATTCGACATACATCTAAGTTGAGTTAAATGTTCAATTGGCTGATGGGTCGGTCCATCTTCGCCTAAAAATACAGAGTCGTGGGTAAAAATATACATCACTGGCAGTTTTTGTAGAGCAGACAGACGAATTGCTGGAAGCATGTAGTTTGAAAATACAAAAAATCCAGAGACAAAAGGTCTAAGTACACCAGTTTGTGCGATACCATTGGCAATTGCGGCCATAGCGTGTTCGCGAACTCCGAAGTTTAAGTTACGGCCAAGTCTGTTGGTGTGGTCAAAATCACCGTCTACCCCTTTTACGCAAGTTGACGAAGAAAGGTCTGCAGAGCCGCCAATTAGCGCCGGAACTTGGTGAGAAATATAGGCAAGGATATCGCCCGAAGACCTGCGAGTTGCTTGTTTTTCAGGGATATTTTTAAGCAACTCACTTAAATCAAAATCAAGTAAACTTTGTTTATTAAGTGGTTTTGATTTTAAGTAGGCTGAGTATTTTTCAAGTCCTCTTTTTAAGAAATTATCTTGAAAATGTGTGTAAACCAATGGGTCTACTTCAAAGGGTTTGTATTTGTAGTTAAGTTTTTCTGCAAGTAAATCGCGTTCAGCCACACCAAGTGGAGAACCGTGTACTTTGTTTGTAGCCTCTTTTGTCGCACCTTGCCCAATTGTGGTTTTCATTTCAATAACTGTTGGTAGTTCTGACTCTTTAGCCAAACGAATTGCTTCTAAAAACTCAGTCTTGTCATAAGGGTTGGCAACTAAAATATAGTTCCAGCCATCTGCTAAGAACTTTAATTTAAAATTAGTTTCACAAGTTAAAGAAGTAGGACCATCTAGTTGAATGTCATTTGAGTCAAATAACAATATCAACTTATTTAATTTAAGTCTGCCGGCTAAGGAAATTGCTTCCATAGCCACACCTTCTTGCAAATCACCGTCTCCACATAAACAGTATGTATAGTAATCGGTGTACAGAGAGCCGTTTACTTTGTTTAAATGAGCCTCAGCAATTGCTGAACCTACCGCCATTGCAACACCTTGTCCAAGCGGACCAGTGGTTGCCTCCACGCCAGGAGTTTCTCTAAACTCAGGGTGACCTGGTGTGTTTCCAGGTCTGCGGAAGTTCTTTAAGTTATCAATTGACAAATCAAATCCTGCTAGATGCAAAAGTGAGTAAAGTAAAGCAGAGCCGTGTCCTGCAGATAAATAAAAGCGATCACGGTTCGGCCAAAGCGGGTCTTTTGGGTTTTGATTGATTGCATAGTTATAAAGATAGTAAAGAGGAGCAGCAGCACCTAAAACTATTCCAGGGTGACCTGAATTAACATTGTTAATAGTGTCAACCCCGAGCATTTTAAGTGTATCTATACAAAGTCTATCTAAATCTTTTTCGGTTTTCATTATTTTCTTTAGATTCTTTGGTTTTTGGTTCATCTACTTGCGTAGGTTCAACTAAATTATCTGTTGAATGTAAAGCAACTTCTTGGTTTAACACAGTTTTTTTATATTCCTCAGTTTCTGCCTCTAAGACTTTAAAATTATCTTCTCCAACCAAGGCTAAAATGTTTGTAAAAAACTTATTGTGCAGTGCTGCCATTCTTTTAGTAATTTGGCGAGAAATTCCAAAAACTAGACCAAAAACTACAATCAAAAGACCAATTAACACCCAAAATGACCAAGACTTAACTTGTGGGAACTTAGAAGAAAGTACCGCAATCGTGGTAGCTGCGGCAATAAAGCCGATTAGTATTCCTAAAAATACCGGAATAAATACACGGTTTTTAATTGAGTTAATCCCATCTGCATAGGCTAGGTATTCACTGTTGACGTCTTGCTCGTAAAGTCTTTTAATTGAACCTGTTTCAAAATAAGCCTGGTCAATTAACAGTCTCGCGGTTTGAGGAGTAATGTCCCAAACTTTAAGTAGACCTTTTTTGTGCCAAATGGCTTTTTCGGCTTCTGTCATAAAGTAAATTTCTAAAGTTCTTTTGTCAATTTGTTGAGTGTAGGCAGGTACTCTGTCAGTTAAATTGAATTTCATAAATCCTCCTTACTAGGTTTTAAAAAATGTTTCCTTTTAAAGACCATTGGCCACAGTGGCTATACCTTTATGGCTGCTTCAATCAAGACCTGACCCGTTCAGATAAGTCAATCGGCCAATGGCTTTTAAAAGGAAACATCTAAAATCTTTGCCTTTACAGGCGTTTAAAGAATTTTTTTAGCAACTCAGCCGCCTCGTCAACTTTGACAAAAGTTAATTTGGTATGTGCAGTGGGTTGTAGAAAAATCTCTTTTCTGATTTTTTGACTAAAAACAGTGGGGTCTTTGGCCAAAAAAATACATTCTTTTATTCTAGCAACAGCAATCGCTGCAGCGCAAAGTACACAAGGCTCTAAAGTTGATATCATCACGCAATCTTCAAGTTTCCAAGTTTTTAGGCATTTGGTGGCTTTCTTTAAAGCAGTAATTTCTGCGTGTCCAAAAATATCGTGTTTGTGTTCTTTGGTGTTATAACCAGTTGCAATAATTTCTCCATCTTTTAAGATGAGCGCACCAACTGGCACTTCTGCACAAGCCAGAGCCTTTTTGGCAAGTCTCAAGGCGTGGGCAAAATGTTTATTTCTATTTTCCTGGTTTTTGTTCAATATTGTAGCGTTTGTTGAACTTATCTACACGGCCTTGGGCTTGTACAAATTGTTGTGTTCCTGTGTAGAAAGCGTGGCATTGAGAACATGTATCTACCTTAATTTCTTTGACAGTAGATTGAGTTTTGAACTTAGAACCACAAGTTGAACAAATAACTTCAACTTCACTAAATTGTGGGTGAATTGCTTTTTTCATGTGTATAAACTCCTTTTTTGGTAGCAGTCTACCATTATTTTAACACATCCGCCTTACTTTAAAGTAAGCCGGATGTGTATTTTTGCTATTTTATTTGGTTAATAGTTTTAAGCTTTTTTATCTTCAGAAACTTTAGTGTAGATAAACTCAGTTTCTTTTAAAATTCCGGTACCGGCCGGGATTAGTCCACCAATAATCACGTTTTCTTTTAGCCCTTTTAGTTGATCTGGACGTGAAGAAATTGCGGCGTCTGTCAGAATTCTGGTGGTTTCTTGGAAGGAAGCGGCTGACAAGAATGAGTCGTTTGAAAGTGATGCTCTAGTAATTCCAAGTAGTATTCTTTTACCAATTGCTGGACGTGTACCTTGTTCAAAAGCAGCGCGGTTGGCTTTCAAGAAGTCTGAGTTTGAAACAACTATACCTGGCAGTAGGTTAGTGTCACCTTCGTGGATAATCATAATGCGTTTCAGCATTTGTCTGATGATTATTTCTATATGTTTATCTTGAATGTCTACACCTTGGGATTGATAAACTTTGCGGACTTCTGCCAAGATGTAGTTAGAAACAGTTAAAGTATCGGTTACGCGAAGCAGTTCTTTCGGATGAATTGACCCAGGAGTAAGCGGAGTTCCGGGTTGCACTGAGTCTCCTACTTTTACTAAAATGTCGGCGTTTGACTCAATTGAGTAAGTGTGAGTTTTACCTTGTCGGTCTTCAATAACCACGCTTGGCTGGCCATATTGTGGACGGCTGATTTGGCTAACTTTTCCAAAATACTCAGAAATAACAGATTTTCCTTTTGGAGTTCTCGCCTCAAAAAGTTCTTGAATACGCGGCAAACCTTGAGTAATATCGGAAGCAGATGCCACACCACCGGTGTGGAAAGTACGCATCGTTAGCTGAGTACCTGGCTCACCAATAGATTGCGCAGCGACAACTCCGACAGCCTCGCCAACTTCTACAATTGAGTTAGTTGCTAAGTTTAGGCCATAGCACTTCACACAAAGTCCGTCAATTGCCGAACAAGTTAAGTTAGTTCTGATTTTAAACTCCGTGTAGTTTTCAGCAATTTTTGCGGCAGCCTCTTGGGTGATCAGTTCGTTTTTGTCAACAATTAGTAGGTTATTTTTATCATACGCCTTTTGGGCAGCAAAACGACCATGCAGACGTTCTTCAAGACTGGATACTACTTTTTGGTCTTTGTCTAAAATGTCTTTGACAAACACACCGTTTTCAGTACCACAGTCTTCCAAAGTAATAATTACACCTTGTGCAACGTCAACTAGTCGGCGAGTTAAGTAACCAGATTGTGCAGTTTTTAAGGCGGTGTCGGTTGAACCTTTGCGGGCCCCGTGGGTTGAGATAAAAAACTCAGAAACAGTTAGTCCTTCTTTAAATGATGATTTAACTGGCACTTCGATTTGCTCACCCTTAGGGTTGTTTAAAATACCTCTCATACCGGCTAATTGCACAAAGTTTTGAATGTTACCGCGGGCTCCTGAATCAGACATTACATAAATCGGGTTTTCACGGTTCAGTTCTTGCTCAAGACCATGAGAAATTTCGGTTTTGGTGTTTTCCCAAACGTTGATAATTTGGCGAGAACGACCTTTGTCGGTCAACATACCCATGTTAAAGTAGTTAGTAATTTGCTCAATTTTAGCCTGAGATTCTTTTAAGATTGCGGCTTTGTTTGAATAAACCTTAATATCATCGTAAGAAATTGTGACAGCAGAGACAGTTGAGTACTTAAAGCCAAGGTCTTTTAAGTCATCTAGCATCACAGAAGTTCTAGTTACGTCATAGTGTTTAAAGACAGTGTCAATAATTTTTCCTAAAAATGATTTTTTAAAAGGTTCAGGCAGTGGTTGGTCTTTGGTTTGCTCAAAATAAACTTTTGGGTCTTTTGTGCAGTCAAGTAAGTAAGATTGTGGCACCCCTTGGGTTAAGTTATACTCAGTTGGTTCATTTAAGTAAAAGAAACCTTCTGGCATAATTTCGTTAAAAATTAATTTACCTAATGTGGTGATCAAGAGTTTGCCTTGAATGTCTGCAGTAAAACGACGATTCAAGATTTGTGGACGCACCAAAATTCTGGTGTGGTAATCAATAATGCCGGCACTTTGTGCGTTTTTAGCCTCGTCAATTGAAGATATTAGCATACCTTCGTTTTTGTGTTTATGAGTTTTTGGATCAGACTCAACAAAGCGCTCTTCGGTGGTTAAAAAGTAGTTTCCCAACACCATGTCTTGAGAAGGAGTAACAACTGGTTTTCCGTCTTTCGGGTTTAAGATGTTGTTAGAAGCCAGCATCAAGAGTCTAGCCTCTGCTTGTGCTTCTGGTGAAAGCGGCAAGTGCACAGCCATTTGGTCTCCGTCAAAGTCGGCGTTGAAGGCAGTTGTTGCCAAAGGATGCAGACGAATGGCTTTACCGTCTATTAGTTTTGGCTCAAACGCTTGGATTGACAAGCGGTGCAAAGTAGGAGCACGGTTTAAAAGCACTGGGTGTTCACGCACAACTTCTTCAAGCACTTGCCAAACTTCTTTAGTGCGGTTGTCATACATTTCAACGGCTTTTTGGCGAGTTACTTCTAAGTTTTCTTGCAGGCGATTAATTACAAACGGTTTAAATAAAGTGATGGCCATTTCGCGCGGAATTCCGGCTTGATACATCTTTAAGTTTGGACCGACAATAATTACTGAACGACCTGAGTAGTCGACGCGTTTACCAAGTAAGTTTTGACGGAAACGGCCTTGTTTACCACGAAGCAGGTCAGAAAGTGATTTAAGCGGACGGGCATTTGAAGCAAGTGCCTTTTTATTTCCACGTTTTGAGTTGTCAAAAAGAGAGTCAACGGCTTCTTGAATTAAACGTTTTTCGTTTTTAAGGATAAGTGAAGTTGTAAACTGATCTAACTCTTTTTTTAACCTGTTATTGCGGTTAATTATTTTGCAGTAAAGGTCATTAAGGTCAGTAGTTGCAAAACGACCCCCATCTAGTTGCACCATTGGGCGCAAATCTGGTGGAATTACTGGAATTACCGGCATAACTATCCACTCAGGGCGGTTGTCAGATGAGTAAAAGGCTTCCACGATTTCCAGACGTTTAATAATGTTTTGACGTTTTTGTTTAGTAGAAGTGCGGAATTTTTTTCGAAGTACACGGATTTCGTGATCCAAGTCAAGCGCTTTTAACAGGGTTTGAATGGCTTCTGCTCCTGTTTGTGCCTGAAAACGTCCATAGTACTCTTCGTTAATCGCGGCGTAGTCTTGTTCTGACAAAATTTGCTTGCGTTTTAGTGGAGTGTTGCCGGGATCTGTCACGATGTAGGCGGCGTAGTTGACAACTTCTTCTAAAGATTTGGCTTTAATTCCAAGCAAAATCGCTAGTCGTGATGGTGAGTTTTTGAAAAACCAAGTGTGGACAACTGGACTTTTTAGTTCAATGTGGCCCATTCTTTCGCGGCGAACTAGAGATTCAGTAATTTCAATTCCACATTTTTGACAAATTTGGCCTTTATTGCCACTTTGTTTCTTGCCGCAAGCACATTGAAAGTCTTTAGTTGGCCCAAAAATTTTCTCGCAAAACAAGCCACCAACCTCTGGTTTGGCTGTGCGGTAGTTAATGGTTTCGTGAGACTTAACTTCACCGTAAGACCAAGTTCTAATTTCGTCAGGTGAGGCTAAACGAATTCGCATGTGGCGGTATAGTTTAGAGCCAGTGATGTGTGTGTCGTCAACTGATTTTAAACGCTCAGCAACGTTAATTTCGGCAACCTTGGTTTGCGAAGAAACTAAGTCTAGTTTTTCGTCAAAATCAGCCTCAGTTAACGGAGTTTGACCGTAGAAGGCAAAAAGTTGGTTAGTTTCGGCTAAAAGAAAGTCGTCGTCTTTTAAAATTTGAAATAAGTTAGAGCGTGGTGCGGTTAAGATTGACTTAAGGTCAGTAAAACCACTTTCTTTGAAAAACTTAATAACTTCGGCTTCAGTAAAAAGTTGCTGGATTTTTTCGGGTAAATAGTTTTTAGTCAAAAGTGTTTTGATGTCTTTTAAAACATCTTCAGTGCACTCCGAAAAGATACTTTGGTATTGAGAAACTGAAAATAAGTTTAAATCACCCAAGGTGTGAACGGCGATATTTTTTAAGAACTCTTTAGTTTCTTCAGAAATGATTTTAATGTCTTTAATGCTTTGTTTTTCGTAGGCTTTTAGCATTTTTAAATACCTCCATTACTGCGAGCAGGTTTTAAGTCAAGCAGTGATTTAACAGCGTCGTTTTCGCCAGTTTCTGAGTTGATTAACTCAACGTAAATACCAAGGGCTTGCAGTTCACGAGTTAACACGTGGAAAGATTCAGGCAGAGAAGGGCGTGGGATTAAATTGCCTTGAGTAATTGCAGAGTAGGCTTTGTTTCTGCCGACCTTGTCGTCTGACTTGATGGTCAGCATCTCTTGCAGAACATGGGCAGCGCCGTAGCCATATAGCGCCCAAACTTCCATCTCTCCTAGTTTTTGGCCACCGTTTTGAGCCTTTCCGCCCATAGGTTGCTGGGTAACTAAAGTATAAGGTCCAACGTTTCTAGCGTGTAGTTTATCGTCAACCATGTGCGACAACTTAATCATGTACATCACACCGACTGAAACTGGATTTCTAAAAGGTTCACCAGTTCTTCCGTCATACAGGGTCATTTTACCGTTTAGCGGTAAGTTTGCTTCTTTTAAGATGTCTACAAGATCGGCGTTTTCAACACCGTCGAAAACTGGAGTTGCGATTTTAATACCTAGTTTTTTGGCAGCATATCCCAAGTGCAGTTCTAAAATTTGACCAATGTTCATACGAGAAGGTACACCAAGTGGGTTAAGCATGATGTCAACAGGAGTTCCGTCGGCCATATATGGCATGTCTTCACGTGGCACAACAATTGAAATAACACCTTTGTTTCCGTGGCGACCGGCCATTTTATCGCCTTCTCTGATTTTTCTTTTCTTAGCGATAAAGACCTTAATTTGTTCGTTTACAGAAGGAGGTAGCTGGTCTTTGTTTTTCTTTGAAAAATACTGGATTTTTTGAACAATTCCGCCACCACCGTGTGGAACTCTAAGTGAGGTGTCTCTGTATTCTTTAGATTTTTCGCCAATAATTTCTTGAATTAGTTTTTCAGCAGGAGAAGGTTCAGCACCACCTTTAGGGGTGATTTTACCAACTAAAATGTCGCCTTCTTTAACTTCAGAACCAAGTAGAATTACACCCTTTTGGTCAAGTTTAGCCACTGCTTGGCGGTTGGCGTTTGGAACTTCGTTTGTAAACTCTTCTTTGCCGATGTTGTTGCGAAGGTCTCTGGTTTGAATTTGATATTCATCAATATGCACAGAAGTATAGACATCGTTTTTAACTAAGTCTTCAGAAATTATGACAGCATCTTCAAAGTTATAGCCTTCCCAAGTCATGAAAGCAACTGTGACGTTGCGACCAAGTGCGAGTTCTGCGTTGTCTGTTGAAGGTCCGTCGGCAATAGTTTCGTTTAAGTCAACCCAGTCTCCAACGTTGACAATTGGTTTTTGCACGATTGAAGTGTTTTGGTTTGAACGTTCATAGTTAATTAACGTGTAGACATCGGTGTCGCTAAGTCCATATTTATAGATTTTAAGCGCTTGTTCTGCAGTCCAGTCTGAGTTTGGTGCAAACAGAATTTCGCCGTCGTATTTAATGGTTTTGTCAGGGATTGGCAAGACGTCAATGCGTTTTGCGTCAACATACACTGCATATCCTGCGTTTTTAGCAACCACAGAAGTACCTGAGTTTTTAGCAGCACGATACTCAATTCCAGTACCAACTAACGGTGCCTCTGGTTTAATTACAGGGACAGCTTGGCGTTGCATGTTGGCGCCCATTAAACAACGAGAGGCCTCGTCGTGTTCAAGGAAAGGAATTGTCGCTGTTGCTACTGAGACAATTTGTTTTGAAGACACGTCCATATACTGAACGTCTTCGCGAGCAAAAATTCCGGTTTCTCCACGTAGTCTACCAGTAACAGTTGGCTCTTTAATAGTTCCGTCTGGATTTAACTCAGTAGCAGCAGAGGCAATTACTGCGTTGTACTCTTCGTCTGCAGTTAAATAAAGGTGGTGGTCCACTACTTTTGGCACGCACACGCCGTTTACTTGATTTGTGCGGTCCAGTTTAAAGTAAGGGGTTTGAATAAAACCATATTTATCGATTTTGGCGTAAGAAGACAGCGAAGAAATTAAACCGATAGACTGTCCTTCTGGAGTTTCAATTGGACAAATTCGACCGTAGTGAGAAGCGTGAACGTCTCGCACTTCAATACCTGCGCGGTCGCGAGAAATACCACCACTGCCAAGTGCCGATACACGACGTTTTTGAGTAAGTTCAGCAAGTGGGTTGGTTTGGTCCATAAATTGTGACAATTGAGATGACCCAAAAAATGCATTTAACACAGTAGTCAGAGGTTTGGTGTTCATAATTGCCGGAATTGTAATGTCTGTAAAAGACTTAACCGACATTTTGTCTTTAATGTTTTTCTCGGCTCTGGCCATACCAATTCTAAATTGGTTGGCAAGCAGTTCACCAATTAAACGTACACGACGGTTTCCAAGGTGGTCAATGTCGTCAATTTGACCGATGTTTTCATATAAGTTCAAAAAGTAAGAAATACCAGCGACGATGTCTGAAACCGTAACATAGGTTTTAGCCTCGCGACTGTCGTTTCCAATAACTCTAATTGCTTGGCTTTCACCTAAATCAGTTCTCTTAACAACGTCTAGGATTTCTGCGTAAACTGGTTGTCTTTGCGCTGGTTTTTCAAAAACATTGCCAGTTAAAAAGTAGTTTAAGACTTTTTCGTCCAGTCCATTTCTAAGTTCGCGAAGAGTTCTTAGAACTTGTTCGTCAATTTGAGTACCAGCGTCAAAAACAACTTCGCCAGTTTTGATGTTGTAAATTGGTTCTTTGGTTACCAACTGAACGTGGTCGCCCTCGCCAACATACTCAGTTAACACAGCGGCTTTGTCAATGTTTTGAAGAGAATTGTCAGCAGAAATAACTTCTTTTCTAAATAAATGACGGTTTGCGTCAAGTAATTTCAAAGCCTCTTCATCAAGCAAAGTATTGGCAGCAAGCACAACTTTGCCTTTCGCGTCTTTTAAATCTGCGGCAAGATAAGTGTTTTTAACGCGACTAAGTACGTCTAGTTTTTGGTTAAACTTATAACGGCCAACTCCAAGTAAGTTGTAGCGGCGAATGTCAAATAGACGTTGGCGAATTAACTCTCGTGCGCCTGAAACTGGAATAATTTCGCCTTGTCTTAAACGAGAAACAATTTCAACTACTGCGTCGTCTGAAGACTTAGTTGTGTCTTTCTCTAAAGTTTCTTTTAATTGTTCTGACTTAAATAGTTTGTCAATTTCCTTGTTTGAAGGTACACCTAGGGCTTTGATGAAAGTGGTTAGTGAGATTTTTTTAGAGCGATCTAATTTTGCCCAAAGTAGTTCTTTGTTGCCTTCTTCAAACTCAACCCAAGCACCACGGGTTGGAATCATTTGACCAGAGTAGATTACCTTGTTGATCTTTTTGTTGATGTCTTTAGTGAAATAAACTCCACTTGAACGCACAATTTGAGAAACCACCACGCGTTCAGCGCCGTTGATAATAAAAGTAGCAGTTGGAGTCATTGAAGGCATTTCTGTCAACAAGACTTTTGCTTCTCTAAGTTCACCTGTGATACAGTTTTCTAACTTAACATCGGCCATCACTTGAGCTGAATAGGTGATGTCTCTAGTTTTAGACTCAGCGATGGTGTAATTAGGTTCTTGAACTTCAACGCTTTCAAAGTACAGTTTAATGTCACCATTGTTTCCTTCAATTGGTGAAAGTTCTTTTAGCAATTCAAGTAAGTCTGATTTGATAAATTTTTCAAAAGACTGTGTTTGAATTTCAATCAAGTCTGGCAAGTCAACATCATACATCATTTTTGAGTAATTACGACGTTCAGTTTTTTTGCCATATTTTATGTTTTTAAAACTCATTTTTCCTCCAGTTTCTGTGCGTATATAATATATAATATATAACTCGTTTTTTTGATTAGCGCATATACGAAAAAATGATACCACAAATTAAATTTTTTGCCAATTAAAAACTATTGTTTGATTTGCTTTTTTCATAAAAAAATGACCTTATTTTAAAAAGCAAGGCCATAATTTAATGATTTTTTAAGTTGTTTTTTTAAGTTTTTATTCAGACAACATTTGAATCTCTTTAAGGTAAATGTCTGGGTCTGCGTCAACCGGGGTTTCCAGAATTTTTGGAATATCTAGAAACTCAGGGTTTTGAACGATTGCTTTCAGCGGTTCAAGGCCTATTTTGCCTTTGCCAATGTTAGCATGGCGATCTTTGTGGGAAGACAGGCCATGTAGTGAATCGTTGATGTGAAATAAAAATAGTTTATCTAGACCTACTGTTTTTTTAAACTCAGCAAAGACTTCGACTTGATGGTCTTTAATGTCGTAGCCTGCATCAAAAATATGGCAAGTGTCTATACACACCCCTAAGTCTGGGTCTGGATAAGTTTGAATAATTTCGGCGATTTCTGCAAAAGTAATACCAACCTCACTACCTTTGCCGGCCATTGTTTCCACGGCAATTTTAACGCCAAAGTTATTGTCGTGAACATATTTAATTAACAGACTTACGGCTTTTGCAACTTGTTTTAAAGAAAGAGCGCGGTCTTGAGTTAAAGCAGAGCCTGGATGCAGCACAAACATGCCGGCTCCAAGTTCGTGTGAACGCTTTAGTTCGTTTGAAAAAAAATCAACAGACCTTTGCCATTTTGCGGGGTCTAGTGAAGCAAGATTTGCAATATACGGGGCGTGGACTACAAAGTTTTTCTTAGGAATTGACAAAGCAGTTAGCAATTCATTTCCTTCTTTGACAAAACAAAGGCTGGTATTGGTGCGAAAAGTGCTTTGTGGCGGTCCTGTGAAAATCATTAAGGCAGTAGCCTGGTTGTGTTTAACTTCTGCAACCGTGCCTTTTAGATAATCTGGTTTTTTAAACGAGTTGTGTGAACCTAGGTTAAAGTTTTTCATAAATTTTTACCTATTTCCTTTTTTAAACTGAGCGCGAAAGCTCTTAACTTTAGCAGCTTTCACGGCTTTTTCAATGGCTTTTTTGTTTTGTTTTTTGTAGTTTGGCTTAACTTTAGTCGGTTTTTTAACAGTCTTGACGGCAGCAATAATTAACTCGCTTTGTTTAGACTTAGGTTTTTTTAACTCAAAAACCTCGTTGTTTTTGACTTTAAGTTCAATAAAGGGTGAATTTTGTGGTTGGTAATTGTAAAGTCGTCTTTTATCTAAGTCAGTGTAAATTGTGTAGACCTCGCCAAAGCGGTTGAATCTTGCGGTTCTGCCTTGTCGGTGTTCAAAAATCGCTTTGGTTTTAGGAACATCTAAGTTAAAAATATGACTGAAGTTTAAGTCAATTCCGCGTGAAAACAAGTCAGTTGCAACAACTACTGAATATTTTTCTTGAGTCAATTCTTTATAAATTCTTTGGCGTTCTTTTAAATCTAGGTTGCCAGAAATTAAAACTGTGTTTGGAAATTCTTTTACGATTTCTTGATAAACTTTTTTAAGTTCTGTCTTTTTTGAAACAAAAACCAGTGCTGTATATGGGTTTTTTGCCTTCAGCAAAGCAACTAAAGTTTTGATTTCTTCGCCAATTTCTGCTCTGGCTATATAGTGTTTTAAATTAAGGTGTGAGTTTGTTTCTTCAAGCATTAAGAAAGAGCCAAAAAAAGCCTTGATAAAAGGTTTCATAGACTTTTTAACAGTGGCAGAAACTAAAATAAAACGGCTTTTTTTAAAGTAAGCAAAAACTTGGTTAAGTTCTTCCATAAACTCTACTTCAAACATAAAATCAGCCTCGTCTGCGACTAAAAACTTAAACTCAGCTTGATTAAAAACGCCTGCTTTAATTAACTCAGTTGCTTTTTTAGGGGTTAATATAAAAATTTGTTTACCTGTCAAACTCGGTTTTTTAGCGTCCAAATAAACTTTTTTGGCAAATAAGCGCTCAAAAACCAAGGCAGTTTGCAGACAAAGTTCGGTAGTTGGACACAAAATCAAGGCTTTGTCTTCTGACTTTAAGCAAAGGTAGAGCGGAACTAAATACGCAAAAGTCTTGCCAATTCCTGTTTTCGCTGAAATTACGACATTGGTATTTTGCTTTAAAATTGTGTTTATTGACCTTTTTTGAAAAGCAGTAAACTCAGATATATTTAATTTTTTAAGAATTTCTGTAAACTGTTCCATCTCTTTAATTTTAACTTATTTTAAAAGCATTTTAAACTGATTTTAAAAATCACTCTGACTTAAAAAAACCACTATTCAAGTCGTTTTTTGGCTTAATTTCTCTAAAGTTAGAAAGACCGACTCCAAATAGCCGAATTGGCACGTCAATTTCTAGTTTTTCTTTAATGAAGTCTTCAAGGGCGTTTTGAATGTCAAAAGCACTAGAAATATAGTAAGTTAAAGTTTTTGCGCGAGTATAGGTTTTGAAGTTAGTGGTTTTAAACTTAAAGTTAACAGTTTTAGCCTCCAGTCCAAAGTCCGCGAGTTGTTCGGCTAAATCTTGGTAAATTAGCTTGATTTTTGCAATGATTGCTTCAAGAGAATCTACTGCGTAGTTTAAAGTAACTTCTCTTGACATACTTTTGGGAACGCTGATTTGATATGGTTCAATAAAGTCTTTGGAGTGTCCAGAGACCGCTGCCATGATTTCTAAAAGATGTTGTGGGCGATAAAGTTCGGCTAACTTTCTTTGATTGTCTTTTGAAATAAAGTCAGAAAGTGTATAAATTCCAAGTTCTTGTAATGCCGTGGTTGTGGATTTGCCGAACCCGTATAGTTTGCCAAGTGGCATTTCACAGATTTTACTTTTAATCTCATCGCAGTAAAGTGTAGAGATACCCAAAGGTTTATCTAAGTCAGAAGCGATTTTGGCTAAATATAAAGTTTCTGAAATCCCAATTGAAACAGGCAGTTTATAGGTATCCATTAAATGTTTTTGAATTTGTTTTGCAAGTTCATGCGGCTCAATTTTATGAGTTTCTAAGTAATCTGTAAAGTCAACATAAGCCTCGTCAATTGAAGCAATTTGTATTTTATTGGTAAAAGTAAATAAATAGTCGAAAAATAAGTTAGAAAAACGTTTGTATAGTTTAAAGTCAGTCGGCACAATCACAATTTTTGGATACTTGCGTTTAGCCTCAACTATTGTCATTCCAGACTTTATGTCATAGCGGCGAGCAGAATAAGAAGAGGTTGAAACTACTCCTTTGTTTAGGTGAGACTGATCTGAACCCACGACAAAAACAGTGTGTCTAAGATAAGGTTCTTTTATCATGTGACACGCTGCAAAAAACTGGTCTAAATCCAAATGAAAAATATAGGTTTTTTTCATTCTGCTCCTTTAAGTGTGGTAAAATAAAAAAGTAATTGCGAGGTGAATGCTGTGGCTGAAGATAAAAAAGTTGAAAATCTTGAAACAGAACTAACAAGTTCTTTAAAAAAAGAACTAAAAGAAGATAAAAAGAAAGAAAAGAAAGCCGATAAAGCCAGCAAGGCTCTTAAAGATAGAAAAGAAAAAAACCTAGAACCTGGAGTAATAATTTTAAAAAACCCAAGCAAAACGCTAAAAGGAAAAATCATAATTTGGGTAATTCTGGGTGCGATGGCGCTTTCATTTGTGGCTGCTTTTATTTCAATTATCTTAAAAGCAAACGGGGTTATTTAAATTAATACAAATTAAGTCTTTTTTAAAAAAGGTTGATTTATTCGACCTTTTTTTAATTTTCAATCGCTGCTTGGATGTCGGCTAAAGTTAATTTAAAGTCTTTAAGCAGTTCTGCTCTAGTTTTTTCTGAAACTAAACAATTGTCTAAGTTTAGCGAAATAACTTTTTTGTTTAAATTACGGCGATTTAAGAAATCTAAAACTAAACCGTAAAGCAGAGAACTTGCTTCTTCAACTATTACAATTTTTTGGTGTTTTTCAACTTGATTTAAAAAACCTACCTCGTCTTCTATCTGAGAAATCAGCCTAGCGTTGACTAGTGTGAAGTCTTGGTTTAAGTTTTGATAAATTTCTTTTAAAATTGGGCCGTAGCTTAAAACTAAAGTGTTTTTGCCTGTTTTTAGAGTTTGCCAAAACGGCTCTTTTTTAAACTTTATAGAAAAGGTTTCAGAATCTAGGTTTTGGTTAAGTGGCAGTTTTGGATAAGCAATGGCCTTCAGTCCAGGTAAATCAAAAGTAGAAGAAAGAAGTGTTGCGTAGTCTGAGTCCAGACCACAGGCAAAAACTTTGGTGTTTGGAAAACAACTAAGTAGTTTAGTAAAGTAAGTGCCTTGGTGAGTAGAGGGGTCGCGATTTGTTAAAAATGCTGAGTTTAAAAGTAGAGTTACATCTAAATTAACTCTAGCAATATCTGAAAGCAGGTAGTCAAGCGAACGCTGAATAAAAGTAGTGTAATACGGCAATATTACTTTCTTTTTATTTAAGGCTAAACTAGCCGCTAGCATTGCTGAGTTACCTTCTGCTATACCTGAGTCTATAAATCTATCAGGGTATTTTTCTTTAAAGTCTTTGGTGAAATTGCCAAGTTCCATACCACTTTCAATTAAATAAAATTCACGCAGTTTAGCAAACTCACTAATAACTTTTCCCATGATGTAAGGGGTTTGAATTTGCGTTGAATTACTGTATGAATGATACTTACCGCTTACATCTGAAACCGCTTCAACAAGCCCTTTTCCCTTAATTGTCTCAATTAAAAATACAACTGGTGCTTTTACCTTTAAGACAGATTTTAAAACGTCAATTAAAGCAATAACATCATTGCCTTCTTTAAGGTAAAAAAACCGATAACCAAGGGCCTCAAAGTAAGCACGTGCTTTGGTGGGATCATTTAAAGTATGTCTAAACGCACCAACGTTTTCAACAATTGAGCATTTGTTGTTGTTAATAATAACGGTGCCAGGTAAGTTGCATCCACTTAAAGTATTTAGTCCTTCAAAGGCAATTCCTGCGTTTAGTGCACCGTCTCCAATCACTGCTATATTTTTATTTAATGGGTTTGTTAAGCAAAATCCCGCTAAAGCAGACAGAGATTGAGACGCGTGTCCCGCTTCAAAAAAATCATATTTAGATTCGCTGTATGCGGTGAACCCCGAGATTTTTCTTTCGCTAAAATTAAGAAAACCACTGCCGCGACCAGTTAAAATTTTGTAAGTGTATGCTTGGTGTCCAATGTCAAAAAGCAGTTTGTCTTTATCTAAGTCAAGTAAGTAAACCAAGGCCACGGTTAGCTCAATAGTTGCTAAATTAGAACTTAGATGTCCGCCTGACTTTAAGATGATTTCTTTAATAAACTCTCTAATTTCTGCGCAAAGTTTTGGCAGGTCTTGGACATTGATTTTTTTTAAATCAGCAGGTAAAAAGTCAAGTAAATTAAAATTACTGCTCATTTTCGATTGCTTTTTTAGCAACCTCTAAAATCGAGTCGGCTTTTTGAATTAAGTCTTTGGTTTGCTTATAAAGTTCAATTGAAACCATGATGTCGTTTTCTTGATTTAACTTGTCAATGTTTTCCTTTATTTTTGCAAACAATGCTTTTAATTCTATGTTTTTTTCTGAATTGTTCATGTTTTACTCTCCTTTTATGTTGGTGACTACTACTTTTAAAGTACCGTCTTTTAATTTAATTTCAAGGCTGTCGTTGCTGTTAACTTCTTTCACGCTTCTAACCATTTGTTGGTTTTTAAACACCAGCGCATAGCCTTGGCTGAGTTTTTTATTTAAATCAAAATTATTTAGTTGTTCTTTAAAAAGTTTTAACTCAAACTCTTTGTTTTTAATAATTTCTGGGATATTTGGTAGTTTCAGTTTAAAGTCTGCTACTTGACTTTGTGCAACACTTAAAGTTTTGTGCATATTTGGAAGTTTAGCGGTGAGTTTATCTAAATACTCTTTGTTTTTGTTGCATGTGTTGATAACTGAGTTTCTGCATCGCTGCAAAGCCAAAGCAAGTGTTGCTTGTTTTTTTGAATAAAGAGCGGCGAGTGTTGACTTTGCTTGGTTTTTAAGTAAAAGCAGATCTTGCTGAAGTTTGGTTAACTTACTCAGTGGAGACACTCGTTCTAAAGCCACTTCGTAGGTTCTTAGTTCTGCGTTTTCTTGATGTATTTTGTTTTTTAAATTAGTTAAAATTATTTGACTAAACTCAGCTAACTTATTTTGAAAGTCAAGTGTTGTAATTTGCGTAATTATTGCAGCGGCGTCTGTCGGAGTAGATGCAGAAAGATCGGCAACGTAGTCAGAAATTGAGACATCTCTTTCGTGTCCGACTGCAGAAATTACCGGAATTTTAGAAAAATATATGGCATCTGCAACTTCTTTGGTGTCAAAAGCCTCAAGATCTTCTTTAGCCCCACCGCCGCGTCCAACAATTAAAACTTCTGCTTTGTATTCTAAGTTTGCGCGTTCTATCGCTTTTTTAATTTCGAGCGCCGCGTTTTCACCTTGTACTAAGGTATTGTAAACAATAAAGTCAATTAAAGGAAAACGTTTATATGCGTTTTCTTTAATGTCTCTAAGTGCCGCACCTGTAGCCGAGGTTACAATCCCGACTACCGCAGGGTTTTGAGGAATTTTTCGTTTTCTTTCTTTTTCAAAATATCCAAGTGCTTTGAGTTCGCTAATTAGTTTTTCTTTTTCCCTTTTCTTTTTGCCCTCACCGTAGTCATAAACCTGCCAAACTGTAGCAGTTATTGCACCACCTTTTTGGTAATAAGAAACAGTGATGTCAACAATCACCTGCATGCCAGTGTAGGGAATGAAATCTAGTTTACTTGCAGTGCTTTGCCAAATTGCACATCTTAGTGCACTTTCTTTGCCAACTAAGTTAAAGTAAAGATGACTTTTTGGGTTTTTAGCCTCGTATTCTGAGTATGTTGCTTTAACTTCACCTAACACAAAAAAATGACTATAGCCAAAATTATGTTTAACTAAATCTGCGATATTTTGGCTAAAAAAGTCTACTTCAATAACATTTTTTTCTGTATTATTTTGAAATTCTGCTCCAGTCATTTTAAATTAGCAACGATGTTTTGCAATAGCTTATTGGTAAACTTGTGTTGTTTTTCGTCATCTAAATCTGAAAACAACTTAGTAATTTCAACTGCCTCGTTGATGGCGACTGGCACAGGGGTTTTAAGTTCTTGAATTTCAAAAACAGAGTACTCAACAATCGCTTTATCTAAATTAGAAAGTCTGTCCAAACTATAGCCAATTAAAGCACTAGAAATTATTTCGTCAATTTCTTTTACCTTAGTTAAAAAAAGTAAAAAAATCTCTTTTTCTTCGTCTGTTAACACTAAATTATTTTCAAGTCCCAAGTTATAAAGATAGATAGATTTAATTAAATTTAGCCTGGTTTGTAGTTCTTTTTTCATTTTATTCTCCAAAGACATTTTAGCATAATTTAGTGCCTTTTTAGCCTATCGTAAAGGTTTTTCACCTTAATAAATTTGTTGCTCAAGTGCGCCCGATTTATTTGTTTTTTAAAGGTAGAAATGTAAATCGACATAAGTTCAGAAAGTGAACTATATGGATGTTTTAATCTTAATTTCATGACTCTTTCTAATTCGGGGTCAAGTTCGGTTTTTAAGTTTGCAAAAATAAAGTTAATTTGCTTAATTTGTTTAGCTGCGACTTCCGAAGTTTTTTTAATGTTAGCAGTTTCACAATTCACACGGCGGCGTAAAGCAGTTGCCACTTCTCGATCAATTTTACAGTTAGTGTAGCGTTCTGCGATTTTGTTTAGTTCTGAGTGATTTAAAAAATCAACAATTTGGTCAAACGACTTAACGTATAGCAAAAAATGGTCCAAACGTTTGGAAATTCTGGCGTCTAAATTGTATTTAAGTAGGGTTTTTTGGACAAAAAAACAAGAATCTGTATTTTTGAATTTAAACTCCAGGTGATAGTTTGCAGAACTTGGCGAGTTAATTGAACCAAGTATTAAAAATAGAGTTTTGAAAAACAAAGGTTTTGATATCTCTTCGAGTGCTGTTTTAATTTCTGGTTCAATTTCCAAAAAATCAGGTTGCGAAAAAACTACCTTTTTAGAGCCATAGTTAACAACTGCTTTAACTTTTAGTTCTTTAAAAGCAGAGTCGTATAGTTCAAGCAGTTCGTAAGGCATTTTAAACTCATAAAACTCGCTGTCTTGACTTACTGGTTTTTTTAAGTAAATAGCCAACCATAAAAACTGTTTTAACTCCGGTAAAGGTAGTTTTGAAATGCAGGCAAAAACTTCATGTTTGCAGTACTTAGAAAAAGAAACTCCAAGTTTTTTTAATTCATCTGCCAAAAGTTGGCTAGAATTAGCCATGGTTTTTTAAATATTTGGCAATTGCAGAAACTGCAATACCACCGTCAGCGGCGGCTGTAATTACTTGTCTAACTGCTTTTTTTCTAACGTCTCCTGCTACAAAAATACCAGGAATAGAAGTAGACAAGTCTTCATTTACTAAATAGTATCCCCATTCTTTTTGTAGTTCTGTGTCAAGCAGTGAAGACTCTGGAACTTGACCGATAAAAATAAAAATGCCATCTACGAAAACTGACAGATTTTGGTCAAAGACATCAAAGTTAATTCCTTTAAGTGTGTTGTTTTCATCTAAAATTTTTTTAATTTTTGCGTTATATATAACTTCAATGTTGGATTTTTTAAATAGTTCCACTTGCCCTTTTTTGTCAGCGGTTAAGTGTGGATCTTGAGTAATAACTGTAACTTTTTTGCAAATGTCTGCTAAAAAAGTAGCCTCGTCAACAGCAGCGTTACCACCGCCTACAACAGCTACTTCTAAGTCTTTGTAAAAAAAGCCGTCGCAAGTTGCACAAAAAGAAATACCGTTGCCAAGGTATTTATCTTCATTTTCAACGTTTAGTGTTCTTGGTTTTTGGCCAGTTGCTAATAGCACAGTTTTAGTTTCATATGTATTTTGATTTGTTGAAACCTTAAAGCCATTTTCAATTTTTTCAATTTTTAAAACGTTTTCTGCAATTATTTTTGCACCTAAAGACTTAGCGTGTTCGTGCATAGACTTAGCCAAAGCACTACCCTCTATTTTGCTAAAACCTAGATAGTTTTCAATTTCTTTTGTGTTAATAATTGCACCACCTGGTACTTTTCGTTCAAACACCAAAGCGTCTAAGTTTTGTCTTGCTGCATAAATTGCTGCGTTCAGGCCAGCAGGACCTGCGCCAATAATAATTAAATCTTTCATAATTAGTTAAATAAATCCTTTAAATCCTTTAAATCGTTAATCTTGTAAAGTGCGGTTGTAGAGCCGTTTTCAGAAGTTTCTGTGCTGTAGAAAACTGTCTTAATTTCAAGTTCATCTGCTAGTTTTAGCATTTCTTCGCTTTCTGAAATCACACACACTCTTTCTTTTCTCATCAGTTCGTTTGCGAGAAATGGGTTTTGCTTGTCTTGTAGATAAGCATTTTTAAATGAACAGTATAGGGCGCTTTCAGCTAGAGTTTGTTTTAAGTTAAGTTTAGAGAAAACAACTGTTTTAATTCCAAATAGATAGTTGTAAAGTTTAAACTTCAAAATAGCCTTATAACCCAGTTTTAAAGCAAGATCTGCGTCTATTAAAAAGTAGGCAACAGACCCGACTTTCTCGCCTTTTTCGTTAACTATATAGCGACCTTTTTTACCAGGGTCAAGGTAAGTTTCGTAGTGATAAGGAGTGGCCTCTGTGTAGTATGGAATGTGTGTGAAGTAAAGATATTTAACACCAAAGTAAATCAAACCGCCAATTATAAATAGCACAGAGATTAACACATTTTGTTTAATCTTGCCAATCCATAGTGGATCTTGGCGAAAAGGTTCAATTAAAAAGCCACGAATTAAGCCATAGGCAACGGTGTACAGTCCAAACATATCTCCAACTTTAAGTAGTTTAAAACGGCGAATTACTAGTAAAGAAATTAAAATAAATAAATTAGCTAAAGACTCATATAAGAATGTTGGATGCCAGTAGCCAATTTGAGTTGAATTGTTTCCGCTAAAGTACATTTGTTCGCGAATAAAACCTGGCAAGAAATTAAGACTTTGAGCCATTGTGCCGTGTGCCTCACGATTAATAAAATTGCCCCAACGACCAGCAATTTGGCCAATTAAGAAACCAATTGCCACAATATCTAAAATCAAAAGCATATTGATTTTTCTAACCCAGCAGTAAATGGCTGCCGAAATCATGGCCACAATTATCGCACCATGAATCGCAAGTCCTCCGCTTCTGAAATCAAAAAATGAAGAAAGCGAAGCGTTTGGGTCAAACAGTAAGTAGTAAAGTCTAGAGCCCAAAATTGAAAGTGGGATAATTATTAAAACTCCGTCAGTGGCGTGAGATACCGAAATATTTGATTTCTTTACTTCTTTTAGCGAAGTATAAACTGCAGCAAATATGCCAAAAGAAATAAAGACAGCATACCATCTAATGTCTTGTCCAAACACTGAAAAGGCTGTTTTACTGAAACCAATTGCTCGGTCTGGTGCACGAAAACCATTCGTAGCTAAAGCAAGTAGCGCGATAAAAATCAAGGTTAGTAGCGGAAACGTTAAAGTTTCCCAGTACTTATTGGTAAAGTTAAAAAACTTAGTTTCTCGGTATCTAGCTGTGAGTTTTTGTATTTTTCTAATCATATTTTTAATACCTTTCTTAAATATTTTCCAGTTAAAGAGTGTGGATTTTCACAAACATCTTGAACAGTACCTTTAGCAACAATTTCGCCGCCTTCATCACCACCATGCGGTCCAAGGTCAATTATCCAGTCGGCTTGTTTAATAACGTCTAAGTTATGTTCAATTACCACCATAGTGGTTCCCTTGTCAACGAGTTTATGCAGAACTTGACAAAGTTTTTTAACGTCTTCTTGATGAAGCCCAGTTGTCGGTTCGTCTAAGATAAAAATAGTTCCAGGTCTAATTTCTTTGTGTAGTTCAGAGGCCAACTTAACTCGTTGAGCCTCACCACCAGATAAGGTATCTGAGGCTTGGCCTAATTTAATGTAGCCAAGTCCAACTTCCTGCATCACGCTTAAGCGTTTATGGATTTGTGGGAAGTTTTTAAAAACAGAAACCGCTTCTTCCACTCGCATTTCAAGAACATCTGCGATGTTGAAGTCTTTGTATTTAACTTGCAGGGTTTCTGAATTGAATCTAGTGCCATTACATAAACTACACTTAACGTAGACATCTGGTAGGAAGTGCATTGAGATTTTCTTAAGTCCATCACCCTTGCACTCCTCACAACGCCCACCTTTGACGTTAAAAGAAAATCTACCTTTTTGATAACCTCGTTGTTTTGCTAAAGGAAGTTCTGCAAAAAGTCCCCGAATATAGTCAAACACACCAATGTAAGTAGCCGGATTAGAACGTGGAGTTCTGCCAATTGGGGCTTGTGAGATTTCAATAATTTTCTTTATCTTTGAAAAATCCTGTACCCATTCAACTTTTGGTTTGGTTTGTTTAGTGTCACCTAGTTTAATTTGCAGAGATTTTAGTAAGACATCTTGCACTAAACTAGACTTACCAGAGCCAGAGACACCAGTGACAACAGTTAAAACATTTAAATAAAATCTGGTGTCAATGTTTTTTAAGTTGTTTTCGTAGGCATTTCTGATTTCTATATAGTCAAAATCACTGATTGGTCGGTGTTTAGCCGGAGTTGGCACTTCTGTTTTGCCAGACAAATAGTAGCCCGTTAGTGATTTTGGTTTTTCAATAAAATCTTTTGGTGTACCTTCGGCAACTAACTCACCACCAAAGTCTCCAGCTTTCGGGCCAATGTCAATAATCCAGTCAGCGGCTTCCATGGTCTCGCTGTCGTGTTCTACCACTACCAAAGTGTTGCCAAGGTCGCGCATTTTACAAAGAGTGTTGATTAACTTTGCGTTGTCAGCTTGATGTAGACCTATTGAAGGCTCGTCTAGTACATAAAGAACTCCTGAAAGTTTTGCCCCTATTTGTGTGGCAAGTCTAATTCTTTGCAGTTCACCACCAGACAAAGTAGCAGCTGAACGATTTAAATTAAGGTAGGAAAGTCCAACATCATTAAGGAAAGTCAGGCGGTCTTTAATTTCTTTTAAAATGCTTAAAGAAATGGCCTTTTCTTCTTCGGTTAAAGTTAAATTACTTAAAAACTCAAGTAGTTTTTTAACCGATAAATCAGAAAGTTCAAAAATATTTAAACCGTTGATTTTAACCGAGAGAGCAGATTCGTTTAAGCGTTTACCTTCACATTGTTTACAAACAGATTCTTTGGCAAACTTGCCTAACCACTCGCGGAACCACTCAGCAGTTGTAGTGTCAAAACGTCTTTGATAGTGATTAACAACTCCTTCAAACTGCTCTATTTTTTTAGTTATACGTCCGCTTTTAGAAATTAAGTTAAACTCAATTAACTCAGGACTACCAAAATACAGTTTTTGTAGTTTTTCTTTATCTAGTAGTTTTAATGGAGTGTTTGTATCAATTTGAAAAAAGTTAGCAGCAATTTCAAAAACTTGCGACTGCAGGTTATCCTCGTTATTATTTTGAGCAGGAATAATTGCGCCTTCTTTAATTGAAAGTTCTAAGTCAAAAACGAGTTCAGGCTCAATTGTCATAATGCTACCTAAACCTTTGCAGTTAGGACAAGCACCTATCGGCACGTTAAACGAAAATAAACGTGGTTCTATTTTAGGAATTTCAAAAATTTCGTCTTGGAAGTGATAGTGTTCAGAAAAAGGAGTAAGTTCATTTGTCTCTGTGTTTCTAATATATATAACTTTAGCGTTTTCTTTAAATGCGGTTTCTATAGTTTCAAAAATTCTAGAAACTTTGTCATCTGAAACCGTGATAGTAGAAATTATGATATAGAGATAATCGTGATTAATTTCTACTTTTTCTTCGTCAATTCTAATAACCTGACCGTCAACCAAAACACGGTTATAACCTTTCTTTTGAATACGATTAAAAAAATCTAAATTATCTTCATTTGGCAGTTTAGTTTCCTTGATTAAAATTTGGATTTTAGTGCCCAGCAACCGCATTGCAAAAGCAGTGATTTCTTGAATAGTTTCTCTTACTAAAGGTTTGTTGTCTAAGGTAAAGGGTTTGCCAATTGACGCAAAAAGTAGTCTGATGTAGTCGTAAATCTCAGTTTGTGTACCAACTGTTGAGCGAGGGTTAAAAACAGAGCTTTTTTGGTCAATCGCAATACTTGGCGAAAGTCCTTCTATCTTGTCAACATTTGGTTTTTCAAAATTTCCAAGAAACTGACGAGCATAAGAAGAAAGCGATTCAATGTATCTGCGTTGTCCTTCTTGATACAGGGTATCAAAAGCCAGTGTAGACTTGCCAGAACCAGAGACACCTGTTACTATTACTAACTTGTTTTTAGGAATAGAGACGTTAATATTTTTTAAGTTGTTTTCTTTAGCACCGTAGACGTTTATGTATTTAGTGATATCGCTTTTCATTTCAATAGTTCCTCAAGGTCTTTTTCGTAAACTAATGTTGTGTTAAATTGTTTGGCTTTGCTTAACTTAGAACCTGCGTTTTCACCAACTATCAACACATCTGTTTCTTTGCTAATAGAAGACACTAAATTAGCGCCTAGTTTGGCCAAAATGTCCTGTAGTTCTGCTCTTTTGTAGTTTTGAAGAGTACCAGTAATTAACACTTTTTTACCACTAAAATAACTGTTTTGAACTCCGAGTTCTTCTTCCGTTAAAACAAAGCCGTTAGTTATTAGAAAATCAACTAATGCTTTGCCTTTTTGGCTGTTAAAATAACTTACTAAAGAACTCGCAATGCTTGGTCCAATTTCATTAATTTTGGCAATTTCCTCTTCAGTTGCCAAAAGCAGAGCATCTAAGTTTTTAAAGTGTTTTGTAATTAAACTTGCTACTTTTTTTCCAACATTTGGAATACCGAGTGCAAAAAGCAAAGTTCTAAAAGGTGCCTGTTTAGATGCTTCAATTTCTGTTAAAATTTTGTCAACAGAACGGTCTTTAAAGCCTTCTAAGGCGATTAACTGACTTCTAAAGTTGCGAAGAGCATAAATATCTTGGATGTTTTTTATAAAACCTTGGTTAAACAAAGTCTCAATAGTTTTTTCACCCAAATCCTGGATATTCATACAAGTCCTTGCACAAAAATGAATTAAACTATTGATAACTCTAGAGTCGCATTCTAGGTTTTCGCAAACCCAAAATGCTTGTTTTTTAATAAGTTTACTACTGCAAGCAGGACAAACTTTAATCATTTCAAAAGGTTTAGCGGTTGTTGGTCTTTTTTCCTTAATTACTTCGGTAATTTCTGGGATGATTTCGGCTGCTTTATAGACTAAAACATAGTCACCAACTCTGATGTCTTTTTCTTTAACAAATGCTTCGTTGTGTAGTGTTGCTCTTTGCACATAAGTTCCAGAGACAAATACTCGGTCAAACTCAGCGACCGGAGTAACTGCACCTGTTCTGCCGACTTGGTAAACAATTTTGTTAATTTTAGTCTCTACTTTTTCGGGTTCAAATTTATAGGCAATAGCCCACCTAGGCGATTTTACAGTAAAACCTAAACTAGCCTGCACTTTAAAGTCATTGACTTTAAAAACAATTCCGTCGGTCGCATAGTCTAAGTTTTTTCTTAAGTTGTCGTAATAAATTACGCTATCTGTAAGTTCGTTTAGCGTCAGGGTTTTGTAATTAGGATTAACTTTAAATCCTAGTTTTTCAAGGTATAAAAGAGCCTCAATTTGGCTGTTAACATTATACTTTTCGGCGTCTACCAAAGTATAGATAAAAATGTCTAATCCGCGTTTTTTTACAATTTCTGTGTTAAGTTGACGAATAGTTCCAGCAGTAGCATTGCGAGGATTTGCAAATAGATTTTCGCCTGTTTTAGCTCGTTCTTCATTGATTTTTTTAAATTGAGAATTTGGCATAAAAATCTCGCCACGCACAGTTAAGGTCACAGGTTCAGTTAGTTTAAGTGGCAGGGAATTAGTTTTAATTACGGTTTTAGTTACGTCTTCGCCAACTTGTCCATCACCGCGGGTAGAGGCTTTTTTGAAATATCCGTTTTCATAATCTAAGTTAATTGCCAGACCATCAATTTTTAGTTCAGAAACAAATTTAGTGTTGGGATATTTTTCGTTGATTTTAGCAAAAAAACCAAAAAGTTCGTCTTGCGAGTATACATTATTCAAAGACTTCATTGGCGCGGGATGCAAGACTTTATCAAAGCCTAAAAGAATTTCTCCACCTACTTTTAGAGTTGGAGAATCTGGCCTTTTAAGTTCAGGAAAGTTATGTTCAAGTTGTTCAAGTTCTTTGACTAGCATGTCATATTCAAAGTCAGAAATCAAAGGTTTATCTAAGGTATAGTATTGTTTTGCAGCCTCATTAATCTGCTTAATTAAATTATCAATTCTGTCTTTTTTTGCCTTTAAATCCATATGTAGATTATAGCATTTGAGCTAGATAAAAATACTTACAACGCTTTTGAGTGTTTAAATAAATTAGACAAACTAATGAATTTAAAAGAGAGTGCTTTAAATGCAAAAAATAATTAAAATGATTACCTGTTTTGTATAATTTTTATGAGCAATTTTAAAATTTTAAGTTTTAAAAAGGAGTAAAAATGCAAAGAAAAATTTATCTTGCCGGTGGTTGTTTTTGGGGAATACAAGCGTATTTTTCTAAACTAAAAGGACTAATTTCCGAAGTTGGTTATGCAAATGGTAATACTAAAGAAACCAACTACCAAAAAGTTGCTACCACCAATCACGCTGAAGTTATTAAAATAATTTACGATGACCTTTCAATTAGAACTGCCGAAATTATTGACAGATTTATGCAAATCATTGACCCTTTTTCTTTAAATCGGCAAGCCAACGATGTTGGCAGTCAGTATAGAACTGGAATATTTTTTGAAAAAGGTGATTTCTTTACTAAGAAAATCGCTGAACTTTTTAAAGGTTATATTGAAAAAATTTACGGAAAAAAATCGTGTGTTGTGATTGAAGAAATTAAAAATTATGTCAAAGCAGAAGAGTATCATCAAGACTACTTAAAGAAAAATCCAACTGGATACTGCCATATCAACCCAAACGTTGTTTTCAATTCGCTTAGCAATTTTAAAAGGTTAGGAATTAAAGAAATTGAGAAACTAAACTTGGATAAACAAAGTTTAGGTATTATGTTAAACAAAGAAACTGAACTGCCACATTCAAGTGAGTTTAATTTAAACAACAAAAAAGGTATTTACATCGACAAAATTTCAAAAGAGCCACTTTTCTTAAGTGAAGATAAATACGACGCTGGTTGTGGTTGGCCTAGTTTCACCAGACCAATTTTCCAAACTGCTCTTAGCTATTTTAAAGATAACACACTAGCAGAAGAACGAATTGAAGTTACTTCAAAAATTCAAGACTCACACCTTGGTCACGTCTTTCCAGCACTAGCCGTAAAAACAGAAACAGGTCTTAGATACTGCATCAACGGTTTTGCACTTGAGTTTATCGAGTTTGATAAATTAAAAGATACAGTATACGAAAAATACCAGTTTTATTTTACAAAATAGCAGGGTAAGTCTTTAAGTGAAACTAACTTCTTTATTTTGGCAGACTAGGTAATTTTAATCTAGTTTTGTTATAATTATTTTGCTTACAAAAAGAGGTCGCCATGATAATTTTAATCGGAAAAAGTGCATCTGGAAAAACTGAAATTGCAAAAGAACTTATTAAATCACACAGTTTTAAAAAGGTTATTACGACTACTACACGTAAGCAAAGAATTGGTGAAGAAGACAAAATTGACTACTATTTTATCTCAGAAAACGACTTTAAAGCCAAAATTCAGTCAAATCAATTTATAGAATGCTCAAAATACGCAAACAATTACTACGGAATTACCAAGGATGCAATAATTTCAGACGGTGTCGTTATTTTAGACCCATCTGGTGTGAACGCCTTACTTGATTTTTTAGATTTCAACGCATTTGTTTGTTTTGTTGAAACGCCTAAGTTTGTGCGCAAGCGTAGAATGAAAAAAAGAGGAGATGACAGCAAGTCAATTCAAAGCCGTATTCAAAGCGATGACCTGATTTTCAATAAACTGTTTTTAAATCAGGTTAATTTAAGTTTAAAAAATTGCGGACTATTTTCAATTAAAAGTCTGACCAATAAACTAATTAAAAAATATAAAAATTGGCAAAGCAAAATTAAATAAACAAAAAAAATGACCGTCAAATTATGATGGTCATTTTTCTAAACAAGCCTTAGTGTTTTACTAACACTAAGCCCAACACTGCATTTACAAAATAGACGCCTGGCTGTCCGTCTTTAGTTATATAGTATGCTTTTGGCAAAAAAATTTGGCTTACTTTTTGTGCCATTCCATCATATCCCTTCATTGTTGTTTTCATAAAGCAACATCTAGTCAGTTCTTGATTTATCGTATGGATTGAAATTAAATTTAGATTGCGGTAAAGCGGAAGTTCACCGCGTTGCTTGCCAAAAACTGCATTTGCACAATCAGTTGCTGTTTTAATTAGTTTATTTTGACTAGCAGAATTTTCAGCAATTACTTTTTCAGGTAAATCTTTAAATTGCATAACTACTTTGAACTCATAATTTTAAACCTTTGGTTGCGCTGGTTTACAAGATGTTAAATGAAATATCAAAATAGAAGTTAAAGCAACAAAAATAGTAATTGCAGTTGTTAAAACAGTATTTAAGCTGTTTATATTTTCATATTATTTATTCTTGTTAGGCGATAATAAAGTATTTATTAAAATAGATTTTCTATCTTTTTGCAGCAACTAAACCATAAACTTTAGCCACGTCTGTAAAGCCATAGTCTCCAGTTTCTTCAATGTATCTGACTAAATTAAGATTAGTACTTTCCTGGGTTGCAGTCCACCAATATTGATTTGAGTCTATAAAAAACTGCGGCATCCAGTTTTCATGGTTATAGTTTAGCGGTCTAAATTGAGAGAAATTAACACCTCTGTAAACTAAATTTGGTCCAGTTTCTTTGCCAAGTACAGCCAATGCAAAATCGGTTGGGTTTTTGATTAGTTTAAAACGATTTGCCGGACTATCTGCAGTTTTTTCAACACCGAACTCACCATCGTCTAACGTAACTGCAAACAGTTCTGCTTTCATGATTTCAGAAATCTCTTGAAGTAAACTTTTGAAGATAGAGTTTACAAATGTCGCAACCTCAGGTTTGTTGTCTTGATGAATACTAAACGGAGTAAAGTCCAAAATCTTTTTTGTAAAATATGTTCTTTTATCTGGAATTGGGTCAAACTCAACTTCTTCGAATTTAAAGTATTCTCCATTTAATTTCTCATATGCTTCGCCAGAATCGGTGTAAACCACAGTTCTAGTAAACTGTGCGGTTAACACTCTACCAACTGAATTGAAAGTTGCAGGAGTTTGGAAAACAATTTCTTTTTGAATGTCACTTTGATTAAGTTGAACTTTAGTTTGTGGATATAAGTTTGCCCCGTCTACTATTATGTGTTTGTAGTAAACTGTAATTTTTAGGTTTTTGTCAACCTTTGTTTTAAAAAGTTCTGCTTTAGTAATTGGAGTTCCGTTTAACTCAATTTTAGAAACTTGAAAGTTTTTGTCTTCTTGTAAATCTATGTTTTTTATTTCTTCGTTGTGTCTGCGAGTTTGTGGACTAATTTTTTTAGTTGCGGCTTTTATATCAAATTCTAAATTATAAACTTTTCTTTTAACATCTATTGTTACGATGTTTTGTGCAGGATCTTGAGCCACGACTAAACTTTGTCTGCTAACTTTTGGTGTTTGATAAACGTTTTCATCTGGATTTTTAAAATTAACTTGATGAGTAGAGCCAATTTTTGTGTTTACTTCATGTGTGTTGGTAATTATTTGGCCGTTTTCGTCTTCTGTATTAACAATATATTTAACCTTAGTGATAGACGATACAAAAATAGGTTTGGCTTTTGTATTTTTATTTAATGGTACACTAAAATCTACTTTGTTACCGTCTTCATCAATATAGTGAGAAACCACTTGTTCCACACCTGCTACAACTTTTTTAACATTAAAAAGAAGTTCTTTTACAGTTTTACTTAAAGTGTGTGAATACTTAAGTTCATATATTTTAGCAAGGTCTGTATGAATTGTGTCTGGTTTGATTTCAGGATCTGCGAAATCAAAAGTAACAGTATATTTTTTTAACTCAAAATAAAACACTAATTCCTGACTTGATTTTGTTGTGTCTACTGTCAATTGTGTTTTAGAAAGTGCTGGGCTGAAATCTGCATTGTGATTTGAAAAATCTTGTTCTGCTTTCAGTACAGTCCAGACTTTTTTAACTTTATCTTGCTTTAAACTTACGGTTTTGCCATGTTCATATGCACCAATTTTTTGGTAAACTGTTTTTTCGGAGCCTTGATTGCTTAATTTTTCAAAAACTAATTTAACTCCAACGATGGTTTTGTTTTTATCATTGCCTGTTGTTTGGCTACTAGATTTATGAGTTGCTAGCACTGTTGTTAAAGTAATAATAAAAATTAACAAAAAAACGGTTGCGGCAATTATAGAATAAATTGTGATTTTTTTTCTTTTTGACATATTTCTCCTTAATTTAAAGCGCTTTATTACGATATGCACAAATATTTTACTATAAACCTATTTTAATGAGTAATTAATAATTAGATTAAAATTACCGATGCTAACAAATTAGCCTTGATTTCAAAAGAAAACCCCTTTCTAATATAGAAAGGGGCAAATATTTATTTTTTACCTACAACAACACCAAAAACATTATAAACTGGGAAATAAGACCAATCCATTTTGTTGTTAATATCTTTTCTATAGACAATATATGATTTAGGATCGATGTCTCCATGCTGAGTTGCAAGCCACCAAGAACCAAGATTATCAGGTGCATAATACGGCATCCATCTATCGCTGTCGTAGTCTGAAGGTTTAAAACCGCTAATGTCGTTTGCACGCAAAGAAGCGTATCTAAAGACTTTAGGTTGCTTAATTTCCGACATTAAAATTTCGGTGGCATAGTCGGTAGATTCTTTTCTAAGTTTTTCAGGTTCATTTCTAGCAATGTCGTTTACTCCAAACATTTTATCGGATTTGTCAAAAGTCAAAGGGTACAAGTTAGTTGTTCCAAAAATTTTTGAAATGTTTTGAAATAGACCATTCAAGATTGAGTTTTCGTATTTAGAGTTTTCCTTAACATCTTTTTTATATATATTAAAAGGCGTGTAGTCAATAATTTTTTTAGAATAAAACCCAGTGGCACCAGGAATTTGGACAAACTCAACTTCTTCTAACTTAAAGTATTTGCCGTTGAATTTTTCGTATTTATCTGCACTATTTTTTCTGTAGACATATGTTCGAGTAAAATCAAATTTATGAGTTTTGCTGTCTGATTTAAACTCAAAACTTTGTTGTTTTGTTTCTTCTCTCAAAATATCTGCTTGCGTTAAGTCTACTTTAGTTTGTGGATATAAATATTTTGGAACAGAAACAACAATTTCAATTCTAACTGGTTTGTAGACTATGTAGTTTTCAACTTCCACTTTGGTTTTTTCTACATTGCCGATATAAAATTTAAGAATTTTGTCTTTGTATAAACTGTTTGTATCTATTGCGCCAACTTTTGCACCATAATACACACCTCTTGCAGGTGGTGCAACTAAAGAGTTTATAACAGTAAAAGAAACTGTAAAGTAGCGACGTTTTAAAGTAATGGTTACTGTGTTTTCAGTGTTGTCTGCAGATACTTTAAAGGTAGTTCTTGTAAACTCAGGGTCAAAATAAATTACTTTGTTGTAGGCAAAAGAAACGGTGTGAGTTTCACCTATTTTTTGCTCTTGTGTTTGATAAGAGACTTTGTAGTGTCCATGCTCATTTTGACTTTTAATAATGTAGGTGATTTTACGAGTTTGAATTTCAACTTGAGCATACAAGTTAAGTTCGTTTACTCCTGCTATGTGTTTTGCTTGAACAGGTCCTGAAACAGAATCTGCCCAACCAATAAAGGTATAGTCGGTTTTTGGCTTAACTGACGGATATTCAACTGCTCTGGTCAGTTTAACTAACTTGGTTTTAGGACCAGTAATATCAATGCTGTCATTTCCAATAAAATTTACTTTAGTAGTTTTTAATCTATAGTACTGTTTTAAAACAACTGGAGTTCCGGTTTTATTTAGTTTTGCTGACAATAAGTTGCCACTGTGTGCTGTGTCTTTTTCGTATTTAGTTTTGTCCAAAGCAGTGTATTCTGTGTATTGAACTGTTTTTAAAGCAGTGTCTTTTTTTACTTCTTTAATTTCTTCATATGTGTTGTCAAGAGCACTACTTTCACCTTGTTTTTCAAGTAGGTGCATTACTGTATATTCTACTTCTAAGGCGGTTTTAGTAAATACTGGTTTGATTTTTAAGTCTGTGTTGTATGCTTTTTCAAAGTCTAAGGTTTCGCCGTTTTCAAGTAAAAAATGAGAAAGTGTGAACTTATGGGTTTCGTTGTCTTGCATTTTAACTGCAAGCAATGCTGTTTTAATTTCTGCGGGTATTTTGCTTGTGTACTTTAAGTTAAGTGGTTGTTTTAAGATATCTGAAACTGTAGATTGGTCAATTCCGCTTTCTGTAAAATCAAAAGTTATGCGGTAAGTTTTGGCTTTAAAGTAAAGTAAAAAATATTGCTTTTCGGCGCTAGAGTGAACTTTTAAAGTTTGCGTTGACTTTACAGAATCTGGTTTATTTTCGTGATTTTCAGAAACTAAGTCTTTTAATTTAGCGGTAATTTCAGGGTGCGTAATTTCAAGTTCAGTGCCTACTTTAAAATCACCAAGTTTGATTTCTTTTTCAAAGTCAGGTGCACTGTCTAGAGTTTCGTAAACTGTCTTTAGGTAAACTGTACTTTTGGTTTGAACTTCTGGATTGATTTTATCTTTTATTTTACTTTTAAAATGTAGTGTAAAAGCAACAGAAAGCGCAAAGATAAAGGCAAGTAATAACGCAAGCAAACCAATTAAAATATATTTCTTTTTAATTTTCATATATCTCCTAATTAAATTAAGTTATAGTGGCTCAAAACATATAAAAAGTCGTTAAAACTTTTTGAGTTTCTAATTACATCAATGTTTTTGTTTAGTTTAAATGTTTCTGTACTGTTTTGAGTTTTTAAAGTTAAGGTATTTCCTTCAAAAAAAACTTCACTAAAGTCGCTAGGTGAAATTAAATAAACAATGTTAAAGTCAGTAGAGTTTACCAACTTAAACTTAAGGTCTTTGGTGACTGCAAAAATGTAAGTTCCTGCAGTAACAGTTGAGTTTTTCACAACAAATGGGCTCTGAATTTCTACGTCAAAAACTTCACGTTCATGTTCTAAATAAATTTGGGTTTTATTGTTGTTTTTTTGCTCAATTGTATTAAAAGTTAAAGTTAAAATAATAGAAATTACAAACAAAGCACCTGAAAGCGAAAGTAAAATAATATAGACTAACTTAACGCGAAAGTCTGCAATTAAAAAGAAAAAACCAACTAAAAATAAAATAAAGGCAACAACAGTTAATACAAAATTAACAATTCTTTTGATCTGCATTATCTTAAGCAAGGAACAGTGTTATGACTGCTATTGTATTGTGTAAAATATGCAGCACTGAAGTTACAACCACGTTTCTTTTTGAGTAAACATAGACTAAAGAAAATGCCAGGCCACCTACTAAATATGCAAAGATATTGTAAGCAAACAAAGTAAACGAAGACTCATTGACTACGTGGATTGCACCAAACACCAAGGTAGAAATTAAAACCCCTGGCCAGTTGGTTTTAAATAGAGAAAAAATTGCTTTTCTGAAAACTAGTTCCTCAATAATTGGACCAAATATACAAACTGTGAATATCAAGAACCATTTAAACTCGCCTCGCATCGCCGTTTCTATGGTTTGCTGGTTAAGCGATTCTCTAGAAAGTGCGTATCCGTAAACACCATCAATACTTGCGCGCATAGATTGCACGACAAATCCACCAACTATTGAAACTCCGAAAGAGATACCAAGGCCAAATAGTAAAACTAGCCAATTTTTATTTAAAGCCAGTGTGTCTTTCTTAATAAATACAAAGTTTAACCCAAAAATTAAAGCAAAGCCAACTGCCATGCCGATAAAGTTAAATAAAGCAAACGCATTGACTTGAGAAGTTATATTTTCGGCAAAGTATACATCGTGTTTAAGCAGGGCTGTAGTTTCTAATTCAGACTCTGTTTTTTGTACAAAAAATGGTAGTTTTTGAATGTTTTGATCAACATACACGCGCTCATAGACATCTCTTCTGTCAGAACCCGCAAGCGGCACATTTGCCAGCACCCTTGAGTAAAGTACAGGATATAGGTCCTTTTTAATTTTTGAAGTCAAACCAATTAGTCTGCTGGTTTTACTAATGTAAATATCTGGAAACTCAGCACTTGGTGCTTCTACTTTTTGATATCCTTCAATTTGACTGTTTTTTTGATACTTGCGCACAACTACTGTGTATTTATCTAATTTAACATCTTTGATGTTAGAAAAAGTGCTAATAATTTTTCGGTCTTGAGAATCTGCGTAAATTAGTTGTGGCAAGGTTATGCCAAAGCCTGCAGTTTCAGCAATATCAAAGAAAACTAAGCGGTTTAAGATTTTGTTTTCTTTTTTGGCTTGTTCAAAATTATTTAAAGCAGCATGTTGCTCAGGAGTTAGTGATTTAGTATTGTCTGACTTGATTTTAAGAATTTGGCTAATCTTTGCTTTTTCGGCCAGAGTTTGAATGTATAAGTTTTGAAGATCAACTAGGTTTGCGTAAACTACACTACTTTCTTTGCTTTGAAAAGTTGAGTATTCGCCAAAAGTTTTGGCAATCAAGTTGTGCTTCTTTTCAAGTTCTTTAACCTTATTAACATCGCTAATTTTATAAATTCCAATATTGGTTTTGTGTTGTTTAATTTGTCTAAAAAAACTCTCTTCTTTAGTGGTTACCTTAGAAAGGATGTTGTTTTTGCCTTTATTGGCTTTTTGAAACAACGACATCATTGCACCAGTTAAAATAAACATCAAAAAGTAAAGTAAGAAAGTTAAAACAGCCCAAAGCACAGTTTTTTTAGTGACTTCGAAGCGTTGAGGTGCTTTGGTTTTTTTAACTGGTTCAAACTGTTTTTCGTAGTCTGGTCCAAATTGCTTTATAGGTTCTGCATCTGTTTTAGTCTCTTTTAATTCGTCTGGTTTTTTTTCAATGATTTCCATTATTGGCGCTCCTTGACTTTTGAGTTGTCAGATTCTTTTAGCTCTATTTCTTTGTTTTCTAGTTCTTCAGTTTCCACTCCTTTAATTTCGCTTTCGTTTAGATGGCTTTCCAAGTCATTCAAATCAACGCAGGTAGTTTGAATAACTTCGGGTTCAACTGAATCAGCTTCGTTCTCATGGGGTTTTGCTTGTTTATATGTATTCATTAGTTGTTTTTCTCTGACCTTCCACGTTGTAGTTAAACAAAAAGGAACAGCGATAGCGATAGAAGAAACGCCAACTACAATAAATGCAATTGCCAAAATTAACGAAAAAGTCTTAGTTGGATCAAATAAATTGATGTAAAAAGGAATTAACATCAAAAATCCCGCAACAGAATACAAAATATCATCCATATTTTTTTCAAACTTATAAAAATAAAGCCCAATAGTTGTAGCAATTAAGTTAACTCCAAATATAGACTTTGCGACTATGTAGCAAATTAAAAGGTTATAATTAGTTGGACTTTTAATAAAACTAAAGCCGATTGTAACTGCCAAAATTATTGATGTGATTAAAATATAATAACTTCTTTTTTCTTTAAACATATCAACTAATTATACTAAATAAACTTAGGCTTTGTTATAATATAGCCGTCTTTTTAATTTATTTTAAAGAAACAAATTGAGGTATTTATCGTGAAAAAAACTATCTTAGTAGTAGGCCTTGATAATTTCGGGCAAACAATTTGCAAAGACTTATCTGAAAACGGACATATCGTAATTGCACTTGACCAAACTAGTGAAAAAACTTTGAGAGTTGAGCCTTTTGTCGAACACGCTGCAACTGGTGTTTTGACAACCGCAGACATCTACAAAGACCTTGGACTTGGCCACGCTGACTGGGCTGTGGTTTCATTTCCAACACACTTTGACACTGCGATGATTATTGTAACTATCTTAAAAGATTTAGGAATGACAAATATTATTTGCCAGGTTACTAACGAATATCAAGAGCGAATTGCCAAAATGCTTGGAGCTTCGGTTACTATTTATCCAGATAACATCGCAAGTAAACAAACTGTTCGCAAAATCATTTGGCAGAATGTACTGGAACACTATGCACTAGACCAAAACTACGGAGTTTACGAAGTAATTGTTAATACCAACCGTTATGACGGAAAAACTCTAAGAGAACTGCAATTTCCAGAGACTTATTCGGTAAACATTGTGCTAATTCGCAGAGCAGGTGTGACGAAAATGCCTTCTAAAAATGAAGTTTTAGAGAAAAATGACGTCGTAATTGTATTGTGCGAGCAAAACAAAATCAGTAAATTTCAAGAAATCTTAAATGACTAAACTGCTTTTTGCAAGTCATAATTTAAACAAAGTTAAAGAAATTAAAGCATTTTTTTTAAACACTGAGTTTGAAATAATTTCTTTAACTGATTTAAATGACCAAACTAAAATCGAAGAATCCGGAAAAACTTTTCAAGAAAACGCGTTAATCAAAGCGCGTTATTTTTTCAATAAGTATCATTTGCCGACAATTGCCGACGACTCAGGTTTAGAAATAGTCGCATTAAACGGCTATCCTGGGGTTGAAACTAAAAGAAAAGAAGCAGAAATTTTTAAAAACCAAGGAAAACAGTTATTTGAAAAACTTAATGGTTTAAGTAAAAATGCCTCGTTTAAAGTGGTGCTTTGTCTTTATTTTAACGGTGAGGCTAGGTACTTTGACGGTGAGATTAAAGGCGAGGTCAAACCGTACTCTGAGTTTGTCAAAAACACTTTTTTATATGACAACATTTTTTGGCCACGTGGCGCTAAGCGTGCTTTTTGTGAGTTTTCGGTAGACGAAAAAAATAAAATTTCGCACCGCGGGCAAGCAATTTCTAAGTTAATAAAATCAGTTAAGGGCAAGCCTTTTTTATTTGACCCTAAAAAAACTGCCTGCGCCTTTATTAAAGACACCTTTGGACTTGAACCTGAATATATAGACAGACTAAAAAAGGGCCGTCAAAACTTTGTTTTTAAGTTTCAGGTGTTTGGAAAAACTTACACTATTCGCATTCCTGGGTTTCCGCTTTATCCGTTTATTTCGTATACTGACGAAGAAAAGATCCTAGAGATTGCCGAAAAAAACTCAATCTGCCCCGAAACTTTTTATCACAACCCAGATACTGGAATTAAGATCTCTAAATATATAGAGACTACTTTAGAGTCTAAACCTGACTTAAAAGAAGTAGTTTTTAGGCTAAAAACACTTCACCAAATTAAAAAAGTAGAACCTTTTGACTATATTGCTCGGCTTGACGAAGCAATAAAAATGTCAAATTCTATTTCTGATAATTTAGATTTTCAAAAAGGATATCAGTTATTTAAAGCAGAACACAAAGAATTGTTTTCTAAATTTTCGCCTTGTCAAATCCACGGTGATTTTCAGGCTGACAATATTTTGGTAGATAAATATTTTGCAAATCCTTTAATTTCTGATTTTGAGTTTACTAGAACAGGATATCCAATTGAAGATATCACTAGTTTTTCAGGGCTTAGTTTAACTAAAATTAAAAAAGTTTTTGCACTTTATTTTGAAAAAGAACCGACAAAAACAGAAATTAAGACTGTTTTATTCGCGCGTCTTTTTCAAATGCTTTTTTGGAATGCAGTGTCTAATTTTAAAAAAGATAGCAAAAACTCAGGTTTATTTAATTTAAATTGGCAAGAAATTGAGACTTATTTAAATAACGAAGTTAAAAACACAATTGAGGCAATTGAGGACTTGAAATGAATATAGAGAAATTATTGCTGCTTGAACGCACAGTAGACACAGTTTATATCATTAAGTCTTTTTTAGATAAAAACACAATTTCTTTGCAAGACTATCGTCGTGCGGTTTTTTTCATGCAAGAAATACTTTTAGAAAACCACAAACACAAAGAAGCAATTGAAGTTTCAAACTCCGTATGGCCAAAGTTCAAAGAAGCCGAAGAAAAAGAATATCTACTTTTTTTAACTAATTGGTTTTGGGCGTATTTAAGAAGTGGCAGCTCAGTAAATGCTCGCGAGATTTTTTTAAAAATTAAAGAAAAATACGGCTACAAAGTTGACTTTGATTTAGTTTATCTAGAGATAAATTTACTTAAACTAGAACAAAAGTTTGACTCAGATAAAGTTATTTCAGAGCTGAAAAAAACAGATTTGCCAGAAAACTACGCTAGATACTATTTAAAAGAACTAGTTTCGTTTTTTGTCAGTCAAAACAAATTAGACTTAGCCTATGACTATTTAAATCAGGCAAATTCCAGATTTGATGAGCGTGACTTTGAACAAGAACTTAAATTGCTATTCGCCCTTGGTTGGGTTGACGAACTAAAACAAGTTTTAAAAGACTGCAATGGTATGGGCAAATATAAGGTAATTTCACAAGTTTACCACTATTGTATCGCTGTTAGCGAACAAAACAACCACCGCGCAGATATTATTCAGTCAGAATACGAAAAAGACATTTTAAAGTTAGCAGACAATGACTTAATTTTAATGTTTCTAGAGGCTCAACTTAAGTTTTTTAAAGCAAACTCACAACGTAACAACGAAGAAAAAACAGCGAAACGCATCGCTAAGTTTCAGCAAAAGAAAGACAAAACAACTAAGTTAAACCTTGGGGAAGAACCAGTTATTTCACTTCAAGAAGATACTAAACCTAACTTTGAAGTAAAAGAAAAAGCCATAAAAGTTGAGGCCAGAGTTTATCAAAACTTTTTTGACGTCATGAGTTTTTACGCCAAAATTCCGCAAGATTTGAGTCTAAGAGAAACACTTAGAAGTCTTTTAATTAAAAGTGAGGCTTTAGTGCCAGCGGCTGATTTAGTAATTTTAAAAAATCAAACTTTATATAACTACAAAAAAGAAAGACTTTACAACAAAGATATTGAAGATATTCAGTTAGCTGATACCGCTTTTAGTAAACTAGTTCAAGTTAACTTTGACAAAATATACCAACAAGGCGATTTAACTGAGTTTAAAAACCCACTTACTGGCAGTCCATACTCCCCTGAATACCAGACGCTTTACTGTTTTTCTTTAAGCAAAAACTTAAAGTTTATCGTGCAAAGTCATAACTTTCAAGAAAGTGAATACACTTATTTTAAATTACTTTCAGCGCTTATTTTAGATGTTTTTGAAAAAGACAAAAACTTACTTAAACTAAAACAAATTACTAACTTATTTACGACTTTAAAAGAAAACTCAACTCTGGCGTTTAAATACTACATAGACGAGCAAATTCATCTAAGCGTAGGAATGCGCGCGCTTTTAGACGGAGTTGAGACAACTACGCTAGACCAATACTGCACGCAAATTGTGGGTAGCGACAAAATTAGCTATAAAAAAGAGTTTTTAACTTGTAGTTTAAAACCAGGAAACTCACTAAAGCAAAAATACAGACTCAGAAAAAAACAAGTTGTGGAACTCGCAAGTTCTGTTGATTTATTTGGTAAAGTCGTGGTCTTTTCAGTAGTTTTAGACATAGACGAAGAACAAAGAACAATTAACACTTTGGCTGAAACTGCAAAGGTCAACAATATATATGGGCTGTATTCACACACAGAACTTGAACGCGCTTTTCAAAGCAAGTTAATTGATAAGTTTTCCTTAATTTTAATTGAACTGAACTTCAATAACCGACATCTTTACTCACTTGAACTACAAGAAAAATATATTGCTGAGTTTCTAGATGTTTTAAAAGAGTTTTTTAACACTGACTTAATTTACTTCATTCAAGACAACAAGTTTGCTTTGTATGTGGATTTTAACGACATCAGAGCCTTGAGTAATGTGCTTAGTGAACTAAGTAAAAAAACACAAAACATCGGCAAACAAAACTGCTTAGAGTTAACCTTCTTATTTACAGCCTCTGCACTTAGATATCCAACTGCAACTTACAACAAAACTTTTAAAAAAATCTACAGATTTGCAGACCTTGCTTTAAACCTTGCTAAAACAAATGGAAAAGTCTTTCATATTTTTGAAAAAGAAGACCTGCACCAAGATATTTTTGAAGACGATGTTATCAAACTAATTTTAAACTATCCAGATAAGCTGAAGTTAATGCTTTTGCCAATAGTTGATGAAAACAAAAATGTTGTGCTTTACCAGGCTGGTTTTAGTCTAGACGGCTTTGACCTGGATTTTAAAGAAATTAAAGAAATTGCAAAAAAACACCGCAAGGCTGTAGAAATTGACTCAATTTTGTTTAAAGAAGTTGTAAATGCTTTAAATATAGCAACCGAAAAATTTGGCCAGATTTTTGATGTTCTTTTACCACTGTCTAAAGAGTCTTTAATGTCTCTAGAGCTTAAAAAACAAATAAGTAAACTAAAATACAAATATCTAGCCCCACACATTTGCTTCTTATTTCCAAATGAAGAAGAACTACCCGGCGTTGTTGAAAACTTCAAGCAAAACCTTGAACAAAGTAAACATAAAGTGTTTACCAAAAATATCTCGGCGTATTTAAGATACGGTTTTCAAGGAGTAGTTCAAAGATACACCGACGGCATTCGTTTTACTGAGTTTATCAAGATGTTTGCCCTTGAAACTAAAAAAACAAACTCTTGTTTGATTGTCAAAGACTTAACTAAAAAAGATGAGTTTAACTCAATTAAAAAAATCAAAGACATTTGTTTTCAAGGTAAGTTATTCGCGCCAATTTCGGTTAGCGAAATATTTAGCAAAATGCAAGAAACTCAAGTCCAAAAGCCTGAGTTAGACAATGAAAACGAGATTTAAAAATCTCGTTTTTTTATTTTAAAATCGCAAAAAATCCGTCTTTTTTTAGGTTTACTAGCCGTTTCGTGGTAAAATTAAAACCAAAGAGGTACTAATTTATGGACAGAATAGAAGACAAAAAACTAATTGGCCAAAAAGTCAAAGTAGAAAAAGAAAGAAGTTATGGAGTGGTTACTAGAATAGACTATGAACACGGTTTAATTTACGTGATTTTCGCTAGAATGCGTGAAGAAAAATACCCTTATCCAGAGGCAATTGACCAAGGTATTTTGACTCCAGTTGGAAAATAATTATGGAAATTTCAAAAGAATTACTTCAAAAATACAACAAAAGTTTCACAAAAAACAAACAACTTTGTGCAATTAAAAGAGCGCTTGTCCGTTCTAAATTAGCAGATGTTGTCTATGTTCAAGAAAACGAACAACTTGTCAGCACTCATTTTTCGCACTCCATCCCTGCTTTAAACATCTCTAACCAAAAACAATCTGGACGTTGCTGGATGTTTTCAGGTTTAACCTTTTTAAGATATCAAATAGCAAAAAAAATAAAACTAGAAAGTTTTGAACTTTCTCAATCTTACCTGCAATACTATGATTTACTAGAAAAAGTAAATTACTTTTTTTCAGTAATTGACAAAAACTTAAGTCTAGACCCAGAAGATCGTCGCTTTATGTTTATAAACGAACCTTTAACTGGAGACGGTGGCTACTGGCAATACTTTGTTAACTTAGTTAAAAAATACGGAATTGTACCAAAATCTGTACAACCTGAAAACGCACAAACTTCAAATACACACCATATGCAAAGTTTAATTACTTTGATTGTCAAAAAATACGCAGTCGACGCAAAAAGTAATTTCAAGGCAGGCAAAGTTGAGTTAAATAAAGAACTTAGAGAAAAAGCGTTTTTAGATGCTTTTAAAGTTATTTCTAGTTCAATGCCAGCGCCAATTGAAAAATTTGACTTTGAATACACCGATAAAGACAAAAAATACCACATTGACCGCAATTTAACCCCTCAAATCTTCTTTGAAAAATACGTAGACATTAACTTAGATGACTACGTGACAGTCTCTTCAGACTGCTCACGTAACTTTGAATTTATGCAACCATATGAACTTGAATACTGCACTAATATGGAAGGTGCACCTTTACAAGTTGAGTTTAACTTACCAAAACAAAGACTAATTGAACTAACTGTTGCGCAACTTAGAGACAACTTACCTGTTTGGTTTGCCTGCGATGTTGGCAAAGAAAGCGACTCTAAACATTTTGCCAATGAAATGGTTGCTTGGAAAGAAATTTTTGGCCTAGATTTAGAGTACTCAGAAAAAGACAGAATTGAAATGCAAGAACTAAAACTAACCCACGCTATGGTTTTCACTGGTTTTTCTGAAGTTAAAAAACAAGTTACTAAGTTTAAAGTAGAAAACTCATGGGGCACTGAACCAGGGTTTTCAGGAATTTATCCGATGTCTGTAAGTTGGTTTAAAAAATATGTTGGTGAAGTTATTATTGACAAAAAATACTTAACCGACGAAGAAAGACAAGCACTTTTAAAGAAACCAATCTTAAAACAATACTTTGAATTAAACTAACCATGTAAATTAAAAGCCCCACATTGTGGGGCTTTTAAAATGTTTTTTAAGTTAAAAAAACTATTTTCTAACTTCTTTAATACGTGCAGCCTTAGTTGAAAGATTACGGATGTAGTTAAGTTTAGCACGGCGTACTTTTCCGTGTCTGGTAACTTCAATTTTGACAATTAGTGGTGAGTGAATTGGGAAAGTTCTTTCAACTGCAACACCGTAAGAAATTTTTCTAACAGTAAAAGTTTCAGAAACTCCTCTACCTTGTCTCTTAATTACCAAACCTTCAAACAACTGGGTTCTGGTACGTTTTTCTTCCTTAATGGTAACGTGTACTTTAACATTATCACCAGGTCCGAAACTAGGAACATCTTGCTTTAAGTAAGATTTTGTTAACTCAGCAAGCAATTGTTGACCTTTTAAACTCATATCGGGTCCTCCTTGTAAGATTTTTGAAAGAATGTGTTCATGCTATTTTAGATAAAATTTTTGAGTTGCAGCGGACCACATACTTTTTAATTGTATAAAATTTTTCTAAATATTTCAACTAATATAGCAATGAAAACTTTGCGTGTGGTTGTGGTTTTGTTGTCAAAATGAAATGTGGTTTTTGAAATTTGATTTGAAAAATCATATTAGGTTTTCGAGGTGTTCGCTAACAATTTTCTTTTATCGTGTTTATGGGCTATAATTTTTATGTGTTGAGAGGTGCTTAATGCAAGAAATTAAACTACAAAAACTTGAACGAAGTTTAAAACAAACTAAAACAGCATTTATTTTATCTATAGTATTGTTATGCTCACTTATTTTTATACCGTTTTTTGTTGTACTAGTATTACCTTTTTTATTAACAAGTTTAATCGGCCTATATGTGTTTACAATGGTTATCTTTTTCTCAGGTATAACTGCTATTGGCATTACCTATTTAGTTTTTTACATAATTTCGCTAGTTAACGAGTTTGACATTGAAAAAGTTCACGATATTTTGTTGATTGTTGGTTTTTTTGTTACAATTGTTGGAATCGTTGGACTATATTTAAAAGCCAACTTCCTAAGAGACGAAATTACAAAATTAAAAATTCAACCAAAAGATATTGAAAACAAAGAAACAATTATTCTTTAATAAGTTGTTTTTTAAAAAAATAGAGTGCTTATTTAAGCACTCTATTTTTTTTAAGTTCAGAAACTATATAGCCAACAAAATGGATAGAACCTGTAAAAATATAGGTTTTGTTTGATTTCATATTAAGTTCAGAAAGTGAATTTAAATATTCAATACCAGGGGTTTTGATTTCTTTAAATGAATAACTGCGAATATCTGGAAAATCTAAATACTTAACTTCTATTTTTTCTTTTAAAAGAAGTTCAAAAATACCTGCGTAGTCTTTGGGTTTTAAAACAGAAAGCACAACAGACGGATTTTTTAGTTTTTTAATTTCAGGAATGATTTTAGAAATTGCTGCTGGATTGTGAGCGCCATCTACTACAATATTTGACTTTAATTTAGTAAATCTAAAAGGGATTTTCGTTTTTTTCAAAGTTCTTTGGATTTTTTTAACAGAAATATCGGTGAAGTTTAGAAAATAAGTTAAAACCAAAGCCAAATTTTGTTTTAAAAAGTCTTCATTGAAATTAGTTTTAAAAATATGAGTTTTGTCGTATATGACTTGATTTACTTTACTGGTGTCAAACTTATTAAAATCAGTTAAAAAAACTGGTGAGTGGTTGGCTTCGCCAATTTGTTTAATTTCTTCAAAAAAAGTTGCATTATTTGTAAAAAACAACTGATGGTCTTTCAAAGTAGCGATTTTATCCTTAAATATATTTTCAAGGCTACCACCCAGCGTTTCTGTGTGGTCAAGTCCAATGTTAGTCAAAAAAGATGCTTTGTATCTAAAACAGTTTGTGACATCATTTTTCGCGCCAATTCCAGCCTCAATTACAAGACAATCGCATTTTTGGGCTTTAAAGTAAATCAAGGCCGTTAAAAAAGTTAATTCAAAAAAAGAATAGGCTTGAAAAAAACCGTCGTAAAGTAGACTAGTTAAAATAGGATATAGTTTTTTTGCGCTGATTTGTTTAGAGTTAACTTGGATGCGCTCACTAAAATCAATGTAGTGAGGTGAGGTAAAAAGACCGACTTTTTTATATTTACGCTCAAAAAGTTTAGCTAAAAAAATCGCTGTGCTGCCTTTGCCGTTAGTACCAACTATATGGACTTTAAAAGTGTTTTGAAAGTCTAGATTTAAATATTTTAAGGCTTTTTTGATTCTTGTAATATTTTCGTCTTTTGGATAACCAGTTCTAATGTAAAGGTGTTCAAGTAAAAGGTTTAATTTATCTTTCAAGTGCATTTTTAACTTTTTCAAACTCTTTTAAGTATTTTGCATACTTTTCTTTTTCTGAGTCAATTTTAGCAGCAGGAGCCTTGGCTAAAAACCCGGAATTATTTAAAATTGACTCAGACCTTTTGATTTCAGCCTCAAGGTATTTAAGTTGTTCTTTTAGTTGTTCTGGGTTTTGTTTTTCTGCGTGTACAAAAACCGAGAAATTAGCGTCAATTAACTCAGCAGAATCAACAGTGCAGGAGTCTGCCAAGTTTAGTTCAGCGAGTTTTAAAATTGAGCGAGTGTTTTCAAGGTTTTCAAATAGTATTGCTTTAGTTTTTGCGTTTTTAGCAACCAAAGTAACAGATAAGGCTTTAGTAATTTTGTTTTCTGCTATATATGAACGCAACATTAAAAGCACTTTTTTAAATATTTCAAAATCAGCAAAAACAGTCTTGTTGTCCTCTTTCTTAGCCTTTGGCCAACGAGCATTAATTAAAAGTTCTGAGTTGTACATTGAAAAAATGTTTTCGGTAACGAACGGAACTATAGGATGCAGCAGTTTAAGGATTTGGCTAAGCACATAGACCAAAATTTTGTTAGTGTTATCTTTGAGTTCTTCACTTCTTTTTTGAACTTTTGCAATTTCTAGGTATTCAGATGAAAAGTCTTGCCAGATAAAGTTTTGCAGAACTTTAGCGGCTTCTTGAAACTCATATTTTTTAAATAAACGAGTGTATTTTAAAATAGTTTCATTTAGACTTGCCAAGATATAGTTATCCGCCAGAGTTTTGGCTAAAACTGTTTTTACTGGCTTTGTAAAGTCGTTTAAGATAAACCTAGAGATGTTCCAAAGTTTATTTAAATTATTCCAAGCAGACTCAATTTTGACGCGGTCATATCTAATGTCAGTTCCAGGAGATGATGAAGTTACTAAGAAATATCTTAAACTGTCTGCGCCAAACTCTTTGATCACGTCAAATGGGTTAATCCCGTTATTGAGCGATTTTGACATCTTTTGTCCGTCTGCTGCTCTGACAAGTCCATGAATTAAAACTTCTTTAAAAGGATCTATTTTGGCAATATCTAGACTTTGGAAAATCATTCTAGAAACCCAGAAAAATATGATGTCGTATCCAGTTACCAGCAGTTGAGTCGGAAAGAAACGCTCAAAATCACCTGGTTTTTGCGAAAGACAAGAAAGCGGCCAAAGAGATGAAGAAAACCAAGTGTCAAGAACATCTTCGTCTTGGCGCCAACCTGCTCCAGGTGACTCAATTTGTGCTTTAATTTCTGTGCCTTTATACCAAACTGGTATACGATGTCCCCACCAAACTTGGCGAGAAATGCACCAGTCTAGTGTATCTGTCATCCAGTTGATAAAGATTTTTTTAAATCTAGCGGGATAAAACTTAGTCTTAGAACTACGCGCTAGTTTTGAAAAATAATCCATTTTTAAAAACCATTGAAGCGAAAGTCTAGGTTCAACTACTGTATCTGTACGCTCAGAGTAGCCAACTGAGTTAAGATGTTCTTCGGCTTTAATAAACTGCCCTGTTTTGCTTAAATCCAAAAGTAAATTTTCACGGCAAACAAAACGGTCTTGACCTTCGTATTTGCCAGCCATTTCATTTAAAGTTCCGTCTTCGTGCATACAAAGTGGTTTAGCTAGATTGTGTCTTTTGGCAACCTCAAAATCATTTGGGTCGTGAGCAGGAGTTACTTTTACAACCCCTGTTCCAAAATCTTTTTCCACGTATTCATCTGCAATTATCGGAATTTCTATATTTGTGGTTGGAACTAAAACAGTCTTGCCAATTAGCGCGTTGTATCTTTCGTCTTTCGGATTAACCATTAATGCTTGGTCTGCAAAACAAGTCTCTGGGCGAGTAGTTGCAACCACCACTCCGTCAGTTTCACTTCCTTTAAATAAATACTTAATAAAGTAAAGTTTAGACTTACTTTCTTTATGCACGACTTCTATATTTGAAAGTGCGGTTTTTGCCTGAATGTCCCAGTTAATAATTTTGTAGTCTCGGTAAATTAGACCTCGTTCATAAAGTTCAATAAAACGTTTTGCGACGATTTCAGAATGTCCTTTGTCAAGGGTGAAAAGTTCACGAGAATAATCTAAAGACAACCCCATTTTTTGCCATTGACGGCGAATTGTGTCTTCGTGTTCAGTTTTCCAGTCCCAGGCTGCTTTTAAAAACTCAGTTCTGCCAATTTTAAAACGATTTGTGCCTTGTTCTTTTAACTTAGCGTCAACTTTCGCTTGAGTTGCAACTCCAGCGTGGTCAGTTCCAGGAAAATAAAGTGCGGCTTTGCCTTGCATCCTTTGAAAACGAATTACGGCGTCTTGAAGGGTGTTGTCATAAGCGTGTCCGATGTGCAGAATTCCGGTGATATTTGGTGGCGGAATTACAACAGTAAAACCTTTGCCTTTTTTGCTCGGCAAAAAAGCATTGGCTTTAAGCCAACGCTCATAAATTAAATTATCGTTTGCAAAACTATATTTTTTATCCATTTTTATGTTGTTTTTAAATTAACTTGCTTTTTTGACGTGATAGCAAATACCTGTAATGTTAGCACCTGAGTGCACACAGATAGTTTTAGTTAAAAACGAGCGAACAGTTGTGATATCTGGACAATGCTCGCTTATTTTGTCTTCTAAATATTTAGCAAAGCGCTCATCTTCAATTGTTGCAATAGCCACAGTTTTTTCGTCAATCTCGCCTTTTTTGTAGTGTTCAAAAAAAACATTAAATACATTTTCCAAGGCTTTGATGTGTGTGCCTATTGACTTTCTTGGCAAAATATCGTTTTGCTCAGAGTGGAAAATTGGCTTGATTTGCAAAATAGAGCCAATTAGCGACTGCATGCCAGAAACACGGCCACTTCTTTTTAGGTAACTAAGGTCTTTTGAGATAAACTCAATAATCATGCCTTTTTTGTATTCGTTTAAGAAATTTAAAAATTCATCAATTGACTGAACTTGGTCTTTAATTTCAACTGCTTTTTTAATCAGCATAGTTACACCTGAAGCAATTTGCCAGGTGTCTATAAAAAAAGTGCGGTTTTTATATTCAAGGGGTAAGTTCTTTAGGGCAACTTGAAAGTAGTTTAAAGAGGCTGAGTATCTTGAGCCAATGCCGAAGTAAACTAAATAGTTATCGTTTCCTTTTAGTTGACTTTCAATTAGACTCAGAAAAACCTCAGGGCTAGGGGCTGCGGTTTTTGGAACATCTTGAGTTTTAGTTTGATTGACTTTGGCAAAAAACTCAAGAGCATCGTTTTCGCCGTTATCCGGAAAAGTTTCTTCGTTGAAAGTAATTTGAAAAGGAAACTGAAAAATTTCTGCACTTTTTTTAAATTCAGGCGAAATATCTGGGGATGAATCGGTCATGATAATAATTTTTTTCATGCTGTTTTCTCCTTAAAATAATTAGTTAAGTGTTCAATTAGTACTTGACTAGAAAAAGCAACTACGTTATTTACAAAAAATAATTTAGAATCTGGAAACTGCTTTTGAAATTGGTTTTTTTTACTAAACACCTTAGACTTTTTTTCCTTGTCTACTTTAGTAAAGCAAATTAAAGGACAAATGCATTGACCTAGCAAATATTCATACATCTCTAAGTCTTTTTGAGTTGGACCTATATAAAAATCCATTAACATCAAAACTAAAGCATAGTCTCGTGTGCCAATGTAAGTGCCAAGCAGACGAGTAAATTGCTCTTGGGTTTTAAAGTCAACTTTAGCAAACCCGTAGCCGGGTGTATCAACTAAATAAAACAAGTCTTTGTATTTAAAGTAGTTAAGTGCAATGGTCTTGCCGGGTTTTTGAGAAACTTTCGCAATTTTGCTTTGAAAAAAGTTGTTAATAAAACTAGACTTACCCACATTGCTGCGCCCAAGCAACAAAACTTCTGGTAAGTCGGTTGGTTTAGTTTTTAAATCAAATACTGATTTTACAAACATTTAATTAAAATTACTTATTTTAAGCAGCTAGGGCTGCTTTTAAGACTTCTTTGATTTCAGACACAGGTGTAATTTCAAGGTCTTTAAGTACTTCTTCAGGAATATCTTGAACATCGCGAACATTGTCTTTTGGAATCAAGATTTGTTTTAAGCCTGAGCGGTGTGCAGAAATTGCTTTTTCTTTTAAGCCACCAATTGGCAAAATTTGGCCGGTTAAAGTAATTTCTCCGGTCATTCCAACTGTGTGTTTAACTGGTTTTTTTGTCAAAAGTGAAACAATTGCCGTGCACATCGTGATACCTGCACTTGGTCCGTCTTTTGGAACTGCACCTTCCGGTACGTGGATGTGAATGGTGTTTTTCACAAATATTTCGGGATCAATTCCAAACTCTTCTGCTTTAGATTTCACAAAAGAAAGCGCGGTAATTGCAGACTCTTTCATGACGTCGCCTAATTTTCCAGTTAAAACAACGTCGCCTTTGCCGGCATAAGTGTTTGCCTCAATTTTTAAAGTATCGCCGCCGTACGCGGTATAGGCAAGGCCAGTTACAACTCCGACTTGGTCTTTTTGGTCAGCAATATTGTGGAAAAATCTGAACTTACCAAGGTATTCCTCTAAGTTGCCTTCGTTGATTTCTAAAGATGTCAGTTCTTTGGCTAAGAGTTTTTTGACAAATTTGCGAGAAATGGTGCCGATTAGTCGGTTCAGTTCACGAATTCCGGCTTCACGAGTGTAGTGCTGAATTAGTTTATAAATACCTTCGTCTGTAAAAGTTAATTGACCTGGTTTAATTCCGGCTAGTTTTAAATTATCTGGAATTAAGTATTCAGTGGCAATGTGGTATTTTTCAACTTCGGTGTAACTGCTTAACTGAATAATTTCCATTCTGTCCATTAAAGGTTCTGGAATGTTTTCCAAGTAATTGGCAGTTGTGATAAACATCACTTTAGACAAGTCAAATGGTTCTTCTAAAAAGTGGTCTTCAAAACGGAAGTTTTGTGAAGGGTCTAGAACTTCCAATAAAGCAGCCGCTGGATCTCCTCGGTGAGACTTGCCGATTTTGTCAATTTCATCTAGTAAGAAAAGCGGGTTTTTAGTGCCAGCTTTAACCATACCTTTTAAAATTCGGCCAGGAAGTGCCCCAACGTATGTGCGGCGAAAACCAAGGATATCAGACTCATCATCTGCTCCACCTAAAGAGATTTTGGTAAAGTGTTTATTTAAAGCCTCAGCGATAGAAATTGCTAAAGAGGTTTTTCCAGTGCCAGGAGGTCCAACTAAACAAAGAATTGCTTGTGGAACTTTTTTAGTCTTAATTTGGACAGACAAGTATTCAAGAATTTTGTCTTTAACTTGTTTTAGTCCATAGTGTTTTTTGTCAAGTGCGGTTTTGACTTTTTTAATGTCAGTGCAGTCTTTTGAAAATTTATTCCAAGGAAGAGAGACTGCAAAATCTAGGTAGGTTTTAATAGAACCTGCTTCAGGAGAATAAGAAGATGCAGTTTGGTATTTCTTTAATTCGTTAAGCAAGTTAGTCTCAGTTTGCGCAGGCATTTTAGCAGCTAAAATTGCGGCTCTAATTTGCTCAATTTCATCAATCTTGCGAGCGCGATCTCCAAGTTCATTTTGAATCGCTTTCATTTTTTCGCGCAAAAAGTACTCGCGTTGCGCTTCGTCTATCGATCTTTGTACTTCTTCTTGGATTTTTTTCTCCAAAGAATTAGTCATAGACAAATACTCAAAGTCAATTAACGCAGTTTTAAGCAAGTCTTCCATAGTATTTGCGTTTAGGTAGTTTAATCTTCGTGCAAACTCGCGAGTTAAACTATTGCCAAGCAGATAAACCTCTTCGGCTGAATTAAACTCGACGTTGGAAAGTTCTTTTGAGTCACCAGGTGCTGATTTTAAAAACTCACGATTTTTTTCAACTAATAGTTTTTGCGAAACTAAGGCTTTTTCAGATAGGTTTTGACTATCTACATCTGCGTATTCAAAGGAACACGATGCAAATGGAGATTGACTAGATGCAGGAAAGTAATTTATTAGTTTAATTCGTCTAGAGACATGGAATTTAACTTTATATGAACTTTCTGAGCCAGGCAGGTCATTTTTTATTTTAAATCCCACTTTGGCAATTACCCCAAACTGTTCAAGGTCTTTTTGTTCTGGGTTTTCAATGTCTGGGTTTTTTTGAATTAACAAAATAATTTGTTTACCAGTTCCGCGTTCCGCGGCATCCAAGGCTTTTACAGAACTTGGTCTGCCAATGTCTAGACGAAGTGAAGTGGCAGGTAGTGGTACTGAGTTTCTAAGTGGAACAACAGGTAGTAAATTTTCTTGATTTAAATCCATTTTTATACGAGTTTAGCGTTCTTAACAATAAAGTCATGTGCTTTTCCGACTTTTAAGTCTTTTGCTACATTTTCTTTGCTTAGTTGTTTTTTAACTTCTTCAACTGAAGTGTTGTATTGTTTAGCGATTTCTGCAAAATGAGCCTCTATTTCTGCATCTGATGCATCTAGTTTTTCAGCATTTGCGATGGCGTCTAATGTTAAGGCTTCATGAATTTGTTCATATGCTGCTTTTTTCTCTTCGGCAAGCGCTTCATCTGCTTTTTTGCCAGTCATCTCTAAATATTGTGTGTAGTTTAAGCCATAAGCTTTCAGACTTTCTTCAATACGGCGACGATTACGGTTGGCTTGTGCTTCAATCATAGCATCAGGAATTTCAATAACTGCATTGTTTGAAGCCTCTTCAAGGGCTTCTTTTTTGATGCGTTCGTTTTCTTGTTTTTCTTTTAGTTGAGTGATAACTGATTTCATGTGGGCTTTGTATTGCTCAACTGTCTCAATTTTGTCTTTTTTCAGATCTTTAACCCATTCGTCGGTTAAAGCAGGAAGTTCAGATACTTTAACTGAGTTAACACGACATTTAAAAACAGCGGCTTTTCCTTTTAAGTCAGCGGCTTGGTAGTCTTCTGGAAAAGTTACATTAACATCTTTTTCATCACCTGCTTTTAGGCCAATTAGTTGTTCTTCAAAGCCTGGGATAAATTGACCTGAGCCAATTTTTAAATCAAAATCAGTCCCTTTTCCGCCAGGGAAAGCCACATTGTCAATAAAGCCTTCGAAGTTGATATTAGCAGTATCTCCTTTTTCAACTGGTTTGTCTTTGGCAACTAGTTTTGCAGAACGGTTAAGTTCTTCAGTGATTTTATCGTCAACTTCTTTAGCGGAAACCTTAGTGTTTGGTTTTTTAATTTCAATACCTTTGTACAGGCCTAGTTTAACTTCGGGCTTTACTGGAATTGTTAAAATTACTTCAAACTCTTCTTCGGCTAGTTTTGGTTCTTTTGGATTTAGTTCAACGTTTGTAGGTTCTGCAACTACTTCGTATTCTTTGGCGAAAAGCACATCTTCAAACTTAGCGTTGATAACGAAGTTTAAAGCGTCGTTGAAAAGTGAAGCCTTGCCGTATCTGTTTTCATAAATCGAGCGAGGTGCTTGACCTTTTCTAAAACCTTTGATTTCTACTTTTTCTTTTACTAATTGATATGCGTAGTCAAGTCCACTTTCAAAGTCAGAAAGCGAGACTTTTGCTGTCACTTTTATTTGATTTTTTTTTAATTTTTCTATTTTCATATATGTATAATTCCTCCGTGCATACTTAAATATTTTACCATAATATAATATATACAAAGCAGAGCAAGTGCCTTTAAGGGTCTTGGCTTTAATTAACTACACAGGGAGACATTTTGTAAATGATTAAAAAAATTTTTGTTTTTGACATTGATGGCACTCTATACTCCAAAAAACACGGACAAATTTTGCCAAATACACGCAAACTACTTAAAGAGTTGAGTGAAGACAAAGAAACTCTCTGCGGAGTTGCAACAGGACGTGGAAAACCTAAAATCAAAGTTTTAAAACCAGTTTTAAAATATCTTGATTTTTTAGTACTTTCAAACGGACAATATATTGAGTTTCAAAAAAAAATAATTTCAAAACATTGTTTTTCCAACCGCGATGTTGTTAAATTAAACGAAATTTGCGCAAGTAAACGAGTTAATCTAGGATTTACAACAAGTAAGTTTGCGTATTACGCAAATATGCATGACAGCGCTGAAAAAATGCGTGAAAAAGAATTTAAACTTGCAAATAACAAAAATATTTTAAGTAAAGAAATTTACTCACTTTGGTTGTCATCAAACTATCCTGAAGACCTAAGCTCAATTAAAAATGGTTTTAGTGGTTTAGACTTTTATTTTTGGAACAAACAAAAAGGACTAGACTGCACTTTAAAAGGTTTTTCTAAACAAAAAGGAATTGAAATTTTAAAAAGTTATTTGACCAAAAATCAGTTAATTGAAAAAGATTGCAAAGTAATAGCTGTTGGAGATGGTGAAAACGATTCTGAGATGTTAAAACATGCAGATGTGTCAGTATGCATGGAAAACTCAGATTGCGTTGAGTTAAAAGAGAATGCTGATTTAATTGCACCAACAGTAGATAGCGATTTACTTTACTTTTTATTTAAGGAAAAGTTAATTGGCAATTAAACAAAAAGTACCATTTACCTAACTTTATAGGAAAGTTAACTAAAAAATTTAAGAAAGCAACCTAAAGTTGTTTTGAGAAAAAAATTTTCAGTAAATAAAAATAAGGGTGTGCGATATGCACACCCTTATTAAACTTTTTAATTTTTATTTTAGCGTTGGAAAATTAAATAAAAGTTTAAGAATAAATGTATGGACGACAAGGCACAACCCCACCAATAAAGTTCATTGGGTAGTGAGTGTTACTAAAATATGTTGAGTTAGTGCGATAAACACCTGTTATACCTTCAATATAGCCATTATAATTTTTATAAACTTCTGCGGTAAGATATGCATATGGTCGTTTACTTTGATCGTTGTATTGATTATCTTCAAAATACCAACTAGACAAATAATTAGTTAAACTAGCCGGAATTAGTTTAGCAAAATCAATACCACGATAAATTTGTGTAGTAGCCGCAGTCCAAGGTCCAAGAATTTCTTTTGCATAATCTGTAGGTTCTTTGACTAATTTGTTTATCTTACTTGGATTTACAGAATGGTAAAGAGCGTTATCTCCATGACTCCAGGTAGGTGGTGTAAGTTCTGCGATTCCCATAACCGCAGCAATATCTTTAAGCATCGCTTTGAAAATTGAGTTTTTAAATTCATATCCGGCGTAACCTCGGTTTGCAGATATAGTGTATGGCGAAAAGTCAATAATTTTTTCTGTCATTAAACTTTCTTTTGTAGCTAGTTTCTTCCAAACAACATCTTCAAATTTAAAGTATTTGCCGTTATATTTCTCAAAACGATTGCCTTGCGTATCTTTTACAAATACACGGTTGAACTTAGCAACAAGGTCAAAGCCATCTGCGTTGAAGCGAAGTGTTCTTTCACTAACTTCTTCGGCTTCAAGACTACCTGGATTTTCTACTAAAGTTTGTGGGTACTGATATTTAACTTCTTCATACCAACCAAATTTCAAGGAGACTTCCGTGTTTTTTGTAACTAAATAGGTTTCAATGTAGGCTAAATTGTGTTTTGCGATTTTTTGACCGTCAATTCGGAAATCCAGGCGGTCAAAGCCATAATATTCAACTTGACTTATTTCAATTTTGCCAATTGCAGCACCATGTTTAAGTCTGCGTTCATATAATTGGTATAGATCTTGCGGTGCACCTTCAACATTGAAAGTTACTTTATAGACGTGTAGTTTTAAATAGATAGTAACAACATTGTGTTGGTCATCTTTGTGAACTGTGATAGTTGGATTTGAAAAAGTCATTTCGTATTTTTCAGGTTCAGGGTTTTCATATTTAGCGGCGTAAAAAGAACCAATTTTTGCTTTGTCTTTTTTAAATTTAGTTATCTCGTATTCACCGTCTAACTTTTCCTTGCGAATTTCATAAGTAATATCTCTTTCTTTGGCTATGTAGACTGGATATAAGTAAATACTTTCCTTAGTAATAGGGGCAACAAATTTAGTTAAAGGTCCATCAATGTTAGCAGGATAATTAGACCAACCCGCAAAAGTCTCGGAATCAGTATCCGGAAGTTTGCGAGATAGGTTCACCAAGCGAGTCATTTTAACTTGCACGCCTTCTGGATATTGGTCGTTAATAGTTTTTTTGTAGTATACAGTGACAGACTTAAGTGAATAGTACTGATAAACTTTAACGGTGTTATCACCTGGTGTTAAGTCAGCGGTTAGTTGATTTGCTTTAGTAGTATCTAAAAAGTAAAGGTCGTTGTTTAATTTAGGATATGCTTCGTATTTTGCACCCAATTCAACTAGTTGGTCTTTTTTAGTTTCAATAATTTCGTCGTACTTGTCGTTTAGATCAGCAGACTCACCTTGTTTTTCAAGGTAGTGTACGATTTGATAATTGACTTTGTGAATTTCAACTTCAAAGAAAGGCAAGAGGTCAACAGGTCCGGCAATTCTGTAGGTACTAAAATCTAAAGCAGTGGTTTCTAAATAAGCGCCATTCATTTCTTTGCTGTCTTGCCAGTGTTTAAATTTATAAGTGCGACCATGGAAAACAATTGAAGGGTTAATTAACGGTTTAGGGATTTTTGCACCATACTTAAGCATTAGTTTAGTTGGCATATCGTTTATTTTTAGACCTTGGTTTGAAAAATAATAATAATTTATAAAATGTCTATCCCAAGTTACTTGAAAAACTTTGCGTATGTATCTTAACTTAAATACGGTAGAACCGTCTGGTGCAATATTTTGAGTCTGGCTATCTGACATTGTAAACCCGTGGTAGTACTTCCACATACCGTCTTTGCCGTCAACAGTTACCGAGGTGTTAGAAATTGCTCTTCTGGTAACTGTGCGAACTTCTTCAGCGATATCTCCTTCAATTCCTTCAAAAATGTGCTCAATTGTGTAAGTAGTGTAGTCTGGCGCAAATACTGCGTAGACTTTAGTAGTGTTTCTTGTGATGATAAAATCACCTGGTTTTCCTTTTGGAACAGATGCCCAACCGACAATCTTCCAGCCTTTTTTGACGTTAGTATTCGTATTAAATCTAAAGTAATTGCCAGCAGTTGCTTGAATAGACGGCCAGGTTGGATTCTCTACTTTATCTAGGTCGTCGTCGTCAACGGTTGGAGTGATTTTAACGGTAACTTTTCTCTTTTTATATTTAGCCTCTAAGAATACGTTTTTGTTGTAAGCAACTGTTGGGTCAAACTTGGTGCCTGAAACTAAAAAGCGATCAAACTCATAGTCAAAATATTGGTTTGTTGTAATTGGTTTGATTTGAGCAAGTTCATCTAAGAATCTCTTTGAAACGGTTTGTGAATATTTAACTGTCTCACCATTTTTAACATAGTCAGAAATAGAAGAAGAATCAGTTTCATTATAGGTATAAAACCTAACTGTGTAGGTATTGGCCTTGTAGTAAGCAGTTAAAAACTTCTTGTCTTTTTCTTTCGTTACTATCAATTCAAATACAGTATTTTGACTCTTTGTGTAGTCGTTAATGTGGTTTGGATGCGGGTTGTTTCGCAGGTATTCACTGATAATTGAATCAAACCTTTTTAAATCAATCTTACCACCAATTGTAACGTCAATTGGATACGGCAATTCTTTGACTTCATCTGGTGAGTTGTCTAGAGTTTCCCAAACTAAACGGACATAAACAGGGCGAGTGGCTTGATTTTCTTGCCACTTCGCTTTCAAAGTAAGGTCGCTGGTTACCACAGTTGGAGAATTGTCAGGGTCAAACGAAATACTTGAGTTGTCCAAAGAATTTACCCATCGTCTAAATTTATAAATTATTTCTGCATTAGGGTCAATTTTAGTAGGGTGTTTAACATCTTTAATAATTTGTTGGTATTTATACTGAACTGAGGTGTGTGAGTTGCCGTTAACTTCACCTCCATTATAGTCGTAAGTTACAGTAAAGATTTTTCTTGTGTAATTTAAAACAAAACTAGTTTGTCCGTTTGCCAGTATTTTTTTCTCTTCAGAAAAAGGAGCAAGTTCAAAACCTTCTTCTAGTCTAACCAGACGGTCAGCCTCAGTTACTTTAACAGTTGAGTTTACTACACCTATTTTGGTTTCTAGTTCTATTCTTTCAGGGATATTGTCAACACCAGGCAAGACGTGCTTGATAGTGTAGTTTACAGTAGTTTGTTTTTCTTCAAAGAAAGCAACTAAAGTAATATCTTTATTGACAGTAGTTGAACTAAAGTCAAAAGCAGAAATTTCTTTATATTCACCGTTCATGTCAGTTTTTAGCTGCCAATGTTTAAAGGTGTAAGTATAGCCTTCTTTAATCATGGTTGGTGCAAACTCAGGTCTGCGGACTTTACCTTGATACTTAATTGCTTGACTAGGTTCAAGAGACTCAGCAACATCACTAAAATAATTGCCGTTGTAGTTAACTTCAAAGTTAACTTTATACTGTTTACGGAAATATCTTAAGATAAAGTAAGTTGTGGTGTTAGCCTCAATAATTTTAGTTTGAGTTTGGTCAGCAATGTTAAAGCCTTCGTCGTAGCCAACTAAACGGTTGTCTCGGTTAACTGTGACTTTAGTTCCAACGTTTACTGTGACTTTAGGGTCTTCAATAGTCTTTGTCTTAACGTTGTCAACACCTTCAATGATGTGTTGAATGATGTAGCCTGCTGTGGTTACAGTTTCTTCAAAGAAGGCAACCAAGGTAATGTTTTTAGTGATTTTAGTGTTGAAGTTAAACTCACTTACAAAACGGTATGTATCGTTCATATCGTCTTTAAGTTGCCAGTGGATGAATTTGTAGTTAAAGCCTTGTTTTTGAATAGTTGGGTATTGAGCAGGTCTAATAGCTTTTCCTTCATACTCCACAGTTTGCGGACTTTGACTAGAAGCCTTGACGTCTTTAAAGTGATTGCCTTTAAAGTTAACTTCAAAAGAGACGGTAAACGTACGGCGACGATACACTAAGGTAAAGACAGTAGAACCGTCTGCTTTGATTGCCTGAGTTTGGTTTTGTTGATCAACTATAAAGCCTTCGTCATAACCAGGTAGACGATTTTCTCGGTTAATTGTAACTAAACTACCAATTTGCGCAGTTTTACTGTTATCAACAATCTCTTGATTGCTGGTCTGACCAGTAATTCCGTTGATAATGTGTTTAATTGTATATTTAGCGTTAGCTGCACTTGACTCAAAATAAGCAACCAACGTTAAGTTTCTATTAACTTGAACATTGCCAAAATCAAAAGCAGAAACTTTAGCATAATTGCCATTCATTTCGTCTTTAAGTTGCCAGTGAATGAACTTAAAGGTGTAGCCAGGTTTAGTTAAAATAGGGTGGTTATTTGGTCTCTTAACTCTACCTTCAAAACCAATGATTTGATCTGGCTCCACAGACGAAGTGGCACCTGAGAAATATGTGTTATTGTAGTTAACTTCAAAGTTAATACGGTAAGTTTTTCGTGTGTAGACTAAAGTAAATGAAGTAGAACCATCGGCTTCTATTTTCTTAGTTTGATTTTGTTGTTCCACATCAAAACCGTGGTCATAGTTGTCTTTACGGTTATTGCGGTTAACTGTGACTTGTGAGTTAATTTCTGCGTACTTAGTCTCAATAATTTCTTTATCCGGAGAACCGTCAACTCCTTTGATAATGTGCTTAATTGTATATTTAGCACTAGATATGTCTTCTGCAAAAAAAGCAACCAAGTTTAGACTTTGTGTAACTTGGTGGTCAGCAAAGTTAAACTCAGGCTGTTCTGTGTACTGCCCGTTCATAGCCAGTTCGTTTTGCCAATGTTTAAAGGTAAAAGTACGACCAGGTTTTTCAATTGTTGGGTTAACAGCAGGTTTCTTAACCTTACCTTGATACTTAATTTTTTGGGTTTCTGGGTTTGGAGAAACACTTGCGTCTTTGACACGGTTGTTGTAGTTTACAGTAAAATTAACTTCAAAAGTTTTGCGTTCATATCTAAGTTCAAACACAGTAGAGCCATCTGCCTGAATAACTTTGCTTTGACTAGGTGTTTTGACAACAAAACCGGTATCAAACTCAGTTAAACGGTTGCTTTTAGAAATTGTGACGGTGTCGTTAGTTTGCGCCTTGCCATAAGTTTCTTTGACAACTTCGTCAATTTCATTTTCAATTCCTTCAAGGATATGTCTAACTGTATAAGTAGTTTCAGTTGGAGCAAACACAGCGTAAACTTCAGTTGTAGTTCTGCTTATTGTAATTTGTTGAACTGGTCCGCCTGGTAAAGTTGTCCAACCTAAGAACTTCCAACCTTTTTTAATGTTTGTGCCTAGTGGCAGATAGTTAAAATGTTGACCTGCAAATACTTTTTGAACAGGCCAAGTTTGACTGTTGACTTTGTCAACATCCGAGTCTGCTGCTTTTGGAGTTACTGAAACTAAAACAGGTTTAGTTTTAAAGACAGGTTTCACAACTATATTTTTATTATATGGAGTGTTAACGTCTAGTTCCAAGCCAGTTGACTCATCTATTAGTTTTTCAAACTCGTAGTCATTGTAGTCATCTGCTGGTTTTTGAACTTTTTTCATGGCTTCAATTAACTCAGCAGAAATTTTATTTGAATGTTTAAAGGTGTTAGTGCGTTTCAAAATATCTGCAACTGATTGATCTGCCAATCCTGTGCGGTTAAATTCAACATTGTAAGTTTTGGCTTTAAAGTAAAAAGTCAAGTATTGTTTTTCTAACTTATCTTCAACGTCTATTGCAGTTGTAGAGTTAGCTGAAAACACTTCGTCGTGATGGAAAGGATGTGGATGATTTGCTTTGAATTGAGACAAGGTTCTCTGAACATCTGAGTCGTCGCTTTTCAGTAGTTTGCCAACTGGTTTTTCTTTTTGAACTAAAGCCTCTTTAATTTCGTCTTGTATGCCGTCTAAGTTCTCCCAAATCATCTTTAGGTAAACTGGACGAGTGTTGACTTTCTCTTCCCATTTGGCTTTTAAAAGTAATGGTTTGGTAACTTTTACAGGGTAGTCAAAATCAAGTAAACTACCAGTTTCTTGATTTATCCAACCAACAAAACGATAAACTTTTTGTCCAGTTTGGTCTTTTTTAACAGGGTGGCTGATGTCTTTTAAAGTTTGCTCATATTGATACTCAACAGTCTTTTTGTTTTCACCATTTAATTCACCTGAATTGTAGTCGTAAACTACATTGAATTTACGACGCACATAGGTTAAGGTAAAAGTAGTTTGACCATTTGCCTGAATTTTTTTAGTTTCAGTTTGCTGAGGTAAATCAAAGCCGGCAGTTAAGTATTGTTGTAGACCGTTTGCTTCAGAAACAGAGACCGTGCTGTCTACTTTGCCAGTTTTAACTTCTGTAACGGTTCTTTCTGCGATTTTTTCAACGCCAGGCAGAACATGGTTGATCGTGTAGTTAGCAGTAGCCACTTCTTCTTTAAAGTAAGCAACTAAAGTTGTGGCTTTTGTGATTTTGGTGTTAGCGAAATCAAATGGAGTCACTTCTTTATACTCGTTGTTCATCGCTGCCTTGTCTTGCCAGTGTACAAAGGTGTATGTGTAGCCTGGTTTCTTTAAAGCAGGCGCAAAATCTGGTTTTGCTACTTTTCCTTGAAATGCAATGTCTTGTGTAGGTTGCGTGGTTTGAGTAACTCCCGAAAAATGAGAGTTGTTGAAGTTTACTTCAAAGTTTACTTTATAAATTTTTCTAATGTATTTTAAGACAAAAGTAGTAGAACCATCTGCTTCAATAGTTTTAGTTTGACTTTGCTTCTCTACATCAAATCCTTCATCATAACCGCTTAAACGACTTGAATTGTCAACAGTTACTTCACTACCTACAAGTGCTGATTTAGTTGAGTCTTTAATAATTTCGTCGTCTTGTCCATCAACTCCTTGAATTTCGTGTCTAATTGTATAGTTAGCAGTAGTTTTTTCTTCTTCAAAATAAGCAACTAAAGTTATATTGCTAGTGATTTTGGTGTTAGCAAAATCAAAAGCAGAAATTTTTTGGTAGCTGCCATACATGTAGTCCTTAAGTTGCCAGTGTACAAAGCGGTAGTTAAAACCAGGTTTAGTTAAAGTAGGCAATTGACTAGGAACTGTTGCCTTGCCTTCAAATTGTACGGTTTCACTTGCTTGAACAGAAGGAGTGGCGTCTTGAAAGTGGCTGCCTTTGTAGTTAACTTCGTAAGTTACTGTGAATCTACGACGTTTATATCTAAGGGTAAAAGTAGTTGAACCATCTGCTAAAATTGGCTTAGTTTGATTTTGTTGTTCAACTTCAAAACCAGCATCATATTGAGTTAAACGGTTTTCGCGGTTAACAGTAACAAGAGAACCGATTTGCCCTGATTTTGAGGAATCCGTGGTTGTTGAGTCAGCTTGACCAGATAGTCCTTCAAAAACGTGGTTAATGGTGTATTTAGCAGTTGTAACTTTCTGTTCAAAATAAGCAACTAATGTTAGGTTTTTAGTGATTTTGGTGTTAGTAAAATCAAATGCCTGGATTTTTTCGTAGCGCCCATTCATTTCATCTTTAACTTGCCATTGCACAAACTCAAAATTATAACCTGGTTTAGTTAAAGTTGGATTTGAAAGTGGTCTGGTAGCTTTGCCTTCAAAGTCAACTGTTTGATTTGGCACATAAGAAGGAACAGCACCAGGGAAATGATTGCCATTGTAGTTAACTTCATAAGTTATTGTGTATTTACGACGAGTATAGACTAAAGTAAAAGTAGTAGATCCGTCTGCCAAAATTGTTTTGGTTTGACTTTGGTCGGCAACTTCAAAACCAGTGTCATATTGAGTTAAGCGGTCGTTTTTAGAAATTGTCACTTCAGAACCAGCAACAGCGGTTTTGGTGTTATCTTGAATTATTTGGTCTTGAGTGCCAGCTATACCTTTTAAAACGTGATTAATCGTGTAGTTGACAATGCTATTTTTTTGCTCAAAATAAGCAACTAGTGTGGTGTTTTTAGTGATCGGGGTATTAAAATCAAACTCAGGTTGCTCTGAATAATTGCCATTCATCGCAGTTTTGTCTTGCCAGTGTTTGAAATCAAAAGTTTGGCCAAATTTCTCAACTGAAGGGTCTGCAGGTTTTTTAACTCTACCTTCAAATTTAACTTTTTGGGTAGCAGGGTTTGGCGAAACAGTGGCGTTGCTAAATTGGCTGTTGTTGTAGTTAACTTCAAAGTTAACATCAAACTCACGACGCGCATATCTAAGTTCAAAAACAGTAGAGCCATCTGCTTCAATAATTTGAGTCTGTGCTGGAGTTTTTAAAATAAAGCCGTGGTCAAAGTGAGTTAATCTGTCGTTTTGATTAACAGTAATTGAGTCTGCTGTTTTTGCAGTTTTAGTAATTGTAGTAGTTTTTTCTTCAATTTCACCTTGAATTCCTTCAAAGATGTGCTTGATTGTGTAGGTAGTTTCAGCAGGTGCAAAAACAGCGTAAACATCGGTAGTTTGGCGAGTTATCACAACTTCTTGCACACCAAGACCTGGTTTTGTCGTCCAGCCTAAAAATTTCCAGCCTTTTTTAATGTTGTCTTTTGGCTGAAACACAAATTTAGTGCCCGCTTGAACCAATTGTTCAGGCCAAGTTGGGTTGTTTACTTTGTCTTTATCTGCATCTGCTACTCGTGGAGTAACAGATACTGTTGCCGGAACAGTTTTAAATACGGGTTTAATTTTTAGGTTTTTATTGTAAGCGACGTTGCTATCTAATTCTAGTCCAGTTTCTGAGTCTATTAGTTTTTCAAACACATAGTCGTTGTTTTCATCACTTTCCTTTTCAACAGCAGTCATTTGATTTAGCAGTTGTTGAGAAATTTTTTGTGTATATTTTAAAACTATGGTTTGTTTTAGCTGATTTGAAATAGACGAATCTTTTAAACCAGAGTAGTCAAAGTCAACTGTGTAGGTTTTTACATTGTAGTAAAGTGTTAAATACTGTTTATCTTGAGTTGCAGTTACTGTCAAAGAAGTGCTAGATTTTGAAAAGTCAACTTGCGTTTCGTGGAAAGGATGTGGGAAATTTCTAAAAACTTCAGAAATTAACGCACTAATATCGCTATCTGAGATTTGCGCAGTTTGGCCAACTACTCTTTCTCTTTCAACAGTAATTTCTTTAGTTTCGTCTTGACCAGAAATTCCTTGCCAAATCATTTTTAGGTAAACTGGTCGTTTCGCGGTTTCTTCTGTCCATCTAGCGCGTAGGCGCATGTTTTTAGTTACCTTGATGTTTTTAGAAAAATCAACAATCGCGTTTGTCTCTTCATCTTCCCAACCTGCAAAAGTATAAGTTTTCACGTTTGCTGGGTCTCTTTTGGTTGGATGTTGTGTGTCTCTCAAAATTTGTTCATACAAATAGTTCTCAACTTTTTCGTGTGCTGAGTTTACAACACCTGAATTGTAGTTGAAAGTTACGCTGTATGTACGACGTCGATAATTTAAAGTAAAGGTAGTTTGTCCATTTGCCTCAATTGTTTTGGTTTCAGGTTGTCCTTGAACTTCAAATCCTTCGTCAAATTGAGTTAGACGGTCGTTTTGACCAACAGTAACTGAGCTGCCAACTTGAGCTGATTTAACTATTTTTTCAACCTGAGTTTGACCTTGAGTGATGCCTTCAAAAACGTGGTTAATAGTGTAGTTTGCTGTCGCTATTTTTTCTTCAAAATAAGCAACTAAAGTTGTGTTTTTAGTGATTTTAGTGTTGAAATCAAACTCATTGACTTCTTTGTAAACGTTGCCCATCTCGTCTTTTAACTGCCAGTGTTTAAATGTATAGGTATAGCCCGGTTTAGTTAAAGTTGGAGCAAAGTCTGGTTTGTGGACTTTTCCTTCAAATAAAATAGTTTGTTCGGGTTGAACAGACGCCTGAACTCCGTCAAAGTGATTGCCGTTGTAGTTAACTTCAAAGTTAACTGTATACCTGCGGCGTGTATATTTTAAGGTAAAAGTAGTAGATCCGTCTGCCAAAATAGTCTTAGTTTGGCTTTGTGGACTTAGTAAAAAGCCTTCGTCGTATTTAGTTAAACGATTGTTTTCATCAACCGTAACTTCTGTGCCAACTTGGGCTGAATTGCTTGCGTCTGAAATAGTTTCTGCGGCAGAGCCGTCAACTCCAGGCAGTACGTGGTTAATAGTATATGGTGCTTTAATAATTTCTTTTTCAAAATAAGCAACTAAAGTAATGCTTTCAGTAATTTTGGTGTTAGCAAAATCAAAAGGTGCGATTTCTTTGTATTCACCGTTCATTTCTGATTTAACTTGCCAGTGTTTAAAGACAAAACGGTAGCCAAGTGTGGTCAAAGTAGGTGCTTGTGCGGGTTTTTTGGCGTATCCTTCAAACTCTACATTTTGACTTGGCACATAACTAGCCTGAGCATTGTCAAAGTAATTTGAATTAAAGTTTACTTCGTAGTTTACACTAAGGCGTCTGCGAATATATCTTAAAGTAAAGACAGTTGAACCATCTGCTTCAATGGTTTTAGTCTGATCTTGCTGAGCAACAATAAAACCACTGTCATAACCTGTTAATCTATTGTTTCTGTTAACAGTAATTTTAGTTCCGGCTTGTGCGGTGTGTGAGTTTTCAGAAATTGTGTGGTCAGGTTGACCTTCTATTCCTTCAAATACGTGATTAATTGTATAAGTTGCAGTTACTGTTTTTTGTTCAAAATAAGCAACTAAGGTAAGGTTTCTTGTAACTTTTGTGTTTTTAAAATCAAAAGGCTTAGTTTCTTTGTACTGACCGTTCATTTCATCTTTTAACTGCCAGTGTTTAAAAACGTATTGAAATCCAGGTTTAGTTAAGGTTGGATTTGCGCTTGGTTTTTGGACCTTACCTTCGTGTCTGACTGATTGGTCTGACTCAGTTGATGGATTAGCATTAGGAAACTGAGTTGAATTGTAGTTAACTTCAAAGTTAACTTTATATTTGTTTCTAACGTATTTAAGTTCAAACACAGTTGTTCCGTCTGGTTTTATTGTTTTTGTCAAGATACTGTTTGGAGACAAAGTAAAGCCATAAGGTGCTGTGGTTTTATCTGCACTTAAAGTAACGTCTTCGTTGGGTTTTTGGCCAAGTACTGTTTCTTCTTGGGTTTTATCTTCAATAAATTCACCTGCTTGATCAACAGACTCATATAGTTTTTTAATTACATATTTAGTGTTTTCAACAACCAATGGTTTCTTTTTCAGCACTGCTTTCAAAATTAAGTCTTCGGTAATTGGTTTGTCAAAATCAAATTTAGTTTCTTTGCCAGTTATTGGATTTACTACATTCCAGTAATCTAGTTCATAGAAATTACCGTCTTTATCAAATCTGGTAACTAAGCTCGGAATCAAATAATTTTTATCTAGTTTTTCACCATGAGGGTGAGTAAGTGGCAGCAATTGATTTGCGTCTTGTGGAGTAATAAACTGCACAGTGTGATATTTTTGCGGTTTTGGAGTTTGTGGGTCATTTACTTTAACTAACTTTAAATAAAGCGAAATGTTTTTCTCTGCACGTTCTGTTGCAAAATCAAATTTTTCAGTCAACGCGCTGTCCTTATACCAACCAGCGTAAGCGTATCCTGGTTTTTGAAATAAGTGATTTTTAATAGGATCGCCTTTTCTAACCACATCAAAAAACACGCGTTCAGCACCATTGAAGTAAGACACTGCAACTAAACCTTGTTTGTTTAATTCATCGCCAATTTTGTCAGGGTCAAGAGTTGAGTTGTATCTGGCAATTAGTCTAAGTTCAGATTTTACGAATTTAGGGATATCAACGTTTTCACCAGGCTTTATGTTAACCTGTTTTCCAGTTGGATCAATATAGTACCAACCTAAAAACTCAGTTAAATAAAATGGTGGTGTTTTAAACTGAATATCTAAGTTTTTGTCTTTCGGGTCAAAGGCTTTAAATTGAGTGTTAGATTTTGCAATATAGTCAAATACTTGAGTTTTTTGGTGTTGATTTGCAAAAATTCCTGGTAGTAAAAAGTCGTAAATTAAAGTTATGTGGTTATCGTTGTTAACAATAAAAGCGTGTCCGTTTGCTTTGTCTTTATTAAAGACAGTTTCCTTGTCAAAAGTAAAGGCGTCTTCAAGTCCTTCTCGGTTAAAGCGCTTGTAGTGTTCGATTTTTAGCAATTCTTCGTAAATATGTTTATACTCAGAGACTAATTTATAGTAAGGCAAAATTATTGGACTACGTGGGATTTCACCATCTCTTGCTTCTGAGAAAAATACACGCAAAAAGTTAGAGTAATCAACGATAACGTCATACTCTTGTTTAATCCCAAATAGGTTTTGAGTGTAAATTGTAAAAACTTCAGAGTCGTGTTGACGGTCTGTAAAGTCAAAAGCCAAGTATTTACCTGGTTTGGCTTTAACTGCAGTAATTTTACCAAAGGCGCTAGTTGTAAACCAATCTTCTTGAATACTAATAAATTGGGTTTTAGTAGTGTCTATAGTCTCTGGGACCACTAAACGCAATTTGTATTTTTGACTTGTTTTTTTAAAACTTAAATTTGCAAGTCCGCTGGCTTTAGTAAAATAAAGTTTAGGATGTGCAAAAATAAAAAGTGTAAATAAAAAAATTGCGATTAAAGTAGTAAGTAAAATAGACGTTATTAAAAAACTTTTTTGTTTTTTTGTCATGTTATTCCTCCAAAAGGACAACCTTTTTTAAAAATTAGGAATACCGATTTAACGATATTTTGATTTTTTTAAAATTCTAATTTGATTCTGCTAACACCTAGGTTAAATAAACCTAGGTGTTTTACTTAAAAATTAAGTAGATTTAATTAAATAACTTAAATAACGCGGCAAGGCTTAATACCAGCGATATTGGCAAATAGAATATGCTTATATCTTGTTTTGACTTTAGCATGAACATACCAATCATTGTTATAGTTGAAACTTTTTATTTCATTAGTCCAGAAACTATATTTAGAATCTGGAGTATATGTAATACCCCATTTTTGTTCATCAAAGCCAACAGGCATAATGGTCTTTAGATCAATTCCTCGGTATTCGCGAACAAAACCAGATTTAGTGTTGCCGTAAATCTCTAAAGCGTAGTCTGTAGGCTCGGTGTCATAACGTTTGTCGTCGTATACCAAATCAATTCCAAAAGACGATAAAGAATAAGTTTTAGTAGGTGAGTATAAAGTTGTGCCAATTATTTTTTCCATGTCTTTTAGCATTGCGCTGTAAAAAGTAAGATACCAATCCTCCTTAGTAGATTGATTATAAGGTCTAACTAAATTAAAAGGTGTAAAGTCAAGAATTCCTTTTACAATCATACTGTTGTGTTTACCAGCAATTTTAACCCAACTAACTGGTTCAAACTTAAAGTATTTACCGTTGTATTTCTCGTATTTGTTGCCAAGTTTATCTTTAACAAAAATACGGTTAAATTTAAACTCAATGTCTCTGCCATAAGAATGGAAAGTTAAAGTGCGTTCGCTAATTTCTTCGTTTAGCAAATCAGCAGGGTTGACGTCAACCTTGCTTTGTGGATACTCACCAAAAGTATCTTCATAAATACCTGTGTAAATTTCAATTACATAGTTTTTCACAATAACTGTATTTAAAAGATCTTCTTTAGAAATATCGTTGCCATCTAGAGTGATTTTCAAAATTTCCCATTGGTTTGGTATATTAAAATCGATATTGTGATTACGGATTGTACTTCCGTGATATACGCGGAAACTACGTCCGTCTGTTTTAACGTGTTTTCCTAAGTATTTAATTTCAATGCTAGCCTGATGTCTATTTAAATATATCTTATATGTAAATGTATTTTGATCTTTATCATCAGAACTTTTATAAAAATGTATTTTGAATATGCGTGGGTCCGGATTAGTCCAATTTGGCGTATAGGTTTCACCCTCATTAATTGTGTCAACATTGCGAACAAAGGTTTCGTCGTAACTGTCGTCATACCAGTGTTGGGTGAAAATACGGTAGTGAACATTATATTGACGTTTACGTGAAAAACCAACAATCCGGCTAGTTTCAGCAGTTGCTATAAACTTATCGTGAACAGGGTTGCCAGGTTCATCTAAATAAGCCCAAACTTGTATGTTGTAGTGTAAGCTTTTGTCTCTATAGTGAAGTGCAATTTCATCAATTGGAATTAACCTAGTGCGTTTAGTTGGCCAGTTGTCAAGATATTTATTTTTATTGCCGTAATAAACATAAACATCACTAAGTTTTAGTGAGTAGTATTGATAAACTCGGATATTGTTTTGCGCAGGATAAAGTTTTGCCTCAAGTAAACCTTGTTGGCCATTGTCAAAAAGTTCATAGTCATCGCCAACTAAATTAGTTGATTTAACGTAAGTAGCGCCTTTTTCAACTGGCCAGTTTTGAATGGTTTCCACAACTTCATCAAACTGATTGTCAAGCTCGCTTGACTCACCTTTCTTTTCTAAAAAGTGGACAATTTCAAAATTAACTTTGTGGACAGTTTCTGCAAAATAAGCAATTAGTTCAGTTTCTTCTATAATTTGGTCTTTGGTAAAATCAAAAGCGTCTTGTTTAGTGTACTGACCGTTCATTGGCTTAGCCAACTGCCAGTGCACAAAAGTGTAAGTTCGGCCATGGAACTGAATAAACGGAGTGTGAGGTTGCTTAATTTTGCCTTGATACTGAACCATTTGCGTGTCGTATTCAGATATACTTTCATATCCTTTGACTCTATCTTGAAAGTTTGTAATAAAAGTAACTTTAAAGTAATTGCGTTGATAGATTAAATTAAAGACGGTAGAGCCATCTGGTTGAATTTTTTTCTCGGTTTTAGGTGAAATTACTGTGAATTTATATCTGTATTCATCGCCTTGCAGTTTATTTGAATCTGGATATACAGAAATGTTTTTAAAGCTTTCTGCTTGTTTTGTCTCTTTAATTGTTTTATCTTCAATTTCGCCAGGTATACCTTTTAAGATGTGGTTAATTGTGTAGGTTGTCTCGCCTTGTTTAAAGACAGCGTAAACTCTGGTAACAAAACGAGTAACTTTAATATCGCCAGGGTTTGAACCAAAAGTAGGAGTTAAACTCCAGCCAAGGAATTTCCAACCTTTTTTAATATCGGTTGGTTCTGGTGTGAACTTAAAGACTTCGCCTGTATAAAACTTCTGTTTAGGCCATTCTACAAGCTCTGCTTTTTCTAAATCTACACTAGAAACTGTTGGCGTAATTTCCATTAAGATAGTTTTTGCAACGTAGGTCGGAGTAATTGCGATGCGTTTGTTGTAGGCAACTGTTGGGTCAAACTCGGTGTCATCAACCATCAATTTATCAAACACAAAATCATGAATTTCAGTTCCTGGTTTTAAAGCAGCTTTCATTTTATCTACAACTTCGGCAGGCAGAAGTTGCGAATATTTAAGTGTAATTGGCCGTTTAAACTCAGCAGGAAAAGAAGAGTCTACAAGACCTGCGTAGTTAAAGTAAACATCGTAAGTTTCTGCTTTGTAGTAAAGAGTTAAATATTGTTTTTCAAAAGATGTGGTGACTATTAACTCAGTAATTGACTTAGAAAGTAAAAGAGTTTTGTGGTTAGGGTGTGGGTTTTTATTAAAGAAAGCGCTAATATCACTTTGGATATCGTAGGTGCTTGTGCTAATAAGGTCGCCCACTGATTTTAAATTAGAAAGTTGCACTTCTACTTCTTCGTCTAAAACGCCTTCTTTAAGACTTTCAAAAATAAATCTTAAGTAGATTTTTCTAACAGATTTTGTTTCTTGCCAAGTTGCTCTTAAGTTCAGATCAGCAACTACTTTAAAGTTAGTTGGGAAATTAAGTACTTGAGATAAACTATCTTGATTTTGCCAACCCATAAAAGTATAAGATTTTTGGTGAGTTGGGTCGATTTTTTGTGGTATACCTGGGTCTTTAAGTTGCTCTTGGTACTTAAAGTCAACAGTTTTTTGGGTTTCTCCGTTTAAAATACCGGTGTTGAAATTAAAGTTAACTTTAAAAGTTTTTCTTGAGTAGTTTAATGTAAACTCAGTTTTTCCGTCTTTGGTGATAATTTTTTCTTGAGGGTTGCCAAGAATCTCAAAACCATGTTCGTATTTCTTTAAAATGTCTAGCGCAGAAACTGTAATTTTTGCGCCAACTTGTGCGCGTTTTTCTTCCTTTTCAACAACTTCGGCAATTTGTTCAATTCCTTCTAAAACATGCTTAATTATATATTTAGCCTGGGTGATTTCTTCAGTGAAATAAGCAACTAAAACAATATTGCTAGATACTGTGAAGTTAGCAAAATCAAAAGCAAACACTTCAATATAGCGACCATTCATTTCGCTTTCAAGTTGCCAGTGTTTAAATGTATAGTCAAAACCAACTTTAGTTAAAGTCGGGGTTTGTCCAGGCATTTGAACTTTTGCACCAAACTGCACAATTTGGCTGTCTTGACTAGACGCGCTAACATTACTAAAGTGTCCATAGTTAACGCGGAAATCTACATTAAAGCGACGGCGAGTGTAGTGTAGAGTAAAAGTAGTTGTGCCATCTGCCTTAATTTCTTTAGTTTGAGTTTGCGTATCTACATCAAAACCATTGTCGTGAGCGGTCAGACGGTCGTGGTAATCAACAGTAACTAATTTGCCGATTTGCGCCATTTTTGTGGTATCAGAAATAGTTTTAGCAGGTGCACTGTCTATACCTTCAAATACATGGTTAATTGTGTATTTAGCAAAAGTTTTAATTTCTTCAAAATAAGCAACTAAAGTTGTGTCTTTAGTGATTTTTCTAGTTGCAAAGTCAAAAGTAGAAACTTCGCGGTAACTGCCGTACATTTCATCTTTTAACTGCCAACGTTTAAATTCGTAAATAAAGCCCTGTTTGCCAAGTGTTGGAATTTTAGTTGGTTTTGTAGCATATGCTTCAAATAAAACACTTTGCTCGGCTTCAACGGAAGCTACTGCTCCTGAAAAATATCCGCCATTGAAGTTAACTTCAAAGTTCACTTTAAAGACACGGCGTGTGTAGACTAAAGTATACAAAGTGGTTCCGTCTTTTTTGATGTTTTTTGCCTGATATTGCTCAGCAACATTAAAACCGTGGTCAAATTGTTTTAGTCTATTGTTTTTATTAACAATAACTTCAGAGCCGATTTCACCTTGGTGTTGTTCTTCGATAACTTCGTCTTGCAGTCCTGGAAGTGCTTTTAAAATATGTTTAATTGTATATTTTGCAAATAAAGACTCTTCTTCAAAGTAAGCAACTAAAGTAAGCGGTTTTGAAACAGTTTGATTTGCAAAATCAAAGGCACCTACTTTGGTGTATTGTCCGTTCATTTCGTCTAGCAACTGCCAGTGAATAAAACGGTAAACAAAACCTGGTTTAAACAGTGAAGGGTCGGTTTGCGGGCGTTTAACTTTGTCTTCATAAGCAATAGTTTGTGGGCTTTCGTTAGAAACATTGACATTTGTGAAGTGTTGTTTGAAGTTCACAATAAAGTTTACTTTAAACCTGCGGCGAGTGTAGTATAGAGTAAAGGTAGTAGAACCGTCTGCAAAAATTGTTTTAGTTTCACTTTGGTCACGAACATAAAAACCTGCTGAATATTGTGTCAAGAAAGCATCTTGATTAACAGTGATTTCTGTACCAATTTCAGCTTTATTTGTGTCGTCTATAATTTCTTTTGCAACTTGGCCAAGAAGCGGTTCAAAAATGTGTTTAATTGTATATTTAACTATCGTTGTGGTTTCTTTAAAGTACGCAACTAAAGAAAGGTCTTGTGTTACTTTTTGCGTGAAATCATAAGCAGGCTGCTCCGAATACTGTCCATTCATTTGAGCCTCAAGTTGCCAGTGAATAAACTGATATACTCTGCCTGCTTTGGCTATTGCTGGGTTTGCAGGTGCTTTAACTTTTCCTTCAAATAAGACAGTTTGAGTGGGCGGAGTTGAAGAAATAGAGCCATTTTTAACCTGATTTTTAAAGTTAACTGTAAAGTTAACTAAAAAGGTACGGCGAACATATCTAAGTTCAAACACAGTTGAACCATCTGCCTGAATTACTTTGGTTTGGTTTGGAGTGTTGACATTAAAACCAGCGTCTAAATGAGTTAAACGATCACTTTGTGTGACTGTTACTTCTGAGTTAGTTTTAGCGTTTAAAACTGTAGTTTCTGTTTTGTCTTCAATCTCACCTTGAATTCCGGAAATTATGTGTTTAATTGTGTAAGTTGTTTCGTGTGGTTTAAAAACAGCATAAACTTCTTTAACTTTACGGGTTAGCGTAATTTCTTTTGCGTCTCCGTTTGGAGTTAAACTCCAGCCTACAAACTTCCAGCCTTTTTTAATGTCGGTTAATTTTGGTTCCCAGTTGAATTTTTCACCCGCAACCACAGATTGTGCTGGCCATTCGGCTACATTTGCTTTATCTAAGTCAGACAGAGAAACTCGCGGAGTTACAGATAAGTTAAGTGGTTTTTCTTTAAAAACTGCGAGGAAAGTTACGTTCTTGTTGTAGGCTGTATTTGGGTTTATTTCGTTGCCAGTTTGTGTATCAATGATTTTTTCAAGTTCATAGTCTTTAGTTAAACTTTCTGGTTTTTTAACCAATTTCATTTGGTCAATAAGTTCTTGAGGTATTGTCTCTGTGTATTTAAGGTAAGTAGTTTGTCTTAAAGCATCCGGCACACTATTTGGCTCAAGTCCTTGCAGTTCAAAGTCAACTGAGTAAGTTTTGGCTTTAAAGTAAACGGTTAGGTATTGTTTTTCGTTGGTATTTTCAACAGTTAACTGAGTATTTGAGCTTGCCAAATAAGGAGTGGTTTCGTGATTAGGATGTGGGTTGTTTTGCAAGTATTCGGACAATTGAGTCTGAATGTCTGCGTCTGAAAGCAAGGCACTTTGGCCGACAAATCGTTTTTTCTTGATTTCAAATTCCAAGATTTTTTCTTCTCCTGAATTTAATCCTTCAAACACCATTTTTAGGTAAACTGGGCGAGTAATTTTCTCTTCGGTCCATTTGGCTTTTAAAACCAAGTCGCTTTCAACTTCAATGTTTTTAGAAAAGTCTACAACTTGGTTGTTTTGAGCAAAAACCCAAGCTGAGAAATTATAAGTTTTTTGACCAGTTGGATCAGTTTTAGAAGGATGTGGAACATCTCTTAACTTCTCTTGATATAAATAGTTAACTGTGATTTGACTTGCGTTGTTTAAAGTACCTGAATTGTAGCTGTAGGTTACCGAGTAAGTTTTTCTTTTGTATCTTAAAGTAAAGACAGTTGAACCGTCGGCTTCAATGGTTTTTACTTCACTTTGACTTTCTAAGTAAAAATGATTTGTAAACTTCGCGAGAGCGTGATTCTCAGAGACTTTTACCGTGGATCCAATTAATGCTGTTTTAGTCTGAGTTTCGACAATGTCTTGGATTTGGCCAGAAATGCCTGTAAGAACGTGGCGGATTGTATAAGTAGCAGATGTAGGTCTTTCTTCAAAATAAGCAACTAAAGTTGTGTTTTTAGTTATTTTTGTGTTTGTAAAATCAAAAGCAGAAACTTCACGATAAACATTACCCATTTCGTCTTTAAGTTGCCAGTGTTTAAAGGTGTAGATGTAGCCTGGTTTAGTTAAGTAAGGATTTGGATTTGGCAAAGTGGCATTGCCTTCAAACTCAACACTTTGATTTAAAACAGAAGAAGCTTGTGCATTTTTAAAGTGATTGTCTGGGTTTACTTCAAAGTTAACTACGTAAGTGCGGCGTTTGTAGACAAGAGTAAAAGTAGTTTGTCCGTCAGCGGTGATTTCTTTAGTTTGGCTTTGTGAATCTACAGTAAAACCACTGTCGTATTTAGTTAAACGGTTGTTGCGGTCAATTGTGATGTTAGTGCCGACTTGTGCGGTATTGTGGTTTTCTTCAATTATCTCGTCGTTTGCACCATTTAAACCTTTGATGATGTGTTTAATTGTGTATTTTGCAGAGATTGCTTTGTGTTCAAAGTAAGCAACTAAAGTTAAGTTGCCAGAAACTTTTGTATTCACAAAATCAAAAGCAGAAACTTCACGGTAATAATTTCCCATATCGGCTTTAAGTTGCCAATGTTTAAATGTATAGGTGTTTCCGGATTTAGTTAGGGTTGGCAAAGTTTGAGGTTGTTGAACTTTGCCACCATATTCAACTATTTGCTCAGGCTCTGGCGAAGCGATGGCGCCAGCAAAATAATTGTTGAAGTTAACAACAAAATTTACGCGGTATTTACGGCGCACATAGACAAGTTCAAATACAGTTGAACCATTTGCTTCAATAGTTTTAGTTTGGTTTTGTTGAGCAACTTCAAAACCATGGTCAAATTTAGTTAAGCGATTATCGCGATTAACTGTGACTTGCGTGCCAATTTTAGCAGTTTTTGAGCTGTCTTTAATGATTTCATCAGGCTGACCGCTTAGGCCTTTGATAATGTGGTTAATTGTATAGTTAGCCTCGGTAGCTTTTTCTTCAAAGTAAGCAACTAACGTTGTGTCTTTGGTAATTTTTTGTGTATCAAAATCAAAAGCGCTGACCTTTTTATAAGTACCGTTCATTTCGTCTTTTAACTGCCAATGCACGAAACGGTAGCCATATCCTTGTTTGATAAGTGAAGGGTTAGCGGCAGGTCTTTCCACTTTACTTCCGTATTTTACGATTTGAGTTTGTTCATGTGTTGCCAAAACTCCGCTGAAATGGTTTTCGTAGTTAACTTCAAAGTTAACATTGAAACGACGACGTGAATAAAACAAGGTAAAAACAGTAGAGCCATCTGGGGCAATTTCTTTAGTTTGTGCTTGAGTTGCAACGTCAAATCCATCTTGATATTCGTTTGTTAAACGATCAGCACTAGAAACTGTTACTGTGCTATTTGCTTGTGCTGTTTTAGTTTCTGTCTTAATTTCATTTGGTAGATTGTCAGCACCTTCGATCACGTGGTTGATTGTGTAGGTTACATTTGCAATTTCTTCAGTAAAATAAGCAACTAAAGAGATATTTTTAGTGATTTTAGTATTAAGAGTGTCAAAAGCATTAGTTTCGACATACTGGCCCTTCATCTCGTCTTCAAGTTGCCAGTGTTTAAATGTATAGGTATGACCAGGTTTAGAAATTGATGGGGTTTGAGGGATTTCTATCTTGCCTTCATACGGAATTTTTTGAGTTAAAGGTGCAGTTGAAACTAAAGCCCCGCTGAATTTATTTCTGTAGTTGACAGTAAACTCAACTGTAAACTCACGTCGAGCATATCGCAATTCAAATACAGTAGAACCATTTGGTTTAATAATTTGAGTTTGCTCAGGTGTATTTACAACAAAACCGTGGTCAGTATTTGGTAGTGCATTATTTTTGCCAACGGATACTTTTGAGTTTGTTAAAGTATTGTGAGCTTTCTCAACAATATGCTCATCAATTTGTCCAGGGATTCCGGCAAAAATATGTTTAACTGTATAAGTGGTTTCACCTGGTGCAAAAACCGCGTAAACTTCTTTTGTTAAACGGTTAACTGTTATTTCTTCAACACCGTTGCCTGGTTTTGTTGTCCAGCCTAAAAATTTCCAGCCTTTTTTAATTTGCGTTGGAGTAAAAGTGAATTTTTGTCCTGCTTTGAAATTTAGTGCTGACCACTTGCTAACTTCTGCTTTATCTGAGTCATCAACGTGAACTTTTGGAGTTACAGATACTGTAATTTCAGATTCTTTGAAGACTGGTTTAATTTTTAAGTTTTTGTTGTAAGCAATGTTAGGATCAATTTCTTGTCCAGTTTCTAAATCTATTAGTTTTTCAAAAACATAGTCTTTAATCAGGTTATCTCTTTTTAAAACACTTTGCATTTTTTGAAACAAAGCAGCAGGAATTTTTTCGCCGTACTTAAATGTTAAAGTATTGAAAAATTCACCTGCAACAGATTGTGGATCTAAATCGGTGTAATCAAAGTTAACTGTATAAGTTTTGGCTTTAAAATAAACTTTTAAAAATTGTTTATCTTGAGTTAAAGTAACTTCAACTGAAGTCACAGAATAAGGAATGTGTGGATTATTTTCGTGGTTAGGGTGAGAATGTTTGGCTAAAATTTCTGAAATTGTTGCCTGAATATCTGTATCAGTAATTTGTGCGAATTGTCCAATTACTCTTTCTTTTTGAATTTTGGTTTCAATAATTTCATCAGGCAGACCATTTAAACCTTCCCAAATAGTTTTTAAATACACTGGCTTGGTTTTAGTCTCTTCAGTCCAAATAGCCTTTAATTGAATGTCTTTATCTACTTTGATGTTTTGACCAAAATCAACAATAGAACCAGTTGCAATGTCTTTCCAGCCAACAAAAGTGTAAGTTTTTAAGTTTTGTGGATCTATTTTAGTTGGATGGTCTATGTCTTTCAAAGTTTGGCCAAATAGATAGTCAACAACTTTTTTTGCTTGACCTGCAAAAATACCTGAATTGTAGCTAAAGTCAACTTTAAATCTTTTTCTTAAGTATCTTAATGTAAAAACTGTAGAGTTATCTTTTTTAATAGTGTGTTCTTCAAGATAAGGAGCGACGTCAAAGCCTTGTTCAAACTGAGGTAGACGGTCGCGTTCGGTAATTGCTACTTTTTGTCCAACTAAGGCTGATTTAGTTTCAGTAATAGTTTCTTGCGGTGTTTGGTCAACCCCTTCTAACACGTGTTTAATTGTATAGTTAGCAGATACTGCCTTTCTTTCAAAATAAGCAACTAAAGTAATAGTTTTTGTGATTTTGGTGTTTTTAAAGTCAAAAGGAGAAACTTCGCGGTAACTACCGCCCATTTCGTCTTTTAACTGCCAATGCTTAAAAGTATACTCGTGTCCCACTTCTTCAATTGAAGGAGTGTTTGCAGGTTTACGAGAATTAGCTTCGTATTTAACAATTTGCTCAGGCTCCTCGCTTGCCTTTCCTTTAAAGTAATTTCCGTTGTAGTTAACTTCAAAGTTAACACTATAACGGCGACGCCGATATCTTAGTTCAAATACAGTGCTACCGCCCTCTTTAATAGTTTTTTTAACTATAGTGTCTGGAGACAAAGTAAAACCTTCAGGGGCTGCTGTCATGTCTGCAGATAACTCAACCTCTTCATTTGGTTTTTGGCCGTAAATTATTTCTTCTTTAGATGTATCTTCAAAGAAACTTTGGTTTTCATCTGTGGTCTCATAAAAACGTTTGATACGGTAAGTAGTTGTTGAAAATACTTTTTTTCGCATTACTGCTTCTAAAGTAATGTCTTCGGTAATCGGAGTGTTAATGTCAAACTTAGTTTTAGCGCCAGTAATCGGATCTACTAAATTCCAGTAATCTAGTTCAAGTAAATCACCGTTTGTATCAAGTGCTGTGACAATAGAAGGAATTAAGTAATTAGAATGGAGTTTAGAACCACTTGACACAGTTAAAGGAAGCAAACGATTGGCATTTGCAGGAGTAATAAAGTTAACTGTGTGAGTTTGTGGTTTAGGTTGAGTTGGTTGTGTCTGTTTAATTGATTTTAAGTAAAGTGAAATATTTTCATCTGCAGTTGCTTTAGTGAAATCTACTTTCTTAGTTAAATCAGGGTCTTTATACCAACCTTCAAAAAAGTAGCCTGGTTTTTGGAAAATGTGGTTTTTAAGCGGTTCTCCTTTTTTCAAAATATCAAAAAATACAAGTTGTTGTTCATCAAAGTAAGAAACTGCAACATAGTCTTTTTTATTAAGTTCTTCACCAATTTTTTTATTGTCAATTTCACTTTTAAAGTTTGCAAATAAATTAAGTTGACTTTTGACAAACTTAGGAATGTCGTATACTTGGCCTGCCCTTAAATCAATACGGTTGCCGTTTGGATCGATATAGAACCAACCTAAAAATTCAGAGATATAAAATGGAGGGGTTTTAAAAAGAATGTCAATGCCGCTTGCTTTTGGATCTAAAGTTGTAAATTTTGTTTTAGTATTTAGAACCTGGTCAATGACTTGAGTTTTTTGTCTTTGGTTTTGAAAAATTCCAGGAAGCCGAAAATCATAGATAAAAGAAATGTGTTTATCATTATTGACAATAAAAGGGCGTCCTTTTGCTTTTTCTTTAGTAAATACAGTTTCACGATGAACTGGGTTTGCTTCAGCAACTCCTTGTTCATTGTAAACTTTAAAAGTCTCTATTTTGTATAGTTCTTCATAAATATGTCTATATTCTGTTTGCAGTTTATCGTATGGTAAAAATATTGGTTTACGGCTGTTTAAACTGTTTGGGTTTTTTGGAAAAAATACACGCAAAAAATTAGAAAAATCAATAATAACGTCGTGCTTCTTTTCAAAACCAAAAAGGTTTTTTGTGTAAATTGTAAAAACTTCGGCGTCGTATTCTAAACTATTGAAGTCAATTGCTAGATTTTTACCAGTTTTTGCTTTAATCGCAGTTACTTTACCAAGGCGGTTAGTTGTAAACCAACTTGGTTTGATATTTATGTAGCTGTTTTTGCTTGCATCAATATTTTCAGGAACAACAAAGCGAAGTTTACCATTTGCAGTAGACAAGGTTGCATGCTTAGGAAAATCACTGTCTTTAGAAAAATAGACAGTTGGATGCAATAGTAAAAAAACTAATAGTAAAGTTAAAGTAGTTAAAAATAAAATAAGTAAAGCGGCTAGCGAATAACTAATTTTTCTTTTTTTCTTTGCCATAATTGTTCTCCTGTGTGATTATTTTCTAAATAAATGCAAGTGGGTACATATATATCTTATATTAGTTAATAATAATTTTTTAAAAATATATCTCGCCAAAAATTAAAATATTTAAAATGGCTCAACAAAGCAATTAAAAGAGACATTTTCTTTGTTTTTTTGTATCTTTAAATGCATTTAAACATTAAAATAATATAAAAATGATATCTAAATTAGGCATCAAAAAAAAAAAAAAAAAACGGTTTTTACATAGTATAAACCTTTAACAAAGCGGTTTTATTTTTCAGCGCGGAACCGCATTTTTTAAAAAATTAGCAATTATTTTTAATTTAATTAAAAAGGTGTACAGCAATGTACACCTTTTCTTGCGCTTTAACGTATGTAGGATTTTTAAAAAATTGTTTTGCTTTAATATAGCGGCTACATATTTTCTTTAGCAAGTACTACTCCACGGACTATATTTGGATTTGAATATTTAACTGTAAGTTCTGTAGTTATATACAGTGGTCTCATAAAACCTACGTTTTGGTTATGTTTGCCAATTACAGAAGTCCAATAACTTTCCATCTCGCTTTCTTTGTAAATTGGAAGATAACTTAAGTCATTTTCAGCATAGCCGTGTGGTAGAGCTGTGAAATCAATGCCGCGCCAAAACTTAGAAATTCCTGTATATTGTCTGAAAATAGCCTTAGCGTAATCAGTAGGTTCTTTTTGAATTAGCGGTTTTAAATTAGGGTCTCTGAGAGCATTATCTAAACACATTGGATTGCTTGAAAAATTTACAAGCGGTGCAGATAAATCACGCAGCCAGGAAATATATTCAATATTTTTAATTTGTTCTTTATATATAGAGCCATCAAAAACAACATCCGTATCTTGTTGATAAAGAGAAAAAGGCATAGCATCTATGATTTTTTTAGTAAAGAATCCGGTATTTCCAGGGATTTGCACAAACTCAATTGGTTCGTATTTGTAGTATTTACCTGCAATAACTTCATATTGTTCTTCGTTTTTATCAAAAACAACTTTGCGAGTGTAAGAAGTATTTAAATTTTTTCCGTTAAAGTAAATTCTTAGATTCAACGATGGATATTCGGCTTGCTGCCAAATACTAGACTGAGGAAGCATAACTTCGGTTTGTGGATAATAATTGGCTTTACGATCATTGAAAACCTTGATTTCAACGGTTAAATTACTTTTAACCTCGTGTGTTTCAACTTCTTGTTTTGTCTTTGCAACACCATCTAACTTAAATTTTAAAAAGTCATTTTGTTTTAAATCATAGTGCTGTATTTCGCCAATTTGCTCACCGTATCTGCGAGTTCTTTCATCAAGCTTAACATTTGAGTTTATAACATTAAAGACTACTTTGAATTTTTTTCTAAAAACATTAATTCTGATTATGTTTAAGTATTCATGAATAGAAACAACTATGCTCATTTTGTCTGCTTCCCATTTTTCATAAACATTTGTATCAGGAATTGTGTAGGCAACTGTGTGGGTAGAGCCAACTCGCGCAGTTTTTGTTTCTTGAGTTTCAGTAAGGCTGCCATCTGGGTTTTCTTTAAAGATGGTGTATCTAATTTTTTGCGTTTTGTAATCAGTTACTGCATAAATATTTAAACTATCTAAGTTTGGTTCTGCAATAAACTTATCTTTAATAGGTCCATTTGGAGCCAAAGCCCAACCAACGAAGTAATGTGTGTTTTCAAGGCTATATCCCGGTGTTTTAATTTTTCTGGTTTTCTTAACTAATTTTTCTTCATAATCCAAGGTTTTTACACCATTTGCCTTAATAAAATTAACCGTAATGGATTTTAAGCGGTAATGCTGATATACCACAGTTGAGTCATCACCTGGTTGTAAGTCTGCTCTTAGTTTTGGTTCCCATCTAGGGTCTTTTTCATATAAGTTAGTGTCAAGATTAGCATATGGAGTGTAAGTTGCTCCGTCTTCTACCTTTTGGTTGTACTTAGTTTCAACTACCTTATCGTATCTGCCATTTAAAATATTGTCTTCACCTTGTTTTTCTAAAAAGTGACGCACTTCGTAGTTAACTCTTTCAATAACTTCTTCAAAGTAAGCAACTAGGGTAGTGTCTTTAGTAATTCTTTGAGTGTTGAAGTTAAACTCAGATACTTTTGCGTAAGTATTGTTCATTTCTGCTTTATCTTGCCATTGAATAAAGTTGTATGTGCGGCCGTGTCTAGTTAAAACAGGAGTTTCTGGAGTTTGGATTCTAGACTCATATTTGGCGCGAATTGCTGTAGGTTCTTTTTTAACTTCAACATCTTCAAAGTGATTGCCGTTGAAGTTTGCTTCAAAAGTTACATTAAACTGGCGACGTGTATATCTTAGTTCAAAGAAAACAGCGTTGTGTGCAGTGATTACTTTAGTTTGGCTTTGGTCGGCAACTGTAAAACCATGGTCAAACTCAGTTAGTCTTTGTTCGCGAGAAACTGTTACACTATTTCCGATAAGCGCAGTGTGAGTTCTTAAAATTGTTTTTTCAGCAATATCATCAACTCCTTCAAAGATATGTCTAATTGTGTAATCAACTGGAGTCAAAGTGTATACAAACATCGCACAAAGCGTTGTATTTTTTTCAATTCTTTCAGTGTCAAAGTCAAAATTATCTACTTTTTCATAAACACCATTCATCTTAGCTTTATCTTGCCAAGCATCAAAATAAAAATTGTATCCTTTTAACTCAAGTTTTGGAGACGTGTTTGGTTTTTGAACTTTACCTTGATATTTAACAGTTTGAGGTAGTGGTTTGTTGAACTCTTTAGCACCAGGAAAATGGTTGCCATTAAAGTTAACTTCAAAGTCTACAGTGTAAGATTTGCGTTTGTATTCAAGTGTAAAGACAGTAGTGCCATCTGGGTTGATTGTCTGAGTTTGTTTTTGCTCTTCAACTGTAAAGTGTTCGTCAAACTCAGTTAAACGATTTGCTTTAGATACAGTTACAGTTGAATCGGCTAGCGCTTGGTGAACTTTAGCCTCAATTCTTTGAGCGATGTCGTCAACTCCTTCAAAGACGTGGTTGATTGTATAGTTAACAGATTTAG
>CAUTMM010000004.1:0-127862 GCA_963539835.1 uncultured Acholeplasmataceae bacterium
GCGATGTCGTCAACTCCTTCAAAGACGTGGTTGATTGTATAGTTAACAGATTTAGCGTTTTCAGTAAAGTAAGCAACTAAAGTGGTGTTGCCAGTAACTCTCGCGTTGGCAAAATCATATTCTTGGATTTGTGAATAGTTGCCGTTCATTGCTGCTTTGTTTTGCCATTGGACAAATGTATAGTTGTAGCCAGTCTTGGTTAGTTTAGGATCAACTGCTGGTTTTTGTACCTTGCCTTGGTATTTAACTTGCACGGATTGTGGTTGATTTTCAATATCCACACCACTAAAGTGGTTGCCGTTGTAGTTAACCTCGTAAGTTACTGTATATGACTTACGCTTGTATTCAAGTGTGAACACTGTTGTGCCGTCTGGCTTGATAGTTTGAGTTTGTTTTTGCTCTTCAACTGTAAAGTGTTCATCAAACTCAGTTAGACGTTGTGCTTTAGATACAGTTACAGTTGAATCTGCCAGCGCTTGATGAACTTTAGGTTCAGTTTTTTGCGCGATGTCGTCAACTCCTTCAAAGACGTGGTTGATTGTATAGTTAACAGATTTAGCGTTTTCAGTAAAGTAAGCAACTAAAGTGGTGTTGCCAGTAACTCTCGCGTTGGCAAAATCATATTCTTGGATTTGTGAATAGTTGCCGTTCATTGCTGCTTTGTTTTGCCATTGGACAAATGTATAGTTGTAGCCAGTCTTGGTTAGTTTAGGATCAACTGCTGGTTTTTGTACCTTGCCTTGGTATTTAACTGATTGAGCCTGAGGTTGATTTCCAACTACTGCACCATCAAAGTGATTTTGATAGTTAACTTCATAAGACACTGTGTATGACTTGCGCACGTAGTTTAAAGTAAAGACAGTTGTGCCGTCTGCGTTAATTTTTTTACTTTGACTTTGATCTTCAACTGTAAAGTGTTCGTCAAACTCAGTTAATCTTTGGGCACGAGAAACAGTTTGAGTTGAGTCGGCAAGAGCTTGATGAGTTCTTGCGTCAACTCTTTGCGTAATGTCGTCAACTCCCTCAAAGACGTGGCGGATTGTGTAGTTTACAGGTTTTGCTGATTCTGTAAAGTAAGCCGCGATTGTTGTGTTGCCTTCTACTCGGAAGTTTGCAAAATCAAACTCAGCAGTTTGTGCGTAGTTGCCGTTCATTGAAGCAGCATTTTGCCATTGTACAAATGTGTAGGTGTAGCCAGTTTTAGTTAATTTAGGGTCAACGGCTGGTTTTTGCACCTTGCCTTGATATTTAACGGTTCGAGTCTGCGGTTGATTTTCAGCAGTTACACCATCAAAGTGATTTTGATAGTTAACTTCATACGACACTGTATATGACTTGCGGACATAGTTCAAAGTAAAGACAGTTGTGCCGTCTGCGTTAATTTTTTTAGTTTGACTTTGTTCAGCCACAGTAAAATGCTCTTCGTATTCAGGTAGTCTTTGAGCACGTGACACAGTTTGAGTAGAGTCTGCTAGTGCTTGGTGGGTTCTAGTTATTGTTTGTTCAGCAATTCCGTCATCTGTTCCTTCAATTACGTGGTTAATTGTATAGTTAACAGCATTTGCAGATTCTGCAAAGTAAGCAACTAAAGTGGTGTTATTCTCAACTCTGTAGTCATTGAAGTTAAAGGCATGAGTTGGTTTATACTGACCGTTCATGGTAGTTTTGTCTTGCCATTGCAAGAAAGTATATGAGTATCCTACTCTAGTTAAAGTTGGGTTTTTAGCAGGTTTAGTAATCTTGCCTTGATATTTAACTGACTGAGTTTGTGGTTCGTTTCCAAATATAGCGTCTTTAAACTGAGTACCGTTAAAGTTAACTTCGTAGGTTACTGTATAGGATTTGCGCACGTAGTTTAAAGTAAAGACAGTTGTGCCGTCTCCTTTGATTTTACGAGTTTGGCTTTGCTCTTCAACTGTAAAGTGCTCGTCAAACTCAGTTAGTCTTTGGTCGCGAGAAACAGTAACTTCGGTATCGGTTAACGCTTGGTGAGTTCTTGCGTCAGTTCTTTCAGCAATATCGTCAACTCCTTCAAAGACATGGTTAATTGTATACTTAACTTTTTTAACAGTTTCAACATAGTAAGCAATTAAATAAGTTGTGCCGTTCACACGGTCATTTTCAAAGTCAAAGCCAGGAATTTCTTTATAAATTCCGTTCATTTTAGACTCGTCTTGCCAATGAACAAAACGGTAGGTGTAGCCTGCCTTAAAAATGGCTGGTGTATTTGCTGGTTTTTTAACTTTTGCTTGGTATTTAGCCTTATAAGACTCAGGTTCGGGTGCAGCCAATGTAGCGTCATTGAAAGGCGGATCTACTAACCAACCTCTGTGAGCTGCATAAAAGACGTCGTATAACTTGCGTGTGTAGTTTAAAGTAAAGACAGTTGAACCGTCTGCTTTGATAGTTTTAGTTTGATTTAAACCGTCAATTGTAAAGTGTTCATCAAACTCAGGTAGTCTGTGTTCGCTGTTTACCGTGAAGGTAGATCCTGGTTTTGCAGTTCTAGTTACGACCCTGGTTTCTTCTTGAATATCGTCAACACCTTCAATTATGTGTTTAATTTGATATGTAGTAGTGGTTTTCTCTTCTTTAAAGTAAGCAACTAGTTCAATGTCACTAGTGACTGGCTGACTAAAGTCATAAGCCTGAGTTTTAATGTACTGTCCGTTCATAGATGACTTAAGTTGCCATTGGACAAAAGTATACGCGTAGTTTGGTTTAGTGATAGAAGGATTTGCAGGTTGTGTTGCTTTTTCTTCGTATTTAACGGTTTGTGAGAAACTTGGAGTAATGTCTCCAGTAAAGCGGTTTTGGAAATTTGTATCGTAGTTTACATTAAAGCGACGTCGATGATATCTTAAAGTAAACTGAGTAGTAAACTCAGAACTAATTTGTTTTGTTTCTGGTTGTGCGGTTTCTAGTTCAAAACCTTGTTCGTGTCCAGTTTGCTTATCTTGCTCAGATACTGTTACAAAACTGTCAACCAGCGCTTGTCTAGTTTCGGTTTCTACTCTGTCAGTCTCTCCATTTTTACCTTCAAAGACGTGTTTAATTTGATAGTCAACTTGGTCTTTAGCAACCTTAGTGTGTTCAACGTAGATAGTTTTATCGCTAAAAATACGCTCAGTTAAATAATTGAAAGTTGTACCGTTTTCATTTGTAAAACGACTAAACTCATATAAATAAGGACTAAGCTTGGTGTTGTATTGTTGCGGATTTAAGTCAAGTAGTTCACCTTTTTTAACCAATCTTACTTCTTTGGTGCCAAGTAGTTTGTTGACAATAGTTGCCACAACTGTGGTCTCTGGAAGTGGAGTGTTTGGGTCTTTTTCAAACACTGGATAAAGTGTGGTGTTTTCAGTCAAGACGTCGTTTAAGCCAAACTGGCCTTTAATTTCGCCGTCTTTAAAGTAAGCCCAGTGTTTAAACACATAACCAGCTTTAGATATTTCTGGCAGCGTTCCTTTAAAAGTTTGGTTTTTAGGGCTAGTTTGCACAGACAAGACAGAGGTTGTGTCTGTAAGGAAAGTGACTTTAACTAAAGAAGGGTCCAGCGGTTTTGGAGTATTTGGATTATTTGGATCTGGAATGTCGTCAGATGACTTAAAGTTATAAAGTCCAAAAACGTTAAGTTCAGAAATACTTGGATCAAAAGTATCGTCGATGTTGAATTTCTTATTTAAATCAGCGTTTAAATACCAATCCTTAAAGGTAAACTTACCTAAAAGATGAGTTTTATCGCCAAGTTTTTGACTAAGTATCGCGTTAATTTCGGCTTTGTCTTTTTCTTGTATTTTATTGTCTTTTAAAGTCAAAGTTTTTTCATACACAACATTGCCGTCAATACTGTCAATCACTCTAAACTTAACTGTTCTGTCTGGAGTCGGCAGTTTAAGTTCACGCATGTGTGCTTTTAGCGTTAAGTCGCTAGTAATCGGGGTATTGAAGTCAAAACGTTTGCCGGTGTCTTTGCCAGAAACCGGATCTACTACAGTCCAGTAGTCAAGTTCTGAAAACTGACCGTTTTCATATCCTGTGACCATTGAAGGCAGTGAGTAGTTTAAATCAAGTTTATCACCATGCATTGTGTAGACTGGCACGAGTTGATTTGCATATGAAGGTGTTATAAAAGTAATTTTATGGTCATGTGGAACTGCAGATGTTCTTCTTGATTTAAGGTACAGAGACATGTTTTTGTTGGCTGTGTTGTTGCCAGGTGTAAAGTCATATTTTTGAGTTAAAGCCTCGTCTGTATACCAGCCTAAAATTTCGTAGCCTGGTTTGTTTGGCTTGAAGTTTTCAACAGGAGTGCCTTTTTTAATAATTGCAAAGTAAACTCTTTCAGGTCCGTCAAAATAAGAAATTGCTACGTATCCCAGTTTGTTAATCTCGTCAGCTGCTTGATTTGAAATTTCGTATTTGTATCTAGCAGTTAACTTAAACTCTGCTTTAATCCAACTTGGGATAGTAATCTCTTCACCGATTCCAACGTTAACACGACTACCAGTTTCATCGTAGTAAAACCAACCCAAAAATTCAGAAACATAAAAAGGTGCTTGATTGAACTTAAGTTTTAAGCCCTTTTCTTTCGGGTTTAGAGTTTTAAGTGTTTTTTGGCTTCTGCTGACTTTTTCTAAAATGAAAGTTTTCTGGGCTTGATTTTCAAAAATACCAGGTAGCACAAAGTCGTAGTTAACAATAATTTCGTTAGTTGTGTTGACTAAGAAAGCATGACCTTTGGCTTCGTTTTTTGAGAAAACTAAACTTTTTGAAACTGAATCTTTTTCTTTTTGGCCGTCTTTGTTAAAACGGAAAAAACTTTCAAATTTATAAAGTTCTTCTTTGATGTGTCTAAACTCATGATCCATTTTGTAGTAAGGAAGCACGATTGGTTTTCTAGTTTGGCCTAAATGATTTTTTTCAAAAAATACACGCAAGTAATTTGAGTAGTCAATAATGACGTCGTACTTGGTTTTGATACCAAATAAGTTTTTAACAGTTATCTCAAAAATTACCTCGTCGTGTTTAACGTTAGTAAAGTCAATAGCAAGAGCTTTGCCTTTCTTTGGTTGAACAGAGACAACTGAACCAAGGCGGTTGGTTATAAACCAATTCATCTTAATCGGAATTTGTGTGTGGTTGACAATGTCTGCGCTTTCCGGCACGATAAATCTAATTTTACCTTTTTCGTATAACACTGCTTCGTTTTTAGGAAAACCACTTTCTTTGGAAAGATAAACAGTCGGACGAATTAAAAGTAAAATTAAAAATACAGCTAGAGCAGCAACTATTAACATGCTGACAGCAATTTTAGGTAATATGGATGTTTTTCGGTTAACTGAGTTGTTCATAAATATCCTTTCAAATAAAGACAAGTCTGTCTTTTTTAAATCTTAAAAAAAATTACTGGATAAATTATATATTGGATTGATTTTTAAAATTGAGCATTTAAATCCAAAAAAAAAAAAAAACAGCCTTACAAGGGCTTTTAGTTGGATATGGATGTTAATTATGACAATAATTTTATATAGTTTACTACATATAAAAAATATTAAATGATGTATAATAATTAACAAAATTTTAATAAAATTAAAATACACAAAAATCAAACTATTATGTATTTTAATGCCTTTGTTAGGCTAAAAACTTATATTGTGTCATGTTTTTTAAGATTTTATGTTCGCTTACTTAAGGCAAAATAAAAAGGCTAAAATACACACGCTTTTTGCCTTTTTTAATCAAATTATTTTTAAAACTTAGAAACTAAAAAATCAAAATAAACATTTGCTTTATGAACAAACCAGGCGTTTCTAAGACAGTAAAACTGAGTTATTTTTCCAAAATATAGTCCAAAGCATCAAAGTAAGACTGTTGTTTTTTGCCTTGAAACTGAGCAAGTGCTAGGTCTTTAAATAAGTCGGTTTTACGAAAATCTTCGCGTAAACTGATGTCAGATAGATGAACTGTGATGAGTTTTGTTTTAATAATTTCAGCAGCATCTCTGACAGCAATAGAGTAGTGGGTAAAGGCAGCAGGATTGAAAACAACGTAGTCAAAACGAGTAGTTGCAAGATGTAGCATATCTATGATTTTGCTCTCTGCGTTTGATTGAAAGAAATGTAGTTTGAAGTGTTTTTTGTATCTAGTTTTAATTTCTTTAATCAACTTGCTTAAAGTAAGTTCGCCGTAATGCGCTTTATCTCTTTGCCCAAGCATATCTAGGTTTGGTCCATTTAATACTAATACTTTTTTCATCTTCAAACTCCTTTAAATAACAGTTGGTCGGCTGTTTATGATTTTTTTAAAAACTTCTTTGGGCGCTAAGTTTTTAGTGTCAATAACTTCGCATTTTATTTTCTTGCCAACTAATGTTCTTTTTAAAAAAAATGATTTACTTGAGTTAAGCAAAGGACGCGTGTTTTGATTTATTTTTTTGTTTTGGCGAATCAAAAACTCGCGGTAACTTAACTTAAGATAAATAAGTTGAAAATCAATAACTGGTAGTTTTAAAAGAAATTCACGGTTTGCTTTATTTGAAATAAAGCCACCACCTAAAAATATATAGTCGGGCTTTTGCGCGACTAAATCCTTTAAAACTTTTAATTCAAGTGTTCTAAAACTTGTCTCACCATTAGTTAAAATAAAATCAAGACAACTCAATTTTACTTGTTTTTCAATTTCTAAGTCAAGGTCAAAAACCTTAAATTTATTTAAGTCAGAAATTAAAGTGCAAAGTGTGGTTTTGCCAACTAAAGTTGGTCCAAAAATAATTTTAGTCATTTTGCTAAAAACTCACAAACTGCATTTTCGGCTTTAGCTAGTTTATGTTTATCGAAACAATCTAAAATCAAGTCTGGCTGTGTTTGGTTTTTAAACCAGGTTTTTTGTTTTTTTGCAAGATCTAAAGTATGCTTTAAAATATTTTGTTTAGTTTCACTAAGCGTGGCAAGACCATCTAAATACATTAAAATTTCGTGGTATCCGAGGATATCACACTCTTTCAAGCCATTTGATTTTAGTTTTCTGACTTCATTTAAAAAGCCACTTTGAAACTGTGCTTCAATACGGGCTTGAAAAACTTCGGCCTGACGTTCTCTTGTGAGCTCCGTTTCAATAACTAGCGTATCGTAAATTGGCGTGCTTTGTTTAAAATTAGCAAAATCTAGAGAATTTGTAGCAAAGTAATTTTCAACCTTACGTGTATTTTGAAAGTCAATTAAAATCCCTTTTGCTTTAAGATAAGCAATTTTTTCAGATACTGAAATATCTGTGTTTTTTAAATCTTTTGTGGTTTTGAAGTTAAGAGAGTACAGGGCTGACTTTAAATAGTAGCCAGAGCCGCCAACTATAATTAATGGTTTACTTGATTTTTCAATTAAAGTTCTAACAGCTTGCTGAAACTCATATACTGAGTATTTAGAGTCAGGCAAGTAGTCTTTAAAAGACAACAAAAAGTGCTCAACTCCCTGCATCTCTGAGTCTGTAATTTTGGCTGTGCCTATATCAAAGCCTTTGTATACTTGAGTTGAGTCGGCGTTGATGATTTTTAAATTAAATTTTTTGGCCAAAGCCACCGCAAGGTCAGTTTTCCCGCTTGCTGTTGTGCCTTGAATAACTATAACTTTTTTCAAATAAATATGAAGCCTTTCTAATTTAGTTTTAAAAAAAGAACTGCTTTTTTCAAAAAAAGCAGTTCTTAAAACTTTTAATGATGTAGGTGCCTAACTACAGTTTTAAAACGTCAAAGTAAAGCAAGATAAAAGAAACTGTGGCAATTAACAGGCCAAGGAACACAAGGAAGGCAAGCAGGCGGTTAAACCAGCCTCTGTCTTCAACCTGTTGTGGTTGTACATAGTAGCCAGCTGGCAGTACAGCCTGATTTTCAATAGCACGTGGTTTATTTGCTTCTCTTTCTTTAAGTGAAAATACTTTATACGCTTCTTTTTCATCGGCTTCTTTGGCCTTTTGGTTTGAATCAAAGTAGCCACCATTGATTACCATGTTGTTAAATTCGTGATCAGAATGCTTAGTGTTTCCACAGCATTGGCAGCAGCATGCCATACCAGTAATTGCGCCATCTGTTGACACAACATTTCCAGATGTATTGTTTTTAGTGTTAGTAATGTAGTTAGTTGTGATGTTTCTTGTGATGTTGTGAATTTCGTTTTCAGTCTTAGTGTGAGTTTCAGAAATATTTTTATCTGAATTGAAAGATTCAACTGCATTTTTTGCATCTACAATATTAGTTTCAGAAACTTCTACTACCTGGTTTTTGTTTTCTAATTCCATTAAATCACCTGAGTGTTCAGATTGTTCTTTTAAAACGACTTCTTCTGGCATTGTAGGTTCAGTTGTAAGTTCAGTTAAATCCGTTAGATTAGAATCTTCTTCAATTACAGTAGGTTCAACTGCTTTTAAAGTGTCTTTGTTTTCAACTGCAGTAGTTTCTTTTAAAGTGTCGTTGACAACTTCGGTTGTAGCAGGTTCAACATCAACAAATTCTTGAACTACTTCGGTTTGAGGATCTTCGCTAACTACTTCTTCAACAACTTCAGAAATAGGTTGTTCAACTACTTCTTCAACAACTTCAGAAATAGGTTGTGCAACTACTTGTTCTTGAACAACTTCTACAGTAGGTTCTTGTATAACCTCTTCAATAATTCCAGTAATAGGTTCCTCAGAAACTTCAGTAGTTTCTTCTACTACTTCAGCTACCGGTTCTTCGTCAAAATCAGAAATAGATAAATCAGAGTCATTGATTTCAACTTCGTCAAAGTTAACCGGAACATACTCTTTAAACTGAATTTCAGATGAATCAAACTCTCTGGTAGTAAGTTCAGGAGTATTAGTGCCAACTTCTTGGTTTTTTGTAACTTCTTCAAGAGTAAGTTCATATCCCAAGTGGTCCTCTGGAACAAAGTAAGAACCTTTGGTTTGAGCAGCATGCGAAAGAATGTATTCAATAATTTCTTCTTTCTTTAACTCAGAAGAGATAGGGATTTTGCGGTCAATACAAAAACGTTCAAGTTGGATAACATTTTTTTCATTAATTTGTTTTTCAACTTCTTGGTCAAACTCATTTCTTTTCTTAAGCTCTTCAATAATGTTTTCAATAAATTGTTTTTTTCTTAATCTGAAAGGAACGTTAACATCGTATTTTTTGCCAAGTTCGCGAATTTCTTTAACAGTTGATGAGTTAAATAGTACTGGCCTGAATTCCTCTGGAGTTAAACCATCTAGCACATTTACAGGGTCTTTAAACAGTGGCCATATACCTTTGTTAAATTCATGAATCACCTTCAAAGGTTCATATGTAGATTTTTCGGCTTGTTTAACTAGTTTTAAAATATCTGCATCTGGAACATTGTTTTCCTTCATAACATTTAAAAACAAGCACCAAAGTTCATCTAAATATTGGCGGTTTAGTGCTTTTGAGTTGAAGTAAATTAGTAAGTTTTCAAGTTCATATTCTGAGTAAATTCTAAACCAAGAAAGACGGTAGTTTAACTCAGACGCCAAGGATTGCAGTTTTTGTCTAGTTTTAACAACATACGGAAACAGTACATCTTTAAGTAGACGAATACGTCTAACTCTGGCGATTCCTGTGATGTTTTGACTAAAGAAAAACTCAAGGATTTTTTTAGGTTCAAGTTTCGCTAAACTTTGTGTAAGTTCGCTAACTGGATACTCTTTGTTTTTTAACAATATATTGTCTGATAATCTAAATTGGGGCATATTGACCTCTCGCGCAATTCGCTAACACTTATATTATATTTAATTATCAAATAAATACAAGTAGAAAAGGTGTTTTTCCAAAAAAACACTGGGAAAAGGCTTAATAGAGCAAATTATAAACATTAGTTTTGTGTGTTTAAATTTCTTCTCCAAACAGGTGATAAGAGTTCGCTTTAGTGATTTTGACCTTAATAATTTTGCCGATTTTGTCGCTACTGCCAACAAAGTTAACTAACTTGTTTTCCGCACTATAACCCGAAAGTATAGAGTTGTTAGAGCGGGAGTAGCCATCTACCAAAACCTCTAAAACACGCCCAACATATCTTAAACTAGATTGTTTGGCAAAGTATGAAGTTAGTTTGTTTAGTCTGGCTAGTCTTTCTTTTTTAATCTCAAGTGGGGTGTCGTCTTTAAATTTAGAGGCTGGCGTTCCTTCACGAGGCGAAAAAATAAAAGTAAACGCTCCGTCGTACTCAACTGCTTTAACTAAATTAAGGGTATCTTGAAAATCACTTTCTGTCTCTCCTGGAAACGCAACTATGATGTCGGTGGTGACGGTGACTTCTGGTCTGAGTGCTTTAATTTTATTGATTTTTTCAAGATACAGTTCTTTAGTGTAGTGTCTGTTCATTCGCCTCAAAACTGCGTTTGAACCAGATTGCACAGGCAGATGCAGATAAGGCATAACCTGTGGAAGTTCAGTGATTGCTTTGATGCAAATCTCGTCAATGTCGCGTGGGTATGAAGTCATAAAGCGAATACGCGGGATTTTGGTTTTGGCCAAATCAAAAAGAAGATGACCAAAAGTGTATGTTCGGTCTTTAAAATCACGGCCGTAGGAGTTCACGTTTTGGCCAAGTAAGGTAACTTCCATATACCCACGGTCTGCAAGGGCTTGGACTTCCGAAATTATTTCCATTGGTTCGCGACTACGTTCTTTGCCGCGAGTATAGGGAACTATACAAAACGTACAAAACTCATCGCACCCATACATGATATTGACGAATGCTTTGTGTGTGAACTTATGGGTTTGCGGTAGATTTTCAACAATTTCTCCTTGAATTGAGTAAACCTCAACTACTCTTTCTTTAGAAAGCACAGCAGTTTTAATGTATTCGGGTAGCCTGTAGATATTGTGAGTTCCAAAAACTATGTCTAGTTCTGGTACTTTTTTTAAAATTCGGTCAATGGTTTTAGGCTCTTGGGTCATGCAACCACACATTCCAATAATTAAATCTGGGTTGTGTCGTTTAAACTTAATAATACGGCCAAGTTCAGACCAGGCCTTGGTCTCGGCGGTTTCTCTAATTGCGCAAGTGTTAATAATATAAACATCTGTCTCTTCTAAAGTCTGGGCTTTGGTAAATCCCATATGCTCAAGGATTCCAGAAATCACTTCTGAGTCTACTTCGTTTGACTGACAACCGTGGGTTGAAACCATAAACTTCTTTAAATGTCCAAAAGTCTTTAAATCAGGGTCCAGCAAAAAAACTGTACTTTCGGTTTTTTCAAAAGTACGGCGCCTCGCTTGATTTAAGTCAGGACGAAAATATTTAAGCAATTCCTCTTCGGTTAGTTTAGCCATTTTTAAAAATAAGTTTCTTTATTCGTAGATTTGGATGCGTTTAATTTCTTTTTTTGAAAAATCCATCAAGGTTGCGTTTAAATAGCATCTGCCTTCCGCAGTTTTGGCTTTTTCAGAAAACCCATTTAGATTTCTTTCAATCACGGTTGCAGGCTCAACTCCGATGCAGGAATCTACAACTCCACACATCCCAGTGTCAGTCTGGTAAAGTGTGCCTTTAGGCAGCATTCGCTCATCAGCCGTAGGCACGTGTGTGTGTGTTCCGCAAATTCCGGAAACTCTGCCGTCAAAATGCAGAGCAAACGCGAGTTTTTCAGAAGTCGCCTCGCCGTGAAAATCAATAAAGACGTAGTCGGCTTCGTTTTTAGCCAAAATCTCTTCAACCGCTTTAATTGGGTTGTCTAAAGAAATATTTATAAAAACTCGGCCCATAACGTTGATAATAAGTAGTTTTTTTTCGTTAAACTTCACGACTTTATAGCCAACTCCAGGCACATCTCCGTAGTTACAAGGTCTAATGATTTGTGAGTTTGGGTCATTTAGAATCGGAAAAATTTCGCGCTTGTCAAAAGCGTGATTACCCAATGTCACGAAGTTAATGCCTGCTTTCATATAGTCTTTGTAGTGTTCTGGCGAAATGCCTAGGCCGTGTGTAGTGTTTTCGCCATTGACCACAATAAAATTAGGTTTATAGGTTTGTTTGATTTCAGGTAGTTTTGAAAATAAAAATCTGCGGCCTTCCTTGCCAAAAACATCGCCAATAAATAGTAATTTCATCTCTTAATTTGCCCTCGTTTCTATACTTTAATTATAAAGGGTTTACTTTAAAAATACTTAAACCTAAACAAAATTAGGTTTGACTTATTTGAGTAAATAAATCAAACCTAATAAAATGATTTAAAAAATTTTTTAGTTAGTGTTTATTTAGCAAAATCAGTAACTCTGGTTTCGCGAATTAAAGTAATTTTAACGGTACCTGGATACTGCATTTCGTTTTCAATACGTTCTTTGATGTTTCTCGCAATTAGCGCCATTTCTTTGTCAAACACTTGATCTGGTTTAACCATGACCCTAATTTCTCTACCTGCTTGAATTGCGTAGGCTTTTTTCACACCTTGGAAAGAGTTAGCAATTTCTTCAAGTTGAGTTAAACGCTTAATGTAATTTTCAGAAGACTCGTTGCGGGCACCTGGACGAGAGGCAGAAATTGCGTCGGCCGCCGCTACTAAAACAGCGATTACAGTTTTTGCTTCGCGGTCTCCGTGGTGGGAAGAAATTGCGTCAATTACTTCAGGGGCTTCTTTGTAGCGCTGTGCTAGTTTCACGCCGATTTCAACGTGTGAACCTTCCATCTCGTGATCAATGGCTTTGCCAATATCGTGAAGCAAACCGGCTCTACGCGCAATATATTCGTTTTCACCAAGTTCAGCGGCTAACTTGCCTGCCAAAAACCCAACTTCCATGCTGTGTTTAAGCACGTTTTGGCCAAAACTTGTACGGAAAGCCATACGTCCAACAATGCGAATTAAGTCTAGGTTCATTTTGCCGATTTCCATTTGGAAAACAGCGTCTTCACCGGCCTGAAATACATAATCGTCGACTTCTTTTTGGGCCTTTTCGACTAACTCTTCAATTCGCTGCGGATGAATACGCCCATCTTGAATTAAGGCAGTTAGTGCTTTTTTGGCAACTTCTCTACGAATTGGGTCAAATCCAGACAAGACAACAGCGTTTGGAGTGTCGTCAATTACCACATCAACTCCAGTCAAGGCTTCAAACGCGCGAATGTTTCTACCTTCTTTTCCAATAATTCTTCCTTTAATTGAATCATCTTGGAAATTCACCACAGAAATAGTGTGGTCAGCGGTGGCATCAGATGCATACTTTTGCATAGCGATTGCCAAAATTCCTTTAGCCTTGCGCTCAGCTTCAAGTTGAGCACGTTCTTCAGATTCACGAATATACGCACTCATTTCGTGTTGCATCTTGTTTTCAAGGTCTTGCATAATTTCGGCTTTCGCTTGGTCTTTAGAAAGGCCAGCAACACGCTCAAGTTCACGCTGAGCCTCTGTGATTTTTTCTTCAACTTTCGCATGTTTTTCATCAAGTTCAAGTTGTTTTTGTTGAATGTTTTTATCTTTATCGTCAATAGACTGCTCACGTTTATCTAAATAAAGTGTGCGGTTGTCTAAAGACTGCTCACGAGTAATTAACTTGTTTTCTTGTTCAGCAACTAGTTTAAGACGGCTGTTAATGTTGGCCTCAGCGTCTTGTTTTAAACTTTCAATATTACTACGTCCTTGTTGTAAGTATTCTTTTTTTAAGCGATCGGCTTCTTTTTTTCCTTCGCTAATAATCTTTTCAAAAGTAAATTTGGCTTTTTTTAGCCCCTTTTCATAAGTTATTTTTCTGACAATATACCCAAGGATTGAACCAAGTATAATAGAGGTTAAACTCGCAAGCACTATAATTAGTGCAGTCATTTTATCCTCCAGACAGGGTTTTAAAATTAACTCTGTCGCTATTTGAATTATAGGCAACTCACCCCCAAAAGTCAAATAGTTTTTTTAGGTTAAACTGTGCTAAAATACACCTAAAGGAATTAATTTTAAGTATTTATTTAAAGAAAAAATTAAGTTTTTAACGCCTATTTTAACTTTTTTAAACAACGGAATTAAAAGCATTTGATCAAATTAAGCATATGTAAAAATAACTCATAATTAAATAATTTTTTAAATAAATTGAGGTGTAAATTTATGATATTGATGAACAATATAATTGATGAAAGTAACGCAAATATCCACAAAAAATGTCTTGAGTGTAGATTACCACTTTCTTTTAAAGACAAACGTTTAGCCAAAGAATTAATAGATTACGTTAGAAACTCAATAACTCCAGAAATCAGAGACCGCTATAGTTTACGCGAAGCCGTTGGGCTTGCTGCACCGCAAATTAACGTCCTTAAACAAATGTTTGCAGTTTACTTTTACGACATAGACGAGACTTTTTATAACTTTGTTGCAGTTAACCCAGAAATTATTGAGGTAAGTAAGGAACTAATTTACTTACCAGAAGGTGAAGGTTGCCTGAGTGTGAACCGAGAAACCGATAACTTACTGACCCCTAGACACAAAGAAATTAAGGCGAGATTTTTAAAAATCGTAGAAGGCGAAAAACCAATTTGGGTTACGCAAACTTTTAAAGACTATCCGGCGATTGTCTTCCAACACGAATACGACCACCTGCAAGGCACATTATTTGCCGATAAAATGTTTAAAGAACTGTCAAACGCCAAACCTGTTTTTGATTTAGATAAAATCAGAGCAGAGTATCAAGCCAAAGTAGATGCCGCAAATACAAAAGAAATAAAATAAAAGTATAGATGGCAAAAATTTCTAAAACAAATTTCTTAAACTACATGCGTTGCCCACGCTACGTGGCTTTAGAAAAATTGAGATATGAAAAAGGCGAGGCGGTGGTTGCTTTTAATCCAAACGCCACAATTCAGGATTTTTTATCTGAAGAGACAAACGCAAGAAAACAAGAAATTTTGGCACACATGTATGAAATTGTAGAAAACGAAGGTGGAGATTTAGAAGAAGTATTTGCACCTGACTTAAATAAAAGCATCACCCTTGACCTTTACATGGATGACTTTAAACAAATTGAGGTCTTAGCAGCAGAACGAGTAGAAAAGCAATTTGGTGGCCAAGTTATTTTTGCAAAAGACACTAATCTACAAAAATACATTGCTGTGGAACAAGGCGACCACACTTACTTTTCTTTTTGCGATATTTTTCAAGAAGATGAAAATGCTATTCGCATTTTTGAAGTCAAGGCCACTACTACAAATAAGTTTTTAACTAAACTCACTACTAAAAAAGACGGACCGGCTTTTATTTACAACGAAAAAACCAAAATTATTGAAGACGTGATTTCTACAGAGTCAGTCAGAGCAAAAGTCACCACACGCTTCAACATAAGCGGAATAGGCCGAATTTCTTTTGACCTTGCATACCAGCGTTATGTTGTTGAGCGAAGTAAACAATTCACCAAACCAGTTTACTATTATTTAGCTGTTTTAAACCACGAATATATATACGACGGCAAAACAAACGAAAATGGCGCTAGAGTCTACGACCCTAATGCCATAATTTCTTTTATTGACTACAACAAAATTACTGAACACTTGCAACCTGCAATAGAGTCAGAAATTAAAAAAATAGAGCAAGCAATAGACCAAGCAGATGCCTCTAAAGTTAACTTTGGTATACATTGCCAAAAAGGAAAGAACTTAGAGTGTCAATACTTTTCTTGTGTTTGCAGACACGACTGGCAATTACCTGAGAAATACTCTATATTTGAATACATTGACCGTCACCACGGCTTTAAAAGTAAATCAGAAAAACTAGAAGTTGAGGACCTAGTTAACGAAGGTACAGTTAAAATTGCCGATGTTGACGATGAATATTTAAACCGAGAAAAGAACAAAACTCAAAAATACTGTGTACTTTCTGGTGAAGAACATATTGACGAGGCTTTAGTTAAAAAATATTTAGATGAAATAAAATTCCCAATTTACCACTTAGACTTTGAGTCTACTAACTTTCCTTTACCTCGTTATGTTGGCGAAAAACCCTACACCCAATCACTTTTTCAGTTTTCCATCCACATAGAAAAAGAGTTTGGCAAATGTGACTTAAAAGCAGACAACGTCTACTTTTTAAATAAAGACACCAAAACTGACTACAGACTTGAGTTTACTAAACTGATGCTAGAAACTATCAAACCAGATGGTGGAAGTGTGATGGTTTACAACAAAGCATTTGAAAACACCAGAATTAAAGAGTTAATGCAACTATTTAAGGCAGATTCTAAAATGGTAAAAGGTTTGCAAAATATCTTAGACAGGATATATGACTTAATGTATGTCTTTAAAGGAAAGAGTGCAGATAAACCAAAAGGTGGCCTGGCTTATTATCACCGTGATTTATTTGGCTCTTACTCAATTAAAAAACTGCTTCCTGTTTTTACAGACCTTTCTTACAAAAACCTAGAAGTGCAAAACGGTCTAATGGCCGTGCAGGAGTATTTGTCGTTTACTGAAAAAAAAGGACCTGATTACGACAAATCATACGCTGCGCTTTTGGCATATTGTGGCCAAGACACCTACTCAATGCATTTGCTTTTAAAGGCAATTGCAAAAAAAGTAGGTTGGCAACCTAAAAAATAATTTTAACCTTTTAAAAAACCATTCATCACTGATTGGTTTTTTTACTTTTTTCAACAGCTATGCGACAAATTTGCAAATTATTATGGCTATTTTTAAGCAATTTATATGATCTGCGTAAATATATATGCGGAGGAACTGAAGATGACAAATAAACTTAGTTTTGTGGTTTTATTTTTTATTTCCTTTTGTTTTGGACTTTTTTCACCTAAACAAACATTCGCAAAAGAATCTAAAATTCAAGAAAAAACATTTATTAAGACGGTAATTTACGAAGGTTTGCAATACGAACTGCACGCAGAAGGGATTTATCGTGAGTTTGACTTTAGTTTAGACAATCCAGAAAAAGTATCATTTGATGAACTAAAAAATGCTGTCAAAGTTTGGCTAAAAGACGCAAATACTGGCGAAAAATATATGGCTGAATCAATTGAATACGCAATTCCTCAAAGTTTTGAAGAAAAATTTTTTATGACTAACTTCAAACAAAGAAAAATGCGAGTTGGTTTGCTTTGTGAGTTTAGTCGCTTAGCCGATGAACTTGAAGTTAATTTAATTATCAATATTTTAGACAAACAAAAGCCAACAATAAAACAAATTAAGCCAATAGTTTTTACAGAACTTAAAAAAGACAGACTTTCAGATAAACAAATTGACGAAATTTTGAAGCAACATTTTGTCTTTAAAGACAATATATCAACTAAATTAACAACTAAATTACTCGGTGCTGAAGACATTTTATTAAACAAACCTGGCAAATACCCAATAGAGGTACATTGCCTTGATGAAAACGAAAACGAAGAAGTTTTAAAAACCTACATAGAAGTTAAAGACATTGAGGCTCCCAAAATTGAGTTTAAAAAACCTGCAGAACAGTTAACTACTGTTATCGGTGCTCCTTTTTTTTCTTTAAATCAATTTAATATTACAGACAATAGTGGAGAAGAACTAGACATTAAGGTAGCAGGCGAAGAAAAGTTAAGTAAAGTCGGAGTACACGAACTTACAGTGACAGCTACCGATAAAAGTGGAAACTCAACTACAAAGAAATTCAATGTTGAAGTCAAAGACACTGGAGTTGCCGAAATCACTTTTCCTTTTAAAGAACTTAAAAAAGAAGTTCTTTCACCAAGTTTAGACAACGAAAAAATAAAAACCGAGTACACAAACTTCATTGAAGAAATTTTAAAATCAGCAGTTGTAAAAGATAAAGTCTACAAACACGTGTTAAGCGAAGTTAACCTAGACATAAGCGAAGTTAACCTTAGTAAAGTCGGTAAATACAAAGTTACTTTAAATGTCTTTAAACCGGGCACTCAAGAAATCAGAGGTTCCAAGTCTTTTGTCTTAGAAGTCAAAGACACCACCAAACCTACAATTGAACCCCTTCAAACTAAACAAGATAAAAACAACCAAAACTATGTACCAGTGCAAGTAAACTCTAAATTTAACTTAACTGACTTATTTGAAATAAAAGACAACTACGACTTTAAAAGTGAACTTAAAACTACGATTGACAAAACTATTGACACCAAAGAACTCGGCAAATCTTATTTAGTTGAAATTTCAGTTCAAGACAAAGCAGGCAACAAAATTTCTAAATCTTACCTGCTAAAAGTTGTAGACTTGCTTCCACCTACTTTAGTAAAACAACCAAAAAGTATCTTTTTAAATGTTGGCGAGAAGTTTCAAGTAAGTAAGTATTTTTCTTATCTTGACGACACTAAAGTATCTGAAAAACTATACGTTGACGGAGAAGAATATACCTTTAATTTCCAAAAACCAGGCAAATACCGATGTGAACTTAAGTTAACTGACGAATACGGAAACGAGACTGTCCATAGTTTTGTCTGCGTAGTTGGTGACAACATCCCACCAGTATTGGAGTTAAAAACAAACACTTTAACTGTGAAATTGAAAGAAACTAATCTGCTTGAAACTCTACGTCAAAACATTGCAGGCATTTTTGACAATGTGGACAATTCAATCAACCCAAGCAAATGCCACATCGATATTTCTGGGGTTAACTTAGAAAAATGCGACTACTACAAAGTATACTATACTGTAAAAGACAGTGCTGAAAACTCAGTGACAAAAGAACTTAGACTTTTAGTTGACGACAAGGTAAAACCTACGATTAAGGAAATCAGTCCACTTGAAATTGACATTCTGACTTTAAAAAATAATCCAAGCCAAATAGATTACTTAAAAGGCCTTGAAATTACTGATAACTCAGATACTAAAAATAACAGTAAATTAGACATTTGGCACGAGACACTTGATTCAACTAAAACTAAAGAACTGCCGAGAACTCTTTTGTACACAGCAACTGATGAACGCGGGAATGTGCAAACTTATGAGCGCACAGTAATTTACAGAAATAGTAGTAAACTAGGTAGTTTACCGACTGCCGTAAAAATATTTATTACAGTTGGTGTTTCTTTAATTTTAATTGGCAGTATTTTTAGTTATTTTTATTTAAAAGATTTAAAGTCTTATAAATCAAAAATACGCAAATCAGAGTAGTAAAATAAAGAAAAACTAACTAAAAAAATGAACTGAAAAAAATTAAAAATGTTATACTAAAAGTGAAAAAGAGGAGATTAACACACTATGGAAAAAATACTGATTGTTTACTGGTCAGGAACAGGCAATACCGAAATTATGGCCAATGCTATGCTGACTGCCTTAAAAGAAAACAACGCTGATGCTGATTTAAAATGGGTATCTGAAATTGATGTTCCTGAGACTTTGAATTACGATAAAATTATTTTTGGTTGTCCTGCAATGGGGGACAATGTTCTTGAAGAACTAGAATTTGAACCTTATTTTGCTGAACTACTTCCTAATTTAAAAGGACGCAAAATAGCCTTATTTGGCTCTTATGGTTGGTATGATGATCCTATTTGGATGGATATTTGGGAAGATAGAGTAAAAGAAGTAGGAGCTCTACTTTTTAGAGAAAAAGGGCTTTCTTGTATCTATCAACCAGACGATGATAAAATTCGCGAATGTATGGAATTCGCAAAAGATTTTATTAACTTCTAATGTTTGCTTTATTAAACTTTAAAAGTGTTTTTTCGTATCAACACTCACTAATTCCAGTCTCAGATGCAGTCAGTCTGCAATTAAACAAAGGATACGATATACCTGTGCTTGCTGACTATAATTTAGGCGGCATGCTTGAGTTTTTCAAATGTTGTAAAGATGTAAATAAAACTGGTTTAATTGGCCTTGCTACGCGTTTAAATCTTGATAAAAATAGTTTTTTAAGTGTTTTGATTTTTCCAAGAAATTTAAATACTTTTCGTCTTTTACTTAAAAAATATAAAGAAATTGATGCAAACCAAAGTATTGATTTTGATTTTTGCTTTGAGCATAAAGATGATTTCTTGTTTGTTATAAGCGAGCAAAACACAGAAATACTAAAAGCAGAAAACGCAAAAGTTGTACTTGAAAAGCTAAGTGCTTTCAACGTTTATTACTTACTTGACTTTGCTTATTCAAATGAGCATATAAAGGAAGTTGAATGCATTGTTAAAAACTACAATATCGCTTTACTACCTGGTTTAAGTGTAGAGTATTCAGAAGTTGAGCATATTAAAGCACACGAGTACTTAAGAAAAATTAACGGTAGTGCAGATAAAGAAATTGGTAATCATTATCTGCAAACTGCCGAAGAACTTAAAGAATTAATTCAAGAATACAATCCAGTTCTTTTAGATAACTTAGCTGCTTTTTTTGACCAAATTCAATTTTTTGAATATGAACTTCCAAAGTTTGAAATCCCACAAATTTATCCAAATCCAAACGAAGAAATTCAAAATAGAGTTTATAAGTTTTGCGAGCATCTTGGACCCGAATACAAAGAAAGAGCAAAACACGAACTTGGTATAATTGCAGAACTTAATTTTGCAAACTACTTTCTATTAGTTAGTGAAATTTGCAGATGGGCAAAAGCAAACAATGTGCTAATTGGACCTGGTCGTGGTTCTGCAGTTGGTTCACTTGTAGCTTGGGCACTTGGCATAACTGAAATTGACCCCGTTAAGCATAACTTAATTTTTGAGCGTTTCTTAAACAAGTTTAGACAAGGATATCCAGATATTGATATTGACATTGACAGCTCAGATAAATTAAAAGTAGTTAAATATTTAACTGAATTTTTTGGAAATGATAAAATCGCTTTTGTAAACACCCAAAACAAATATTTAGAAAAATCTACACTCAATGATGTTGTTAGAATTTTAGCAGTTTCAGAATCTGAAAAAAGAGATATCAAAAGAGAAGTTGAAGGAAATTTAGAGTATTACACTAATCCACTTGTTCGCGAAGTTTCCGATGTTTGCAAAACTCTATACGGCAAAATTCAAACATTTTCAACTCACGCCTCTGCACTAATTGTTTCAAATCTTGAACTGACTAAATATCTACCAGTTAAAAAATCGCCATACGATGATTTTAATCAGTTAGTTTTTGATATGAATGAACTTGAGTCAATTGGTCTACTTAAACTTGACTTACTTTCTTTAAATAACTTAACAGTTTTAAAGAAACAACTAAATTACGTTAAAAAATTTGACCCTGAGTTCAAAGGTATAACTGACTTTGAAAATCAAGATACATTCAAACTAATTGCTAAATCAGACACTGAAGGAATTTTTCAGTTAGAAACAGAAGGTTTTAAAAGACTTTGTAGAAGAATGCAGACTAAAACTTTTGCAGACATTGTTGACACTGTGGCTCTATACAGACCAGGTGCGCTTGACCAAATTGACATCTATATTGAAAATAAAAAGCAAGACTTTTTTGAAACTGATTTACCTAAAGAAATAACTGAAATTATTAAAAGTACCAACGGTATCATTTTATATCAAGAACAAATTATTGAAATTGCTAAAAAAATTGGTGGATATTCTTTTGCCGAGGCTGATTTATTTAGAAGAGCAATTTCTAAAAAAGACCAAAGTACAATTGAAAAAGAGCACCCTTTATTTTTAAAGAAAGCAACTGCCAACGGTTATAGCCTTGAGGTTGCTGAAAAAATATTTGCATTCATCAAGAAGTTTGCTGAATACGGTTTCAACAAAAGCCATTCAGTCGGATACGCCACTTTGGCTTATCAAATGGCCTATATCAAAGCAAATTACTTTAACTGTTTTGCGGCTGCTTTCTTTGAACTCTATACAAGAGACTCAGAAACTATTTTAAAATACATTTTTGAGGCAAAACTAAAAGGGTACTTTGTTTTAAATCCACGAATTTTGATTTCTGGAAAAAAATGCAGACTCAGTCAAAACAAAATCTTGCTTCCTTTAACTGTTGTTAAAAGAATTGGTAGTGAAATTGTTGAACAACTAAACTCACAAAAATACACAGACTATGTTGATTTTTTAATTAAAACTAAAGACATGTTGTCGCAAGAACAACTTGAAAACTTAATTTTTGCAAGCGCACTAGATGGCTTTAATTTGACTAAAAAACAAATGCATGACCTTGCTATGATGCGTGAGCATACTGCTTTGCTTTCAGACTACAAAGAAAGTGAATCTGAATACTCAGACAGTGAACTGAGTGATTTTGAGTTTAAAGCACTTGACTTTAACCTAAAATATGATTTATTAAACCTGCTATCTAAAGAAAAGTGTTTTGTCCCTTTTAAAGAAATAGAGCGCAGACACACAATTACTACAATTGCTAAAATTAAAAACCAAAAAGTTTTTAAAAGCGCAAAAGGAACGAGTGTTGCTAAGTTTGAACTGGTTCACGCAAACAGTGCAATTTCTTGTACTGCTTTTAACGTGTGTGCAGATAAAATAAACGACTTAATGCAAAAAGGCAACGATATCGTTAAAGTAAATGTCAACCGCACAATTTACAAAGACTTAGTTTCTTATATAGTTGTCGATATTTCTGAGTACACTTTAACTAATTAAACTAAATGAAAAATGCAGGTAATACCTGCATTTTTCATTTCTTGTTTCAAATTTTAAAGCGAACCAGCTTTGGTTAAATGTATTTGGTCTTTAAGTTTCTTTTCTAAAATAGTAAACTCGTTGTTTTCTTTTTTGGCATTGTTTAACGCTGTGTTTTTAGCCTCAAGAAAAGCAGTTTGTGCATCTTTTTCAGAATCTCTAACAACAGCGAGCGAAGCCAAGACTTTAGCGGTGTTTTGTTTAAACTCAATGATTCCACGTTCTAGACAAATATACTTAATTTCGTTGTTCTTAAGAGTTAAAACCAAAGTAGCCTCAAGTGCAGATAAAACAATTGGGATATGTTTATCCATTATCACGACCTCACCGTTTTTGTCTTTCAACAAAAACTTAGTGGCCTCCTTACTTAAAACTAACCCTTGGTATAAATATAGATTAAACTGCATTTTGCGCTTTCTTTAAAGAGTTGGCTTTTTTAAGCATCTCTTCAATTGACCCAACCATATGGAAAGCCTCTTCTTCAATGTGGTCGTATTTACCATCTAGTATGTCTTTAAAACCTTTAATTGTGTCTTTTAAACGCACAAAACTACCTTTAATTCCGGTAAACTGCTCGGCAACGTGCATAGATTGCGATAAAAAGAAACGCACACGACGCGCACGGTGCACAATAAGTTTGTCGCTATCTGAAAGTTCGTCCATTCCAAGAATCGCAATAATATCAAGAAGTTCGTAGTATCTTTGAATAATTTCTTGCACTCTGCGCGCCACTGTGTAGTGTTCAGTTCCACAAATATTTGGATTAAGTGCAGAAGAAGTTGAAGCAAGCGGGTCAACTGCTGGATAAATACCTTCTTCAATTAGCTGACGTTTTAAGTTAGTAGTTGCGTCAAGATGAGAAAAAACAGTAGATGGAGCCGGATCTGTGTAGTCGTCAGCCGGCACATATACTGCTTGAATTGAAGTAATTGAGCCATCTTTAGTTGAAGTGATTCGCTCTTGCAGTCTACCCATTTCGGTTGCTAAAGTTGGCTGGTAGCCAACTGCTGAAGGCATGCGGCCAAGTAGTGCAGAAACTTCTGAACCTGCTTGTACATATCTAAAAATGTTATCAATAAAAAGTAAAGTGTCTTGTTTTTTAATATCGCGAAAATACTCAGCCATAGTAAGTGCGGTCAGTGGTGCTCGCATACGAACCCCAGGTGGTTCGTTCATTTGACCAAAAACCAGGGCTGTGTTTTTCAAAACTCCAGACTCCTTCATTTCGGTGTAAAGATCAAAACCTTCGCGAGAACGTTCGCCAACACCAGCAAAAATAGAAATACCGCCAGTGGCTTTTGCAACATTGTGAATTAGTTCTTGGATTAACACGGTTTTTCCAACCCCGGCACCGCCAAATAAACCAATTTTCCCACCCTTGATGTAAGGAGCGAGCAAGTCAATTACTTTAATTCCAGTTTCCAGAATTTCAACTTCTGTAGAAAGTTTAGCAAATTGAGGTGGTGCTTTGTGAATTGGCTCTGGTTTAACAGAATCTGCTTTTAGTTCTCCGTTTAAGTCAATCGGCTCACCAAGCGTGTTAAACATACGACCAAGGGTTTTGGTGCCAACTGGTACTTTAATTGGGGCTTTGGTGTCAATAACTTCAAGTCCTTTTTTAAGACCATCTGTTGGCGAAAAAGCAATGGTTCTACAAACCTTATCACCAACGTGCAGAAGTACTTCCAAGAAGCAGTCTTGTCCGTGGTTATTAACTTTTAAACAGGTATTGATCTTGGGTAGTTCGGTGTCAAAGTAAACATCTACTACTGGACCAATAATTTCGTGTATTTTTCCCATTTTTAAATCCTTTCTTGTCAAGAACCGTTAACGATATCTATCAACTCAGAAGTAATTTGACCTTGTCTTGCGCGGTTGTATTCCAGAGTTAACTTTTCAAATAACTTTTTGCAGTTATCTGAGGCTTTCTTCATCGCAAGTTGTCTCTCTTGATGTTCACAAGCCTTTGACTTTAGCATCGCTCCAAAAATTTTGGATTCTATAAAAGTCACAATCAGCTCACTAATTATGCGGTTTTTAGACTCATCGTAAATGTATTCAGTTTGCGGGTTTTCTTGCTCTTCAAAAATGTGTCTGGTAATTGGCAGAATTCGCTCAATTTTAGTTTCTTTTTCCAAAGCATTTTTGGAGTTATTGTAAACTAAGTAAACGTTTTTAATATAACCTGCTAAAAAAAGGTTTTTAATGTCTAAAACATATTTGCGAAAATAAGTAATGTTGATATCTTCTCGGTTAAAGATTGGTTTTTTGTTAATTAAAATATGTTCTTTTTGTCGTAAGAAACTGTGGCCTTTTTTGCCAATCACCAAAGCGTGGTGGTTTTGGTTGCGGCGAGAATGCAGGAATAACTTTTTAAATAGTTCTGAGTGAAAAGAACCGCACAGCCCTTTGTCGGAGGTTATTACGATATAAATAGTTTCGCCGTTTTCATGTTTTTGAAAAATTGAATTTTCGTTAGTTTTGAAAACTGAAAGAAAAATCTCTTTAAATGAACGCATAAATGAGTTATACTCAGTAATTTTTCGTTGGGCTGAGTTGATTTTAGAAAGAGCCGTTGCTTGCATTGCCGAAACTATTTTTTTAGTTTCAGAAAGCGCCTGGATTTTTTTCTTAGTTTCTTTTAAGTTAAGCATTAAAGAACCTTTTTGATTTTCAAAATCAGTTCTGACATCTGCGTGTCTTCAGGAAAATCTTTAGTTTCAGAAATTGCCTTATAAACCACTTTTCCGGTCTCTTCACTTTGCAGGAACTTACTTACAAAATTAACAAAAGTCTTAACTTTAGTCAAAGGTATGTCGTCAAGCAGTTCACGATTAAGTGCCCAAAGAACGCAGGCTAAAGTCGTAAAATCAATAAGTTCATGAATATTTTGTTTAAAAATTTCGATAACTAGACGGCCTCTGGCAAGTTTCTTTAAAGAAAGTTCATCTAAATCTGAACCAAATTGCGAGAAAGACTCAAGTTCTTTATATGACGCTAAAAATATACGAAGTAGTCCAGATACTCGTTTGACTGCTTTAAACTGAGCAGACCCACCAACTCGGGAAACCGATAGTCCTGAGTTAATAGCGGGGCGAATACCTTTGTAAAAAAGTTCGGTTTCAAGAAAAATCTGGCCATCGGTAATTGAAATAACGTTAGTAGGAATATAGGCAGAAATGTCTCCAGCTTTAGTTTCAATAATAGGAAGTGCGGTCAGAGAACCTCCGCCTAAAGTTTTAGATAGTTTTGCAGAGCGTTCAAGTAATCTAGAGTGTAAATAAAAGATGTCTCCAGGAAAGGCTTCTCTACCAGGTGGACGCTTTAGCAAAAGCGAAAGTTCACGGTATGCCACGGCGTGTTTAGAAAGGTCGTCGTAGACTATTAACACATCGCGACCGCGTTCAGCGAAGTATTCTGCCATAGAGCAGGCTGAAAACGGAGCAAGGTACTGAAGTGTTCCTTCTTTGTGTGCAGGTGCTGAGACAATAATCGTGTATTCAAGGGCGTTGTGTTCTTCTAAAGTTTTTCTAATTTGCGCAACAGTTTGCTGCTTTTGTCCGATTGCTGTGTAGACACAAATCACGTTTTTACCCTGATGATTTAAAATTGTGTCAATAGCAATAGCAGTTTTTCCAGTTTGTCTGTCGCCGATAATTAGTTCTCTTTGTCCTTTGCCGATTGGAATTAAGGCATCAATCATTCCAATTCCAGTCAACAGTGGTTCATTGACGTGGTCGCGTTCCATCACGGCGTGCGCAGGTCTTTCAATCGGCAGAGTTTCTGTTGTAATTATTTTTTCAAGTCCGTCTTGAGGCTCACCCAACGGATCAACTACACGTCCAAGTAAGGCCTCGCCAACTGGCACTTCAAAGATTTTGCCAGTTAACCTACACTCATCGCCTTCCTTAATTGAAAAAATATCACCCAGCAAAATAATTCCGACTTTATCAACTTCTAAGTTAAAAATTACTCCAAAACATGAACTGTTAAATATGACTTTTTCGCCCATCATGGCGTTTTTAAGTCCATAGCAAAAACATATTCCATCACCGACTGTCAAAATATAGCCGACTTCTTGGAACTGGCTTTCGTTTTGTTGAGCCTTCAGCTCTTGCTCAATTTGAGTTTGTAGTTTTTTGATATCTAAAGCCATTTTGCTTCCTTTCTTTATCTAAACATTTCTTTTAATTTAGTTAAAAGTGACAAGTCCAAACTAAGGCCTGCGTAGTCAATTTTAAGGCCATCTATTAGTTTAGGATTAATTTCTTGTCTTAAAATTAAGTCTTTGCCTTGAATGATTTTTTTAAGTTCAAAAGTTAGAGTTTTAAGTTGTTTATCGGTTAGTTTTTTGGGCGAAGAAATTGTGACATACGCTTGATTTCTTTCAATGTTTTGTAGGCGCATAAACTCAGCGTAAATTTTGTCAATTGACAAAATTGCTTTATCTTTAATTAAAATTTTTAAAAACTTTTGAGTTTCTGCGCTAAACTGAGCAAGCACTCTAGAAGCGTCTATGCGACCATAGGTAAGCGCAGAAATTAACTCAGGACTTTTGGTGTATATATTTTTAAAAGTATGCAGTTCTTCAATTAAAACATTTTGCGAATTTTTGTCTTTAACAAAATTAAAATAGGCGTGTGCGTACTTGGCGAAATTATTTTTTTGCATTTTTCAGTTCAGTTTCAATTAAAAGATCTAGTTCGTTTTCATATAAGTTTTTATCAATTTCTTTTTTGACAATTAACTTAGTTGCCTTGTAAGAAATTGTTTTAATCGCTTGTTTGATTTCGGCTTCTTTTTCTTTAATTTCGGCCTCAATTTCACTATCTAGTTTAGCAAGTCGGCGTTCTGCGGTTTTTTTAGCCTTTGTCAAAATTTCGTCTCGCTCTAGTTGCGCGTCTTTAATTAAAGTGTCTCTCATTTGCTCAATGTCATCGCGAGCAGATAAATATTTTTGACTAATTTCGGCTTTTAGTGCTTTGATTTCTGCTTGCGCTTTACTTGCTTCTTGCTTTTCTTTAATTTCCTGCATTCTACTTTCGTCTAAAAACTTAGTGATTTTTTTCCAAAAGAAAAAGCGCACTATTAAGTAAAGAATAAACAGCGCAGTTAATTGATAGACAATAATAGACCAATCTGAAAACATTGAGTAAAGACCTTTTTCAACGGTCTTTACGATGTTTTTAGAAATATCTGTGTAGATAGTCATTTTTAAAAAAAGCGAAACTAAACAGGTACTTATTTACTTGCTAAAGTAAAGGCAACAACCATACCGTAAATAGCCGAAGTTTCAACGACAGTTTGGGCGATGATCATTAAGATCATAATTTTGTTTGAAGCCTCAGGTTGACGAGCAACCCCTTCAACGGCTTTCATACCAATTAAACCTTGTCCGATAGAAGTTGCAAAACCAGTAAATACGGCAATTCCTGCACCGATGTAGGCAAGTGAACCTACAACTTGCATTAAGTTTAAGTTAGCAATTAAGTTTAAAATTGTGTCCATAAATATTTCCTCCTAATTTTAATTTTTTGCGTTTTTGTATACTAAATTATACTCTAGTAAAAAGTTTTCATCTGTGTTTTCATACTTATCTGTATCCTCGGTTTTTTGAGAAATCGCGATAACTGTTAGCAGAACAAACACCAAGGTTTGAATACAGCCAAACAGAATATCAAAGATAAAATGCATGATTGGTGTGACAAACGGAGAAAGACCGCCGAGTAGCGAGTAGACTAAAGAAAGTAGAATTCCGCCACTTACGATATTTCCAAATAAACGAAAACTCATGGAAAGTATGGGCGTAAACTCAGAAAGCAGGTTGATTGGAAACATAACAGAAACTGGCTCAAACAAACCTTTAAAATGTTTGGCTTTTCTTGATTTTAGTCCAATTTGATGTTTGCAGTATAGTGAAAATAAAGTTAGTGGAACTGTAATTGCGGTAAAGGCAGTTGGTGTGATTAGTCCAAAAATCCCTGAGATATTGGCAAACAAAATAAAGAAAATTAACGTGAAGATGTAGGGAGCAGCGGTTCGCCAGTGAATCCCAATGTTTTGTTTTAAGAAAGTATTGACGCTGTCAACTACTTTAATGTGCCAATAGAGAAATTTATTTGGTTCTTTTTCGCCAAGTCTTTCAACCGCAGCGCCTATTGCAGAAACATATACAGCGATTATGGTCATTATGAAAAGAGATGCAAAAAAATACGGGGTAATTGCTTGTGGGAATTTATTAATTTCTAGATTTTCTAACATATTTCTCCTTTCGTAATTTTAACTTCAACTAAAATCACAATACTTGCAAGCACAATACTTGCAGACAAAGTTGTGCCAAAACCTAAATAATTTAAACCAGGTGCTTTTAATTTTAAAATGCTGTTTAACATAAATATTAGTAAAAACAACATAAAAATCGCAAAGTTTTGCAAAATAGTAAATCCAAAAACTTGTGCTTTTTTAAAAGTTTTTAACTCTGCTTTTAAAACTAAAGTAAACAAAAAACAATAAACTAAGGCGAAGTTTGCAAACAAATACGCAGTTTTGTCGATGTACAACCAAACTAAGGCCAAAACAAAACTAAATAAGTAAAGAAAATAGACAAAGTGGTTAATCGTTTTGATTTTCATCGCCAATTTTGGGGGTGTCTTGAGGTTTTGGTTCTTTTTTTTCGGTTTTAATTAGTTTACGGTAAATGTTTAGAGCAAAAGAAATGGAAGAAATAAAACCAATTCCAAAACCAATTAAAGCAGCAATAGCAATGCCAACCGGACTATAGCCAGACTTTTTGGCAATCAAGGCACCAACTGCTGTTGGGATTAACAGTGAAAAAATTATTTGACTGACAAGCAAATACCAAGCTCCAAATTTCTTCATAAATTATTTAGTGCCAAATAAACGGTCACCACAATCGCCAAGTCCAGGAACAATGTAGCCGTTTTCATTTAAGTGCTTATCTTCTTGTGCTAAATAAATATCAACATCTGGATGCTTTTCTTGCAGCAACTTAATTCCTTCAGGGCAGCCAACAATACCAGCATATCTGATGTTTTTAACACCAATTTCTTTCAATGCTTGAATTGCGTAAGCTGCAGAATGTCCAGTTGCTAACATCGGATCTAGCACAATAACAAGTGAGTTTTTAGTGTTTTCCGGGACTTTAAAGAAGTATTTTTTTGGCTCCAGAGTCTCTTCATCGCGGTATAGGCCGATGTGTCCGATTTTGGCAGTCGGAATTAAACTGCAAACCCCTTCTACCATGCCAAGTCCTGCTCTTAAAACTGGAATTAAAACAACTTCTTCTTTGAGTTCCTGACATTTAGTTTTGACAATCGGAGTAGTGACTTCCACGGTTTTAGTTTGAAAATCGCGAGAAAGTTCGTAGGTTACCAAAGTTGCGATTTCAGAAACCAATTCTCTAAATTCTTTGGTTTTAGTGTGAATTGAACGCAGTTGACTCATTTTGTGTTCAATTAACGGATGATTTAAAATTTTTACCATTGTCTGCTCCTTTTGGTTAAAGTGAGTTTAACATGTCAACTCTGCGTTGATGCCTGCCTGCTTCAAATTCACTTTGCAAAAACTCTTCAACAAACTCAATTAGCATACTTGTGTCAAACCCGCGCCCACTTAACGCAATAATGTTTGCGTTGTTGTGAAGTTTAGCTAAATGAGCAGCCTCTTTGGTGTAAACCAAAGCACATCTGGCTCCTTTGACTTTATTGGCAGCGATAGAAATTCCGATTCCAGAACCGCAGATAACAATACCAAGTGAGCCCTTAGTTTCAACTACTTTTCTGGCAACTTTTTCACCAAACACAGGATAGTCAACTGATTCTGTTGAGTTAGTTCCAAGGTCTGTAATTACGTGCTTGGTTTTATCTTTTAAATGTGCTTTGATTTTTTCTTTTGCTTCAAAACCAGCGTGATCAGATCCTATAAATATCTCCATTATTACCTACCTTTTTAGAACTTTTAACTAGTTCTTATATAATATTATATTACAATATTAAAGGTTTGTAAATATTCAAAATGAGTGCTTTATTTGCATGTTTTTTTTAAAATGTGCTAATATATTTAAATACGAAAGGAGGAAAAATATGAAAAAAAGTAGAAAAAACATTTTTAGTGTTCTAAAAAACGTTGTTGCAAAAAGTGTTAGAAATGCTACAATCGGCATCTTAAGTTCAATTAACGACTGCGACCACTAGACATAACTTGATGTGTATCATAATTGTTTATCTTTTTTAAGATAAATAATTATTCTTACCACCAAGTTAAATTCTTTTTAATAAATTATTTAACTAAACAAATACTTTATTAAAGTGAATTTAAATCAAATGTACCCCATTTCAGGACATAGGAAATGGGGTACATTTTGTTTTGTTGCGTTTGTTTTTTTAAATTAAACTATTGTTTAAAAATTTGTGAAAGGATTTTTTTGTCTTTTTGGTCGAGTGGTTTGCCTTCAACTGAATAGTTTTGTACAACCGCCTCTAACTTACTAAACGTGAAAAACCCTTCTCTAATAATATTTTCAATAATTTCTTTTAAAGAACTAGGTGTAATTTTTTTACTCTCAAGCCAGTTTTTAATCAATATATACTGATTGGCAGAAAGTGGTTTGGCATTTTTTTCAATTAGTTCGCCAACCTCTTTTAGTAAACATTCTTGCGGGTCTAACTCTGGATTTTGAATAAAGTCAAAAATTTGTGCGTAGAGTGGTTTCAAAGAAATTAGTTCTCTAACTTTTCCATTTTCGTTTTCTTCGTAGACAAAAGTGATAATTTTTTTAGAGTGTAGCGAGTTTAAAGTGTTTTCAGCAACACTTTTTTCAAGTCCAGTTTTTTTAACAAAAGAAAGTACTGTGTGTTTTTTCTTTTTTTCTGAAAGTAAAAGTACGACAAAAGAATACTCATTTGCCGATAAGTTTAACTTCTTTTGGTATTCAGAGACCAGTTTTAAAAAGTCAAGTGAGTAATCTAAAAATAATTTTTCAAGCATTTACGTTCTCCTTGGTCTGCAGTTTTTCAAGTGCTTTTTTAGCAGCCTCTTTTTCAGACAACGCCTTTGAACGACCAGTTCCAGTAGCCAGGAGTACATCTTTTTCATAATAAACTCCAGAGACAAAAACTTTGTCGTTGCTAGGCCCAGATTCAGATATTAGTTTGTATGAAATTAATTTATTTGAAAATCCTTGATAATACTCTTGTAAGACGGTTTTGTAGTCAATAATATCAATCTCTTTTAAAAACACAGACCATATATATTTCTCAAAAAAATGTCTACAGTTTTCAATTCCACTGTCTAGATAAATTGAGCCAATTAAGGCTTCCATACAGTCGGCGATTATTGATTTTGGAATTGGCGAAACTCGGGTTTTAATGTAGTTATCTAAATTGATTTTTTTAGCGTAAACTAAAAGTGCGTATTCTGAAATCATCGCAGCTCTTTGTTTAGAAAGAAAGCCCTCGTTTTCATTGGGATACTTATTTAGCAATGCTTCGGCTGCCAAAAAATCTAAAATACTGTCTCCTAAAAACTCACGACGTTCGTAGTTTGGCAGTTTGTTTAAGTTGCCATATGAAGAGTGAATAAATGCAGGTATAAAGTTTTTTAGGTTTTTTACCTTAATTCCAATTGACTTTAAATAGGCTTTCTCATCTGTCATTTTCAAGTCCCTTTAAGAATTTTTCAATAATGTTGTTTTCAACAAAAACTTTAGCCTGTTTAATGGCTTGCTTTAAGTCTTGGTGTTTAGCGGCACCGTGCGCCTTAACTACTACACCTTTAGTTCCGAGAATCAAGGCACCACCAGTGTCGTTAGCAGTAAGTTTTTTAACTGCTCTCTTGATTGATTTTCTTAAAATTAAGAAGGCAATTTTTTTCAGCAAACAATATTTTAGTTCTTTTTTAAAGTTCTCTTTAAAGCCTAACAAGGCGCCTTCCATGGATTTTAAAATTAAGTTGCCACTAAATCCGTCTGTTACTAAAACATCTGCGTTTTTAAAAAATAGTTCCTTTGGTTCAACGTTGCCATAAAAATTAAACTCATGAGTTTCGTTAAGTAAATCATAAGCAGAGCGTTCAAACTCACGGCCTTTCCCTTTTTCAGAACCTATTGAAACCAGCCCAACTTGTGGTAAAAAATCGTTGTTGCCAATAAGTTGTTTTAAATAAGTAACACCAATTTGCGAAAAATCAACTAAATCTTTTGGAGAAATTTCGGCAGTAGCGCCACAATCTAGTAGAATTTTTTTAGTTCCATATATAGTATTAAAAGGAATTGCTAACGCTAATCTACGAACTTTTGGTAGTCTACCTACAATTAAATGAGCGCCAAAAACCACAGCCTGAGTTGGACCTGCTGAAACAACGGCGTCAACTTGGTTGTTTTTAAGTAAAGTAAGTGCTTTAAAAAGAGAATGTTCTGGAGACTTTCTAAACTCAACAAATGGGTCTTCCACACCCATATCTAGGTATTTATCTGTGTGAATGATTTTGCATTGGGGGTGAGATGCAAACTCACTTAGTCTATTTTCATCTCCAACTAAGTAAAACTCAATATCTATATTTTCGCCCAACAAGGCTTTTATAGATTTTTTATTTTCAAAAATACCTAGGTCTCCACCCATCATATCAATGGCTATTTTAATCATCTTTATCTCCTTCAATTGTAGCAAACACAGCTAAGGCTGTCATTCCTTCTACAATAACTGGTGCTCTTAATCCAAAGCAAGTGTCGTGTCTACCTTGGATTTTTATCAACTCTATTTTACCAGTTTTTAAGTTAAGAGTTTCTTGTGGTTTAGAAATTGAACCAGTTGGCCTGAAAGTAGTTTCAATTAAAATAGGATTTCCATTTGAAATCCCGCCAACTATTCCACCTGCATTGTTAGTGTAAGTTTTGCCAGATAAATCCACTAAAGCGTCGTTGTATTCAGAGCCTTTTTTGCATACAGTCTCAGAGCCAAGGCCAAATCCAAGCGCTTTCACACCAGGTATTAAATACACAAATCTAGCAATATTGGAGTTTAATTTATTGAAAAAAACCGAACCAACGCCTGGTTTTAATCCAGTTAAAGTAGTTATAATTTTGACCCCAACACTGTCTTGTTCTGCTTTGATTTGATTTAAATATTCAGTAAACTTCAAAGGATCTTTTTCAGTCCCAATTTGTTTAATTTGGCTACTAAACTCAAGGTTTAAATATTGGCGAATAAGTTCGCCAATAAATACAAATAAAATCGTAGTTCTACCAGAAAAAAGTCCGCCACCTGGAAAGGTTTGCCCGTACTTTTGAATTGAAACAAAATCAGCCTGCCCTGGTCTTGGCGTTAAACTAAACTGTTGGTAGTCTTTAGACATCGCGTTTGTGTTTTCAAAATAAACTTCAATTTCTTCACCAGTAGTTTTATTTCCCTGAAATCCAGAGACGATAATGTACTTATCTGGCTCTTTTCTCGGAGTTGTAAAAAGAGAAGTAGATTTTCGTCTTAGAAGGGCTTTATCCACTTGATTAAAGTTTACAGCAAAATTTTTTGGAAAACCAGTTAGCCGAATTCCAATTCTTGGGCTGTGGGTATCTCCGTAAATCTTGATCTGAACTTTCTCGGATATCTTAATACTCTGCTGCATTTACCATGTACCAAAATAAAGCGCTAAGTAGTTCGCCTGTGTCCGTTTCATTTGTCAAAGCAGCGTAAAGTGAAACAAATGCTTGGTAAATTAACATTTTTTCACCATACATTACATGCGGATACTTCAGCCTAAATTCAAGATTGTCTAGTTTATAGTTAACAGAACAAACAAAGCTGGCAGTTTCAAAAAACTCAGGATCAAATGAACCTTGGTCGATTAATTTTTGAAATGAACAAGTTGTTGCATTAAAAATAACAGATTCTCTTTTTCGTTTGACACGCTTTAAGAACTCAGGAAAACTAATTTCTCCTTCTTTACACGGAGACAATGAAACAAAAAAGATTGAGGGTTTGGCCAAATTAGTATAGCCAGCGTAAAACTCAAGCGCAGATTTAATAGTTCTAGCAACAGCACCGTTCCCCAATATGTATATTTCTTCATTAAAATTAGGTATAGCGTGTATGAACGAAAAAACTCCAAAAAAATCGGTATTTAGTAGATAAAGTTTGCCGTATTTTTGAAAAACTGTGTTAGCCGCTTTAGTTTCTTTAACAATATCGCTTTGTTGATCTGTGATTTTAAGGATTGAGTTTTTAAATGGTGTGGTAATATTTAAAAACAATTTGTTTTCATCTAAAATTAAGTTTTCAACGAGTTTGGATAAATCCTTTTCGTTGTCGCATTCAAACAATTCATAGCGGTATTTTTTGACTTTCACAACCTTAGAGATTTCTTCGTGAATGTCTGGAGACAACGAATCGGAAATTCCTTGACCAACCAAACCAGCGCCAAAAATAGAAAGTTGGTTGCTAGATTCAGTAAATGAAACTAGCCGGTTAAAGAAGTTTCTGGACAATATAGATTTTTTTCGATTAATAACAAAATGACGACGTTCATGTGAAACTAAATCAAGTGAGTTTTCTTTTTTGAACCGAGCGACCTGATCAGTAATTTTTTTGCGCTCAAAAAGGGCAGACTCGATTTTTTTGTCAATTTCATCAATTTTGCGGCGCAGTTTTTCTAACTGTTCAAGGTCTTGTGTCTCTGTTTTAAAATAAGTAAGAAATTCAGGGTATGACTTAAAGACAGAAAGGTAATACGGCAAAGTAAACTCGGGTACTTTAGCCCAGTATCTAAAAGTTAGTTCCAGCATTTGCGCGCGATGGTCAATAAATTCTGAACAATTAACATGATAAAAATCACATTCTTTGGAAACTAAAAACTCAAGGACACCGTCTTTGTAGCTGTGCTGTATTTTAAGTTGTTTTAAAATAGAAAACAGCAAAGAAAGCCTGTCGCTTTCTTTAAAAGATAAAGTTTCAATATTTAAAAAACGGTATTTAGCAGGGTTAGTTAAACAAAGCGCGAATATAGAAAAAACATTGTCAATTGAGTATTTAAAGTCAATTTCAGCAGTGTCAATTTTGTGCGGAGTTTTTGGAAGCGAAATAAAACCACCTTTAATAATTGTGGTGTAACCAATTTTGTTAAGTTGGTCAAAAACTTCAAAGCTGTATTTGTCATTGACACTAAGGCCATCAAAACTAACTTTATTATAAATGCCTTTAGTTAAAGCAAGCACTGTCAAAAGATGTGTGTAGTCGCGGCGAACTACGATTTCTGCGGGAATTTCAAAGTTTTTTAATTGTTCAAAATACAAAAGACCTTTTTCGTCCTTTTTTAATTTAAAGCCAAACTCATTTAGCACATCAAGAGTAAGCGTTGCAAAATTTGGGTGAGCTAAATCAAAATCGGTCTTGATTTTGTTGCCATTTCCAATTAAAGCACAGGCTAAAAATACACCAGACAAATATTGACTAGATATTTTTGACTTTACTTCAATTACTTGATTTTCAACTATGCCTTTAGCTGCACATTTTCTAATATTGGGACTTAGTTTAAAGTCAATTTGCGGAAAAATTTTTTTAAAGTCATCAAGCGGGCGACTAAAAAGACTGTCTTGTCCAGTTAATCTAACTTCGCCAAACTTAAAAAGTAGAAGTGGAAAAAGTAGTCTAAACAAAGTAGCAGATTCACCGCAATCAATAAAGTCTTCGATGTAGTTAAGATTAGTGGATTTTTTGATTTGTATACTATATCCATCAACTTCAATTTTTACGCCAAGTTCGTCCAAGGCTTTGATGGTAATTATTTCGTCTAACGATAAAGAAGCACCATAAATTTTTGCTGGTTTGCCTAAAAAAGCCAAGACTAAAAGTTTTCTAATTGTGTCTGATTTAAAAGAAGGTGCGCTAAACACACCCTCTTTTAAATCAGAATAAAATTTAAGATTATTCTCCATTAGTTTAAATAAGCCTGAATGTCTGAAATTGAGACATTAACTAATTCACCTTTGCCAATTTTTTTAACTTTAGTTAAAGTAATTTCACTATTTTTGGTTTGTTTTTTGTCGTTAAATAGATATTTAACTAAAATACTTCTTCTAATTTCTTCAAGTTTTTCGCGTTTATACAGTGGGAATGATTTGATGGCTTTTAAGACTTTGTCAAAAACTGGTTTTTTAATTAAACCTTTTTCATATATTAACTCAGTTTCAAGCAACATTCCGTAAAGCACAGCCTCACCATGCGCAATATCTAGATTTAAACTAGACTCAATGGTGTGTCCAAGAGTATGTCCGAAGTTCAACATTTTACGACGATTTAACGAATATGCATCTTTTTCAACAATTGCTTTTTTGGCTAAAATTGAGCGCTTGATTATCTCTTCGTTTAAAGCAAAGTTATTTTTAATTAGCTTTTTAAGTAGAGTTTTATCGGCTATTAAGGCTATTTTAAGGACTTCAGCAACTCCTTGTTTGTATTCAAGTGCAGGCAGACTTTCAAGGTAGGTTGGATCAATTATAGTTTCATAAGCAGGATAAACAGTACCAAGGTAGTTTTTAATGTTTAGGTAGTTGATGCCAGTTTTTCCACCAATTGCAGCGTCAACCATCGCGATTACAGAAGTTGGGACTAAAACATGGGCAACACCTCTGTATAGAGTTGATGCGATAAATGAAGTTAAGTCGCAAACCACACCACCACCAAAACCAATTAAAACATCGTTGGCTGTGAAGTTATTTTGATCCAAATGCATTAAGACAGCAGAGACTGATTGTATATTTTTGTAAGCCTCGCCTGGTTTTAAAACAATCCAGTGAACCTTGACAGAAATTTTTTTAGCAAACTCAGTACGCGCGTTTGAGTCAAACACATTTTGGTCAGTAACCACAAAAACACGTTTATTAAAGGCTAGGTTATTGCAAATTTGAATATAGTCAACAACTCTGCCAATTGTTACATTTCTTTTAAATACAGTAGTTTTATATGCCATTTTAAACTCCTCTTTATTTATTTTTATTTTTGCTAAACTTAGCAATGTTAGTTAATTTTAATGCTTGAAAACCGTCAGATAAAGCCTTTTCAGGTTCTTTTGCACATTCTACTAAAGCGCCTGAAAACTCAAGTTTTTCAATATAAGGAAGAAACTTTTCAACATACTCAGTTGAGCCAATGCTATGACTTGGGTCAATAATGACGGGAATTTTAACTAAGTCTTTTAAGATAAAGGCACCAGTTAAATCTAGCGTGTTTCTGGTTAAAGTTTCATATGTGCGAATCCCTCTTTCACAAAGTATAATTTGGTCATTTCCGTGCTTCAAAATGTACTCACTGGCTTGTAGAAACTCAAGTATCGTAGAAGAGTCTCCGCGCTTTAAAATAACTGGTTTATTGATTTTGCCAAGTGCTTTTAGAAGTTCAAAGTTGCGCATATTTCGCATGCCAACTTGAATGATGTCGCAGTACTGAACAAACTCACCTAAATGCGCTAGTGAGGGGATTTCCGAAACAGTAATAAGCCCGTATTTTTTACCAATTTTGCGAAGTATTTCCAGGCCTTTTTTGCCAAGTCCTTGGAAAGAATTTGGCTCAGTTCTGAGTTTATAAGCACCTGCTCTCAGGAACTTAAAACCGCTTTCCTTAATGGCTTTAGCGATTTCTTCAAGTTGAGTTTCAGACTCAATTGAACATGGGCCAAAAATGTATTCAAACTCAGTAAATATATGCTGACCATTTACCATAATTTGGGGGTTAATTTGCGCAACTTTTAGGTTTTTAATTGCCGAAATTGTGCTCAAATATGTGTCTTTAAAAGTCATTTAACCTCCCTTATTTTGTGTCTTAAAATCACTTACATTATAGTTTATTTATGATACTTTTTGTTGTTTTTTAAACTATAGACACGGTATAGTTGCTCAAAAAACATCAGTCTAAAAAGCTCATGCGGAAAAGTCATTTTAGAAAATGAAAGCAATTTATTGGCTCTTTGTTTAACTAAATTAGAAACTCCATAACTGCCACCAATTACAAACACTATATCTTTAGCTTGGTTTTCTAGTTTTTCTAAATACTTTGAGTATTCAAGTGAGTCCATAAATTCGCCTTGCACATCTAACAACACAACAAAATCGCTTGGCTTGATTTGCTTTAAAATATCTTGAGACTCTTTTTCTTTGTCTTTAACTTTAATTTCAATAATTTGAATTTTTGGAAGTTGTTTTAAGTAAAACTCAATTCCTGTTTTAATGTGGTTTTCTCTGATTTTGTCAACTGCGATTAAAGTCATTTAAAACACCACCTTTGTAATTTTTTTAGAGTCTGCTAACTTAAAGTCTAAATTAGTAGGGTCCGAAATACACTCAACTAAAGCAGACTCAATAGCTTGTCTTGAATTGCATTCTTGGCTGATGTGTCCAATAAACCAAAAACACTTTTCTTCGCGTGGTCTTAGAATTTCTACCAAACAAGCAGCCTGTTGATTTGAAAGATGACCATAGTCTGAAGCAATTCTCTGTTTTAAGGAAAGTGGGCGTTTGGAGTTTTTAAGTAAACTAAAGTCGTAGTTGCCTTCTATAAAAAAGAATTGGCTACCTTTGATTTTGGCTGTTGTTGAACTTGGTAGACTACCGGTGTCTGTGATATGGACGTATTTTGAGTTTCCACTCCAAAAAAAGACGCCACAAGGCTCTACTGCGTCGTGGATTGTCGGAACTAACGAAAAGTTTAATTCACCCAGTTTAAAATCTGTTAAATATTGATGTTCGGTAAATAAATTTTCATCAATATTTTGTTTTTCAACCAATGTTTTTTTAGTACCTGGTGTGGTAATTATTCTAATGTGCGGATACTTAGAAACAAGAGCATGTAGACCGCTTGCGTGATCTGAGTGTTCATGAGAAATTAACACATATTTAATTAAATTTACGTCAATTTCTAATTCTTTTAGACATTTTTCAAAGTATTTTACCGAAATTCCGAAGTCTATCATAAAAATAAAGTCAGAAAAACGATACAAAACACAGTTGCCAGCAGAACTACTTTTTAAGGAAAATACATTTAAATTAAGCATCTTTTATTTTGAATAAAACCTCTTATATGTTATATTATACGTGTTATGTTTTAAATTAAAACTAAAGGAGATTTTATGACTATAAACCCATTTAAAAAACTTTTTGCCTTCGTTTTAGTGCTAGTATCTGCATTTACTTTAGCGTCATGTCGTTCGCTTAATTTAAATGTACTTAACCCCGATACTGTTTACGCCAAAACAGGTAAATATAACGTAACAAACCGCGAACTTTACAATAGACTAAGATATACAGCAGGTTCTTTTTTATATGAACTTGCCAACCGTCAAATCTACAAAGAATACTTAAAAAAAGTTAACTTCTCTGACACTAAAATTTATGAATACGCAAAAGAGGTTATCTTAAAAGAAATTCTTGGAGTTGGCGAACTTAAGGATTTAAAAAAATACTTAAGAACCAGCAAAATTAAAGACGAACAAATTCTTGAAAAAACAACTAAATTTTTAGATAAATTAGTGCTTGAAGGCAAAGTTCCAAATACTAACATAGCAGACCTTGCTCAAGAACTAACTCAAACTATTCGTGAAGACAAACGTCTACCAGACTATCTACTTCAAGCGAGAGACTTAAAAGTTGCTGAATACTTATTTGCCAAAGACCAAATTAAAAAAGACCTTGCAAACAAAAGAAGCGACTACTATGTAACTGACAAAAAAATCAAAAACTACTACAAATCAACTTACCGCTACCAAGACTACACAGTTTCTTTCTTAAAGGTTGATTTACTAAACACAAAAGAATTTGAAACTATCATGCGTTTATTTAAAATCAAACGTGCAGCTAACAACGTTTGGTATGAAATTCCAGATGTTAACAAAATTCTGCAAGAAAAAAAATTAGACGATCCTATTAACAAATATGTTAAAAAAATCTTAACTGACAACCCAAAAATTTTTGGCAAAGAAGTTATTAAAAACGATGGTACAAAACAATTAAATAAATACCAATTAAACGAATTCTATACACTTTACGAAATTAAAGAAAGTCGTAAAGCAGAAGACGGACAAGCCGATGTTGCTCTTGACAGCCGCTACCAAAAAAATGCTGATGACAAGAAAAACTATGACGATAAAAAAGAAATTCTAAAGCGTTTTATTGAAATTTATAATCTATTTCAACCAGACGACAAAAAAATCGAAATTAGCCCAGAAGGCAAAATTGTTAACAAGACAACTAAAGAAGTTCTTGAGTCTACTAAAGAAATGAAATACAAAGACTTTGAAGACACAGGACTTAGAGACTACATCTACTCACTTGACTTAAAAGACAACGGAGCTCGTCGTTATTCTCAAGACATTCAAAGAAAAAACAACAAAAACTTCCTTGCCTACCTACTTTCTTCAAATAAAGACCAAGTAGACAACGAAAAAATCTACAACAAAAAAGACGATAAATTCCAAAATACAGACGAGGCTAAAGCAGTTCAAGAAAAAATCCGCAAAATTTTGGAAGAAAAAGCACTAGATGACGCCTACATTAAACAAGCAAATGAAAAAATGCTTGCCAAAGTTAAGGTGCACGTTAACGACAATGTAATGTATGCACAAACCAGAGCACTATTTAAAAATGTTGCTCACAAATCATCTAAAACTGACATTCTTTCATTTAAAAAATCATCAGTTTATCTAAATGATTTAAAAACAGAGTTAAACCCAATTTCTCTAAAAGATTTCTTTGAACACGTTAAAAAAATCATTGGCCCAGGTGCTGCTCGCGACATACTTGGCGAAAAATTCATTTTAGACAAGTACCAATCAAAAATTACTGACAAAATGAAAAAAGACATCAAAAAAGCCATTAAATCAGAAATCAACTCATTTTCTCAAAACCAATTTGCAAGCAACAAACTACCTTCTTCAATTGGTGTGTATGAATTTTATATCAAATACTACAATGTAGAGAAATACTCAGAAATTTACAACAAAAAAATCTTGCAAAAAGCAATTGAGCTATACAGACTAGATCCGGATGTCCTTAACTACGAAACTCTAACTAAACGTGCAAACCGTTTATTTAAAGAATACGCAAACGTTGATCTTGCTCACTTACTTGCTTACTTTGACACAAATCTAGACGGTAAACACAACGAAAAAATTACTGCAGATACTTTAACTGCAGAACAAATCACAACGCTTTCTAAACTACTTAAATACGCAATTAAACAAGCCTATGAAAACCGTGTTGACAAGATGTATGATACTCTTGATGAAATTGCGAAGAAATTCAACTCAATTCCACGTCTAACTCCATACGACGCTTACGAAAAAAATACTCAAACTCTTGACAACAAAACAAAAGAAAAACTAAACTTCGGCGATGACTTAAAACTAGAAGACTTAGTTAAACTAAGAAACGCTGGTGTGACTTTAAAAGCAGAGAAGTTAAACAAAGTTAAAAACTCTAAAAACGACTTTGGACAAAGCTCTAAGTTTGACGAAAGATTTATGCGCCACGCTCTTGACTTCTACCGTCAATTACTTGGCACTAAAAAACCTCATGAGGCTTCACTTGAAAATCCAGTAATTGAATACGCTTCAGAGGCTCAAAACTCAGCTGACTTTACTAAAGAACAACTTAAAAAACTTGAATCTAGTTTTGGTTTCCACGTGCTTGCTGGTCTTTCTTTAGAAAAAGCACCAACTACTGAAGGTCCAAAAGACACAATTAAACGCTTTAAAGAAAAAGGTTTAAATCTAAACAACGATAAAAAGGACGAATTGACAGTTGGTCAAATCAAAACCTACTTCTTAAGTGATTTCAATGATTACCGTCCAGATCTTCCAACTAACTTAGTTAACGTGCTTAACAACGTGCTTAAAACATTTAAAGAAAAAGTAAACAACGCAAACACTAAAAAATACGTACTTGAACAAATTCTTGGAACTGTTGACTTTGGTGCTGACACTCACGCTAAAGCAATGGATAAACTGAACTCAGAAATTAACCAAAGAAGTTTCTTTAACTACGAGAAACTAAAACCAGGTAACAACGACTACAAGATTTACAATGACTGGTTTACCCCTGAATTAGTTCGCAAATAAATACAAGACAAGCAAAAAAACTCCCTGTAAAGGGAGTTTTTTCGTATACCTTTATATGGTAGGCCCAGTAGGGTTCGAACCCACGATCGCAGAGTCAGAGTCTGCTGCCTTACCGCTTGGCGATGGGCCTAGATTTGCTATTTGTAGTATAGCAAATTGTTTATATTTATATGATAATTCAGGCTGTGTTAATTATTTAGTTTTATCAAAACCAAGTGTATCTAAAATTTGATTTTGAGAAATTTCGCCAATTCTTAGAAACTCAGGGTGGTTGTTAAACAGTTTAACAATAGTTGAGGGTAAATTACTAAATGTTGCTTCGTTTTCATCAAAAACATAATGTTGAACTTTGTATTTAAAAGTTTCTTTTATTTCAGCAGAAGAAGTTAACGGCTTTTCTCCAGAAATATTACAAGAAGTTACTCTAAGTGGACCGTTTTTTTTAATAATTTCCAAAGTTTGTTTGTGTCTAGGCATTCTAACCGCCACTGTTTCGCCAAGCAACGTCAAAAACTCTTTTTTAGTTTTTAAAATTAAAGTTAGGGCACCTGGCCAAAAACGATTGGCGAGTCTTAACTCGGCTTCAGAAAACCAAGCAAACTGACTTGCCTGTTCAACTGACGAAACTAACACAGGAATAGCTTTTTCAAATGGTCTTTTTTTAATTTCAAAAAGAAGTGCTAAAGTGTCTGTTGCCTGCATTTTGCACCCGATTCCATACACTGTATCAGTTGGCAAGACAATGATATCGCTTTCTTTTAAAATGATTTTATTCATTTATTTATATCTCCGAGATTAAAGCAAATCGCACTTTCTTGCGTTCATCTAAATGAAACTCAACTTTAAAACCATTTGGCAAATTTGTTTCAATTAACTGTTTGTGAGCGGGTGAGATTTCTAAAATTAAGTGTCCGCCCGGATTTAAGTATTTAGGAAAATCTGAAAGTATTTTTTTAATAACCCCAAATCCGTTATTTTCCGCATACAAGGCGATTTTAGGTTCAAAATTAACATTTTTAGAAATATATTCACCTTTAGTCAAATAAGGAGGGTTTGCTGTAATTAAATCAAACTTAGTGTTGCTTTTTTTAAACAAATCACTTTGAATAAGTTCCACATCTGCGTGTAGTTTTTTTGCGTTTTGCTTTGTAACTTTCAAGGCTTTTTTAGAAACATCTGAAAGCGTAACTGTAGCAGTTGGCACTTCTTTTTTTAAAGTAAGACCTATGCAGCCACTGCCTGTGCATATATCTAAAACAGAATTAAATGAAAGGGTTTTAGCCAAATCTATCAAAAGTTCCGTGGTGAACCTGGGTATCAAAACATTTTGGCTTACTTTAAAGTCATATCCATAGAAGTTTTGTGTGCCAAGTAAATACTGGACGGGTAAGTTTTTTTCAAAAATTCGTTTCAAAATTTTAATAAACTTAAATTTTTGAAAATAAGTTAATCTTAAGTCTTGAACTAAATAAAGTTCAAACTTAGCCTTATTTAAAATTTGACTAAGCACAAGTTCTACAATATTTTCTTCAAGTTCGTGTTTACAAAACAATTTTTGATAATAACTAAGCAAAGCGCTTACTTGTCTAGTCTTTATTTTCGGCAAGCGCACGACGTTCAAATTCCTGTAGTAAAGGGTCAATTATCAAGGATACATTTCCGTCAATAATTGAGTCTAGTCTTTGTAAAGTCAAACCAATTCTGTGGTCAGTTACTCGGTTTTGTGGGTAGTTGTAAGTTCTAATTTTTTCAGAACGCTGACCACGTCCAACCAGTTCTCGTCTAAGTTCACCTTCTTTGCCGGCTTTCTCTTGCATCATTTGGTCGTATAGTCTAGATTTCAAAACAATGTAGGCAGAGTCTTTGTTTTCGTGTTGAGACTTACCATCTTGACAAGAAACCACTGTGTTTGTTGGAATATGCGTTAACCTAACTGCTGATTTTGTCGTGTTAACAGACTGTCCACCTGGGCCGCTTGAACAAAAATAATCTACTCTGATTTCTTCCCAAGGTAAATTGAAGTCAATTTCTTCGGCTTCAGGAGTCACGTAGACAGTAGAGGTAGAAGTGTGTACACGACCCATACTTTCGGTTTTCGGAACTCGCTGAACTCTGTGCACTCCAGACTCATACTTAAGCACGGAAAAAGCGTTTTCGCCTTTAATCATAAACTCAATTGCCGAAAACCCACCTTGGGTACCTGGACTTGAGTTCAGAACTTCAACCTTCCAGCCTTTGCTGTCGGCAAAACGCTGATACATGCGAAAAAGGTCACCTGCAAAAATATTGGCCTCATCACCACCAGTTGCACCTTTAATTTCAACAATTACGTTTTTGTCGTCATCTGGGTCTTTTGGAAGTAAGAGTACTTTTAGTCTTTCTTCAAGAGTTTTGATTTTTTCACTCAGCTGAACTTTTTCTTCGTGAATTAGTTCCATGATTGAAGGGTCTTCAATTTTGGTAAGTTCTTTTAATTGCGTGTTGAGGTCTTTGTAGGCAAGGTAAGTTTCTACAATTGGCTTTAATTTAGCAAACTGCTTAGACAGTTTAGTCATAGTCTTAACATCTTGAACTTCGGCGAGCTGACGCTCAAGTTCTTGGTAGACTAAATAGGTTTCTTCTAATCTTTCAAACATATGCTTTATTCTCTTTCTGTGTAGTCGTTGTTGCTTTTATCTACACCAAACTCATTGAACTTAGAGTGATTTAATATAAAGTCATAGTTGATAAAGATATTCGCCTCACCACGGCGGTTTTTTGCAATAGTCAACGAAACTTGTTTTACATTTCTGTTAATTTGATTTGAGTTGTCTGCAAAATAAGCAGGGTCACTTTCCTGCATAGTGGTAATAATTGCGTCTTGCAAAGAAGTCTCGGGTTCGTGGATAAACAAAATCACGTCTGCGTCTTGTTCAATAGCACCAGATTCGCGAAGATCTGAAAGCAACGGAGTCTTAGACTCGCGGCGTTCAACTTGACGAGAAAGCTGAGAAAGACATAGCACTGGAACTTGAAGTTCACGAGCAAGTTGCTTCAAAGCTCGCGAGTTTTTAGCAACTTCGTTTTCGCGGCTCATTGATCTAGAAACATCGCCTTCAAGTAATTGCAAGTAGTCAATTACTATGAAATCAAGTTTGTTCTTGCTTTTAAGTTGTCTACATTTTGCACGAATATCGTTGACATTGTTGCTAATTGAGTCGTCAAAAATAATGTTTAAGTTTTTTACAATAGACTGCGCTTGCTCAGTGGCTGTCCATTCGTCTGCACCCATATAACCTGTACTTAGGCGGTGACTGTCAATCATTCCAACGTTGGCCATAATTCGCTGAGTTAACTGCAAGTTAGACATTTCTAGTGAAAAGAAGGCAACATGCTTGCCAGAATGTGCAACATTGACAGCTAAATTAATTGCAAACGCAGTTTTACCAGCACCAGGGCGAGCCGCTAAAATGATTAACTCCTCTGCTCTAAGTCCGCCAAGTACGTGGTCAAGGCGAGGGTACTCAGTTCTAAGTCCGTTTATGCCTTCACTGGAGTTAGCCAGCAGTTTAGCCTCTTGAACGACCAGATCCGCAACTTCTCCGACAGTTGTAAAGCCACCAACTGTGCGTTTTTTAGTAATCCCGAAAAGTTCGGCTTCTGCCCAGTCAAAAAGTTCTGAGTACTTCTCTGAGTTTAGCATAGCACGTTCAGACATTTTCTTACTTAGCTCAATAATTTCTCGCTTAAAGGCGTATCCCTTAATTGTGTTAATGTATGACTTAAAGTAAGAACTAGTTGCAACTAAATCAGAAAGTTCAAGAGTATACTGGTTTTCGGCAATAGGTAGACTACCACGATAAAAAGTTTTCAGTTCATCCAAGACATCTGGAAGTGTAAAAATTTCTTTAGTTTGGCCGCACTTAAGCATAGCCTTGAAAACATTTTGGTGTTTTTCTAAATAAAACATGTCTGGCTGCAAAAGATCTGCGACTTCAACCAAAATTTTAGGCTCAGCAAAAATAGCGGCTAAAAGTGCACGTTCTGCTTCTTCGGAAAATGGAATTTGAGGCAACGCGCTTGTTAAATTATTATTTGGTTTTTTGGGCTGCATCATGATTTTGAGTGCGAACATCAACGGTTAGTTTAGCAATAAAGTCTTTATTGAAGCGAATTGTTGCCAAAAAACGACCAGTTGAGTTAATAGGGTTTTCAAGTTCTACTTTTTTCTTGTCAATAATAATTTCGTGTTGTTCCGCTAAAGCGTCGGCTATGTGTTTAGCAGTTACCGCACCAAACATTTTCCCGCCTTCGCCTGTTTTAACATTGACAACCACAGTTTTAGTTTCAATATTGGCCTTCAGTGCACTATACATTTTTGTGGCTTCTTTTTCTTGTTCGGCTTTTTCTAAGAAAAACTGTTCGCGGGCTTTTAAGTTCTCTTCACTTGCAGGCTCTGCAATACCTTCGTTAAATAAATATTTAGCGTAGCCTGCTGTTACCTCAATTAAGTCGCGGGCTTTATTTTTCTTAAAATCTTTTTTTAAAATAACTTTCATATTTTCTCCCTTTTGGTTGTATTCAGCGTCTACTATGTATCTAAGTTTGATTGCAACTTCGTTGATGTTAGCGTTTGTAACTTTTGCAGCCGCTGCTTGGAAGTGTCCACCACCACCGATTTGCTCTAAAATCAACTGAACATTGATGTTTTGTTTAATAGACCTGGCAGAAACATAGACGTCTTCGCCAATTTTGGCAATTGCAAACGCGGCGTCAATGTTTTCAATTTTAACAGCAGCCTCAGCGATTTGAGCAAGCAATGTGCGGTCACTGATTTGCTCGTATACTGAAATAAAGCCAAAACGTTCTAAGAAAACTTGCAAACCAGCCACTGCGTCGTTGATTAACTGAACAGATGCTAGTTGGTTTCTGAGCCAGTCTTTAACTAAAATCATGTTTGCACCTTTTTCTTTTAAGTATGAGCAAGCCGCAAAAGTATTGGCGCTGGTTCTAAAAGTAAAGGAATTGGTGTCTACGACTATTCCGGCTAAAACTGCAGAGGCTTCTGTTTGAGTTAAACTTAACTTCAGTCCAAAGAAGGGAATTAAAGAAATTATCATTTCGCAAACTGATGAAGTGTTTGGTTCAATAAACTGAAATAAAGCCTTTTCAAAATTACCTTGTACTTGGCGGTGATGATCAATGGTTAAAACTCTTTCAGCTTTTTGATAAATAGCAGTTGAAATTAATCTCGCTTCGATTGAAGTGTCTACACAAATTAAAAGAGCTTCTTCTGAAATCAGCGGCAAAATTTGGTCTTCACTTAAAAAAGTACTTAAGAAACGCGGGTTTTCAGATAGCACTGTTTTAGCAACTTTACGAGCAGTTTCGTCAAACTGAGTTTCACTGTAGTATAAGTACACTCCGTCTTTTTTAACTTCTTGGGCAATTAAATAAAGCAGCAGCGCTGAACCAAATGAATCTGTATCGGTGTCGGTGTGTCCCATAATCACGACGTTTTTCGCGCGATTAATTTCGGCTTTAATAGTTTCTGCGTTAAAACGAGAAGAAACGGCATTGTGTTTTTGCACAGAATCTACTTTTGCTCCAAAAAATTGAACGTTTTCGTTTTCTATATTGACAACCGCTTGTCCACCACCACGGTTTTGAGCAAGTTCCAAGGCTTCTTGGGCAATTTGCGCGTTTTTAAGTAAGTCTAGCGTAGCCCAGGCAGCCACACCCATGGAAAGCGAAACTAAGACATTGTTGTCTTTTGAAAGTTGGTTGATTTGGTCAATTATTTCAAACTTAGTGCCGATCATTTTATCTAAGTTTAAGCGGTCTGCGACAAACAAGAACTTTTCGTTTCCGAAACTCTTAAAGAAGCACGAAAACTTAGCAAACCATTCAGAGATTTGAATAAAAAACTTAGATCTTAGTGCAGACTGCTGCGCAATTTCTAGTTTGGTAAGTTGCTCATCTAAGTTTTCAATTTCAATAAACCCGATAACTGTGGTTTTATTGAAATAAAGTTGGCGCAAGTGCTCGCGTTCAGAAACATCGTACATCAAAATAGAGTGCACAGATTCGTCGTAAATTACGTCAAAGTCGCGTTGGTTAATTTTAAATAAAAATGGTGTTTGGTAAGTCTCAATTTGTTTAGCAAGTTCTTTTGAAAATCCACTCAAAGCAGTGTGCAAAGTTAACTCAGGAAAAATCTTTTTAGCATATTCATTAACAAAAGTAACTTCGCCAAGTTCATTTAGAGCCAGCACACAAATTGGGAGTTGATTAAGCAGTTTATCTGAAATCTCGTTGATGTTAAAAGAAACTTCTGACCACATCTCAAGGCGTTTGTTTAACTTGGTTTCTGTATTTTTTGTTTTAGTTTTAATCAGTAAAATTAAACTTAAGAAAAAAGAAACTAAGGCTAAAAAAACTAAAGAAAGAGCAGTGATTGAAACTATTTTTTTACTTTCAGTAAAGTGTGGTGGGAAGATAAAAAGTAAAACTAAAGAGGCCACAAGGGTGACTGAAGTTGTTGCTAAAAATAGGTATTTTTTCATTTAAAACCTCCTTAATTTATATATATTATAGCTTATTTAAGCGGGTTTTTTGTGTGTTCAATGTGTGTTTTTTGTCAATAGAGACTAAAAAAAACTGAGGGATTTCAAGAGATTTTTGTGCAACCGAAATGCATCCTGCCTGCGGTTTTAAAAACCTATAGGATTTGACCATTGGAAACGAGATTTTCGTGTCAATTTCGTGAATCGGCAAAGGAAGTCCTTCCATTTTAAAATAAGCCTCCGCTGTCGTCCAAAGTTTAAAGAAGTATTCAACTTGGTTTAACTGGTTTAAAAAAACTTGGCGGATGTTTTCAGAAAATCCTCTGAGCAGTACCGAAAAATCTCGGTTTTTCAAAAACTCACAATCTATGCCGATGGGTTTGGTAGAGATAGCGAGCGCAATTAATCCTGGCTTGTTTGAAATAGAGATATAAAACTTAGATAAAAAATAGTAGTTATAAGGCATTTTGTAGTAATTAATTTGCTTAGTTGTTGTAAAAAAGTTTTCAGTTAGAACTTTATTTAAAAGTAAATGCTTTAACACTGAGTAAAGTTTTTTATCGGGCAAATCTGTAAAGTCTACATCTGGATTCGCTTGAACTATTGCCTTGGCGTTGGTTGTTTGCAGGTAGGTAAGTAAATAGATTTTTTTCATAAATTATTTGTTGTTGTTTTTTAAGTAAAAAAAGAACCAGGTTAAAATCGGTTCTTTTTTAAAAAAATTATAAATTCTTATTCTTTTACGAAAGGAAGCAATGCCATGTGGCGAGCACGTTTGATTGCAATTGCAAGTTGACGTTGCCATTTAGCACAAGTTCCAGTCATTCTACGAGGTAAAATTTTACCACGTTCTGAGATGAATTTTTTAAGTAGTTCAACGTCTGTAAAATCAATTTTCTCAACTTTGTTTTGAGTGAAATAACAAACTTTGCGTCTACGTTTAAATTGTCTTTTTTGCATGTGTTAATTCTCCTAAAAAATTTTTTAAAATTCAAACCTAAAGGTCTAAATCTGAGTTGTCAGATTTTGGTGAATCTGAGTTTAAAGGGTTGTCTGCCTGCATGTCGCCAAAAGATTCAGTTTGCCCTTGATTTGACTGTGGTGAATAAGTAGAGACAAACTCGCCACGTTCTTGGCGTTCACGAATACGACGTTCTCTTTCTTCGCGGGTTGAAAGCATGTCAACTGAGTCTACAATTATTTCAAAAGTTAAAAAAGACTCGCCATTTTTTTCAACAAAACTACGTGAACGAACTTCTCCTTCTATAGCAACTAAATCGCCTCGGTGAGCGAAGTTAGAAATAAAATCAGCGGGTGCCTTGAAAGCCACACAATGAAAGAAATCAGCCTGGTCTTTAGCGAAGCGAGAAACTGCTAGACTAAAAGTAGTGAAGGTTGAGCCTTCTCTAGTTTTTCTAGAAACTGGGTCTTGAGCCAAGCGGCCTGTTACCGCAATTCTATTCATTATTCTTCTTCCTTAACGGTGATATCGCGAATAATGTTTTCATTGATTCTAATCAAACGGTTAAACTCTTTGATGCCTTCTGATGTAGTAGACACTTTAAGTTGAACATAATAGCCCGATTTAAAACCTTGAATTTCATATTGTAGTTCTTTAATGCCAAGTTCTTTTAACTCAAGTAATTCAGAGTTATGTTGGCTAAAAACAGCATTTAAAGAATTGATAACTTCCTTGATTTTATCGGTATCAAGGGTAGGTTTAATAATATACATCGCAAAATATGTACTGTTCATATATTCCTCCTTATGGTTTAAACAGCTGACTATTTAGGTCAGCAAGGTGTTTTGCAACAAAAAAATTATACCACATTTGTGTGTTTGAGCCGGCAAATAACTGAAATGTTTTGAGTTTAGTTATTAAAAAAATATATGCACTTTATAGTCATATAATTGTTAGAATTTTGTTTCTTGCGGAAAAAAATACTGCTTAATTTTTTTCAATTTGCGCTAATTTTACTTTCGCTATAACTTGCTTAATAATTTCTTTTGGCAAAAAAGCGTTCATCTTGGCGTTGTATTTAATTAATTCTTTAATGTTTTTTGAAGAGATAAATAAAAACTTATGGTCAGCAATTAGATAAATTGTGTCAATGCTTGCATCTAAAGTCTGATTAAAATTATAAAGGTTTTGTTCGTATTGCAGATCTGAAATGTTTCTAATACCGCGAGCAAGCAAAGAAATTCTTTCGTTTTTAGCAAACTCAACGGTTAATCCGTTGGTTGTTTTAACTTCCACATTAAGTAAGTTTTTGCAAACTAACTTCACCATTTCAACGCGTTCACTTTGAGTAAATAAGTATTGTTTTTCTTGGTTATTTGAAACCAAAACTACGACTCTTTCAAAATTAACCGCCAGTCTTTTAATGATTTCTAAATGACCCAAAGTTATCGGGTCAAAGGAACCAGGCAAGCAAACTGAACTTATTCTTGTAACTTTATCTTTTGTTTTTTTTGATTCAGACATTAAAACCTCTTTGTAAATTAAAAAAAGGGTTAAGCCCTTTTTTAAAAAATTTATAGAATGGCAGGGGTAGTAGGATTCGAACCCACACCAAGGGTTTTGGAGACCCGCATGCTACCGTTGACACCATACCCCTGTTTAATATTTCCAGGCTGAACCTGGAAATATTTAATTAGTATTAAAACCTATTTAGAATCTGTTGAACTTTCGTCTTTTAGTTCAGCTTCTGAGTTTTCGGCAACAGTTTCTTCGCCCGCACTCGCGCTAGATTCTTTGTATTCTGCCTCTTGAGCAGCCGGTTGTTTTGCAAATTGATGTCTTGATTTTCTGTCTTTAAGAATTTCAACAATAAACTTATGGAAAACAACTAAATAAATAATACCAAGACCAACTAGTGAAGTTAAGACAGATTGCCAAATAATTTTTCCGTTATATTGGTTTAAGTTATATTGTTTAAACTCAGCGAAAGTTTTGTTTTCTTTATATTTATTGATACTTTCAACAGCGTTTGCTTGAGTGTGAATTACTTCTTGGTTGCCTTCTAGTTTAAGGCCAGTTTTAGCAAATTCAACTACAGTTTGTTTATGTCCATACTCAGCGATTTTGCTGTCTTTGATTTTGGCGTTAATAGTTTGGATAAATAGTCTTTCTATTTCAAATGGTTTTTCTTTATCTGCAGTTTCAACAATTGTTGGGTACTGAGGAAATAAGTTAACACCTGTGTTATCGCTCGTAGGTTTACCTGCTTCTTTGGAGTTTGAGTTAAAAACAATGTCTAGTTTAAATAAAACTTTGGAGTTAGTGATATATGAAGGAATTTCTGTGTAGTCTTGTTGTGAAGGGTCAACTAAATCAGTTTTACCATATTTACCACTTTCTATAAATAAAAGAAAACCAAGCGCATTAGTTTTGCGGTTTTGAACAGCAAAAAACATTAATTCCAGATCCTTAACTTCATTACCTACTTTTTCTGGGAATTTTGCAGTAAAGTAAGCCTTCGGTTGAATATTGAAGTTGTGAAAAGCAGTGTAGGAACGCAAAAACTCAGTTCTAGCGTGTTCTTTATTTTTAGCCTCTGCACCTAAATAAGTTTTATAAGTGGCAGCGGGTGATAATTGGTTGGTTGTATCTTTGAAAAAAGAAGTTCTACGGTCTTTAAGTCCAGTGATAATAATTGAATATAGAATAAAAGCAAGAAATGCTAATAAAATTACTAGAAAAAATATCTTTTGAATACCAAATTTTTTAGTTTCATTTTTTGACATTGTTCACCTCGTTAACAGGTATTATTATATAACATCTAGTTTAAATTGAGTGTTATCTAAAATATTTGGATATTTTTTTGCAAAAGCATATAATATAAAAGATGTGGCGGTTGTGGCGAAGTGGTAACGCGACGGATTGTGGCTCCGATATGCGTGGGTTCGATTCCCATCAGCCGCCCCATTTTAAAAAAGTTTAAAACACCCTTTTAAGTTAATAAAAATAATTTAAAAGGGTTTTTTCTTTTTGTCTAAAAATATTCACTTCGCACATCAAAATGCACTATCACGCTGAAATTTTAACTGTTTTATTTTTTATTCTAGTGTTGAAATCTTCAAAGTTTAAATTAACGGTATTTGTAAATGTTTGTTTAATTTCTACTATTATTTTTTCAAGTGTAGCGGACTTTCAACAGTGTCTAATTTCCGAAATTACATTAACTTAGTATGATTAAAACCTTTGATTTCTTTTAAATATTTTCGCATATAACCCTATTTGTCTTTCTACTAATCTAGATATAACTCGTAATTTAAGAAATTTGTAGTGTATACGCTACATTTTGTCAAAATAAGAAAATTTGTAGCGTGTGAACTACATTTTTTAAAAAAGTAAATGTATAGCTCTTAGCTACATATTTGTGTAATTTACAAATTTTCGTGTTTGTTGAATAAAAACACAGAAAAACTGTGTTTTTTATGATGGTTTTAGAAATTCTATTTATTGCTATGTTAAACTTAGATTGCAAGTACCTGCTAATGTTCATCTTGTTTGCTGCTTTTGTGTTTCAAATAAAATTAAAGCTGACTTAGTTTATTTGAATTAAAGGAGAATTAAAATGAACAGAAAAATCACATTCTTGTTTCTAGGCATTTTAAATCTAGTACTCGCTTTTACTTTGGGTTCTTGTACAAATCCGTTTAAAGAACCAGGTAAGACAGAAGTTATAGATATGCTTGAAACTAAAGTTTATGTTAAGAAAAATCCAAGTAAGGTAGCGTGCATTTCTAGAACCACCTTTGATTTACTAGTTGCCTATGGGCTAGGTGATAAAATAGACGGCGCTTACAAAGGGACTCTTAATAATAAATGGTTAAAACATATTTATCCAAACGCAAAAAATTACTATGCTTATGGCTATAAAAACAGTTTTGAACTTTTTTTAGAACGCAATGTTGATTTAGTGTTTGCACCAGAGAAATATATAGCAGATGAATTAAATCAGCGTGGAATTCCTGCAGTTTGTGTTTCACTTTACGCAAAGCCTAATTTTGCAAAATATGTAAACTTCTTTTCTAGACTGATTAGACAAATCTGGGACAGTGCAGAAGTTAAAGAAAAATCTAGCAAGTGGGAAAACGAAGTTGAGGCTATTATTTCAAAAATCAAGACTACACTTGAAAAAAGCAAAATAACTAAGCAAAAACTTTACTATGTTCGCGGCGATAAACCAAATGGCGTTGGCTACACAGACAATGCAGGCTCTTTTACTGAATATGCGTATTCTGTTTTAGGTTTTGAATATCTTGGCAGTAAAATTACGACAAACCGTCCGTCTGACGAAGAGATTTTAAGCTACAATCCAGACGTCGTGGTATTTGGTGGGATTTATCAACACGTTAACTTACTTAAAATTGCTCAACCTCCTTTCAATGAATTAAAGGCTGTTAAAAACGGATGTTTGTATAAAATTTCAATTGGTGTGACTGCCTTTGAACAACTTTCTGCAATGACTCCGATATTTTTCGCCCATCAAGCAATGACTTTACATCCTGATTTATTTACATTTGACATAGCTGGCATGATAACCAAATCAATTAAAGAATATTTTGGCTACGCACTTAGTGCACAAGATACACTAGCAATGCTAGCGGGTCTTGGTCCAAACTTTGAACCTCTTGTGTAGATGAATGAAAAAATTTAAAATCACACTACCTTTAACTCTGTTAATACTGACAACGGTATTTACAATTGCTTTAATGGTAGGTAGGTACAACATTGAGTTTATCAGTTTCTTTAAAGCGATTTTTACTAAAGATGCGACCTACTCTGTACAAAGAACCATAATTTTTAAACTAAGACTACCCAGAACCACAATGGCTATGCTAGCAGGTATTGGCCTTTCTGTCTCTGGCTTGCTTTATCAAGAGATTTTTCAAAATAAGTTGGTTTCACCAGACTTACTTGGAGTGTCAGCAGGTTCTTCAGTTGGAGCCGCTAGCGCGATACTTCTTGGACTTGGTCCAGTTTTCATTTCTATATTTTCCTTTTCTCTAGGTTTACTTACTGTGTTTTTAACCTTGCTTATCGCTAGGTTGTTTAAAAATGGGTCTCAGACTATTTTGTTAATTTCAGGGATATTAGTAGGTGGTTTAATGTCGGCAGTTTTAGCTTTTTTAAAATATTTTGCAGACCCACAAACTACCCTTGCTTCAATTGTCTACTGGGAAATGGGTAGTTTCGGAAATGCCATGTATTCGCAAGTTTTAATAATGACAATAGTGGTTTTCGTTTGTGTCTCTATTTTGCTTTTAATCGCTTGGCGCATCAACATTGTTGCTCTCGGTGAAACTGAGGCCAAAACAAAGGGAATTAACTACCAAGTTTATAAACACGGCATTATAATTACTGCTACTTTGCTTACAGCAATCTCTGTTTGTTTTTCTGGTAAAATCGCCTGGGTGGGCCTTGTTGTACCACACATAACCAGACTATTTATTGGTAGAAACACCAAATACTCAATTCCGCTTTCCATAACTATTGGTGCTACTTTTATGGTAGTTTGCGACATTATCTCTCGTTCTTTTACAGACTCAGAAGTACCTTTGAGTGCAACAACTTCACTACTCAGCACGCTAATTGTGGTGTTTATTTTAGTTTTCAAAAGGTTTAGACAAAAAAATGAATATTAAAATTAGTAATTTATCTTTTAAATACAAGAAACAAGAAATCAAAGAAACGGTTTCTAATGTAGATTTGTTTTTCAAAGAAGGCACGATTAATGTACTTTTGGGTTTAAACGGTTCTGGTAAAACTACTTTACTTAAACTCCTTGCTGGGCTACTTCAACCAATTAGTGGAAATATTTATTATGGAGAAAAAGATTTAAAATCAATTAAAATAGCAGAAAGAAGTAAGATATTTTCATATGTTCCACAACACATTAACCTATTTTCAGATGTTAAGATTTCTGACTATCTTTCCTTTAGTTTGGTAAACAAACTTGCGTTTTACAAATCACCAAATGAGAGCCTGGTTAAAAGAGTTAAAGAAATTGCAAAGGAACTTGGAATTGATAAGTTATTAAATAAATGTCTTGGTGAGATTAGCGGTGGTGAAAAACAAAAGGTGTTAATTGCTGCTGCTTTAGTTCAAGACACACCAGTTATTATTCTAGATGAGCCTACTTCTGCACTTGACTTAAAAAATCAAAATATGGTTTTAAGTATGTTAAAGAAAATCAAAGATAAGTGCAAGACCATCTTGCTTTCCATTCACAATCCTAACCACGCATTATTTTTAGATGCTAATGTTTCGCTAATTCAGGAAGGAAAAATAGTAGAAATTGGTTCTGCTAAAGAAATAATTAAAATTGAAAAGTTAAGAAAAATCTATGGTGCTGATTTGTGTAAGTCAAGGGAACTTCAATACGAAGAAATTAGTTTTAAATAAAACTAGATAAGATGTAGGTATATTTGTAGTCATATAATTATTACAATAAATTTACATTTTTAAAATTAGAAAATCCAGTAGAAGAGCGATTCTACTGGATTTTTATTTTAAGATATTAGGTAAAATATACTACCTATTCTATGTTTCATTTTTAAAAATCTTTTAACTTAATGAACTGTTCAAGTTTAAAAAAATAAAGTGTCGTTAGTAATTAAAATCTTTTGTATGTTGTTGTCACTATTATTAAAATCTCCTAATTCTCTTTCACAAGATCGTTATATACTACAAAATATGATACCTGTTTTGTTTATTTATATCTTGGGATTAAAGACATTTTAATCCAATATTGTAGTATTTGAATAATTATAATATTTTGAGTGAAATTGTTCACTAGCACTGCTGAACAATTATAGTGTTTTAGGTTAAATTGTTCACTAGCACTGCTGAACAATTATAGTGTTTTAGGTTAAATTGTTCACTAGCACTGAACAATTTTAGTATTTGCAAATTCGGTGGTCTAAATGAAAAAATATCCTATTTATGCAGATTTTTTGTGTTTTTTCTGGCTTGTTTAATAATTCTTACAGTATACATTACTGCTCCTTATGTGAAACATTTTATTGCTTTTGTTTCACATAAAATATACACTAAAAATAACGAACCCAAAAATAAAAACCCCGTAAAACGAGGTTTAAATGCATTTGGTGACCGCTACGGGATTCGAACCCGTGGATGTATGCGTGAGGGGCATATGAGTTAACCGTTTCTCCAAGCGGCCATTAAAAACAGGTTTTTACCTGCTTTTAATTATATCAAAAACCTGTGAAATTCTTTGTTTGATTCTGACAGGTCCCATGATTTTTTGAATTAAATAGAAGTTTGGAGTAGATTTTTTTAAGGCTAAAGCAACTCTTAAAACTTCGGCTACATCTGCAATCATTCCAATGTAGTTTTCAGGGTTTGCTTTATATTCTTTTTTGTTAGCGGCGTATTTTAGTTTTAAAAATAGTGCTTTAAATGCCTCAAACCACTCAGTTTCAGATGCAAGGTTAACAATATCTGCATTAGCCACATATAGTTTTAAAATTTCTAAAACTTGAGCGTCGGTAAGTTTCTCTGAAAACACTAAGTCTTTAGTTAAGTTAGCAGAATAAACAGAGTCATCCATAAATCCAATTAAAGGCATAATTTCTGAAAAACTTGCGTAGTCTTTACGAGGTTTCTCAGTTTCCCTTTCAATTGAAATAATTTGTTTGAAGTATTTAGGGTCTTTAGAAATAAAGTCATAAAGCTCTTTTGAATATACCTCAGACCAAGCTAACGATTCTTTGTAAAACTGCTTAGTTGAAAGGTTTCCAAGATATTCTCTTGCGAAGTATTTAACTTTTTCAATGTCAAAAAGTGCTCCGTCTAAACTGATTTTTTCAAATGATAAGTTGAAATCAAAAATAGTTTTATCTGGGTTTTGAATTCGCCACTCTTCAAAATTAGAGTTAGCAATTGTTAGCAAATATTCAAGGAAAGCAAGTGGTGGGTATCCTCGCTCAAGAAAGTAAGAAACTGCAGCCTCAGGGTCTTTTCGTTTAGAAAGTTTACGGCGTTGCCCATTTTCATCTACTTTCATAATTACTGGCAAATGTGCGTAGTCTGGACGGCTAAAGCCAAGAGTATCAAAAAGTTGCAAATGGATAGGCAGACTGCTTAACCACTCTTCACCTCTAGTAATTGTTGTCGTGTGCATAAAATGATCATCTACTAGATGCGCAAAGTGATAAGTTGGCAGACCATCGTTTTTCATTATAACGATATCTTGTACATTTTCAGGGATTTCTAAATCACCACGAATTAAATCGCGAACCTTAACCTTTTTATTTACGTTGCCAGGCGATTTAAAACGAATAACAAAGTCAATGCCTGCCTTGATTTTGAAAATAGCCTCTTTGTCTGTAAGAAAACGGTCTCTTGCAAACTCACCGTAATATCCAGGGTTTTGCTTGTTTTTCTCTTGAGCCTTTCTTAAATCATTTAACTCACTTTGCGTCATAAAACAAGGATATGCTAAGTCTTTTTTAATCATTTCTGCTATTACTGAATCGTAAATTATTTTTCGCTTTGACTGAATATACGGCTCGTATTCACCAGACTTTAAAAAAGATTCATCAGGTTCAATGCCAAAGTCTTTTAGTTCTTTTAAAACTTGTTCACCAGTTCCAGCAATTTCTCTTTTGGTGTCAGTGTCTTCAAGTCTAACGTAAAAAACACCGTCGGTTTGTTTAGCAAAACGCCAAGAGATTAGCGATGCAAATAAACTACCAGTGTGTAAAAACCCAGTTGGAGATGGAGCAAAGCGAGTAACTAATGCACCTGGTTTTAAGTTTCTCTTGGGAAACTTTTTTTCAAGTTCAGCAATAGTATATAGTTTTTCGTCTTTAAAAATTAACTTAATTAATTCTAATTTTTCCTGCATATTGGGTCTCCTTGTTAATTTATCACTATATTAAAAAAGAGGTATAAACCTCTTTTTTAAACTAAATTAACTTATCTAGATGCACGTCTTGCTTTTTGACGGTTTGCACGTAGACGTGCTTTACGTTCTTCAGATGGTTTAACGTAAAATTCTTTTTTTCTAGCATCTGCGATAATTCCTGCTTTGGCAACATCGCGTTTGAAACGACGTAGTGCGTCTTCAAGAGTTTCTTTTTCTCTAACAACTATTTTAGCCAACTAAATCACCTCATTTCTGCTAAAAATACCTAATAAGTATAACACAACAAGCGAAACAAGACAATTGTTTTAATCAGTTATTTTAAAGAGCAAATTGCTGCTTTGCGGTCTGTTTGATTAAAAATATAACTACCTGCGACCACAATATCCGCACCGGCTCCTTTGATTTTTTCAATGTTTGTAGAATCAACCCCACCATCTACTTCAATTTCAAAGTTAAGTCCGTGTCTTTCGCGGTATGCTTTTAGTTCCTTAATTTTGCCAAGAGCACTTTCTATAAACTTCTGTCCACCAAAACCAGGTTCAACAGACATCACAAGTACTAAGTCAATATCTTTGAGAAGTGTGTGAATTTCTTTAACTTCGGTTTTAGGTTTGATTGATACTCCTACTTTTTTACCAGTATCTTTGATTTTAGCAATAGTTTTAGAAATATCGCTTTTAGCCTCAAAGTGAAAAGTAATATTGTAAGTATTGCTTAAATTAAACTTATCAATCCAAAAATCTGGCCAGTCAACCATTAGGTGAATGTCTAGTGGAACAGTGGTAGAGTTGTTTGTAAGTTTAGTAATGTATGGACCAAAGGAAATATTTGGCACAAAGTTTCCGTCCATAATATCAATGTGGAAACGGTCTGCGGTTTCAATTGATTTGAGCTCTTGCTTTAAATTCAAAAAATCAGCAGTTAGGATTGATGGCGCAACTTTCATTTTTGTTTTATTCTCCTTTGTTTAATTTGAGCGTATATTTTTTGGTAGTTTAAGTAGCGAATACCAATAACTTTAGATTCATGTAGTTCAACTACCTTGCAGTCTTTTGCCTGAATATTTAAATGTAAGCATTTGTTTTTAAACTTACAATCTTGACTAAATAAATTAAAATCAGGATAGTATTTCTTTAACTCGGTTTCTAAAATTATTCCTGAGTTAAGTAAAGAAAATCCTGGTGTGTCGCCAATATATCCATGCATATAACTAAAAAGTTCTGAGTTTCGAGTTGTGTGCTTACCTCGACCAAGTGCTTTTGAAGTTTCACCAGTTTTTTGATTGATTTCAGGAATTAAGTTATTTAAAAACGAAGACTTTCCTACACCAGTTTGACCGGTTAGTATAGTGACTTTGTTCTTAAATATTTCAAGGTTGTCAAAACTAAAGTTGTTGTTATCAACCGTGAAAACTTTAAAGCTAAGATACTTTTCGTAATACTGAAGGTCGGTTAATACTTTTTTAGTTTTTGCGTTGTCTAAGTCAATTTTGGTTAAAATCAAAATTGGCTTAATTTGTTTTTTTACACAAATTAACAAAAAATTATCTAGAAGCATAAAAGAAAACTCAGGGTCAGTGACGGAAAACACTAAAATCAGTTGATCAATGTTTGCGCAGTCTGGTCTGACAAACTCGTTTCTTCGTGGTTTAATTTTTTCAATAATATACTGGCCTTGAAAGTCTTTAATTTCAACAATATCACCGATTTTTGGAGTTTGTTTTAAAAACTGAATATCTTTCTTTTCAGATAAATTCAAGAAATTATTTTTAACAGACTTGGTTTTAACAAATTTGTTCTTGCCAGCAACAGTAGCAACGACAATTTTGTTTTCTTGGTTTAACAAGGCGACTTTATAGAATGTCGTATCTTTACGAATTACAAGCGCATCCATTTTTATTATTATCGTGTTTTTTTAAAACCTCTGACCTTAACTGCCCACAGGCTGCGTTAATGTCGTGGCCTTGCTCTTTTCTTAAAATTGCATCCATATCTGCATTTTTAAGAACATTAAAGAAGGCTTTTTGACGTTCTGGGGTTGAACGTTTATATGTAACTTCTTTAACTTCGTTGTAAGGGATTAAGTTAATGTAGACGTTTCTAGGTTTAAATAATTTAACTAGTTCTTTAGCGCACTCTACAGTGTCTGTCAGTTCATTGATTAAAATATACTCAATTGTAACACGACGATTGGTTTTTGCTAGGTAGTAGTCTAAAGCATCTATTAGTTTATCTATTGAAAAAACTGTGTTAATTTTCATAATTTGACTTCTAAGGGAGTCAAACGGAGCATGGAAAGAAAGAGCTAGGTTTACTTGGAGATTACGATCAGCAAATGCCCTGATTTTCGGAACTAAACCAGAAGTAGAAACAGTAATTCTTCGTTGACCAATATTTAGACCTTTTTGATAGTTTAAGATATCAATGAAAGTCATAACGTTTGTGAAATTGTCAAAAGGTTCGCCGATTCCCATAATTACCACAGAATTTATTTTACACTGTTTAATTTCTTGAGTTTTCATAACTTGGCCAACAATCTCAGCAGTGGTTAAATCACGTTTTTTCTTAAGTATCCCGCTTGCACAAAAATTGCAACCGATTGAACAACCAACTTGTGTTGTTACACATAGTGAAAGTCCATAATCATGGTGCATCAAAACACACTCAATTAAAGCACCGTCTGCAAGAGCATATAGAAACTTTTCAGTGCCATCTTTGGATTTATTTTGAATTACTAAAGTTGGCAAAGTTATTTCAAAGTTCTCATCTAAAAAAGCAATGAAATCTTTTGAAAGATTTCTCATCTCTTGAAAAGACTTTTTTTCTTTTGCATACAACCAGTTGAAAATCTGCTCTGCTTTAAATTTTTTATATCCTCTTTCTACCAGATAATGCGTTAACTGGGCGAAATTATAAGAATAAATTTGTTCTTTCAACGTAGTGTTACCTTCAGCTCAAAAGCCAGGCGATTTAAAATTGATTTAATAATTTTTTCAATGTCTTGCATCTCGATTTGCTTTTGGGTGTTTTCAAAAACTAAATGGAAAGCATAAGATACAAAGTCTGGAGTTTCCGGATTTTTAAAGATATCAAATAAGATGATTTCTTTTAAGGTTTTGCGTGCAGTTTGTTTAATTAACGAAACTATTCTTTGATAAGAAGTATCAACACTTGCAACTAATGCCAAGTCTCTTTCAACTCTAGGAAAAGCAGAAATACGCTCGTATTTAGGAGTTTCCTTAGTAAGTTTTAGTAATTCTAAGTTTAAATTAAACACAATAGTTTTATTTTTATTGAACTCAATTTCACCTATATAGCCAATTGTTTTATCTTGATATAAAATATTTGCTTGTCTGTATGGATGCAAGAACTCATAACTTGAAACTGCGTAACTAGGCGAAATACCAAAACTATAAAGCAATTTATTTAAGAAAGATTTAACTAAATAAAAGTCAACTTTTTTACTTTCTTCTGCTAAATTTGAATAGACAAAAGTGCTACTAATAATTGCAGTACAGTGCAGTTCTTCATTGAATCCATTGAAAACTTTACCAACTTCAAAGATATTAAAATTTTGAATTTTACGATTTAAATTATATTGAAAACTTTTTTTAAGTCCTGCAAGTAAGTTAGTACGCATTACTAAATGGTTTTCAGTAATTGGGTTTCTAACTTTAACTTTTTCAGAAACTAAAGAAAATTCTGAGTCTTCTTTTTCAGAAAGTAGAGTGTAGTTAATGTTTTCCAAAAAACCGAGTGGAACTAACTCATGTCTGATTTTTTCAGCAATTTTGAAGTTAATGTGTTGTTCTGCTACACCTAACTGCGTAAGCGGTTTTGGTTTGATTGAGTTCAGCCCGCTAACTCTAATGACATTGTCAATTGCGTCTAACTCTGTTTCTTTTTCAAAAATATGTGGTCTTTGAGAAAGAGTGAATAAATTATCTTCAAGAGCTTTGGCAGGCGAATATCCAAGTTTTATTAGAGTTTCAATAACCGTTTTTTCTTTGTATGAATGCCCGCTGATTTTCTTTAATTTTTTAAAGTTAAATTTAAAAGTATGTTTAGGCAATTTGGTAATACCTGAGTATACCTGGTTGGAAATTTTAGCATCTGCGTATTTTTTAAGCAGTTCAATTAAAAGTAGATATCCCTTATGAAATAATTCAAATGATACACCTTTTGAAAAACGGTCTGATGCTTCTGTTTTTAAACTTAAACGCTTTTGAGTTTCAAAAATAGCAGTGTTTGAAAAAATCGCATTTTCAATAATTACATCAGCTGTGTATTCACTGATTTTACTGTCTTCGGAACCAATAATTCCGGCAAGTGCGATGGTTTTAATGCTGTCTTTAATAACTAAGTCACCAGCATTTAGTTCATATTTGTTTCCGTCAAGTGCTCTAAAAGTTTCAGGTTTTCCAAGTGCTTGAACTGAAACTTTATTTCCAGCAACACACTTAGCGTCAAAAATATGGTTAGGAGTACCAAGTAAATACATCACATAATTAGAGATATCTACAATATTATTTTTAGGTTCAATTCCTTGTTTAATTAACTCAGCCTGAATAAACCAAGGAGACGGTTTAACAACTACCTTAGCCTGAGTAAGCGCGTAGACAGGCGCTAAAGTATTGTCTACATTGATTTCATACTGGTTTTTAAAATCTGGTTTTATGCTTTCAGGTGTTTCAAAAATAAAGTTATTTCCTGTAACTGCTGAAAGGTCTTTAGCAAATCCATAGTAAGAAAGTAGGTCCCCTCTATCCGGAGTCAGCTCTAAGTTATAAACATTGTCTGCAAACATTAGTGCGCTAGCTGCGCATTCTCCAGGTTTAACAGTACTTGAAAACACATAAATTCCGTCTTTGTATTCACTTGGAATATTTTTTAGACCAAGTTCGCTAAGAGAACAAATCATACCATTAGACTGAACGCCACGAACTTTTGCAGCCTTGATATGAAAATCGCCAGGAAGCGTAGTACCTACTTTGGCAACTATGACATTTTGGCCTTTGGCAATATTTTTAGCACCACACACTATATCTAGCACTTCAGTTCCTACATCAACTGTGGTAATGTGTAGATGATCAGAATCGGGATGCTCTTCGCAAGTTAAAACATGACCGCATACCAAGGTAGGTTGGGCAAGCGAACCGATAGTTTGTTCTGACTCACAAATGTAGCCGTTAATTATTTTGCCAAGGTCTTGATTTTTATTAAGTTCAATGAATTTACTTAATGTATGTTCAGAAATTTTCATATGCTTTTACCTATATGTTAAAACTGGCGTAGAAAACGCACGTCATTTTGATAAAACTCACGAATTTCATCGATTTCATATTTAATCATCGCCAAACGTTCAATACCAAAACCGAATGCAAAACCTTGCACTTTTTCAGGGTCATAGCCTGCCATTTTTAAAACATTAGGGTGAACCATACCAGCGCCAGCAACTTCAATAAAGCCAACTGTGCCATTTTTAAAATGGTGAAGCACATCTATTTCTACAGAAGGTTTGGTGAAAGGAAAATAAGAAGGGCGAATTCTTAATTCAACTTCTCTTTCAAAAACGAATGCTAAGAAATCTTTTAAGGTTTGAATTAAATTAGCGAAGTTAACTTTTTTGCCGATTACCAAGCCTTCCAGTTGCATAAACTGGTGAGAATGCACAGCGTCATCATCATCACGACGATAAACTTTTCCAGTTGAAATTATTTTAATTGGTTTACCTTGTTTTTCAAGCATAGTTCGTGCTTGAACTGGCGAGGTATGCGTGCGAAGCAGTTTATCTGCATCAATATAGAAAGTATCTTTTTCATTTCTAGCAGGGTGTGATTTTGGGATGTTCATCATCTCAAAGTTATAAAGTTCAGTTTCAATTTCTGGCCCTTCTACGATTTCAAAACCGTGTGCTATAAAGTGAGATTTGAAATTTTCAATGATAGCATTTAGTGGGTGCACAGCACCACGTGAAAATTGATGAGTATCTAACTCAATATCAATTTTTTCGCTAAACTGTTTAGCCTGTTTAGCCTCTTTTTCTAATAAGGCTTTTTTTGAATTACAAAGTTCTTGCAATTCAACTTTATAGGCGTTAATTAGCTGACCGCATTCTTTCTTTTTTTCAGGTTCAACTGACTTTAAAGTTTGCATAATTTGTTGAAACTCAGATTCTTTACCAAAGTATTGACGCCAAATATCTTCAATCTCTGTAGGGTTAGCAACCAAGCTTAATTTTTCTGTTAGTTTTTGTTTTAATTCTTGAAGTTTATGCTGCATTTTTCTACCTCTATTTAATAATTATAACCTTTTTAAGGCTATTTTTTGAAGGCAATTTAAGGTTTTTAAACAATGGATAATAAAATAATAAAATATTTGAAAAATAACTTTAGCGCATATAATATTATTGGTCTAAAATTATGGAAAAAAACGCAATTAAACTAGAATTTAATAAAATAATTGAAAAAGTGTCAAGAAACGCTGTGTCAAAATTTGTTAAAGAACAAATTTTGGAATTGACATTTTTGCAAAGCAATAGAGAAATTGAAAAAGAAATTTTAAAGAATACAGAAGCAACAAACGCCTTAAAAGAATTTGGGGTAATCGATTTTGCTGAAAACTATGATTGCAAAAATTTTTTTTCTGGTCTTTTAAAACTAAGACCATTAAATGTTAGAGACTTACTTCGACTAAAGTTTTTCTTCGATACTACAAAAGTTGCTTTCAACTATTTTAATCAAACTAAGTCTAACTTTAATTACACAGCGCTGCTTGAGCTTTTTGCTAAATTGTTTTTGCCAACAAAAGAGCTAAATAAACTAACTGAGACAATTGATGAAAATGGTGAATTTTTAGATTCTGCTTCGCTTAAGTTGAGTAAGATTAGAAAAGAAATTAAAGCTCTAAATGAAAACTCAAAGAAACGAATAGATGAACTAAAGAAAATCTACGCGCCTTTTTTAACTGACGAGCAAGTAATTTTTAAATCTGGTTTTTGGTGTCTGGTGCTTTCTGTAGTTTATAAAAGAAAGATTAAAGGAAATGTAGTAGATACCAGCAACTCTGGGCAGTCTATTTATATTGAACCTGCTGAAATGCAACAGTTTAGATTTAGACTAAGTGAACTACAAAACGAAGAAGAGAAAGAGAAAGAGAAAATCTTAAAGCAAGTTATGGATTTTCTTTTAATTGATTTAAATAAATATATAGAGGCTCAAAACGCACTTTTGAAATTAGACTACTACTTCGCTTGTGCCAAGTTCTTTGTTAAACAAAATTGTTGTACTCCTTCTATTTCAAAAGATAGGTCGCTCGTACTAATTGAAGCAAGACACCCTTTAATTGACGAAAACAAAGTTGTGCCAATTGACTTTTATATTTTTCCAAACAAACCACTTACTATCATCACAGGTCCTAATACTGGCGGCAAAACAGCGTCGATGAAAACTGTTGGTTTATTTTCACTAATGCTAAAGGTTGGTTTTCTAATACCTGCTAAAGAAGCGATTTTACCAAATTACAGCAAAGTATATGTAGACATCGGAGATGAGCAGTCTTTGGAACAAAACCTATCAACTTTTTCTTCTCACATGGTTAGGTTAATTAGTTTTATTAGCGATGCAACTCCAGACTCGCTAGTACTTTTAGACGAACCAGGTTCAGGTACAGATCCTTTAGAAGGACAGGCTCTTGCTTTGGCTATCATCAAACATTTGCTTTTAAAAAACTGCACTTTGATACTGACAACTCACTATCCAAAAGTTAAGATGCTTCAATATTTAGAAAACGCAACAACTACTGGAGTGTCTGTATGCTTTGATGTAGATTCACTTTCTCCTACTTACAAGTTGGCGTTTAATTCAATTGGAAACTCAAACGCAATACTTATTGCAAAAAGACTTGGAATGAATGAAAAAGTATTAAAAGAAGCAGAGATGTATCTTTCAAATCAAGATAACAAATCGGAAGAATTGCTTACAAATCTTGCCACAAATATTGAAAAAAATGAACAATTAACTAAGGAATTAAAAGATAAAGAAACACTACTAAATAGCCTTATAACGCAAAATAAAGAGATTAAAGAAAAACAAGAAAAAGAGTTTAGCAAAAGACTTGAAAGCGTACTTAAGGAAGAGCGAAGAAAATGGGAAGACTCGGTTTCAGAAATAGAGTCACTTGTTAAAGAACTTAAAGAAATCAAGGCTATCAATGTTAAAAAAATTTCTGAAATCAAACAAGGAATTAAGAGACCAGAAAGTGAGTTTAACAGTAATGTGGAACTTAAAATTGATGATTTAGTCTATGTTGAACCAATCTTTCAAGATGGCGTTATTAGGCGAATTAAGGGTGATTTTTATTTTGTAGATATAGAGGGAAATTTACTTAAGTTTAAGAAAAATGATTTAAAATTAAGGTCTATAGTTAACACAAAAAAGCAAACAATAAAACCTTTAAATCAAAGTAAGAAAACAGTAAGTGAACCATTTTTTAGTCCTGCTAATTTTGAAATTGATCTACGTGGAAAAAGAGCACACGAAGTTGAAAATATCTTAGCAAAGGAAATTGATAAGCTAATTCTTGCTAATTTTACACAAGCTAAGATTATTCATGGATACGGAACTGGTGCTGTTAAAAACGCAGTTTACGACTACATTAAAAAACACCCTAAGATTAAAAGCCACCGCTTTGGTGGAGAGTTTGAAGGCCAAACGGGTGTCACAATTATTTATTTAAAATAAATTCATTAAGAGAAAAAGCCTTTAAGGTAAAACTTAAAGGCTTTTTTAGTTGTGTGGGGTTAGAATCAAAATTTATTTAGGCTTGCGAGTTTTGTTTTCTAAAATCAACAATTTTTAGACCTACTACTGCAACAACAAAATACTTAATTAAATTAAAAGGTAGGTAAACTGAAGCAAGAGTTTTTAAATATTTAGAAATTGGCATTAAGTGGGTTGTATAGTAAGCAGGTTTGCCTGAAATAAAGGTGGGAATAAAAAACAAAGCGTTTGCAAGTAGAATTAAAACAGTTGGAATTAACGTGTAGTTTAAAACCGAAATTAAGTAATGTTTGCTCTTGTTTAACTTAAAATCTAAATATACTGCCAAAATTAACGTAAGTGTGCAGTAAATTGCAACAAGCTCACCGAAAAATATAAACGGAAAGTTAGTAGCTGATGGATTGATTAGCCATCTTATTCCAGACCTTAAGATAGTCATTAAAACAACGAGTGGGACTTTAAACTCAAACATAGCGTATAGTATCACAATTTCAGAAAAGTCTAGTTTAAGCGGTGGAAAAAGAGGGATTTTAAAATATCCCAAAATTATACTAAGCGCTAAAAGCATTGCAAACTTAGTAAGTTCTCGGTTCTGATTATTAGTTTGATTTTCTTTAAACATTTTTAATTTCCTTTTAAGTAATTCAAGGAAGTTAAAAATATTTTAGTTTGCCTTTTTAAAAGGCAGTAAATGTAAATTGCTTACATTTTAATTTAAAATATATGTCTTCCTATCTTTCATCCGGACTTTGACCGTTGGCACAGGAAACTATCCTGTTCTGCAACAGTTTTAAACTGTGCTCGTGGGCTTGGACCACCAGTTAAGAATTTCACTTGACCCCGATATTTTGGTTTTTAAAATATTAAATGTAGTAAGTTTTTTGAATGTTTAGACTATCGTCAAACTCAAAAACAAGTGGTTTGCCAGTTGGCAGTTCAACATTCATAATGTCTGCGGTTGAGACGTTGTTAATGTATTTGTAAAGTGCGCGAAGTGAGTTGCCGTGAGCAGCGATAATCACTTTTTTGCCAGCAAGCAGTGCTGGTTTAATATCACTTTCCCAGTATTTAACTACGCGGTCTACTGTGTCTAGTAAGTTTTCTGAAGCAGGTAGTTCTTTTGGATCTATTCCTTTTAAGTTCTCGTCAAAACGAGGGTGGCGTGGATCGTTGAAATCTAGAGCAGGTGGACGCACTTCTGCTGAACGACGCCAGATTCTAACTTGCTCATCTCCGTATTTTTCTGCAGTCTCTGCTTTATTTAGACCTTGAAGCGCTCCATAATGGCGTTCATTTAATAGGTATGAACGTCTAATTTCAATATCAGAAAGACCAAGTTGTTCCAAAACATAGGCAAGTGTGTTTTGAGCGCGTTTTAAAGAAGAGGTGAAAGCAAGGTCAAAACTAAAGCCTTTTTCTTTTAGCAAAAGACCTGCTACTTTCGCTTCCTTTACTCCGTTTTCAGAAAGTTCAACATTTGTCCAACCAGTGAATTTATTGGCTAAATTCCATTCACTTTGGCCATGTCTAATTACTACTAATTTAATCATTTTATTCCTCCGTTAGTGGTGATTTACTTGTAAATATTATATTAAAAATTTAAATAAAAATAAAAGTTTTAATGACTTATTTATTGTTTTTAATTATTTCTTTTAAATACTTTTGAATTGCTTTAAAAGTGGGCTTGTGAGAAGAGGCGTGGCCGCCAAGTTCAACCACGGTTAACTTAGAACCAGGGATTGCCTCGTGCACTAAATAAGCCTGTTTTAGTGGACAGACCATGTCATATCGCCCGTGGACTATGTAAGTCGGGATATGGGCTGCTTTGTGAATGTTTGCCAAAATATAGTTGTCGTCTTTGCCAAACGTTTTGTTGACAAAAAAGAAAGCTTCCATTAAAGCGATTTGTCGCTCTGAGTTAGTGGCCTCTGTTGCCAGAAGTTCAGGTTTTTTTACTGGAAAAACTAAAGAAAGTTCGTAATTTGCCCATTTAAGCGAGGCTCTGTCGCTAATTGCTTTGTCCACAGAGGTAATTTTTTTAAGGTACTCAGGTACGATATCTTCAACTTTTTTAGTATCTCCAATTTCTGCGATAAACTCTTTGTATTCAGGCCAATAGAAGTTCTGAGCTCCTGAATACAGCCAATTGCAGTCTTCTTGCCTTGCCAAAAATATCCCGCGAATCAACATGCCTGCTGTATGCTCAGGATAACGAATCGCGTAAGTTAACGCAATAGTAGAGCCGAAACTACCGCCAAATAACCAGATTTTGTCAAATCCAAAATGTGTGCGGATTTTTTCAATGTCGTCTACAATTTGAAAAATATCGTTATCTTTAGTTTCCAAAAAAGGCTTTGACTTGCCTACCCCTCGCTGATCAAACAAAATGTAGTGAAACTTGCGCGGGTTGAAAAAGTATTCTGCACTTTTTGAAAAGCCACCTCCTGGTCCACCGTGGATAAAAATTAAAGGAATTCCAGTTTTAGAGCCACGTTCTTCAAAGTAGAGTTCGTGCAGTTCAGAAACCCTTAAATAGCCAGATGAAAGTAGTCTAGAGTGTTTATATTTCATATTTACGTGCTCCTTTAAGTTCTGATTTTTGGCAAAAAAGGCCAAGGTAGGCTATGCCCAACCAAAGGCCTTCTTTAAAAAATGTATTTGTGTTTTAAATAACTAATTTACTTAATTAAATTAAGCAATAATTTTAGTTACAGAACCAGCACCAACTGTGTGTCCACCTTCACGGATTGAGAACTTAGTTCCTTGTTCAAGCGCGATTGGGTGAATTAGTTCAACTGTAATTGTGGTGTTGTCACCAGGCATTACAAGTTCCACGCCTTCTGCAAGTGAAATAATACCAGTAACGTCAGTTGTACGGAAGTAAAATTGAGGACGGTAGTTAGTCATGAAAGGAGTGTGGCGTCCACCTTCTTCTTTTGAAAGCACATAAACTTGTGCTTCAAATTTAGTGTGAGGTTTAACAGAGCCTGGTTTTGCCAAGACTTGACCACGTACGATTTCTTTACGGTCGATACCGCGAAGAAGGGCTCCGATGTTGTCACCGGCTTGTGCTGAGTCTAGTAATTTTCTAAACATTTCAATACCAGTTACAACTGCTTTTTTAGTTTCGCGGATACCCACGATTTCAACTTCTTCACCAAGTTTCAAAGTACCACGTTCCACGCGGCCAGTGGCAACAGTACCACGACCAGTGATTGTAAGTACGTCTTCAACTGGCATTAAGAAAGGAAGGTCAGTTTGACGAACTGGCTCTTGAATGTAGGTGTCAATGTTGTCCATTAGTTCCATGACTTTATCCATGTATTTAGGGTCGCCTTGAAGAGCTTGTAGAGCAGATCCTTTAACAAAAGGAATTTCGTCTCCAGGGAACTCGTATTCGTTAAGAAGTTCACGAACTTCCATTTCAACAAGATCCATTAGTTCAGGGTCGCCAACTAGGTCTGCTTTATTTAAGAAAACTACTAGTCTTGGCACACCAACTTGGCGAGCAAGTAGGATGTGTTCACGAGTTTGTGGCATCGCACCGTCTGCAGCAGATACAACAAGGATACCACCGTCCATTTGAGCAGCACCAGTGATCATGTTTTTAACGTAGTCAGCGTGGCCTGGGCAGTCAACGTGTGCGTAGTGGCGTTTTGCAGTTTCATACTCAACGTGTGAAGTGTTGATAGTAATACCGCGTTCTTTTTCCTCTGGTGCTTTGTCAATTTGGTTGTAGTCTAGTTTTTGAGCCAAACCGCGTTCACCAAGCACATAAGTGATAGCTGCGGTTAGCGTAGTTTTACCGTGGTCAACGTGGCCAATTGTACCAATGTTAACGTGTGGTTTTGAACGATCGAATTTTTGTTTTGCCATAAAATAATATCCTCCTTAGCAAAATTATTTAGTTTGTCGTTTTTTAACGATTTCTTCAGTAATAGATTTAGGGGTTTGTTCGTAGTGGTCAAATTGCATGATAAAGTTTGCACGACCTTGAGAGTTTGAGCGAAGCGCAGTAGCGTATCCAAACATTTGAGCAAGGGGTACGAAGCACTTTACGCAAATTGCGTTTCCGCGGTTTTCTTGACTGTCAATTTTACCACGGCGAGAAGTTAAGTCACCAACGATGTTTCCAACGTATTCAGCAGGAGTTACAACGTCTACTGCCATAATTGGCTCAAGGATAGTTGCTCCACCTTTTTCAGCAAGTTCACGAACAGCAATAGTAGCCGCGGCTTTGAAAGCCATTTCAGATGAGTCCACTTCGTGGTAAGAACCGTAGTGAAGTGTTGCTTTGACGTCCATAATCGGGTATCCTGCAATAATTCCGTTTGGCAGGGCTTCTTCAAGACCTTTGATAACTGCAGGGATATACTCTTTGGGAATCACACCACCTACAATTTTGTCTACAAACTCAAAGCCTTTGCCTGGGTTTGGTTCAAAGTTAATAACAACGTGTCCATATTGTCCGCGTCCACCAGACTGGCGAATAAACTTAGCCTCAATATCAGCAGCCTTAGTAATGGTTTCTCTATATGAAACTTGAGGCTGCGCAACGTTTGCCTCTACTTTAAACTCACGACGCATACGGTCAACTATGACATCTAGATGAAGTTCACCCATACCAGCGATGATAGTTTGACCAGTTTCGTAGTCTGTGTAAGTACGGAAAGTTGGGTCTTCTTCAGCGAGTTTTTGCAAGGCTATTGCCATTTTATCTTGGTCATTTTTAGTTTTTGGCTCAATTGCAACGTTAATAACTGGCTCTGGAAACTTCATTGACTCAAGAATTAACGTGTCTTTTTCGGTTGCCAAAGTGTCGCCAGTTGTAGTGTTTTTAAGTCCAACTACAGCGCAAATGTCTCCAGCAAAAGCCTCATCAATTTCCTCGCGGTCGTTTGCGTGCATTAAAAGTAGTCGCCCAAAGCGTTCACGTTCACCTTTAGTGGTGTTTTTAACGTAAGAACCCGCTTTAACTGTACCTGAGTAGACTCTAAAGAAAGTAAGGCGTCCAGAATACGGGTCAGTCATGACTTTAAAAGCAAGCGCTGTAAACGGTTCATCGTCAGACGCTGAACGCAGAACTTCGCAGTCGTTTTCATCCATACCTTTAACCGCAGCAATGTCAAGCGGAGAAGGTAGGTAGTCAATAACTCCGTCTAGAACTAATTTAACACCTTTGTTTTTGAAAGCAGACCCACAAAATGCTGGGAAGAACTTAACCGCAAGTGTACCTTTACGGATTGCTCTTTTGATAAGTTCAACTGGAACTTCTTCACCTTCTAGGTATTTTTCCATCAACTCTTCATCAAAATCAGCAACAGTTTCAATTAGAAGTTGACGTTTAGTTTCAACGATATCTTTGTACTCTTGTGGAATTTCGATTTCTTTAGTAACCTCGTCCATGCCTTCGTCGTAGATGTAGGCTTTGCGAGTAATTAAGTCAATAATTCCTTTAAACTCAGTTTCAGCGCCAATCGGCCATTGAACGGCTTCGGCGTTTGCACCTAAGCGGTCATGAATTGTGGCAATTGCGTTTTCAAAGTTCGCACCAACCTTGTCCATTTTATTGACAAAAACAATACGCGGAACTAGGTAGTCGGTAGCCTGGCGCCACACAGTTTCAGTCTGTGGTTCAACACCAGATTGAGCGTCTAGAACAGTTACGGCACCATCTAGCACACGAAGTGAACGAGAAACTTCAACGGTAAAGTCAACGTGGCCCGGGGTGTCAATGATGTTTAGTCTATGTTCGCGCCAGTAGGCAGTGGTGGCAGCTGAAGTGATTGTAATACCGCGTTCCTTTTCTTGCTCCATCCAGTCCATTTGAGAGGCCCCTTCGTGGGTTTCTCCTAACTTGTGGATACGGTGAGTGTGGTAAAGAATACGTTCAGTTGTGGTAGTTTTTCCGGCATCAATGTGTGCCATGATACCGATGTTTCTAGTTTCTTTTAAAGAAGTTTTTCTAGGCATCTTAAACTACCATCTATAGTGAGCAAACGCTTTGTTAGCCTCTGCCATTTTGTGAGTGTCATCTTTTTTCTTAACAGATTGACCAAAACCTTGGCGAGCGTCTAGAATTTCTTTGGCAAAACGTTCTTCCATGGTTTTTTCTTTTCTTTGACGTGAGTAAGTAATTAACCAGCGCAGACCAAGTGCTTGGCGTCTGTCAGGTTTAACTTCAACTGGAACTTGGTAGTTTTGTCCACCAATTCTGCGAGAGCGAGTTTCAAGAACAGGCATAACATTGTTAAGCGCTTCTTTGAAAACTACAAGTCCGTCTTGGCCAGTTTCTTTTTCAATACGTTTAAACGCATTGTATAAAATAGATTGAGCAGTTCCTCTTTTACCGTCAAGCATGATAGTGTTGATGGCTTTTGTAACTAACTTAGAGTTATAAATTGGATCAGGAAGAACATCTCTTTTAGGAATATAACCTTTTCTTGGCATTATTCATTTTCTCCTTTCTCTATTTTTTTGGACGTTTAGCGCCGTATTTAGATCTAGCTTGTTGACGGTTTTGTACACCGGCTGTATCTAGAGTACCACGGATAATGTGATAGCGCACACCTGGTAAGTCTTTTACACGTCCACCTCTGATTAGCACCACACTGTGGTCTTGCAGAGTATGACCAACACCTGGAATATACGCAGTAACTTCGGTTCCATTGCTTAAACGAACACGAGCGTATTTACGAAGTGCTGAGTTGGGTTTTTTGGGTGTCATTGTACTAACTTTGACACAAACTCCACGTTTTTGTGGAGATGCGTAGTAAGAATTTTGTTTCTCTAATGCGTTAAAGCCATAGCCTAGTGCTGGCGCTTTAGTTTTAGAGTTTTTTCTTTGTCTACCTTTGACAACTAATTGTTGTATAGTTGGCATATTTCCTCCTTTTATTACACGGTTGTCCGTGTTTTAATAAGTTTTTTAAAAAAATATTGGCTTGAAACCAACAGTAATAAGTTTACCTTAAAATTGTTTTTTTTGCAAATAAAAGCAAGTTGCGTAAAAAAATTGAAATAGTTTGAAAAATTAGGTAAACTAAAAATTGACGGGGGTATATTGGTTTCGATTTAACGTGTTTGAAATTAACTCGCATGTCGTGGTTGCGCACGTAAAAACGCGAGGTTTTATAAACGCAAAACCATTATTTGTGCCAAGAGCACAACAAACTCTTTTATACGCTTAATTTAAATCGCGTATAGCATTTTTAAAGAACTTCTGCAGTTTTTTAAAAAATGTTTTCCTTATATATGCAGAATATCTAGGCTATTTTTGAGTTTTAACTAGATATTACTTAAACTCAAAGTTAATTTCTGGTTTGTTTGTTTTACTGGATTTTAACTAAATATATAAATAAACTAAGCATGTAGACAGTTAAGGTTAGACCTTTAAAGACAGGAGTTCAAATCTCCTTACCTCCACCATAAGCACTTTCAAATGAAACAAGATGCCTTGTTTCATTTTTTATAAGGTGCTGCTGAGTTTTGTGTTAGATTGCGTTATTTTAGCAAAACTTATTTTAAAGACAAATCGCCATATAAGCAGGTATACAAATTACTCCGTCTTCGCGAATATGTAAGTTTTTGGGATGAATAATATAACACTTGTCAACTCTTGATTGAAATTTTTCTTTAAACTTGTTTAGCGACGTGGTTTGGTAATTTTTTGCTGATTTAACTTCAATTGCGGTGATTTTGCCAAAAGGTTCATTACTTGTAATTATAAAATCAACTTCAATGTCGTTCCTCTTTTTTTCTTTTGAATAGTGACTATAAAAATAAAGTTTGTGTTCGTTTGCAGTTAAAATCTGAGCGACAATATTTTCAAAAAACATGCCCTTGTTAATAGATAGTTTGTCGTTTAGTAAATCAAGGTAAATTTGAGTTTTTTCGCTTTCTTTATCTGAAAAAGTTTTGGTCAAAAGTAGACCTGTGTCTCCCATGTAGCATTTTAAGTAACTACTTGACTCAGATAAAGCAAGGCTGTTATTAGGATCTGTTACCGCTGGGCAAATGTTGCAAATTTTTGAGTCTTTTAACCATGCAAAAGCATCTTCGTAGTTCTTACTTCTAGCAGCGATGCCTTGCTGAGTAAATTTAATCCGTTTTTCGTATTGCGCCAAAAAACTAGGAATTTGGTCAAAAATATTCAAGACTTTTTTTCTGTAAGTTCGTTCTATTTTAAAAATGTCGCCACGGTAAGTTTCCAAAATAACGATTTTATCATCTAAACAACTTTTAAACTGTTTATTTTCTTTTAAAAATGTAGAAATAACTTTTGGCATTCCACCCAAAACCAAATAAAGTCTAAATGTTTCCATTAAAAGATTGTGTATATGCTTATCAATGGGTTTCATTTCTGAAAATGCGTTTTTAATAAAAGGAACTATTTGATCGTTTCCAATTGCCCAGGTAAACTCTTCAAAGTCCATAGGGTGCATACTAATTTTTCGTTCTTCTGAAGGCAACAAGATGCCTTTGACATTTTCTTTAATAGAAATTAAAGAACCAGTTTCTATGTAGTCATATCTGCCATCTTTAACTAAATATTTAATGGCTTCTCGGGCTTTGGGGAATTTTTGAACTTCATCAAAAATTATTAGTGTGTTTCTTTCATAAAGTTTAGTTTTTTTATGCAAAGAAAGATACATAAAAAAACTATCTAAATCATTTAAATTCCTAAAAAAGAGATTTTTAATTTGCTCATCTTCATTAGCAAAGTCTATTAAAATATAACTTTTGTAATTGACTTTTGCAAATTCAACTACAGCAGTTGATTTACCAATTCTACGGGCACCTTCAATCAGCAGAGCTGTTTTACCTTGACTTTCGTTTTTCCATTTAAGTAATTTATCGTGTATTTTTCTTTTAAAAATCACTTTTTTCCACCTTTCACGCATATTATAAGGCATTTATACTAAAAGACAAAATACTTATACAAAAAACGCAAAGTAATAAATAACAAAAAAATACAAAAAACGCAAAGTAATTTTAAGACAAAATATACAAAAAGCGCAAAGTATATTAGTTATTTTATTAAAAAATAGCCTTGTAAAGCAAACATTTGTTTTTTCGCGATATACAAAAAACGCAAAGTAATAAGTAACAAAAAAATACAAAAAACGCAAAGTAATTTTTAGTAAAATATACAAAAAACGCAAAGTAAAACGGAATTAAAATAAAAATAGACTGCTTTTGCAGTCTATTAGTGTTATTTTGCGACTATATTAACTAATCGCTCTTTAATATAAATAACTTTGATTACGTTTAAACCACTTATCGCTCTTTGCACTCCGTCTGAGGCCAATGCTTTTTGCTTTGCTTCAACTTCAGAAATTGTTTTTTCAACTAATTCTTTGCCGCGAATTTTGCCGTTGACTTGAAAAATTAGTTCAAATGTTGAGTTTTCAAGTTTAGAGTGGTCTACTTCTGGAAAGTCTTCGTTAACCAGTTGAGTGTTTGAGTTTAAAAATTGTAAGTTCATCTCTTCAGTGATGTGGGGACAAATTGGATTTAATAACTTTAAAAAAGTTCTAAATTGATCTAGAGAAATTGCCTGTTGCTTATAGACTTCGTTGACAAATATCATCATTTGCGAAATTGCGGTGTTAAAAGAAATTGTCTCGTATCCTTGCTCTACTTTTAAAATTGTCTGGTTTAACACAAAATCCAGACCTTCGTTGTGAGCAGGTGCGATAAACTCATGCATTCGCCAAACACGGTCAAGAAAACGTTTCGCTCCGTCTAGCATTGTGGTAGACCAGTCTTTATCCATTTGCAGCGGTCCCATAAACATCACGTATAGACGAAGAGCGTCAGCTCCGTGTGTCTCAAAAATCTCGTCAGGATTTACGACATTTCCTCTAGATTTAGACATTTTTTGGCCGTTCATCAAAATCATTCCTTGATTAAAAAGTTTCTGAAAAGGCTCAGGTTGTGAAACTAGGCCAAGGTCATATAAAAACTTGTGCCAAAAACGCGCGTATAACAAATGGCCAGTAGTGTGTTCTTTGCCACCAACATAAAAGTCAACAGGCAGCCAACTGTCAAGCAGTTTTTTTGCTTCTTTTGAGTTAAGTGGGACAACTCCGGCAGCTGTTTTTAAAATATAGGCAATGTAATACCAAGAACTGCCGGCAACTTGTGGCATGGTGTTCGTGTCATATGAACAGATTTGTCCATCTTTTTCAAAGTGGACCCACTCAGGACAGTTTGCAAGCGGGCCGTCACCTGTGCCAGAAGGTCTGATTTCTTTTAATTTGGGCAAAACCAATGGTAGGTCTTTATCTTCAACTAAGTGGACGTTTTTCTGTTCGTCAAAGTAAAGTGGGAAAGGTTCACCCCAATAGCGTTGCCTTGAAAACACCCAGTCGCGAAGACGATAGTTAATAGTAGTTGACCCTGCTTTGATTTTCTTTAAGTGTTGGTTTAGGGTTCTTTTCGCCTGTTCAATATTTTGCCCATCAATTAGTGGTGAATTAACGTGAACTCCGTCTTTAGTATAAGGAAGTTGGTTTTCAGGAACATCTATAATTTTTAAAATATCTAGACCAAACTTATTTGCAAACTCAAAATCGCGCTCGTCGTGCGCAGGTACGGCCATCACAGCGCCGGTTGCGTATTTGAAAAACACATAGTCTGCAACCCAAACTGGAATTACACGGCCAGAAATTGGGCATTTTGCATAAGCACCAGTGAAAACTCCTGTTTTTTCGTGTTGGGTTTCTCTGTCTAAGTCAGATTTTTGCGCGGCTAGTTTAATGTAGTTTTCAACTGCTCTTTTTTCTTCTTTAGTTGCGATTTTTAAGGCAAGCGGATGTTCAGGTGCTAGCACTAAATAAGAAAGTCCGTAAATTGTGTCTATTCTAGTAGTAAAACAGGTAATTTTTTCGTTTGTGTCAAGTACTTCAAAGTCAATTAAAGTACCTTCGCTTTTGCCGATCCAGTTGCGTTGAGCTTCTTTGACCTCTTCAGGCCAATCAACTAAATCCAGGTCTTTAATTAGTCTATCTGCGTATTTAGTAATTTTTAAAACCCATTGTTTAAGGGTTTTTTTATAAACTGGAAAGTTGCCGCGTTCAGAGACCATCAGCCCGTTTTTTACAGTTATTTCGTCATTTGCTAAAACTGTGCCGAGTTCTGGACAAAAATTCACTTCAACGTCTTTAAGTTCAGCCAGGTCATGTTCGTATAATTTCTTAAAAATCCACTGAGTCCAGTGGTAAAACTCAGGGTCATGAGTAGATATGCTTTTTTGCCAGTCAATGGCTTTACCTAAACGATTTAGTTGAGCCTTGAAGTTATTGATGCTAATTTTAGTAATTTCTTCAGGTTGCACATTGTTTTGAATTGCAAACTGTTCAGTTGGAAGACCAAAAGCGTCAAACCCCATAGTTTGCAGTACGGAAAAACCTTTGGCTCTTTTGTATCTGGCTAAAATATCGGTAGCCACATAGCCTTCAACGTGTCCAACGTGTAGACCTAACGCAGTTGGATAAGGGAACATGTCTAAGATAAAGTATTTGGGTTTGGTTGTGTCTTCTTTGGTTTCAAAGGTATACTCATGTTCCCAAATTTTTTGCCATTTTTTTTCGTATTCTAAAAAGTTGTTTTGCATAGTAAAGTTATGGTCCTAAAAAATATAAGATTAAGATAGCGGTAAAAGTTTAGTGCCTATTTTGTAGAATCGGCTTTAAGTGCCTCAAAATAAGAAACTAAGTCGCCGATAGTTTTAATTTCTCTTAGCTTAGTTTCGTCAACTCTAATGTTGTGTTTTTCTTCAAACGCTAAAACTATTTCAACTGCGTCAATTGAGTCTATTGCTAAATCTTCTTTTAATCTAGCAGTAGGCACGATTTTTTCGTCTTCAATATTTAAATTTGTCTTAATAATGCTTTTAATTTCTTCAAACATGGGCGAATTTTCCTTTTTTTAAAATTTATTTATCTGTGTGCTTTTTTTGCTCAAGCGCTACTTTAATTATAGCATCAAACAAAGGATGGGAAAAAAGCGGGTTTGAACTAAACTCGGGGTGAAAAAGTGTAGATACAAAGAAAGGATGGAAAGGGTTTGCGAATGCTACTGGCACTTCATCCAAATAAGCAAGCGGTATTAAATTAGGACTAGATATTGCTTTTGCTGGCACTTTAAATGAACGAAAACGTTCGCTAATTTTACTTTCTTTGAAATACTTACTTACTGGGTTTGATTGATTTATTTTGATTTCTCTGCCGCCAACTAGTTTAATAGTTTCAACTTCAGTGGTTTTATCTAAACTTTCAAGCATTTGCCAAAAACCTAAGTTTATCAGCAATGTTGGGATTTTTTTTGTGCTAAGCTCGTAAATTAACTCGCTTTGCTTTGAGGTAAAATTTTGATTGTCTTGACCAGAGACTACCGCCAGGTCTATGGTTTTTAAAAATTCAGTTGTATCTGTTTCTTGTGTATACCAAATAAAATTAGGTTTAACTGAGTACGCATATCCAGAGTGTTTAATCGCCTCAGCAAGCGATAGATAAGCCTCTTTAAAATCAGTGGTGCCAACTACTCCAACATTTAAAACAGTGTTTGCTGTCTCTACTTTTTTAATTAGTGAGTTCCAGGTTTTTAAGTTAAGTGGCTTTGCTTTTAGTTCAAAATGTTTCAAGATGTTTTCATGCAGTTTACCTTCGGCCAAAAGTGGCACCACCTTGTAGACCACATCTAAATCAGGGCAAGCCAACACAGAATCTGGTTTAACGTCGGTAAAGAAAGATATTTTTTCAACGGTTTCTGGGTCTAAAGCGCGTTTTGACCTTAAAATTAAAGCATCCGGATCTATTCCAAAACTACGCAGAGTTTTGACGCTATGTTGAGTTGGTTTGGTCTTCAGTTCTTGAGAAACCTCAAGATATGGAACCAGCGCGGTGTGGATGTAATATGTGCGTCGGTAGCCTAAGTCAAACCTAAGTTGGCGAATTGCCTCCAGGTAAGCCTCTGACTCCATATCGCCAACAGTTCCCCCGATTTCACAAATTATAACGTCAGCCCGACTTTGTTCGGCGGCTGTTTTTAGTCTGTTTTTAATGGTATCGACAACATGTGGGATTACTTGAATGGTTTTGCCGCTGTATTTACCAGCCATTTCGTTTTCCAGAATTTCTCTGTAAATTTTGCCCATTGTAATACTAGAATGCTTAGTTAAGTTAACACCAGTAAAGCGTTCGTAGTGTCCTAGGTCTAAATCTGCCTCAGTTCCATCTAACGCCACAAATACCTCTCCGTGTTGAAGGGGATCAATCATGCCAGGAAAAGTATTGATATAAGGATCCATCTTGATCATAAACACCGAAACTCCAGTGCTTTTAAGTAGTCTGGCAATAGATGCTGCTGTCACTCCTTTGCCGATTCCAGAAATTACTCCGCCTGTAATAAAAATAAAATTACTCATATTTAAAAACTCCTTTTTGGTTTTTTAACTAAATAAAAAAAGGGATGCAAAAATTGCCTCCCTATTCGTATAGATTTTCGTAATCGTCCATGTATTTGTTGTACTCATCTTCGTCTTGATCGGTTTCGTCTAAGTCCAAATCTGGGTCAACATATTTATCGTCGTCTTCATCGCTTCCAGTTTCAAGGTAATCTTCAATGTCTTCTTCAACTAAAGCGTCGCCGTCATCTTCATCGTCTAGTTCAGGAAGTGGATTAGCACTTGCTTGCATTGCAGGTTTTTCATCTTCCTCGTCTTCATCTTCTTCAATATCTGGTTCAGATGCCACAAACTCATCTAAATTAAAGTCAGAAAATTCAATATCATCTTCATCTTCATTGATTTCAATGTCTTCGTCGTTGCTTTCATTGGCAAAAAACGTACCGTCTTTATCCCAGTACTCTAAATTATTGTCTTTTAAATCAAAAAGCCCGTCGCCAACGTAAACGAAGCGACCAGATGAAATTAAGTCAAAATAAAGTTGATTTTTGAAATCTACACTAACTTCGCCTAAATTGCGAATTGCGCAAATTTTGTCAATAAGTTCGTTAAGTGAAACAGCAGAACCCTGTTCCTTGATTAAGGAGTATGCAATTTCTGATAAAGAATTTTCTTCTGTATGATTCAAGTCAGCCTCCATATAACTTAAATATTATATTATAGTCAAACTATTTTTACAAACTATAACTAAAGACCTAAAAAATTAGGCATTTTAGCGCTAGAAAGAATGTCTTCTAGTTCTGAGTTGACTTGTTCAATGGCTTTATTAAAGGCTACGCAAATTGCATCTTCAACCATTTCTTTGTCTTGAATAATATCTGCACTAATTTTGCAGTCTACAACTTTTTTTGACCCAAGCAAAGTAATTGTCACACCAGCAGACGAACCTGTAAACTCAGTTTCTTCAAGTCTTTGTTGGCGTTCCATCATTTCAGCTTGTAGTTTTTGAATTTGTTTTAACATTTGTGGATTCATATTTTATTGCTCCTTGTTTGCAAGTTCGCCAAATACGGCGCTTGCGTCGAATTTTTTAGTTTTTACTTCTTTTAAAATTTTATCATATGCTGTGTATTTTTCAACAACAGCACTAAAGTCATTGGGAATAAATTCAAGGTGGTTTCTGATGTACGTACTAATTTGCATTAAAACAGCCTTTGCATCTTGCTTGGTCAACAAGATAACTCGAGTAATTTCTGGCAAAAAGTTATTAACTTCTTTTAAAAGGACTGGGTATTTGGCTGTTTTGTAGATTTCAACACAGGCAGCATGACCTTCTGCTGCAAGCAATAAAGTGTTTGGACTGGTCAAGACGATTTCAAACTTACCAGAAAGACCAGAGATATCTGGGTCTTTTGCGGATTTTAAAAAATCAGAATTAAAGAGTTTTTCTTCAGCCTCTACTCTAAACTTCTTTTTGGCATTGTCAAGCAGATCTTTAAAGTCGTGTTCAGTTAAACTAAAAGGACTTTTAACTGAGTCTTTACTAATTTCTTTAAGACTAGGTGAAAAAGCCACCGGATTGCTTGCAAAAATTTCACCATGTGTTTCAGACATTTGTATTTGTGGTTTTTCTGGTGTTTGAACTGCAGGTTTTGTAGTTTCTAGGCTTGAGTTAAACACAATTGTCTCTTGTTTGTTGACGATTAAGTAAATTTTAATTAAAGTAACCACCAACATATTTTGCTTAGAAGTTGTGTATCTAATTTCTTTAACTAAAGTGTTTAGTTCATTAAATATTTCTAAAACTTTCGTTTTGTTTAGTTTTTTAAAAAGGTTTGGCTCACCTGTAGAAATTTTTAGTAAAATTTGTTTGAAGTTATCAATAAAAGCAGCAATTATTGAGTTTTCGCTCTTTCCTGCTTTAAGTAGAGCGTCAAGTTGAGCAACAGCATTGGCTAAGTCTGAGTTGTCAAGTGAGTTAATAATTTTTAAAATCTCGTTTTCGTCAACTCCACCAATAATTTTTAAAACTGTTTCTCTGTCAATTTTTTGCCCAGCATAAGCCACTGCTTTGTCAAGTAAGACCAAAGCATCTCGCATTGCGCCTTCTGCTTTTTTGGCAATCAAAGCGGCGGCTTCCTTTTCTAAAGTAATTTTTTCTTTTTTGGCAACTTCAATAACTTGTCCTTGAATTTCTGCCTCTGTTAAAGTCAGGAAATTAAAGTTCATACAACGAGATTGAATGGTTTTAGGAATTTTGTGTGCTTCTGTGGTTGCCAAAATAAAGACAACGTGTTTAGGCGGTTCTTCTAAAGTTTTTAAAAGAGCGTTAAAAGCGGCGGTTGTCAGCATATGAACTTCGTCAATTATGTAGACTTTGTATTTCAGATTTTGCGGTAAAAACACGCATTTGTCGCGAAGGTCTCTGATTTCGTCAACCCCATTATTGCTTGCTCCGTCTATTTCTACAATGTCTACAGTTTGCTCACGCTCAATTACAAGGCAACTTGCGCATTTTCCGCAAGCATCGCCTGAAGTTAGTTTTTCACAGTTAATGGCTTTTGCAAAAATTCTGGCAATCGTGGTTTTACCAATTCCTCTGGTACCAGCAAAAATAAAAGAATGCGGAATACTGCCACTTTTTAGAATTTGGCTAAGAATTTGTGTGATTACCGTTTGACCAACTACTTCTTTTAGTTTACTTGGGCGGTATTTACGATATAAAACTTTATACATATTTTTTTATTTGCCAAGGCAAAAATGGCTAAAGATGTTTTTATTAACATCGTCGTCATACACCTCGCCAAGTATCTCCTTTATAGCGTTGTAAGCGGTTTTAATGTTGATAACCACTAAATCAGCAGGTAAGTGGTCTGCAGAACTTTGGGCTTCTTTTAGTTCAGAAATTGCTTTTTCAAGTAGCGAAATTTGTCTTTGGTTTGACAAAAACGCCAGGTCTCTGGTGTCTAAGTCAGTTAACTTTAACTTAGTTAAAATAGCGTCTTCAAGCGGTTTTAAGTTTTCATCAAAAGTAGAGATGTAGACAGCGTTTTTATCTTTTTCATTAATTCCTAAGTCTTTTTTATTAGCAATTTTAATTAGTTTTCCGGGTTCTATTTTATTTAAAATTTCTAGGTCTTCATTGGTTAACTTGCGGTTGGCCTCAAAGACAAATAAAACTAAGTCTGCGCTTTTAATTGAATCTAGACTTTTTTGAATTCCAAGATTCTCAACTAGATTTGTGCTTTTACGGATTCCTGCGGTGTCAAGTAAGTTGAGGGCAATGTTGTTTAACACAATTTTGCCTTCAACTATGTCTCTGGTTGTACCTTTAATGTCGGTGACTAAGGCTTTGTCTTGTTTTAAAAGAGAGTTTAAAAGCGAAGACTTGCCGACATTTGGTCTGCCTACAATTGCGACTGAAACCCCAGTTTTTAGCATTGTTGTGCTTTTTGAGTTTTTCAAAAACTCAGTTAAAGCAGTTAAAATCGTGTCAATTCTTGATTTTAATTCAGACGTTTCTAAATCAACGGCTTCGTCAAACTCTGGGTATTGTAGTTTAACTTCAATATCTGAAATTAACGCCAAAACTTGTTCTTTAAACTCAGTTATTTTTTTGCCAGTTTTGCTAAGTAGTGAGTTTATAGAAATTTTGGCAGCGCTCTTGGTGTCAGCTTCAATTAAGTCCATCACAGCCTCTGCCTTAACTAAATCTATTCGGCCATTTAAATAAGCACGGTAAGAAAACTCACCAGGATAAGCCATTCGGATATTTATACTAAGTAGTCGCTCTAGCACTAAATTAGTTACCAAAACACCACCGTGGCAAGAAATTTCAAGCATGTCATCTGCCGTAAATGAATGGGGTTTCTTAAAGACCGCAACTACTACTTCGTCAATCGGCAGGTTATCTTTGCCTAAAATAAAGCCGTAGACCAAGGTGTTGCCGGGAACTTGGGTCAAGTCTTTGCCTTTAAAGATAGTACTGACTTCTTTGATGCAAGTTTTTCCCGAAACTCTTATAACTGAAATCGACCCCTTACCATAAGGGGTCGCAATTGCAGTGATATTTTCAAAATCAGTGTTGTTCAAACTCATCAATATGTCTAGTTTGCAAATCGTCTTCTTTGTTTAAAATAGCGTTGGCATCTTCTGCTTTCATCTCGCCTTGTTTAACTTTGTGAATTAAGTTATTGCGGCAACTTACAAATGGATTTTCTTTTGAAACCATGTCGCGAATAAAGATGTAGATGATAATAACGGTTGCACCAATTACGCCGATTAACAAATAACCTGAGCCCAAAATTAAGCCCAAGATAGCACAAGCCCAAATAGAGGAAGCCGTGGTTAAACCTTTGATAGACATTTTGTCTTTAATGATGACGCCCGCGCCAATAAAGGAAACACCAGCGACAACTTGTGCAATAATTCGCTGGCCTTCGTTTGCCTGAAATGCGTTTAGTTCAAACATCAGCCTTTGAGTAATTGCAATTGAACAGCTGGCGATTCCTACTAAAAAGTAAGCAGAAACCCCAACGGCCTTACCTAAATTGCGGCGTTCAAGTCCCACAATTACGGCGTATACCATAATAATTAAAAGCGGTAAAATAACTTTAAACAACCAGTCTTGGCCGGTTTGCAGGGCTTGCAGGTCAAGTGAACCTTTAGTAATAGCCTCAGAAATTTTAGAATTTGAGTTTGCTGATTTGTTGGTAGTAATGTTTAAAAGTAATTCCAGCATTGTTAGTTATTTTTCTTTAAAACTTCCACAATTCTGGCGTCAAGGGTGTCAATTACTTTTGTGTAATGTTTCATTTTATCCAAGTGGCAGCCAGCGGCAAAGTCGTGTCCACCTCCTGGAGGGAATTTATTGCAAACAGAAGCAATTTCTACTTGATTTGAACGAACTCGCACGCGAACTGAGTTTTCAAGTTCAATAAAAAGCACCCAAACAGGACAACCTTCAATGCCAGCCATGGCGTTAATGGCTGCGGCTGTGTCTTCTTGAGTTAAGTTAAATTTCTTTTGAATGTCGCGAGTCGCTAGGAAATAAACCACGCCGTTTTTTGAGCGTTTGATGTTAGAAAGTAGATAGCCTTTGTATTTAAGTTGAGCAAAAGTAGTTTTAGAAAGTTCGCGGTCAACGTATTCAAGGTCAGCACCTTTAGAAACTAAGAAAGCCGCCATTTGGAAAGTAGTTTCAGTAACTCCGCGGTATCTAAATCCTCCGGAATCTGTAACTAAACCTGCATATAGTGCTTGTGCACCTTGTTTAGTGATTAGTAGTTGATCTCTGAACTTATACAAGAAATATGTAATCATTTGACAAGCCGCTGGTGCTTCTTCGTGTACCCAGTTGATGTCTCCGTATTGATCCATTACGATGTGGTGGTCAATCTTAATAATTTCTTTAGCCAGTTTAAAACGTTGGTCTGCAACTCGCTCTTGGGTTGCGGTGTCTACAACTATCGCCAAAGATTTTTTGATAGTTTCGTCGTCAAGAGTATCTAGTTCTCCTAAAAAACGTAAATATGGTGTGTGGTCACCAAGTGAGTATACTCGTTTTTTGGGAAAAGTAGTTTCAATGATGTTTTTAAGACCAAGTGAAGAGCCAATGCAGTCTCCGTCTGGTCTTTTATGTGAGTAGATTGTAATAATGTCGTATTCTTTGATTTTTTTTAAAATTAAACTAATGTCCATGTTTTACTCCTTATTATTTATTTTGATTTTGTAAAATTAGTTCGTTTAAATCTTTAATCATGGCTTTAGCCACTTCAAAGTTATCCAAGGTTGCCCCACACGCCAAGGCATGTCCGCCACCACCGTATTTTTTGGCAATATGCACAACTTCAATTTCACGGCTACGCAGTTCACAAATCACTTTGTCTTGCTCTGCTGAATACGTGAAGTTAGCCCAAATTGGAATTTCTTTAATACCAGCAAGTAAATTAACCATTCCGCGGCTAATTGAAAAGAAATCATAAGTAACTAGAGACTCTAAAAACTCTTTTGTGTTAAAAAAGTAAGCAACAGAGCCCTCAATTTGCATGCGAGTGGCAAACTTCGCTTTAGTTTGTCGCTCTTCCAAGGTTTCGACGTACAGCCACTTGTAGAACTTAAGCGGGTTTGCACCTAGTGCCGTTAGTTCAGCGGCTATTTGAAATAAACGTGGAGCATTGGTTAAATACTGAAAGCGACCACTGTCGGTAATAATTCCGTTTAGCAGGTAGTCAGCGGCAATTGCCGGGATTTTTAGTTTTAGTTTTTTTGCAATATCGTAAACATAAGCAGCGGCTGCTTCGTAAGTTGGATCAGAATAAACATGAGCGCCGGCTACGTCTGACTTGTTTTCGTGGTGGTCAATGATTACTACGTCTTTGGCAAACAAATAACGGTTGTCTGAAATCATGTAAGAAACTGCGACGTCTGTGATAAAAACTAGTGAGTCTTTATAGAAGCTATCTGGAATTTCGTTCATCGCGTTTTCGTAGTCAAATTTGTTGTGATCGCCAACTACGTAGACTTCTTTTTCTGGAAAGTTTTCCTTAATTATGTGCATCAAGCCCATTTGTGAGCCGATTGCGTCCATATCTGGTTTGGAGTGTCTGTGAATAATAATGCGGTTGTGTTTTTTTAAAAGTTCTTTAATCGTTTTCATTCATTACCTCTAGCAAATATTATACTATTTTTTAAACCTGTTTTTCAAAGTGCAGAAACTATAAATAAATAAATTTCTTGCATCCCGTTAACTAAATTAACCTCGGCGTATGGACAAAGTGTTTGGATGTATTCCTCAATTTCTTTAGCCTCTTCGTCAGACACAGCCTTGCCATAAAACAGGGTGACAACTTCGTTTTCTTTAGAAAGAATTTGGGAAAGCAGGCAGCGGGTTGCGTCAAAAATATTTTCAACAGAGCAAGTTATCGCGCCTTCAGAAATTCCTAAATAGTGACCTTTTCTAATGTCAATGCCGTTTTGTTTGGTGTCGCGAATTGCATAAGTGATTTCACCAGTTTGAGCGCTCTGCGCAATTTCTTGCATATTGGCGATGTTGGACTTAAAGTCAGCGCTGTGGTCAAAGACAGAAAGAGCAGCCACACCTTGGCCTAGGTTTTTAGTCTTAATTACCGCGATATTTCGGTCTTTAACTAAGTTAGTAGTTTGTTCTGCCGACATTATAATATTTGAGTTATTTGGAATGATGATAATATTTTTGGCGTTGACTTTCTCAACTGCTTCAATGAAGTCTTGAGTAGATGGGTTCATAGTTTGACCACCGGCAACTATATAGTCAACTCCGTGTTCAAGTAAGTATTGGCGAACTCCGTCACCATTGGCAACAGCGATAAGTCCGTATTCTTTTTCAGGAGTTTTTGTCGTTGGTTTTTGTGCAGCCACTGCCTCTTCGTTTTGTAGTTTCATGTTGTCTACTTTAATAGATCTGGTTTCACCTAGTGCTTCGGCGTTTTTAAGTAAGTTAAGAGGTTGATTGGTGTGGATGTGGACTTTTAGTAGTTCTTCGTCGTGAATCACCACCATTGAGTCGCCAAAGTCTTTAATTTCTTTAATAAACTTTTCTTTCACAAATTGCTCTGGTTTATCTAAAATTAAGACAAACTCGGTGCAGAACTTAAACTTAATTTCGCCAATTACATGGTCGTAAGCAGTACTTTGCTCTGAGTTTAAAACAAATGACTTAGTTGTAGTTTTAGTTGCTTCTTTAATAACTTTGCCGTTAATAAAGTGTACAAAGCCTTCAACAATTTTAACAAAACCAGCGCCGCCGCTGTCTACAACATTAGCCTCTTTTAAGACAGGTAAAAGCGCAGGGGTTTTTTCTAGGGTAATTTTAGCCTGATTAAAATAAGAGGTTAAAGTATCTTCAAAAGTAATTAGTTTGCCACGTTTTAAGCGCAAATGTTCGCCAGCCTCACGAAGCACGGTTAAAATTGTTCCTTCAATTGGCTGAACAACACCACTGTATGCTACTTTGTAGCCAGAAATCAAGGCATCAATTAGTTGAACTACTGTAAGTTCTCGGCTCGCTACTTTGCTAAGTTCTTTGGCAAATCCACGAAAGAACTGAGAAAGAATGACACCTGAGTTGCCGTGTGCGGCAACTACAAGTTCATGTGAAAAAACTTTTGCAATTTCTGCAATAGTTTTGGTTTTAAAGTCTAAAATTTTAATCTTGTTAGCACCAGCGTTGATAGTTAGATGCATATTAGTTCCAGTGTCGCCATCCGGAATTGGAAAAACATTTAAGTTATTAATTTCGTCAATGTGGAGCCTTAAGTTAGCAGCTCCATTTATCAGCATTTTGGTAAAAAATTCACTTGTTATTGTTTTGTGTTCCATCAATAAACCTCAGTACCTTTATTATACCTTAAATCCTTTATATTATATAAGGCTATTTTTGGCTAATTATTGTGGTTAGCGAGATGAAGTTTAGGTTAATGGATTCGCCTAAATCCAGAATTATGTCTTGGCCTGTTGCGCAGGTATTTTTAGTTAAGATAAAGTAAATCCACTCAGCGATTTCAGCTGGCGAAATCCAGCGTTTTAAAATATTTTGGTTTGCAACTGCTGACATTGCTGTTTTGTCTTTATACAAATCTGGCTCTAAATTAGTGTGAACAGGACCTGGACTAAGTGAATTAACTAAAGTCTGGTATTTTTCGCCAAGAGTTTTAGCAAGATGTTTGGTGTAGTTAATGCGAGCTGCTTGAGTAGCAGCATGTAAAGGTTTGCCAAACCCGTGGTGGCCAGCGGTTGAAGCAATATTTAAAACAGCTTTCAAGTCTTTGCTTGCATATTTGTTGATAATGTTAATATAGCCTTGTAAGTTGGTTTCCAAGGATTTTTGCTCGTCCATTGTCCCAGCGTTGTTTAAAATATATGAGATGTTTTTTAAATCAGGTAGGTTTTTAAAATCTGCTACCGATACTTTAAAGTGTTGGTAGTTTTTGTCTTCAATTGTTGCTGCATTTTTATCAATTCCATAGACTAAATAACCGTTATTTAAAAAAATTTCAGCAGCAGCCTTGCCAATTCCGCTCGAAGTTCCGGTGATTAAAATTACTTTCTTTTCCATACTTAAAGTTTAACATACAAAAGTTTAAAATTGCGAAAAAACCCTGATTATGCTAAAATGTTTGGAGAGGAGATTTATAAACATGGGAATTTGCGCTATTAGCGGCAGAAAACAACTTGCCGGAAATAATCGATCACACTCTCTTCGTGCGACTCGCAGAGTATGGAACTTAAACTTGCAACCAGTTAAATTTACTGACGAAGCAGGTCACACTCACAAAGTCATGGTTTCAGCAAGAGCTCTTCGCACTTTGAGAAAACAAGAACGATAATTAAATTAAAATATACAAAAAAAAGGAACGCATGTGTGTTCCTTTTTTATTCCCTTTAAAATGACTCATTTTAAAGGGATTTTATTTATATATAAGTTATTTTTTAAGTGAGTTTTTAACGAAGTTGTAAATTGTTCTAACACCAACTCCACTCGCTCCGTCTGCGTAGTAAAGGTATGGCGGGTTGTAAGCAGTTCCAGCGATATCGACGTGAACATATGGAATTTTTTCAGAAAAGTAAGTTAAAAAAATTCCAGCGGTAATAGAACCTGCACCACCTGAACAAACATTTTTAATTGTGCCAAATGTACCTTTAACTGCCTCTTCGTGTTTTTTAGAAATTGGGAATTGCCAAATTCTTTCACCAGCCTCTTCACCTGCTTCAATTACTTTTTGAGTAAGTTCTGGGTGATAAGAAACGCAACCTGAAATGTCGGTGCCAAGCGAAACAATGCACGCTCCGGTTAGGGTTGAGAACTCAACGATAGATTTTGACTTAACTTCAGTGGCAGCCCAGTGAATTGAGTCGGCCATAGAAACGCGGCCTTCTGCGTCTGTGTTGTCAACTTGAATTGTAACTCCGTCTTTGTGTGTTTTAAAAACGTCTCCGTTTTTATAAGCGTGTCCAGACACAGCGTTTTCGCAAAGCGACATTACACCGCAGACATTTTGCTTAACTTTGTTTTTAGCAAGCGCTAAAATAGCCGAAACTACCGCAGCTGAACCTGACATGTCTGTTTTCATTGTCAGCATATTGGTGTAAGGGATTTTTAAAGCATATCCGCCACTGTCGTAAGTAATTCCTTTTCCCACAAAAGAAAGAAATTCATCGTCTGCTTTATTTGGTTGGTATTTAATTACCACAAATCTTGGGTCATTGTCAGAACCACTTCCAACTGCAAGTGCTGCAAATAGTTTGTGTTCTTGCATTTGTTTTTTGTCAAAAACAGTAACTTCAACATCTTTAAAAGGTTTAAAAGTTTCTTTAATTAACTCAGCGTAGTTAGCAGGGTATAAGTCATTGGCTGGTGTGTTAATTAAATCACGGCAAAGAAAAATTGAATCTGCTAAGTTTTTAAGTTCAGCAAGCGCTTCTTTTTCATCTGCAAATTCACCTAAGCCGATTTCTGGTAGAAACTGAGTTTTGTCTGCTCTATAGCGGTTGTATAGATAAATACCGTGGTAAAAACCTTCAACTAAATAAATTGTATCTAGAGTTTTTACGTGGGCGAAGTCTAGGTTAACGCTTTTAATTTTTCTGGCTTCAAGGAACTTAACTAGTTTAAATCCGGCTAAACGAAGGTCTTCGTGAGTTCGCTCACCAAGTCCCAGGTAAACAGTGCCTGTGTTTTCTAAACTAAGTAAATCCAGAATTTCACCAGCTTGTGCTTTGAATCCTCTTTTTTCTGTAAGTTCTTTTAAAAGCACGCACTTTGTGCTGGCTTTAACTAAAGCAACTTTAACTTCTGATTTAGTTTCTTTTACTAATTTCATAAATAAATTTCTCCTAAAAATAAGTGCAAAAGAGAACTACACTTTTTAAAAAGCGTGGTTCTCAATTTTATTCTTGATTAAATTATTTTTATAAAGTGTTTATACAAACTCAAGAATTGACATTGGGGCGTTGTCGCCTTTGCGACCAACTGTTTTAATGATTCTAGTGTATCCACCGTTTCTGTCTTTAAAACGTGGAGCAACAGTTTGAAATAATTTAGTTAGTACTGTTTCGCCTTTAGTGTCAGTCTCAACATCTCTAAGGTATGTACGGGCTAAACGTCTTGCGTTGATATCGCCTTTTTTGCCAAGAGTAATTAGTTTTTCTACCATTTTTTGAGTTTCTTTGGCCTTAGAGTGAGTAGTAATAATTCTTTCTTTAACGATTAGTGCTGTCGCTAAGTCTCTAAGCACTGCTCTTAGGGCAGCTGAGTTTCTAGATAGTTTTGATCTCATTATTATAGTCCCTCCTCAATATCGTCAAAAATTTCTTTAATTAAAGCGTCGTCATCATCAACTGTTTTTTTAGTAATTGTGCTGTCTTTAAACTCAGCTAATTTGTTTTGCAGTTCAATGAATGAGTTTTGACCAAGGTTGCGGATGCTTTTAATTTCTTGGTCTGTCATGTCAAGTAGTTGATCGATTGTTTTAATGCCTTCACGAGAAAGTGCGTTGTATAGACGAACAGATAAGTCTAGTCTGTCAATAGCTAAGTTTTTGTCAACTACTTGTGCAGTAGTTTCGGCTTCTTCTGCGATGTAATCTTGGAATTGCTCTGCGTTTTCAGAAATTTGTCTAACAGCTCCAAAGAGTTCACTAAGCATAGAAGCGGCTTCGGAAACTGCGTCCTTGGCATCAATTGCACCGTTAGTTTCAACTTCTAAGATTAACTCATCATACCCGCCTTGCAGTTTTTCTACGTTAAAGTTAACACGTTTAACTGGGGTAAAAATTGAGTCAAGTGCGATTTGTCCGATGTGGTCAAGATACGCTTTGTTGTCGTTTTGAGTAACGTATCCAGCGCCAGTTGCTAAAGTTGCGGTAAGTGAAATGCTGGTCCCTTTATTTAAATGACAAATTACGTGTTCTGGGTTGACAACTTCAACACCTGCAGGCACTACTAAGTCACCAAGTGTAATAATTTCTTTGTCAACTTCGTCTAAAGAAACTTCTGCGCGGAAACCAGGTTCAATAGAATCTAGGCGAAAAATTGCGTCTTTTAAGTTCAAAACGATTTCCACAACTCCCTCTTTAACGCCAGGGATTGTTGAAAACTCATGTGGCACACCTTTAATTTCTACGTTGATTAGTGCTGCGCCTGGAATTGAGGCAAGAAGTACTCGGCGAAGAGCGTTGCCGATTGTGATGCCGTATCCGCGGTCTAAGGGTTTGATTGAAAATTTTGCAGTGGTTTTATCTGCAGAAATTACGGAAATAGCGTTTGGTTTTTCAAATTTTAAATTACGCATACTTCCTCCTAGCCACGTGGACGCTTAGGTGGGCGGCAACCATTGTGTGGAACTGGTGTGTTGTCTTCAATTGAAACAATTTCAAGACCAGCAACTTGTAGTGAACGAATAGCAGATTCTCTACCTGGTCCAGGTCCTTTTACCGAAACCTCTACCTTAATCATGCCGTTTTCCATGGCTGCTTTTGCTGCGGCTTCTGCGGTGATTTGAGCAGCAAAGGCGGTAGACTTACGAGTACCTTTAAAGCCTTGTGCTCCAGCTGAAGACCATGCGATGGCGTTGCCGTCAAGGTCTGTGATTGTCACAATTGTGTTGTTAAAAGTTGTGTGAATGTATGCTTTGCCAAGAGGTATGTTTTTACGTGCTTTGCGACGTGTGCTTACTTTTTTAGCCATTATTCATTCCCCCTATTTCTTTTTATTGGCAATTGCTTTTGCTTTGCCTTTGCGAGTGCGGGCGTTGTTTCTAGTGTTTTGTCCACGCACTGGTAGTTGTTTACGGTGGCGAATACCGCGATATGAACCAATTTCCATTAAACGTTTAATGTTTAGGTTAACATCTCGGCGAAGGTCACCTTCAACTGTGTATTTTGCAACTTCTTTGCGGATTTTAGATAAATCGTCGTCGTTTAAATCTTTAACGCGAACGTCTTCAGATATTCCAGCATCTTGAAGAATTTTTTGAGCAAGTTTAACCCCAATACCGTAAATATAGGTAAGTGAAATTACTACTCTTTTGTTTGAAGGGATATCTACCCCAGCGATTCTGGCCATATTTTAATCTCCTATCCTTGTCTTTGTTTATGGCGTGGGTTTTCGCAAATTACACGCACATAACCTTTTCTTTTAATAACTTTGCAGCTATCGCACATTGGCTTAACTGATGATCTGACTTTCATAAGTCCTCCTTATTTTTTGCGATAAATAATGCGGCCTTGAGTTAAATCATATGGTGATAATTCTAAAGTTACTTTATCGCCAGGTAAAATGCGTATGTTGTTCATGCGGATTTTACCAGATACTCGGGCCTTAATTTCGTGTCCACTTTCTAGTCTGCATAAAAATACAGCACTAGGTAGTACTTCAACAATGACAGCGTCTATTTCTATTTGTTCTTTTCGCATAGTTTAGTACCTATTTATTTAAATTTTGGGAGTGAGTATCTCATATCCGTCTTTAGTGACGTAGACAGTATACTCAAAGTGGGCAGCGGGTTTGTGGTCTTTAGTGACAGTTGTCCAACCGTCTTTTTGAATTTTTACTTTGTGTGAACCAAGATTTATCATAGGTTCAACGCAAATGGTCATGCCTTCTTTTATTTCGGTGTGCTTCATGTGTTGATTGAAGTGAAAAATGTATGGGTCTTCGTGTAGTTTTTCGCCAATTCCGTGGCCACAAAACTCACGAACTATGCCGTATTTAAACGGTTTTAAGTAGTTTTCAATAGCTTTACCAATATCTGTAATAAAGTTGCCTGGTTTAACTACAGAAAGTCCTTGCATCAAGGCCTCTTTAGTTCTTGAAACTAAATCTTTGACCTCAGGGCTAACTTCGCCAATTTCGTAAGTCCACGCAGAGTCTGCGTGCCAACCATCTTTAAGAACACCTAAGTCTAGCGAAATAATATCGCCGTCTTTTAAAACCACGTCTTTAGAAGGAATGCCGTGGACTACGCAGTCGTTAACGCTCGCACAAATTGAGTGTTTGTAGCCTTCGTAGTTTAAAAAAGAAGAAACAACACCACGGTCGGCCAAAAACTTAGCCGCAACTTCGTCTAATTTAAGTGTAGATACTCCTGGTTTTAGGTGTTGTTCTAGTTCTTTTCTTAGTTCTGAAAGAATCCTGCCGGATTCTTTCATTTTACTAAGTTGTTCAGGGGTTTTAATAGTAATCATAACTATTTGCCTAAAACCTCAATAATTTGGGCTTTAGTGTGTTCAATGGAAACGTTGCCGTCAACTGTGCAAAATAGACCTTTGTCTTTGTAAAACTGCTCAATTGGCTTAGAGTTTTCGTGGTAAAGCGCAAGTCTTGCGCGAATTGTTGATTCTTGGTCATCTGCTCTTTGCACGATTTCAGCGCCGCACTTGTCACATATACCTTCAACTTGTGTGGGCATATTTGGAATGTGGTAAGTCTCTCCACATTTAGGACAAACTCTACGACCGGCTAAACGCGAAACAATTAGTTCGTCAGCTGCATCAATATTGACTACCTTGGTGATTGAAAATCCAAGTTTAGCAAGGATACGGTCAAGTTCAACGGCTTGCGCAAGGTTACGCGGATATCCATCTAAGATAAACCCACCTTTGGCGTCTGGTTGACTTAGGCGGTCTAGCACTAGTTCATCGGTTAAAGAATCTGGAACTAGTTCACCAGCAGCCAAAATAGCCTTGACTTTTTTGCCAAGTACAGTTTCGTTTTTAATGTTTTCTCTAAACATATCCCCAGTTGAAATGTGGGGGATTGCATAGTGAGTTTTAAGCACTTTGGCCTGTGAGCCTTTACCTCCACCAGGAGGTCCCATTAAAATAATTATCATTAACCAAAAATCCCCCTATATTGATTGCTTTCAGCGTCAGTTTCAATTTGTTTAGTGGTCTCTATAGCCACACCTACCACGATTAGTAGCGAAGTTCCGCCTAGAGTGATAGCAGAAGCCTCAGCGCCTTGTAGACCAAAGATTACAGCGGTTAAAATTGGCAGTGAAGAGATAATTACTAAGTAAATTGTGCCAATAACGTTGACTTTAAATAAAGTCTTGGCAATAAAGTCTTTAGTGTCTTCGCCTGGGCGAATTCCTGGGATATAGGCGTTTGATTTAGATAAGTTATCAGAAATTTTTTCAGGGTCAAACTGCATAAAGGTATAGAAAAACGAAAAAGCAATAATTAACAGAATATAGATAATGTAGCCAATTGGTCTTTGGAAGTTAAAGATTTCGTTAACCCAAAAACCGCCACCAGATGAGTAGTTTTGCGTAATAAAGCCAGTGATAGTTTGTGGGATACCAAGCAAGGTTGAGGCAAAAATTACGGGCATTACGTTACCAGTGTTGACTTTAATTGGGATATTTGAGTCAGACTGTGCCTGACGGTTGGCGTGTTGAATTGGGATTTTGCGGCTAGAGGTTTCAACGAAAATTACCCCTAGAATGATAGCAATATAAAGTAGAGTAATTACCACAAAGTTAACGTAGTGTGTCCACTTGGTGGCTTCAGTGATGTATTTTTTGGTCATCATGCTAAACATTGAAGGAATTGAAATAATAATACCTGCAGTAATTAGCATAGAAGAGCCGTTTCCGATACCTTTTTGGGTAATCATGTCGGCAAACCAAATACAAATCGCGGTACCAGCGGCAATAGTTAGCCCAATGTAGATCATCGCCATGCCAATGCTGCCAGAGAAACCTACGAAAAACTGAGTTCCGCGGCCTGCTGAGAAAGAAAGTACAAGCGAGATACCTTGGACAAAAGCAATTGCAATTGCCAGTATTCGGTTGATTTTGTTAATTTTATAGCGGCCTTCTTCACCTTGTTCTTGCCATTCTTTAAAGGTAGGAACTACCATTGGCAGAAGTTGAGTGACGATAGAGGCGGTAATATAGGGAGAAATTCCCATTGCCAGGAAAGAAAAACGTTCAAGTGATCTTCCTGAAAAGTTATTTAAAATCGCAAAGAATCCAAGTCCATTTTCAAATAGGTTGCGAATTGCATCTACATTAACTAGTGGCATCGGAATGAAAGACATCACTCTGAGTGCTAAAAGTAGAGCAAGTGTAAAGATAAATCTTTCCAGAATTTGTTTATTGGATAAAATTCTTTTGACTCTATTCATTGTTAAATTGCCTCAAATGTGCCGCCAAGTGCTTGGAGTTTAGTTAAGGCAGATTTAGAGATTTGGTGAACTTTTAAAGTAAGTTTTTGAGTAAGTTCCCCGTTTAGAACTTTAACTGCTTTAAAAGGTTTAGAAACTAGACCTTTTTCTAAAAGCAGGTCAACTGTAACTACAGTTTCAGGTTCAAAGCAGTTTAAAGCAGTGAGTGAAACGATTGCGTTTTTAGTTTGGTTAAGTGAGTTAAAACCACGTTTTGGCAAACGTTGGAATAGCGGAAGCTGTCCACCTTCAAAACCTGGACGAGTGCCACCACCAGAACGCGCGTTTTGACCTTTGTGGCCTTTGCCAGAAGTTTTACCAGTTCCAGAGCCAATTCCACGACCTAGACGTTTCTTATCTGGACGTGGACGCAAATTTTTAAGTTCATTTAGCATAAACAAAGGCCTCCTTATTTAACTTCCTTAACTTCAACCAAGTGAGCAATAGTTTTAATTTTGCCTTGGTTTACAGCGTTGTCTTCCAAAACCACTTCGTCGTTGATGCGCTTTAAGCCCAAAGTTTCAGCAGTTTTAACTTGACGCGGTAGTCGTCCAATTAAAGAACGTCTTAAAACAACTTTTAGTTTCATAGGTTTTTAACCTCCACACCACGTAGACGAGCGATTTCTTCTTTAGTTTTAAGTAATTTAAAACCTTCAAAAGTTGCTCTAATCATGTTAATTGGGGTACGAGAACCAAGAGATTTAGACAAGATGTTAGAAACTCCGGTTAACTCGCATACCGCGCGAACCGCACCACCGGCAACTATTCCGGTACCGTCTGAGGCTGGTCTCAAGACAACGTGTCCAGAGCCATAAATTCCTTCAATGTAGTGAGGGATGGTATTGTTGACAATTGGCACGTTAATTAGGTTTTGCTTAGCCTGTTCAATGGCTTTTTTAATTGCGTCTGGAACTTCGTTGGCTTTACCTGTTCCAAAACCTACTTTGCCTTTGTGGTTTCCAACTACTACTAGCGCAGAAAAGCGGAAACGACGACCACCTTTAACGACTTTAGTAACGCGGCCAATATGAACGACTTTTTCGTCAAATTCTTTTTCTTCTTTTTCAAATTTATCGTACATAATTTACTCCTTTAAAACTCAAGTCCAGCAGCACGAGCAGCCTCAGCAAGAGCTTTGACGCGGCCTGCATAAAGATAACCTGAGCGGTCAAAAACAACTGCTTTGATTTTTGCTTTAAGTGCTTTTTTAGCAATTGCTGTACCAAGGGCAGTGGCTGCTTCTAAGTTTTTAGCGAGTTTCAGTTCTTTGGTGTTAGCAGCAACTAAAGTATGGCCTTTTGTGTCGTCAATAATTTGGACGTAGATGTGGGTATTTGAACGGTAGATAGATAAGCGAGGACGAGCAGAAGTACCTGAAACTGATTTTCTGACACGTTGATGTCTTGACAGGCGAGATTCGTTTTTTGAAATTTTTAAAATCATAGTCGTCCTCCTTATTTAGCGGTTTTTCCAGCTTTTTGGCGAACGTGTTCACCTGAGTAGCGGATACCTTTTCCTTTATATGGTTCTGGTTTTTTAAGTAGGCGTACGCGCGCTGCAAACTCACCAACTAGTTCTTTGTCAATACCTTTGATAATGATTTTAACTGGACTTGGAGTTTCGCACACTAAGCCTTTTGGCACTTCAATTTCAACAGGATGAGAAAAACCAAGGGCTAGGTTTAACTTACCATTTGCTGAGTTTGCTTTGTATCCAACCCCGATGATGTCTAGTTCCTTTTGAAAAGGTTGGTGCACACCTTGCACCATATTAGCAAGCAAGGCTCTAGTGGTTCCGTGTAGTTGTTTAGTAGTTTTTTCGTCGTTTGGACGAGTAATTTGAATTTGATTGTCAGTTTGCACAATCTTTAAAATAGAAGCAAACTGAGCCTTTAGTTCGCCGTGCGGACCCTTGACTACTGTGTAGTTTTCAGGAGAGACAGAAACTGACACGCCTTGTGGAACTAAGATAGTTTTATTTCCAATTCTAGACATAGACTTTTCTCCTCCTACCACACATAGCAAAGAACTTCGCCACCTAAACCTACTTTTCTAGCAGCACGGTCTGACATAATGCCTTTAGATGTAGAAATTACAGCAATTCCAAGACCATTAAAGACACGAGGTAGTTCTTCTTTGCTTGAATATACTCTCAGACCTGGTTTAGAGACACGGCGAAGTCCGTGAATTACTAGTTCCTTGTCTTCAGAGTATTTAAGTTCAACGTTCATGTTTTTAGCCACGCCTTCTTGAAAAACAGCGTAAGAAGCGATAAAACCTTCTGATTTTAAGACTTTTAAGATACGTTCTTTTTCAGTAGAATGTGGAACATTTACGCTTAATTTGTGTTGTCTGTTCGCATTACGAATGCGAGTTAACATATCTGCAATTGTATCTGATACCATAAATGCCTCCTTCTACCAGCTGGCTTTTTTTACGCCAGGCAACAGTCCTGCTGCTGCCATTTTGCGAAAGTTATTACGAGAAATTCCAAATTTACGAATGAAACCGTGGGGACGACCGTCAATTTGGCAACGGTTGCGATAACGACAAAGCGATGCGTTTCTTGGCAATTTTTGTAGTGCTAAATAGTCTTTGTTTGCCTTTAGTTCGCGGGCGCGTTCTTGATAGCGTAGATAGACTTCTAGTTTTTTGTTATTTGCATTAATTTTTGATTTTTTAGCCATAAGTTTGAGTCCTCTATTTAGCAAAAGGCATGCCTAAGTTTTTAAGTAAACTAAATGCCTCTTCGTTGGTTTTAGCAGTAGTTACTAAAACTACGTCCATACCACGGATTTTTTTAATATCGTCAAATCTAATTTCTGGGAAAATTAGTTGTTCTTTAACACCAAGCGTGTAGTTTCCACGACCATCAAACGCGGTTTTAGAAACTCCTCTAAAGTCACGAACTCTTGGTAGAGAAATTGAAATTAGTTTATCTAAAAAGTAATACATTTTCTCACCGCGTAGTGTGACCTTGACACCAATTGGCATATTTTCTCTTAGTTTGAAGTTAGAAATTGATTTACGTGCGCGAGTGACAACTGGGTGTTGTCCGGCGATTTGGCCAACTTCTTTGACGATATCTTCAATAACTTTAGAGTTTTGAGCAGCATCACCTGCTCCGACGTTAATCACGATTTTTTCAAGTTTAGGCACTTGCATGACAGATGTGTACTTAAACTCTTTAATTAAAGCAGGAATTGCTTTTTTTAAATAATGTTGTTTTAATCTTGAAGTCATTTGCCTGCTCCTTATTTAATCACGTCGCCTGATTTAGCGATACGTACCTTTTTGCCGTTTTCGTTTTTAAAAGAAACACGGGTAGGTTTTTGAGTTTTTGGATCAATTAGCGCCACGTTTGAGACGTGAATTGGCATAGGTTTAGAAATAATTTGGCCCTTTTCACTATTTTGGTTGAGTTTTTTGGCGATTTTAGCGATATTCACGCCTTCAACTACAACCATTTCTTTGTCGCGAAGTACTTGAATAACGCGGCCAGTTGTGCGAGTTTTAACACCTTTTTTATCGGTAGTGAACTTGTCTTTGCCAGCAATGATGACAACTTTGTCTCCAGTTTTGATATACATTTAACAAATTCCTCCTTTTTATAAAACTTCTGGTGCTAAAGACAAGATTTTAGTGTAATTGTTGTCTCTAAGCTCACGAGCAATTGGTCCAAAAATACGAGTTCCACGAGGAGTCTTGTCTTCTTTGACCAATACAACTGCGTTTTCACCAAATTTAATATATGAACCGTCTGCTCTTCTCAGGCCGTCTTTAGTTCTGACAACCACTGCTTTGCAAACGTCACCTTTTTTAACAACTCCGCCAGGAGTTGCTTTTTTCACAGTTACAACCACAAGATCGCCAATATTTGCATAACGGTGGCGAGTACCACCAGGAATTTTAATTACTAAAACTTCTTTAGCACCTGTGTTGTCTGCGACTAGTAATCTAGTTTCTTGTTGAATCATTTTGCTTCACCTCTCAAACTAAATTACCACGGCTTTTTCAAGCACTTTAATTAGTCTAAATGACTTAGTGCGAGAAAGTGGGCGGGTTTCTGCAAACGCTACGATATCTCCAATTTTGCATTCGTTTTGTTCATCGTGAACATGGAATTTCTTAGATACCTTAAAGCGTTTGTTGTAAAGTGGATCGTTTTTATAAGTGTCAACAACGACAACTATAGTTTTATCCATTTTATCTGAAACAACTTTACCACGGAAAACTTTTCTTTTAGTTTCTCTTTCCATTGTTGACTACTCCTTTACTGTTTTACGCTCGATTAAAATAGTGTAGAGACGAGCGATTTGTTTACGGGCTTTTTTAACGCGGGCTGTGTCTGTTAACTGCCCTGTTGCTTGTTTGAAACGTAGGTTAAATATTTCTTGCTTTAACTCAAAAATTTTGCTTTCAATTTCAAGGTCAGTGTATTTTCTAAGTTCTTGCATCTTTTTCATGTTTATTTAACCTCCTTTTTCACGATTTTTGATTTAATTGGTAGTTTGTGTGAAGCCAAACGAAGCGCTTCACGTGCGATTTCTTCGGCAACTCCGGCTACTTCAAACATAATTTTGTTTTGTTTAACTACCGCAACCCAGTGGTCTGGCGCACCTTTTCCGGAACCCATACGCACTTCAAGAGGTTTCTTGGTGCGAGACATGTGTGGGAAAATATTAATCCAAACTTGACCAAGTCTTTTCATGTGTCTGGTCATCGCGATACGAGCAGCCTCTATTTGTTGAGAGGTAATGTATGAACCTTCAAGGGCTTGCAGTGCGAAGTCTCCGTTGATAACTTCATTTCTACCTTTGGCAACACCTTCGTAAGATACTCGGTGTGGACGGCGATATTTAGTTCTTTTAGGCATTAACATAAACTATTTACCTCCGTTTGGACGAGCAGGTCTTTGACCTGGTTTTTTAAATCTTGGTCTGCGTTCAGGTGCTGCGTCTTCATAGGCTTTGATTTTTTCTTCACGAGTTTCGCCTTTGTTAACGTCTCCGTTGTAAATCCAGACTTTAACTCCAAGAATACCGTATGTTGTGTTGGCCTCAGCAGTTGCGTAGTCTACGTCTGCTTTCAGAGTTTGCAGAGGAACGCGGCCTTCTGAGTATCCTTCTGAGCGTGCCATTTCAGCACCACCTAGACGACCAGAGATTAGAGTTTTGCAGCCAAGTGCTCCGGCTTTAAGAGCACGCTGAATTGCCATTTTTTGCACACGGCGAAAAGACGCACGGTTTTCAAGTTGGGTAGCAATAGACTGCGCGACAATTTCGGCACTGCGCTCTGAGCGTTTCACTTCAACTACATTTAAAATAATGTCTTTTTTAGTGATTTTCTCAAGGGCCTTGATAACTTTCGCGCGAGTTTCGGCGTTAGTACCAATTACTAGTCCTGGTTTGGCGGTGTATAGACGAATTCTAACTTTGTCTTTTTCTTTGCCTTTGTAGCGTTCAATTTCAATCGAAGAGATTAACGCTTCTTTGTATTCAGGATAAGTTTTAATGGTTTTACGGATTAGGAAGTCTTCTTTGATGTAGGCAGGCACTAGTTTTTTGTCTGCATACCAACGAGATTCCCAGTTGCGAATAATTCCGGTTCTCAGACCGACTGGACTAACTTTTTGACCCATTCTTATCCCCTTTCAGCCACAACTACTGTAATGTGGCTACGTCTTTTAACAATAGTGTCACCAGAACCCTTGGCACGTGGCAACATTCTTTTCATTTTTAGACCTTCAGTGGCATAGCATTCTTTGACATACAACTTAGTTTGGTCTAATTTTAAGTTATTTACAGCATTTGCGATTGCAGATTTTAGACATTCTTTGACAATCGGTGATGCTTTGCGGTTAGTAAATTGTAAGTAAGCAAGTGCTTCTTTCACATTTGCTCCGCGAATTAAGTCAATAACTAATTTGGCTTTACGTGGTGTAACTTTGGCATCGTGTACTATTGCTTTTGCTTGTTTTTCCATAAATTTCACCAACCTTATTTAGCAGCAGCACGTTTGTCTGCTTTAGTGTGTCCTCTAAATGTACGAGTTGGTACGAACTCACCTAGTTTGTGGCCAACCATGTCTTCAGTAATATAGATAGGCACGTGTTCTTTTCCGTTATGTACGGCTAAAGTGAAGCCTACGAAAATTGGGAAAATAGTGGAACGGCGTGACCAGGTTTGAATAACTTTCTTTTCGCCTGCTTTTGCCATTTTTTCAATTTTTGCCAATAGAGTGTACTCACAATAAGGTCCTTTTTTAATTGAACGAGACATTATTTTCCTCCTTTTCTACGGTTAACAATAAGTTTGTTAGATGCTTTTTTAGGATCACGGGTTTTAACACCACGAGTTTTCTTACCCCATTTGGTAAGTGGTTGTTTACGACCGATTGGTGTGCGGCCTTCACCACCACCGTGAGGGTGGTCAACTGGGTTCATCGCAGTACCACGAACGTGAGGTTTGACACCCATTAAGCGAACGCGGCCGGCTTTACCAAGCACAACTAGTTCATGTTGAGAGTTGCCAACTACACCAATAGTAGCGCGGCAGGTTGTCAAGACTTTGCGCATTTCGCCACTTTGTAGACGAAGTAGCACGTATTTTTCTTCACGACCAAGAATTTGGACAGAAGTTCCAGCAGAACGCGCGATTTGTCCGCCCTTGCCGGGTTTTAACTCAACGTTGTGCACAAACGTACCAACAGGGATTTTGCTAAGTGGCAGCGCATTCCCGATTTTGATATCAGCACTTTCTCCACTTTGAATAACTTGGCCGATTTTTAAGTCTTCACAAGCTAAAATATAGCGTTTTTCGCCGTCTTTGTAGACAACTAAAGCAATGTTTGCAGAACGGTTTGGATCGTACTCAATAGTTTTAACAACTGCGTCAATTCCGTCTTTATTTCTCTTAAAGTCAATAACGCGGTATTTGCGGCGAACTCCACCACCAATGTGTCTGACAGTTATCGTTCCTTGGTTGTTGCGGCCACCGGTTTTCTTTAAAGTGGTTAGTAGTGATTTTTCTGGAGCAACTTTTGAAAGTTCAGAGTAATCAATAACAGACATATTGCGACGTCCGTTAGTAGTAGGTTTATAGTTCTTAATTTTCACGATTTACTCCTTTCACTAAATTGTAAACTCAGCAATCTTGTCGCCTTCTTTTAGAGTAACGATGGCTTTTTTGAAAGCAGATACCATACCTTGAAAGCGTCCAACTGTTTTTTTCTTAGCAGGAGAAATCACAGTTCTAACTTTCAAGACAGTTACTTTAAAAATAGCTTCAACGGCTGCTTTGATTTCTGGTTTAGTTGCGTCTTTTTTTACACGGAAAGTGTATGAGTTTGAGGCTTCAATTAACTTATTTGATTTTTCAGTGATAATAGGTTCAACTAAAATATCAAATTGTTTAATTTTAGTTAAATTTAACATAACGCCTCCTCAAATTCTTTAGCAGCACCTACTGTAAGTAGTAAATATTTAGCATCAAGCAAGTCATATACAGAAGTGTGACTAGGTTCGTTCATTACAGTAATTTGACTTAAGTTACGCGCGCTTAAGACAACATTTGGTTCAAACTCGTTGTCAACATATAGAACTTTTCGCTCTAGTTTTAGACTTTCTAAAATTTGGGCAAATAGTTTAGTTTTAACTTCAGGTAAAGAAACTTTGTCAACTAAAACCAAAGTACCACGTTGTGCGTGTTGAGAAAGGGCTGAGCGAAGGGCAAGTTGGCGAACTTTTTTGTTGATTTTAATATCGTATTCGCGAACTTGTGGGCCAAACGCAACTCCACCGCCAACAAATTGAACTGCACGGCGAGAACCTTGGCGGGCTCTACCTGTTCCTTTTTGTTTATAAGGTTTGCGGCCACCACCTGAAACCATTGAACGGTTTTTAACTTGGTGAGTACCTTGTTGCATGGCTAGGCGTTGTGCACGAACAACGTCGTAAAGTGCTTGTTTATGTGGCTCAATTCCAAAAACAAAATCGTTTAACTCAATTGTTTTTACTTTTTTGCCGCTTTGGTTTAATACTTTATATTCCATAATTTAAACTCCTTTAGCGTACAGCGGATTTAACCACAACAAATCCTTTATTTGGACCAGGAACTGCACCTTTAATTAAAAGTAGTGCTTGTTCTTTGTCAACTTTGATAACTTCAAGGTTTTGAATAGTCACTTGTTCGTGTCCCATGTGACCAGGAAGTGGTTTTCCTTTCATGTTTCCCTTGATGGCACCCATTGAACCAGGGGCGCGGTGGTAGCGAGAACCGTGAGCCTCAGGTCCACGGCGTTGGCCGTGTCTCTTAATTGAACCTTGGAATCCTTTACCTTTAGTAATTCCAATGACGTCTACTAATTCTCCTACTTGAAAAATTGTAGGTTCTACAGTTTGACCAACTGCAAGGCCTGCTAGCTCAGAGGCGCTGTGTTTGAACCTAAGTTCTTTAACGAAGCGCTTAGGAGCAGTATTTGCTTTTGCAACATGTCCCAAAATTGGTTTGTTCGCAAGACTTTCGCGTTTTGATTGGCAACCAAGTTGTGTAGCAACATATCCGTCTTTTTCAACAGTTTTTTGTTGTAGCACTACGTTGTCTGCGCAATCTAGAACGGTAACTGGAATTAACTTACCATCTTCTGAAAAGATTTGAGTCATTCCAATTTTTCTACCTAAGATTCCTTTAGACATAATTTTTCCTTTCTATCGTTTACGATAATTTGTCTGTTTTGCCAGTTTTTATGCGTATAAATTATTGTTTTAAAGCAATATCTACGCCTGATGGTAAGTCAGTTTGAAACAATTGTGGCAAGGTTTTTTGACCGATTTTTTCAATTACGATCAATCTTTTGTGAGTTCTTCGTTCAAATTGTTCACGAGCGGTTTTGTTAACGTGTGGTGAACGAAGTACAGTGAAGATTTCGCGTTTAGTTGGTAGTGGCACAGGTCCTACGACAGTGGCACCAGTTTTAGTTACAACATCCACGATCTTAAGTGCAGCTTGATCAATTAGTTTGTGATCATATGACTTAAGAGTAATTCTTACTGTTCCTTTTGATTTTTCAGCCATATTTAAAGTCTCCTTTCGTCTAATTCTAAAGATTAGGCTTGCTCCATGTAAATTGTTTAAAACACAGCAACGGCTATTTGTGTTTTAATAACCTTACATATCATTGCCTTTGTGCGTGTGCACATACTTAATAATTATATACTATTTGCTTTTTTAAGACAAATTATTGCAAATTAATAAAAAAACCAAGCAAAGCTTGGTTTTAAAGGCTAATTTGATTTTTATTTGCAGCTAAGTTTTTAGAAAAACGAATTGACACTAAAATTAAGTACATTAAATTAAAAAGGATTGCTAAAATTGAAATTGGCAAGAAGATTTCTAAGGGAATGTACACAGCCCCTCCAGGATAAAAAATGACTAATGGGGTAAATGCTAACAGAAAACCTAAAATCAGTAAATCTAAAATCAGTAAGATAAATAAATAATCTGTTTGATAATTTTGTTTAATTACTGCAATTAAATTTAACAATAAAGTTGAGAAAAAAAGTATTAGGAACGCCGAAAAGAAAAAAAGAAATATAAAATAAGTTGCTACATCTCTGCCGCCAAGGTTCCAATTTAGTGCAAAACGAATTGAAACTGTTGCAATAAAAATTAAAAATATATTGCTTACAACTGACAAAATTGGCAAAGTAATTTGAATTCTTCCTAGGTGAGTTTTAATGTTCATATCGGTCATCCTTTTTTTATTTGTATTATTTTAAAAAATCGTTTACACGAAGTTTTTAAGCAAAGTTCCAGCTTTTGGGCCACGGTCTAGTAAGTAAATTTGTTCAACTACAAGTTGGCCAAAGTGTTCAGGTTGTTTTAAGCCTAAACTTTTTGCGTTTTCTGAGTAGAGTTCAAACAATTGACTAGATTTGTCTAAAATTGTGGCGTGTCCTGTAAAACGATACCCAGTTTGCGTGGTTTCGTCTACGAAACAAACTGAGGCCTTGCCAGTTTTTTCAATGTTAAACTTAGTGTGTTTACAAGTGGTTTCGTTCCAAATTAAGATGTTTCCAGAAAAGTGGCGCATTGTAACTTTAGGGCCAACGTTTGGCACACCTTCTTTAGAAACAGTGGCAATATAGCCAACTTTGTTTAAAATAAAATCTAAAATTTCTTTTTCCATAATTATTTCACGTTGTGATAAATATGTTGAACGTCGTCAAGTTCTTCAAGCATGGCAAGCATATTGTCAAACTTCTCTTGGTGCTCTTTGTTTAGTTCAACTAAAGAAAGCGCTGAATACGTAATTTCGTCAACTTCAAACTCAACATCTGGAAATGCTTTAGTCAAAGCAGATTTAACTTGGCTGTATTTATCAATTTCAGCAAATACAACAGTTGAATCTGGAAGCGCTGTGGTGTCTTTAATGTCAACGTCGGCCTCAAGCAGTGCATTTAGCACATCGTCTTCTAAAACTGGTAGTTTAAAAACAGCCTCGTGCGCAAATTGGTGAGAAACTGAACCTGAAACTCCGAGTTTACCGCCTGTTTTGTTTAAAATTGCGCGAATTTGTGAAATCGTGCGGTTGACGTTGTCAGTTAGAGTCTCGATGATAAACTGAGCCTCACCTTGGCCAAAGCCTTCGTAAACTACTGGCACAAAGTTTTCACCACCTGCACCTTTGGCTTTATCAATAGCGCGCTGGATGATGTCGTTTGGCACTTGGTCTTTTTTGGCCTTTTCAATAATTCGTTTTAAATCAGGGTTGCTTTGCGGATCTGGTGACCCGTTTTTAGCAAGCACGTAAATTTCACGACCATATTTTGAGTAAACTTTGGTTTTAGCCGCGGCTGTTTTGGCTTTTGCTTCTTTTCTAACTTCAAATGCACGTCCCATATTTATCTAAACTCCTTTTTTGGTTTTTAAAAACCGCTTTAGCGGTTTTATAAAGATAAAGTTTTAATTAAAACACGAAATTAAATAGTAAGTTGCATCTTTTTTAAATTCCGCAACACGAAATAAAGTTTTTAAAAACTTGAGGTGGCTTTCTGCACCTTGTGAGTGTTTGACAACTAATGAAAACTGACCGTTTTCAGAAAGCAAACTATTGGCTTTGCGGTAAAACTCAAAAATAGTTTGTTTACCTATCTTAATTGGTGGGTTTGCAACAATTAAATCGAACTTTTTGTCTGCGGTAAACTCAAGGAAATCACCTTGGATAAACTCGGTGTTAAAGCACTGATTAAGTTCGCTGTTTTTTTTAGCCAAAGCAACTGCTCTTTCGTTTATCTCAATTCCTGTGAACTTAAGTTCTGGAAAGATTTTGGCCAAAATTATTGAAATTTCGCCAGTTCCCGCGCCTACATCTAAAGCAGTGCAAGCATCTTGGTTTTTAAGGCTAAAATGTTTTAAAAAAAGGTAAGTTCCTTTGTCTAAGTTGTCTTTGGAAAAAACACCGTTGTCTTTAAAAAAACTAAAATGTTTTTTAAAAACAACGGCGCTGTATTTAGTTTGCTTACTTTTAATTTGCGGTTTGCTTGTAAAGTAATGTTCCACTAAAGTGAAAACTATTTAAGTTCAACTTTAGCGCCAGCTTCTTCAAGTTTCTTTTGAATTGCTTCGGCTTCTTCTTTTGAAATATTTTCTTTAAGTACTGAGTCTGGAGTTTCAGCTGCTTTTTTAGCGTCAGCTAGTCCAAGTCCAGTGATTTCGCGAACTACTTTAATCACGGCAATTTTATTTTCACCGAATGATTTAAGAACAACTGTGAACTCAGTCTTTTCTTCTTGAGCAGGTCCGCTTTGAGCAGGTCCAGCAACTGCAACTGCAGTTGGATCAATTCCAAACTCTTCTTTAAGTCCGTCTAAAAGTTCCTTGATTTCAAGGATAGTCATTTCTTTAAGTGCATCAATAAATGCTTGTTTAGTTAGTTTTGCCATTATTATTTCCTCCTTAGCAAAATTATTTTGATTCTGCTAACATATTAAGCCCGATAGCAAGGCGTTGAAGTGGCTGGTACATTGCACCTGCCAATAATTGAAGCATTCCTTCTTTGTTTGGAAGTTTTGCCAGAGTTTCAATTTCTGAAACTGAGACAACTTTGTTGTCTACAGCACCTGCGACAATTTTTTTGTCAGGATATGCTGTGATAAACTCGTAAACTGCTTTTGCAGGTGCGACTGTGTCGGTTAGTGAGTAGGCAATTGCCACTTGTCCAACTAAGTGATCTGCAAGGTCGGCTAGCCCAGATTTTAAAGCAGCGCGGCGTGCTATGTTGTTTTTATAAACTTTTGCGTTTGAGTCTGATTTGCGAAGTGCTCTTCTTAATTGAGTTAAACTTTCTACAGACAATGCTCCGTATTCAAAAACAACGATAGTTTTAGCGGCTGTAAAAATTTGGCTAAGTTCGTCTACTTGTTTTTGTTTTAAGACTAAACTTTCTTTCATTTTTCCTCCGTTTATATCTATGCTTAAAATTAAAAACCCTTTTTTAAATTAACATAGCCAAAGCGAGTTAAACAAAAAAGGGTTCTACTTTACATTTGTTTTTCCTCGGCAGGGCTTACATAATGCCTGCTGTCTTTGGAGATTAATTTTTTTGACTTAAATATTATACAACTTCTAGCGAGTTTCTGGGTTGATTTTTACACCAGGACCTTGAGTTGTAGAAATTGTAGCATTTTTAAGGTAAGTACCTTTAACAGTCGCTGGCTTGATTTTAATAATTTGGTCAAGTACAACAGCGATGTTTTCAACTAGTGCTTTAGATGAAAAAGATGCTTTTCCAACTGGTACTTGAATGTTTCCAAATTTGTCAACTCTGTATTCAACTTTACCGTTTTTAATGTCGTGAACTGCTTTTTCAACGTCTAGAGTTACAGTTCCGGTTTTTGGGTTTGGCATCAAACCACGAGGTCCAAGAACTTTACCTAGTCTACCTAGTTTTGGCATCATGTCAGGAGTTGCAACCATAACGTCAAACTCCAGCCAGCCACCAGCGATTTGTTGAATTAGTTCGTTGTCACCAACTACGTCAGCGCCTGCTTTTTTGGCTTCTTCTGCTTTTTTACCTTCAGCAATTACGCAGACTTTTTGGGTTTTTCCAGTACCATGTGGAAGGACTAGCGCACCACGTAAGTTTTGTTCGGCTTTGCGCGAATCTAGATTCATTTTAAGGGCTAGTTCTACAGTTTCGTCAAACTTAGCGAATTTAGCCTTTTTAACTAGTTCAACACCATCTAGTAGAGAATATTGAACTGTTTTGTCAATAAGTTTAGCACTTTCTGTGTATTTTTTTCCTTTTTGCATTTCAGTGCTCCTTATTCAACTTCAATGCCCATATTGCGGGCAGATCCTTCAATAATTTTAGTTGCAGCCTCTAAATCATTGGCGTTTAAATCACGCATTTTGATTTCAGCAATTTTAGCAACTTGTGCGCGTTTGATTTTAGCAACCTTGTTTTTAAGTGGGTTTGCAGACCCTTTTTCAATACCTGCTTCTTTCTTTAAAAGATCTGAAGCGGGTGGAGTTTTTGTAACAAATGTAAATGAACGGTCTTCATATACAGATATTACTACTGGCACTACAAAGCCAACTTGACCTTGAGTAGCGTCGTTGAATTGTTTAACAAATTGCGGAATATTCACTTGCGCTTGACCAAGAGCAGGACCTACTGGTGCTGCTGGTGTCGCTTTGCCAGCCGGAATTTGTAGTTTGATTTGCTTGACAATTTTTTTAGCCATAAACACAACCTCCTTTTACTAAATAATGTAAGCATGTGGTTAGCGTCTCTGCTTTAGAGACTACCACTAAGTGTTGTGTACACTTAACTGAAATAGGATACCACATTTACGTGGTTTTTGCACTTAATTTAAAAACCCCGATAAAATATCGGGGTTGTTTGAGTTTTTTTAAAAATAAAGTATAGCCGACTTATTTAAAAGTAATAGTGAATCTAGTTGAAATGTCAAATTGAGCAAGAGAAGTACCAACTAGTTGTTTTTTTGCTTTGTCATAAGGTTTGTAAACAGATGCTATTACATTGTTAACTATAACTTGTTTTGCTTCAGGTAATTTATATTCAAGATAAGTTTTTTCAATCTTATCGCCTTTTTTGTTCTTCTTTTCTGTTGCTTTAAACTCAATGTCTTTGTAAAGTGCTTTAACGGCTGCGATGTTTTTTTGAAACCATTTTGCCCATTTTGGTTCACGAACATCAAAACGAACATTAGTTTTTTCGCCGTTAATTTCTAGTTGAACTTCGATGTAGTCTGGAGTTTTGCCAGCAATTAATTGGTCTTTACCGCCTTTTTGTTCAATTACTTTACCAACATAAGTTTCTTTAAAGCCAAGTAGCTTAGCCTCAAATTTAACTAATTTGCCATCTAGTTTAGCAAAATCAGCAGAAACTTGTTCTTTGCCTTTTTCGTTATTTGCAAATAACTTAACTTGAGAAATGTCTGTAAGTTCGGGTAACTTAGCACTTGATTTTTCGTTTAACTTAATGTCTTGCATCGCAATTTGCTTTAAACCAGCAAACTCAGACACTTTACCTTTAATTAAAACTTTTTGGAAATCGTAGTTTAAATCTTTGTCGTGGTCAATATCGCCACCTTTGTCATATACCTTGATTGTAGATGTGCCATCAGTTAAATACCAAGTTGCTTTTGAAGCTGCACGGAAAAGAATACCAGAGGCAGCGACTGGATCGCCTGCGTTCATATTGTAGATATCTTTGATTTTAGCAACTTTAACATCATCAAAATATCTTGGTTCACATGACGCTAAAGCAAATGGAACTATTAGAGTAAGTAAAGTTAATAATAATTTTTTAAACATATATTTTTATGTCTCCTTTAAATAAATTATAGCCCAGTTTAAGGGTTTTGTGAATACTTTTTTTAAGAAAAACAGAAGTTTTTGGACACTATTGTTTGTCTTGCTCAACTTTATCGGCAGTTTTGCCGAATAACTTGGTTTCTGTATCTATTCCTGCTTGCTCTTGCTTGCGGCGATGTGCTGCTCTTCTTCGCTCTTTTATAAAAACTTTAAGTGGTTTTCTAATGAAAGTAAAGTAAGTGATGACCAAAATTAAGCCAGTGCCAGCAAGCGATACTAAGACAAGTCCACTGTTTAAACCAGAATAGTTGATTTTGATTTCTGCTTGATCTGCAAGATTAAAAGGTTTTGATAAATACTTTCGGTCAAATAATTTATGATCAGCTGACAAAATACGTTTGGCCTCTGGATATGCTGCGTCTTCTTTTGCAAGCTTTGAATCTTTAGTTGCAACTATTAATTCAGGTTTTTTGAGTTTTTGTTTGTTTGGAAAAGTGCTAGGAGCGTAAGTTGGAGTTATTTTGATTCCGTCTATATAGTTTTCAAACTTACCGTTGGCAGTGACAAAATCAGTATTGATAATAAACGGTTTTAAAAAATCACTGAACTTGTTTTTTTGTTCAAACTTAAAGTTTGAATTGGTAAACGAAAACTCCAGGCGATAATGCACCTCTGACTTGTAGTTTTGGGGATGAAGACGGTTTTTGTTTGCCACGTCTACTACGTAGTTGTCAGGAGCACCAGAGTAGGCAAGTAGTTCTGAAACATATACTAGCAGTGTGTTTTGCTTAGTTTTGCGGTTATGTGCCTTTAGCACCAAGAGTTTGATACTAGAGTGTTCGGGATTTTCAGTATTAAACTCAAAAACTGGTGAGTTTTCAGTTTCATAGCCAAAAAGTTTTGCGTAGGTTTGCAGATATTGTTTTTGTTTAGAAGGAGTTGCGTATAGCGCCAAGACATTGGACTGAAAGTAGTCTAAGTCTCTTTTGCCGAGTACTGCGTTAATTGCAAAAAAGAAAGGCACACCTACAATTACTACAAAAAGTAGGTAAAGCAGAACAGTTAAAAGAGTTCTTTTACTCAATGGTTCTTATCCTTGCGTTTTCGTGACCTTTTTTAAATTTACCTGTGCGGTAGTTAAAGTAAGGGTCTTTGTTGTATTCATAGGCAAGGTTTAGGCGTTTTTGCTCAGCGTAGTAAAAAGCCATTTCAATGTAGTATTCAAGTGGGATGTCTTTATATAGTATCGCGTCTGAAATGTTTAGTCTAGAAGGTAGTTTTTCGTTTAGCCCGTTTTTAGTTAATTTAAAAGCAACCAGGTCTTCACCTGCCCAAACTACTAAAAAGTAGCGACCAAAACTGCCGTCAATTTGTCCACGCGGTATAGTTTGCAAATAAGTAGTTTTTGCGTTTTCGTGAAGGTCGTGCGTAAGGTTGGTAGCTTGGTTGGCAAAAGGCTCTGGACGAGTAACACCTTTTCCTTTTTCAGGGGTATCGCAATACGCGTATCTAGTTGGAAGAATGTGCTCAACTTTATTGTCAGTTGTGCTTTCTGTAAAAGACACCACGAAGTCAGTAGTGTCTCCGTCTTTGTAAAGACTAACTCGGTCTACTGGAATAATTTCGCCGTTGCCAGGAGTTTTGTTTAAGATATTTTGAATTAAAGTCTCTTTTGAGTTTTTGCCACTGTTTACTTTGTCTTCAACTAACTTAGTAAAGTCAGGTTTAGGTCCTTTCAGAACTTCTTCGTAGGTTAGTGGGCAGTTTTTGCCAAGTGCAATGTAGTACTCTACTTTAAATAAACACCACACAAAGTTTAGGTGAGTTTCACCAAGGTTTTTTTCAAACTCAGCAAAACGATAAAGAGATGCTTCTTCGGCTAAAGTGTTTTTTGCGTCTTTTTGACCATATACGTCAATAGTTTTGGCTTCTTTTTTTAACTCAATTCGTTTTGAGTAGCCAAAAGTTATCTTGCTTTGAAGTAGATCAACTTCAACTTTTTTGCCAGTATTGCCAGTTGATGTGTCGCCTTTAGTTTTTACAAGAGTTGCCCCAACGTTGCCGATTGAAAAAAACTCACCAGGTTTTAGTTCCTTATTTGGAAAAGTTAGTTCACTAAATTGGCTTGATTTTTTAAAATATCTGATTGAGTAGTTTTTTAGGTTTTTCGCAGAGTTTGAGATGTTTTTAAGTTCCAGCACGGAGTTTTCATAACTTCTGCCCATAATTAGTTTATGAATTATGATGTCTGACTCTTGTTTGGCAATATAAAATGCTTTGTGGCAAGCTACTAAAAAAACAGAAGTTAACAGAGTAGTTAGCGTTAAAATTAGTTTCTTCATTTTTGCTCCTTTATTTTAATTAAAATTAGAAGTTATTAGTTTATATATAAAACAACAGCCAATTACTTGGCTGTTGTTTATTTATTTTAAAAGTTTGTTTTGCAGGGTTTATTCATACTTACAGTGTTTATCGTAGTAAAACTTAAGTAGTGTTTGAATTCTTTCTAGACGTTTAGCTTTCGCAACACTGTTGTATGCCTCAAAAGGTTTTTTGTCTTTACTTTCATCTTTAGTGACAATTTCTTTGCCGACTTCTGCGTCAGTTAACACGTTCATAATAATGTTTAGCGCAACTGTGCGGGCATTTGAAGATTTTTCGTAAGCAATTGATTGGAAAGTGTTTTTCTTGTCAAGTGTGTCTTTAATAGTTTCAAAAGATTTAGCAACTAAGCCTTCAAGGGTACTTTGTGCTTTATTTTCTTGAATAAAGTTCTTAATTTCTTGTGTTTCAAAAACGTCTTTACGTGGTGCCACGTAGCCTTTGGCTAAAGAAAAGTCACGTACGTTTTCTTTGCTGAATAAGAATTTAAATACTTCGTATGCTTTTTGGTTAGATACGTTTTTATAAGAGTCTTCACCTTCTTTTGCTTGGTCTAGCATTGCAATTGAAGGACCTTGGAAAATAGAAGCTCCAGAAAGTTTGTCTTCATTTAATTGAGGATATTTAGCCTTAGCAGCAGTGTATGCTGCTTGTGCGTTGTGTTGAAGAGTTTTGAAGTCTGCGTTGTTTGGATCAGTTGCAAGTAAGTCGTTTGCTTCTTTTAATTGAGTTTTTCTAAGTTGAAGTTCAGGCTGAGGAAGTGGCAGCATACCTACTTCAAATGGGTTGTTTTTATCTGGAATGTTGTAGCCAACTCCACCAGATGAAGAAATGGTAAACACGATTTGTTTGTTTTTAAAGGCTGTTGAGTTATATTTGTTTCCACAAGTTTCGCCAGTTGTAAATAAGTTTTGAGCAGCGTAGCCTTTAAGAGTGTCTAGCATTTCAACTAATTGTGCATTTTGTGTAGTGTCGTGGAAAAAAGCATCCCCTTTAAGTTCACCGTTCTTTTTCACGAAATCTGTGTACGGAAGACCGTATTGTTTTGCCATAGTGATTAGCATGTTAGCGTCTGAGTCGTAGCCAAACACTGCAGTGCGTTCAAATTGTTTTTTAGTTTTGCCAGGTTCTTTTGGATCTGGAAGGTCAACTAATTTGTCAAACTTTTCAGTATGTTTTTGACGGTATTCTTTAGCCATTTCCCAAATACCTTCCCAAGTTTTTACTTTTTCAGTAAAGTTAGGAATTTCGTTAGCTAGTTCTTTGTTGTAAAGAATAACTTCCGTAGACAGACCAAATGGAGTTGTATAAATTCCTTTTTCAGAAAGTGGAGATTCTTTTACGAAATCGTAAAATTGTTCATCCCAGTCTTTTTTAAAGTCTTGGTCGCTGATGTATTTTTTTTGAAGTTGAGTTCCTTCATTGATGAACTTAGTTAAGTCAAGGACATTTTTGCGGTTTTCGTTAAAAGACGCAACGTGGTCAGGGTAAGCAATAATTAAATTTGGGCGATTTTTGGTAGAAAGCGTTTTGTCAACCGCGCCTTTAATGTCTTGGTATCCTCCCTTTTGTTCAAGTTTAACGGTGATGCCAGTTTTTTTAGTGAAATCTTTCAATCTTTTTTCAATAGCAGATACGTCTTTTTTGCCAAAAGTGTGCCAAAAAGTTACGTCGTATTTGCCACAAGCAGTTAAAAATAATGTTGAAAAGATAGCAATTAGTGCTAAAAATAATTTTCTCATAATTTTTCCTTGCAGAGTTATTTTAAATTCTAACCCTTAGTTCCACCGCGGGCAACACCGCGCATGATATATTTACGAAGGAAGATAAAGACAAGCAGTAGTGGGATAAGGACAATCACAGTTGCTGCCATTTGGCGTTCTACCGCTATTCGGTTAGACTCTTGGTCTACAAACGCAGAGCGCAACCATACAGTAATTAGTTTAAAGTTTTGGCCGGCTACTAGGTTTGGCCAGATATAGGCGTTCCAAGAACCCATTAGTTTCAAAATAGTAATTGTGGTAATTGATGAGTTGGCAAGTGGGACCATAACTTTCCATAGATACTTAAAGTCAGAAGTTCCGTCAACTTTGGCAGCATAATAAAGTTCATTTGGAATTTGTCGGAAGTTTTGGCGAATTAAGTAAATGTGGAAGACTGTGACTAAAAATGGTACAGTCATTGCGAGGAACGGCGCTCCTGAAAAAGCTGGTGCTTGGTCAGTCCAGCCAAGTCTTGAAACTGTACCGTAATTGGTGATTACCATCATTTCGCCTGGAATCATCATAGTAGACAGCATCACTTTAAAGATAGTGTCTCTTCCTTTGAATTCTAGACGAGATAGAGCAAAAGCACCGATGATTGACATAAAAGTACCGACAATAGTTGAAGAAATACCAACAATTAAGGTATTTAGCAGGTATCTGGTGAAACGGTCAGAAGGCGCGTTTTCTTCACCTTCAATTTTGCCAGGTAAACTCTTTAACTCACTCGCAAGATTTTGGTATTTACGGTCAGCAACTTGGTAGGCTAAGTCTTTGTTTCTTAGTTTTAAGTAGTCTGGTTGAAAAATTTGTTCGTCTTTCCAACTTGCAAATTTAACCAAATCAGCGTTGTATTTAGCTGAAAAGTCAGTAAGATACTTACTAATTTTGTTTAATTGAACTTGAATTTTAGCTTTTTGGGCGGGAGTTTTAGCCTCTTTAAGTTCAGCGTCTAGTTTTTCTTTTTCTGCTTTTTTATCTAAATATGCTTGATATGCATATTTAGAGTTATCAAGAATATAAGGCTCAAGTGCTTGTGTGTAGTAGGCGTCTGTATATAGGTTTTTAGGATCGCCCTTTAAAAATGCTTCTAACTTGGTTTTCTCTAAATCGGTTAAAGCGATTTTATCGCGTTGATTTTTAGCAACAGCGACAACCCCATTTGGACCTTCGTATTCTTTTAGTTTTTGTTTAAGTAAACGGATATTGGTCAGTCTAGTTCCGTTAAAAGCGTATGAGTAGTTTTTCCAAGTCCAGGCATGCGGATACAAAGTAGGCGGCTCTTCTAAAACTTCAGATTCGTTTTTAAAAGAGGTATTTAGCATCCAGTAAAAAGGTACGATAATCATTAAAGCCATAATAGTTAAAAAGATTATGGCAAGAGTTTTTTGTGAGGTTGACTTAATTTTTTGATAGACTAGTTTTTTCTTAACATCGATTCTTTCGTTCATTTTCGTTAACCTCTTGTTAGTAGTGAACCTTTTTCTTAGATGCCCAAGTACTTACGAAAGTAAGCGCTAGGATAATTAAGAACAGCACCACAGCACCAGCGGCACCTTGTGCGTAGCCAGAACCACTGTCGGCTAGTTTGTCGTAAACATAACCAACCACAGTGTTCATTCTCGCGCGAAGAGTAGGGTCGTTAAATAGACCGATAACCGCGGCGTAAGTTTTAAACGCACCGATTAGCGAAGTAATTACCACGTATAAAATCATTGGTGAAATTAGTGGCACGGTGATTTTGTAAAATGTTCGCCAAGATGAAGTTCCGTCAATTTTAGCAGCGTCGTAGTATTGTTTGTTAATACCTTGCAGCGCGCCCATGAAAATCAGGATTTTAAAAGGCAGACCTGACCAAGTGATGTAAAACAAAGTAACCGCACGCATTGCACCACCTGTAGCCGCAGCATAACCGTGTTGACCAACAGCCGCTGGGTTTAGCCAGTTAGTTTTGCCAATGCCAAATAGACCTAAAAATGAGTTAACAAGCCCAGATTGATAGTCAAAAAGTACGGCAAACACTAAACCAATCGCGATAGTGTTGGTAATATACGGAAGGAAAAAGATAGTTTGGAAAAACGAGCGAATGCGTTTAACTGACATTAAAGACACACAAATTCCAAGAGCAATGATAGTAGACAGCGGAACTGTTACAAACACGATTAGTGCGGTGTTTTTCAAAGCCAGCCCAAAATCTGAGTGTTCAGCAAATAAAGCACGGTAGTTGTCAAAACTAAAAGAGCCTGGACTAAGCGTTTGAATGTCACGACGGAAAGTTGGGTCAAACGAAATTAAAATGGTTTTAATTAGTGGATAGAAAGTAAATATAACCATTAAGGTTAGGATAGGAAGTAGATACACCCAACCTTTGTTGTTTTGGAACCAGATTTTTAGTTTTCTTCGTGCATCGACACGGAAATGCATTAGATAATCCTTTCGCCAGTTTCTTCGTCAAAGACAAAGACTTTTGAATAATCTAGCGACATTTTTACTTTACCGTCTTTTAGTTTTTTAGAGTCGTTAACATCAGAAAGAATTACTCTAAATGTGCGGTGAGTAGCCTGAGGGTGGGCAGCAATTAAAGTTAAGTCACGACCAATTGACTCAAAGTATTGGTAGTTTAGAGTCAAGCAGCCTTTTTCTTGGTCTACTGTGTAGGCCTCTGGACGAATACCAACTAAGTAGTTTCTGTCTGGATACATTTTTGAGTGTTTTGCAATAATTGCTTCCCCTTCTTTTGTTTTAATGAAATCAAGGAAAGCTGCGGCAATTTTGTCAGGAATTACAATTGGGTATTGACATGCCAAGATTGTTGAAACTGATGCAAAGAAGTAAGAGCCTGTGCGCACACCTTCGTCAGTTGCGCTTTGTCCGTTGACTTTAATTTCTTTTAAACCAGATTCTTTTAGCAAGTCATATTGAATGAAACCAATTGCTAATGGGTTTTCAGAAATTGCTTTAATTAACTCTTCGTTATTTTGAACAGTAGTTTCGTGTAGAGTTGGCAAAGTAACTCCAAAAATTTTTTTAGGTAGGCGAATAATGTCTAATTTTTGGAAAGCCAGAGTTCTAACGCCACTACGTTTGTGGTGAAGGACAGTGTGGATTGATTTCTTCATAAAATCAATGTTTTCAGGAAGGGTTGTGTCAATTAGTTTGTCCCATTTAGTTAATTTCTTTTGGAAAATTGCTTTAAGGGTAGCAGAAGAAAGTTCAGAAAGTGGTGAGTTTGGTGCAACTACCGGAACTACGGCTTTTGCGGTAAAACGGCGAATAAAGCGTTTAGTTGCGCGTTCAAAGTTAGGGTTAAGTTCACGGTTTACCAAACCAAGGTGGAACCTAGGGTCAATATAAGGAGAGCGGTCTGCTTCAATAGTTTGGATTTGTTCTTGAAGTTGGCTAATTTTGTCATTAGCTGCTTGAATTGCTAGGTTTAGTTTGTGAATTTTTTGTTCAAGTTTAGTAATTTTAACTTCGTCAACAAAGTCTTTGTTTGCTTTAACTTCAGCAATTTGCGTGTTAGTTCTGGCAATTTTTGCCTGGTAGTATTCGATTTGGTATTTTTTGTATTCTATTTTTTGATTTAATTTAGCAACTGCTAAATCTTTAGTTTTCTTAGGTGCTTTGCGGCGGTTACCTTGAACTAAAGTGAAACCCTCAGTTGCACCGTTTAGCGTAAAGTCATACAGAAAACCACCTGCGATTTTTGAAAACTCAGCAAGTAGTGGCTCAATTTCTGCTTTAAGTTGACCACAACCAGCGATATGCAGAGTTACGTCTGAGTTGTCACGTTCTACTACTGGGTGGTTCTGTTTAAGTTCAGCCCAAGACTTAACGACAGCCTTTGCACCTTTGGCAGAAAGCACGTCTTCATCTCCAATAAACACGCGGTCTTTTTTGATGTGCGCTTTAAATAGGTTAATTGGCGGAGTTCCTAAGAACTTCGCAACAAATAAGTTAGCAGGGTTGTCGTAAATTTGTTGAGGAACGCCGCGTTGTTGTTCAACTCCGGCTTCCATTAAGACGATTTCGTCACAAATTGACATCGCTTCTTCTTGGTCGTGAGTTACGAATACTGCAGTAATTCCAGTTTCTTTTTGAATACGTTTAATCTCTTCACGCATTTGTAGACGCAAACGAGCGTCAAGGTTTGAAAGTGGTTCGTCAAGTAGCAAGACTTTTGGTTTTTTAACCAAAGCACGAGCAATGGCTACGCGTTGTTGTTGCCCACCTGAAAGTTGAGAAGGTTTGCGTTCAAGTAAGTTAGCAATACCAACTAGGCGAGCAACTTCTTCAACCATATCGTCAATTTCGTTGGCAGGTACGTGCATGTTTTGTAGTGGAAACATAATGTTTTCACGAATTGTTAAGTGTGGATATAGTGCATAGTTTTGGAAAACTAGACCAATTCCACGTTTATCGGCAGAAAGTGGAGTTACGTCCTCATCGCCAAAAATTATTTTACCGCCAGAAGGTTCGTGTAAACCCGCGATCATATATAGGGTGGTTGATTTTCCACAACCAGAAGGTCCAAGTAGACCAATTAGCTTACCATCGCCAACTGTAATTGTTAATTTATCAACCGCTGTGGTTTCGCGTTTTTGTTTGTCGACGAAAATTTTAGTAAGACCTTGTAATTTAACTTCCATACCGCTCCTTTTTTGTGCCATTTTCTTCATTTTATGGCGTGTGTATATAGAGATATTTATATTATATAGAATGAAAAAAATAAAGTCAAAATATTAAATGTATACGCTTACATTTTGAAAAATGATTAAAAAAATTTTGTTTTTTGAAGCAAGTTTTTGCGAATTTTTAAAAAATTGTATTCCTTAACTACTTAGTTTAAAAACTTTTTTACTTATTTTAAGGCGTTATATATCTTTTTAATAATTTTACCGTCGTAACTTTTACAAATACTTTCTTTTGAAATCAGTGTTGGATAAAGTGGTTCTTTCTTAATCAAATCAAAAAATATTTGAAGAATTTTTAGGTAATCGGCAAATTTATCTTGTATTTTTTCACTTACCCTAATCATAAAAGGATTCGTAAAAGTCATTCCGCTGTAACAATCGTTAATTTGTCTGCAAATAAGAGCGGCACCGCCAATTCCAACAGATTCTCCTTTTGGTTCTTCAATAATTTTAATGTGTAAAATTAAGTGTTCCAAAATATCGCAATATACTAATCTCTCTGCTTTTTGATATGCAAACGGGTGTTTAATAGCAAATTCTGGTTTAGAGAGTTTGATTGCTTTATTTTCGTCTATGTGGTGACAAAACAGCCCTTCTTTTCCTCTAGTTATTTTAGGGTTTTTGGACTTACATGTTTCAGTTAAAAAGTAATTTCCATCAGCTGGTCCGTACTTAGCAATTAAGTGGCTAACTAAATCTATGTATGACATTTTTAACTGATCTGCGTAAGTAATTGATGGGTCGTATGAAACAGATGGTATTTGTTCTAAGATAATTTCTTCGTTGCGCATATTGTTCACCTAAATATTTTAAACAAACATGATTAAGTAAATCGGCAATGTTGTTAAATTCCCTTCTTGTTTAACTATATTTTTGTTTCCAAAAACATAGCCTTTGGCAAGTTTATATTGCCCATTTTTATCAATTAGTTTAGGCAGAGCTCGGAAATTATTTTGGTCGTTTCCAGATTTAATTTCAATAGCAACAGCAGAAAGCAGGTCGTAGTCATTAATTAAAAAATCAACTTCACCGACTTTTTTGGAATCAAAATAAAATAAATTGTGCTCGTGTGCTTTAAGTTCAGTTGCACAAGCATGCTCGTAGACTGAACCTAAGTTAATGTTTTTATCGGTATTCAAAATTGGTAGTACGTTAGTTTTAAAAAGCAGGTTAGTTAATATTCCAACATCATTGTAATAAAGTTTAACTAAGTTTTTAGCAGTTGTGTCAAAAAGTGGAAACTTAGGATTAGAAACGGCTTTTACTTGGTTAGCAACACCAGAAGAAACTAAATATTCAAACTCGTCTTGATATTTTTCAAAAGATGAGTTTACTTTATTTTCAATAGCTTTGAAGTTAACCCTTTTTACTTTGTTTGACATATTTGAAACCATGTCTTCATAAATTTTAGCAATTTTGAGTTTAGTATTTTCTTGATATCTAGCAGCGTCATCTTGGTAATGTGAATAAACATAGGTTTGAACTCTGCGAGTAGCTTTGACGTCTTTGTTTAACACATATTCTTTAACTGCGTCTGGCAAGCCACCTGCAATTAAATAGTCCTTAAATAGTAATAAAATGCGGTTGTGAATGGCTTCGTTAATTGGAGTTAAATTTAAAAACGAAAACCTTAGATATTCAATTACGTCTAACCCAACTCCGTTTGCCCACAAGAACTCTTCAAAGTCTAGTGGAAACATTTCAACCTCATCAATTGCTCCCATAGAATAAAGATGTGTTTTAAAGTAATTCCAAGCAGAGAACCAGAAACTATGTATCTGTATCTACGTTCCTTATACAAATCTTTTAAGAGAGTAATTAAATGTGGATAGTATTGAATTTCATCAAGAAAAATAATTGTGTTTGATAAGTTTGCTTTTTTTAAATCAAAGATACTACTGATGAATATATAAAAAGAGGCAGTGTCTCTAATGTTAAAAAAGTGTTGTTTGTTTTCGTAGTCTGACTTTAAGTCAATTTCTATGTAGTTTTTAAAGTATTTTGGTGCAGTTCTTCTAACAATAAAACTTTTACCAACTTGTCTGGCTCCTTCTATAATCAGGATTTTGGCGTTTTCATCTTGATAGTTTTTTTCTAATATTTTTTCTATTTTCCGTCTAAACATTTAAAATCTCCTTGCTACGCATTTATTTTAGCATATTTATTTGTTTTCCAATAAAAAAATGCCTTAAAATAGTGTGTTTTCCAATAAAAATATAGGCGAAAATTGTTTGTTTTCCAATAAAAAAATGCCTTAAAATAGTGTGTTTTCCAAAAAACCGCATTAAAATAATATGTTTACAAATGTTTTTAAGAAAATAAAAAAGTCGCTTTGTGCACAAAGCGACTTTTTTAAGTTTTCGGAATAATTTCAGGGGTTTTGCGAATTTTTCCGAGTAAATGGAGAAATGAAAGGAGATAAAAAATGAAATGGTGGTCCAGGGCAGAATCGAACTGCCGACACAGGGATTTTCAGTCCCTTGCTCTACCGACTGAGCTACCGGACCAGTGGCGGTCTCGACGGGACTTGAACCCGCGATCTAATGCGTGACAGGCATTTATGTTAACCAACTACACCACGAGACCTTTTTGGTTGCGGGGGAAGGATTTGAACCTACGACCTTCGGGTTATGAGCCCGATGAGCTAACCAGACTGCTCTACCCCGCGATATGAAAAAATAAAATGGCGGAGGAAGAGGGATTCGAACCCCCGCGGCTTTTACACCCTGTCGGTTTTCAAGACCGATCCCTTCAACCAGGCTTGGGTATTCCTCCGTAGTTTTGGTGGACCCAGTAGGACTCGAACCTACGACTAACCGGTTATGAGCCGGTTGCTCTAACCAACTGAACTATGGGTCCTTTGGTAGCGGCGGGGGGGATCGAACCCTCGACCTCACGGGTATGAACCGTACGCTCTAGCCAGCTGAGCTACACCGCCGTATACTAAATTTGTTTAGTTGATTTTAAAATAAAAAAAGGGTAAACAATCGCTTTTTTTAAACAAAGTCTAAAAAAGGATGGTACCCGGAACCGGACTTGAACCGGTACAGAGTTTCCTCCATGGGATTTTAAGTCCCACGCGTCTACCTATTCCGCCACCCGGGCAATGGTATCCCGTAGAAGACTCGAACTTCTGACACCCTGGTTAAAAGCCAGGTGCTCTACCGACTGAGCTAACGGGACAGATAGTGGTGCCGAGAACAGGAATTGAACCCGCAACCTACTGATTACAAGTCAGTTGCTCTACCAATTGAGCTATCTCGGCTCTGGTGGAGGTTGAGGGGCTCGAACCCCCGACCCTCTGCTTGTAAGGCAGATGCTCTCCCAGCTGAGCTAAACCTCCGCGTAAAAGAAACTGGCAGCTCCCTATTTTCACACTATTGTGCTATCGTCGGCGTAAAAGTGCTTAACTGCTGTGTTCGGGATGTAAACAGGTGTTTCCACTTTGCCATCACCACCAGATTTCTTTCAAAACTAGATAAATATATGTCAATTTTTAAATTAAATAAATAAAGATTAAGTCCTCGACCTATTAGTATCAGTTAGCTAAACAAGTTACCTTGCGTACACCGCTGACCTATCAACCTCTTAGTCTAAAAGGTGTCTTACTAAATTGAGAGTTCTCATCTTGGGGTTTGCTTCACACTTAGATGCTTTCAGCGTTTATCAAATCTATACATAGCTACCCAGCTCTGGCCTTGGCAGGCCAACTGGTACACCAGAGGTACATTCATTCCGGTCTTCTCATACTAGGAACAACTCCCCTCAAAACTCTAACGACCACGACGGATAGAGACCGAACTGTCTCACGACGTTCTGAACCCAGCTCGCGTGCCGCTTTAATGGGCGAACAGCCCAACCCTTGGAACCGACTCCAGCTCCAGGATGCGACAAGCCGACATCGAGGTGCCAAACCGCTTCGTCGCTGTGAACGCTTGGAAGCGATTAGCCTGTTATCCCCAGGGTAGCTTTTATCCGTTGAGCTACGGCCCTTCCACGCGGAACCGTAGGATCACTAAGCCCTACTTTCGTACCTGCTCGACTTGTTTGTCTCGCAGTCAAGCTCCCTTATGCCTTTGCACTCTATAAAATGATTTCCAACCATTCTGAGGGAACCTTCGGGCGCCTCCGTTACTCTTTAGGAGGCGGCCGCCCCAGTCAAACTACCCACCTGACACTGTCCCTGAAAATCCACTTTTCTAGGTTAGAAACTCAATTGTCAAAGGGTGGTATCCCAACGTCCACTCCATCTACACTAGCGTGCAAACTTCCAAGTGTCCCACCTATCCTGTACATTGGCAACCAAGTTTCAATATCAAGCTATAGTAAAGCTCCATGGGGTCTTTTCGTCCTGTCGCGGTTAACCGGCATTTTCACCGGTAATTTGATTTCACCGAGTCACTTGTTGAGACAGCGCCCAAATCGTTACGCCTTTCGTGCGGGTCGGAACTTACCCGACAAGGAATTTCGCTACCTTAGGACCGTCACAGTTACGGCCGCCGTTCACTGGGGCTTCAATTCAAAGCTTCAGATTGCTCTTAACCTCTCCTCTTAACCTTCCAGCACCGGGCAGGCATCAGTACCTATATGTCTGCTTTCGCATTAGCAGATACCTATGTTTTTGATAAACAGTCGCTTGGGCCTATTCTCTGCGGCCTTGATTTCTCAAGGCTCCCTTTATCCCTAAGTTACAGGGTCATTTTGCCGAGTTCCTTAACAAGTGTTTTCTCGCGCGTCTTAGTATATTCTACCCACCCACCTGTGTCGGTTTACGGTACGGGCACATTAGACATATCTTTAGAAGCTTTTCTAGAAACTATGACCTCGTGTACTTTTACCTAACACACCTTGAACTTATGCGCCAACTGATTTGCATATTGGCAGCCTTGGTGTCTCGATCCACATCCATTCGCGGACAGTACCTAGCCTGATTTGTCACTCCATCAGTCTCCAATGTGGTAAATGAATATCTACATTATTGCCATCGTCTACGCCGTTTGGCCTCGACTTAGGTCCCGACTTACCCAGGGCGGACGAACCTTCCCCTGGAATCCTTGGGTTTTCGACGGATAGGATTTCCACCTATCTTTTCGTTACTTACACCGGCATTCTCACTTCTATACACTCCACCAGTCCTTACGATCTGGCTTCAGCGCCGTATAGAACGCTCCCCTACCACGTATAGATAAATCTATACATCCGCAGTTTCGGTATGATGCTTAGCCCCGGTACATTTTCGGCGCGAAAACACTCGACTAGTGAGCTATTACGCACTCTTTTAAGGGTGGCTGCTTCTAAGCCAACCTCCTAGCTGTTTAGGCGTTTTCACTTCCTTTTCCACTTAGCATCAATTTAGGGACCTTAACTGGCGATCTGGGCTATTTCCCTTTCGACCACGGACCTTAGCACTCGTAGTCTGACTGCTAGCCATATTTTACGACATTCGAAGTTTAATTGGGCTCAGTACCTCGAGGTGAGGCCATCACACATTCAGAGCTCTACCTTCGTAAAACTAAGACTAACGCTAGTCCTAAAACTATTTCGGGGAGAACCAGCTATCTCCAAGTTCGATTGGCTTTTCACCCCTAACCACAGGTCATCTAAAAACTTTTTAACGTTTCCTAGTTCGGTCCTCCATAAAGTTTTACCTTTACTTCAACCTGCCCATGGCTAGCTCACTTGGTTTCGGGTCTACGACATTTAACTAAATCGCCCTATTCAGACTCGCTTTCGCTGCGGCTTAAACCTAAATTATTAACCTTGCTTAATATCGTAACTCGCCGGTTCATTCTGCAAAAGGCATGCCATTACCCATTAACGGGCTTTGACTAATTGTAAGCACACAGTTTCAGGATCTATTTCACTCCCCTTTCGGGGTTCTTTTCACCTTTCCCTCACGGTACTTGTCCACTATCGGTCACTAAGGAGTATTTAGCCTTCGCGGGTGGTCCCGCCTGTTCGTTCCAACAAGATTTCACGTGTCTCGCCGTACTTTTTTCTACATCAGTCGTGCATTATTTCGTCTACAGGGCTATAACCCTCTGTGGCCACTCTTTTCAAAGTGTTCAACTATAATACACGAAGTTTCTGTGGTAGTAGATGGCTGTTTTGCGTTCGCTCGTCACTACTAACAAAATCGCTTTTGCTTTCTTTTCCTGAAGCTACTTAGATATTTCAGTTCACTTCGTTCCCATGTGCAAATAAATTGCTACATAACATCTTAAGATGTTGGGTTCCCCCATTCGGAGATCTGCGAGTCTTCGTTTACTTACAACTCGTCGCAGCGTATCGCCGTTAGTTGCGTCCTTCATCGGCTCTTAGTGCCAAGGCATTCACTATGCGCTCTTACTTTCTTAACCTTTTTTAATTAAAAATTGACAGAAAATTTATCTACTTTTCAAAGATCTTTTATGGTGGAGCTTAGGAGACTCGAACTCCTGACCCTCTGCGTGCAAAACAGATGCTCTACCAACTGAGCTAAAGCCCCATAAAAGGTGGTGGGCCTAAATAGACTTGAACTATCGACCCCACGCTTATCAAGCGTGTGCTCTAACCAACTGAGCTATAGGCCCCTTTTTGTGCCAAGGTGGAAACAAATCTTTAAAAACTAAATAGTAAATGATATACGTATTTAAATAATGTTTTACTCCTTAGAAAGGAGGTGATCCATCCCCACGTTCTCGTAGGGATACC
>CAUTMM010000005.1:0-4306 GCA_963539835.1 uncultured Acholeplasmataceae bacterium
ACAACACTGGCAACCATCAGAACTGGTGGCTTGGTACACAGTATCCTAACTCTAACCCGAACGCGCACAACATCAACTCCAACGGCAACCTGAACTGGAACAACGTGAACAACGTTTTCGGTGTGGTAGTTTGCATTAGGTAGCCTCTTGACCGCTTGCCGTAGGTACTCTCTTTTATTTTTATTTTCAGAGATTTTACCACTGCGTGGCTTTCTCACATAAATCTTTTTCACACAAAAGCTTATCCCCTTTCAATATTTTTTTATTTAAGATGTAGGTCAAAAGACCTGCATAAAGCAAACTTAAGGAAATCCTTATCTTGCATTTACTAAAGCTTTTTAAAAAACCTAAAAGCTTAATCCAGAGCCACAGCGTCTGCTGTTAAATAAAGCGAATGAAAACTACAATACACTGCTAAACTAATTTTGGTTTAAACCTGTGTTGTGTTGCTTTAGTTGGTTTTTTTTCATAAGTTTTTTTACCTTCAAACTATTTTTAAAAAACTTAAATTACAAACAAAATAAAGGCTGTTTTTATCAAGCAGCCTTTATTTTGTTTAAAAGAAACTAAGTCAAAGAGGTGCAAAAAATGGCTAAACTAACCAAAAAAGACCAAGCGTTAAAACAGAAAACCCAAAACACTTTAATTTCTTTTGGCGAAATATTTTCAGTGCCTAATTTGTATAAAGCAACACTTGCTTGCCTTCGCGGCAAGCAAGACAAAAAACCAGTTGCTGTTAGCATTTTTAAAATATCTGATTTTATAATGGAAACTCACAAAAAAGTATTGAGTGGTAAATACGAAATGCTTAACTACAAAATTTTTTATATTTACGACCCTAAGTTCAGAATGATATCTGCACCAACTTTAGCAGACAGAGTCGTGCAAATGGCGCTTTGCACTAATTTAGTTTATCGGCTAATTGCAGATAAACTAAATCCAGCAGCTTGCGCATGTATTATCGGAAAAGGAACAGATTACGCCAGAGATATTGTTAAAAACTACTATTTAAAGCATACCTCCGAAGAACTTAAGAACAAATACTATTTAAAACTAGACATTGCTAAGTTTTACGACAATATCGCACACAGTCTAGTTTTAAATTCCGCTAAAGAAATTCTAAAAGACCATCCGGAGAGCTTTAAAATAATTAAAACAATTTTAGGTTCTTACAATAAAGAAAAACAGATTATACAAGAAAATGAATTTAGAGAAAAAAAGAAACTACCGAAAATTGATCCCACTTATTTTCTTTCAGATAATATCCCGCTAAGTGAAAAAGGATTGCCACTCGGCAATCAAGTTTCACAACTTCTTGCAAACCTAATATTAACTCCGCTTGACAACTTCATTAAACAAACTTTGAGAGTAAAACACTATGTTCGCTATATGGACGATTTGTTGATTTTTGGTGAAACTAAAGATAAGTTAAAGTCTCATTTAAAGCGGCTAAACGAGTTTATTAAAACCCTGCATTTAAGTTTTAATCAAAAAACTACGCTAGCACCAATTGCAAACGGAGTTTCTTATCTTGGCTACACTTACTTTATTGACAGACGAAAGTCTGACAACAAACTTATTTTTAAAATCAAACTCAGACGCTCAACTGTGCTAAGAGCGCGAAAGAAAATAGCTAAAGAAATTCTGCTTTTCAAGGCAGGTAAAACAGATTACCTGCATGCTTACTCTGTTTTTAACGCATATAGGTCAATCTTAAAAAAAGAACTAAATACGCACACTTTAATCAAAGGACTCTACTTACTTAAATCAATAGTTGAAAAACTTAGACGAAAAGAAAGCCAAGAAAAAGAACTAGAAACCTTAAAGATATTTGCTTAAACTGCATCTAGTCTTCTTTTTCAAGTAGATATTTAAAATAACTAAAACCAGTATTTTCTTTGCCGACAGAGTCGCCAATTTTTTCAATATCTCCAAACACAAACAATTTAGTTTTCGCCCTTGAAAATGCAGTGTAGACTAAATTCTTATTAAGCATTCTGCCAGAATACTTATCGGCATAAAAAATAACATATTTAAACTCAGAGCCTTGTGCTTTGTGTACAGTTAAAGCATAAGCAAGTTCAAGTTCAGAAATATTTTCTTTTGTGTACTCACAAACTAACCCATTTTGAAATTCAACTATAACTTTATCTTCAACAATTTTTCTAATAATTCCAATTTCTCCATTTAGTACTTTAGTTTCTTTGTTGTTAAAAACTTGAATAACTTTGTCGCCAACATAAAAATCATAAATACCACTACTAACTAAGTTTCCTTTATTTTTGATAAAAATACTTTGGATAAACTTATTTAGCTCAATCACTCCTCTTTCTGGATTTTTAATCGCCAGTAAAATTTGAAAATCTGCATAAAAACTATTTATTTGTTGATTGAGTTTGCTAATCAGCAAACTCAATTTAAGAAGGAAATTTTTGTACGAAAGATACCTAACAACTACCGATTCATACCTATAGTTAAGACAATCTCTATTGCCTATTAACACTTGGTTAAGTAACTTAGGCAAATCTGTGTTAATTTGTCTATGGTTGTAGCAAAGATGATGTGTTGGAAAAATACCTGAAGAAACGCAATCTTTTAAAAACGAACCTGGCAAAATACTTGTCAGTTGATTTGAGTCTCCAACAAAAACAAAATGACAGTTTTTAGGAAAACTATTTAGCATAACCCAAACTAACGCATCTTCCAGCATACTGCTTTCATCTACTAAAACCACTTTGGTATTCTTAAACTTATCTTTGTAGTTGAAAGAAAAACTATAGTAATTGTTTAAGTCAATTACACTACTTTTTGCGCACCAGCCCAGCGCTGAGTGCACTGTACTTGAAAAGACTTTTAAGTCTGAGTTAAGTCTAGCACTGGCTTTGCCAGTAGGAGTTAATACCACAACGTTTTCACTATATTTCTCATTATTTAACATTTGTGAAAAGGTTTTATAAAGCAGTTTTAACATGTGAGACTTACCACTGCCAGCAGGTCCTACAATAAAACTTATTTTGTTGTTTAGTGCATTTTCTAAACAGTTTTGAAAATCATAGTCTGTACTGTCAACTACAACATTTTGGACAAACTTACCTGTTTCCTTATTTCTTCTTTTTAACTCTTTTACCAACAACACAGTTTGGCGACAATACCAAGAATGGATGAAAAACTCATCCTCTCCTTTAATCTTTAATTCTTTGACTTCTTGTGATTTTAACAATTCAACTAAAACAGTCTGGATTTGCAAAACATCTCGAAATTTAATGTAAACTGCTTTAAGCAAATCAAAGCACGCACTAAACAACTCGCGTCTGGAGATCACAGCACTACCATTAACTCCATTTTTAAAACAAAAATCCAGACAAGCCTTAACTCTAACTTTAGAGTTGTACAAAAAACTTATAAACTTAGCTATTTGGTCAATATCTAGAAAACTCAAATCTAAGTTTAATTTCAAAAGTAAATAAGGGTTTTCTTTAAACTGTGCATGGTTTGAATAAACCCACGCACAAATTTCTTTAATTTGTAGACTAGACAATTTACTTTTTTGTTTTAAAAACAATTCTAACTCTTGAACAAAAACTTTCTTTTTAGAAATTTCAAAAACAGCACTTTTTTCTTTTCTTTCGCCTTCAACCCCGCCGCTTATCTTTTTAAAACTCTGAATAATTTGACTTTTATTTACATAACCCACGCCAGACACCACCACACTGTAATTTTCACCTAACTGCATTTCTCCGTACTTAATGTATTTCTTTGAGTTCATTAAATATTTTTCAAAAACACCATTAAAAACGCCAAAGACAAAGTAAAAGTCTTTAGTGTGTTGTTTTTCTACTTTGTTAATTTTGATAATCTTTGTGATTCTTTCCAATATTTAAACCTATACTTTTTTACTTATGCTACAAATTATAAACAATGCTGTTTCCAACTTTCTAACTTTCTTAACTACTTTACAACTAGAACTAACACGCAAAATAAAACCTATTTTAATTTATTTGCATTTTTAAACCACATATTATATACTTTAACAAGTGTTTGGGCAGGTAGCGAAGTGGCTAAACGCGGCAGACTGTAAATCTGTTACCTCCGGTTTCGGCGGTTCGAATCCGTCCCTGCCCACCATCTTTTATATATTATTTTTAAAAAAATATTTTACAAATACTTGTTGAAATATTTTTTTATTTAATATATAATTATTTAAGTGTGCCAAATGGCAACAAATCTTTGAAAACTAAATATGAAAATGATATACACCAATTCTTTTACAAAGAATAAAACTAATTAGAGTCATTTTAAACTCTTT